>CAVPAM010000011.1:0-24917 GCA_963701445.1 uncultured Alphaproteobacteria bacterium
GAAGAAACACGGTGGTAAAAGGAACCGCATTGGATCATCATTCGGTAACCGCGACGGCGGGCACATTCAACAAAAGCGCATCCCTGATTGAGGGGGGAGAAACTCGATGACTGAAGTTGGCAAGGAACAAGGAACCGCCACCGTTCGCGAGGCGGTGGGCGTCTTTCATAGCTGGAATTCGCTTCAGGCGGCCGTAGACGAGTTGCAGAGCTCGGGCTTCGACCAGGCCGAGATCAGCCTGTTGGCCGGCGAGAAGGCCGTTCAGGACAAGCTCGGCCACGTGTATGAAAAGTCGTCGGAGCTGGAAGACGACGCCGACGCT
Source organism: uncultured Alphaproteobacteria bacterium (assembly GCA_963701445.1). Classification (GTDB taxonomy): domain Bacteria; phylum Pseudomonadota; class Alphaproteobacteria; order Rhodospirillales; family Defluviicoccaceae; genus CAKZLS01. The sequence goes on from CAVPAM010000011.1 coordinate 323, forward strand.
CCGCGCGCCGCCTATGTGGCGCGTGATTCCATGGTGGAGGCGAAGACGGGGGTCATCAGCGGCTTGGCGTACGTGGGCGCCATCGCGGCCGTGGGCGCCATCGTGGCATCGGGCGGGACGCTGGCCTGGGCCATCGGCGGGGCCGCCCTGGCGGGCGGCGGCGGCGGCCTGATCGGCGCCGTGGCGTCTCGCTGGCTCGGCCGCGAGGGGGCCAAGGATCTTCAGGCGAAGCTGGACAAGGGCGGGTTGCTGCTGTGGGTCAGGGTCCGCGACCACGAGCACGAAAAGCGCGCGGTCGACATCCTGGGCAAGCACTCGGCGGACGACGTCCACGTGCACGAGCTGCCCGTGTCGCGCGATCCGGAGACCGATCCACTCGCGGGACTACAGCCCGATCCGTTCCTGCCGAAGGCGCGCATCTGAGACGCGTGTTTCTGCGTCCGCGCAGCGGGCGTCTCGGGCGGACGCCGATGTCCTGGCCGGAATCTTAACGTGCGACGGGGCTGGACGCCACGGAAGGAGGCGGCTCGACCGAGCAGTCTCCGCCGCCGCACTCCGACGTGTTGTTCTCGGGCAATAACGCGCTCTGCCCGGAGTCCCGCGATCTTTCCGCCGCCGTCTCGTAGGGCGCAAGAACATTGGCCAGCAAGGTGTCCATGATACTGTCCAGATCAAGACACGGCCCCCCTTTGCCGGCGCAGAAGCCGGGAGGGCGCTTGCCGGCCAGTTCGCTCGCGACGGCGGCGACGATCTCTTCCTTGATGTCCGGATGCGCGGCGCACAGGTCATTTATGGCGGCGCTCAGGCCGTCGGCATCCTCGCCGGCGATGGCGCTGTTGACCATCGCGGTGATCGCTCCCTGCATCTCGCCCGACAACTCGGCCCGAACGGGAGCGGATGACGCGATCGCGGCGAGCGCGAACACGAGCGCGGCCAGCAGACCGCGAAATCCCGACCGCTTCACGGTTCCGGTGATAAGGGACAATATCCGCTTCATCAAGGTCTCGCGCCTATCCGGTATTCATCCGCCAATTGCTACTTATACTCAATAACGTCGCTAAATTAAACTGTTTCCCTCGCGTTACGGTCGCGATCCCGTGCCGAAGGACCGTCATTCACGCGGATCCGGTACTTACGGGAGCACGGCAAACGCCGCGGCCGGCGCCCCGTCGATCCTCGCTACCCGGTTGGCCTTGACCGCCAAATCCACGAGTCCGACGCCTTCCCCCAGTATTTCCGCCGCGTAAGTCAGGGGCGTCGGGTTGGCAAGCGCCATGAAGGCTTCCGTCTCCCCGGAGGCCGTGGTCATGTCCATGCCGGCGTGGCGGGCCAGCCGACGCATGGCGATGTTTTCGGCGAGGCAATGGACGCAGGCGCGGGAAAACCCCCGGTTCCTCGCCCACAGGAGGGCACGCGTCATCAACGCCGCGCCGACGCCCATCGGGCGATAGGCCGGCTCGACGGTAAACGCGAGTTCCACCGCGCGCCCGGCAAGCATCGATATCTGGACGGCGGCCACCACATCGAGATCGGCATCCAGCCATGCGAGCACGCGCGTCTTGCGCGTATCGATGCCGCTGGCGAATGCCGCGATCCGTTCGTCGGGGGCGAACGCGCCAAACCGCAGGCGCCGGTCATCCGCCCCCAAACGCAAGAGGTGGTCGCGGTACTTGTCGAATTCAAACGGCGTCAGGGTCCGAAAAGCTGGCATGTTTCATGCCTCCTGTTTCCCGGCCGGCCGGCGGGACCGGCCGCGCGCGGAACCGAGCGCGCGCTGGCCATGTCCCCGCCGGGTCCGAGGCCGGGACGATCCTGTTCAGATTTCAGGTGGAGTATAGCGGCTGGAAGCCTAGACCGCGCGTTGGGGCCCGCCCTTGATCACGGTGTGCGCGCCGGCGGCGTTCGACGCCGTCCAACGCCGGAACGGGCGAACCAGCGCGGCGCCCAGGCGTGAAAGCAGTTCGGCGGTCGCTTCCGCCCGCATCCGCCGCGCACGCAGGATGAGGTTGTCGAGGCTCTCGGAGGATACGTCCGAGCGGCCCGGGCGATCCTTCGTGGGTTCGCCCGATAAAACTCCGTCATTACAATTGGTCGTGTCGTGTCTCATTGGAGACCTCCATTTACCGCGGATGTCTCCTCCCCAAGGGATTGTTCTTGTTGTTGTTGGAGGGGATATGTGCGCCAGGCGCCCGCTGGTCAATCCGCGAATGCTGCAATGCACCATTGCGCCAGACGGGCGTTGCAGCCGGGCAACACGAGCCCACGGTTCCCGCCCAACGCAACCCGGACCGCCTGTTTCGTGCCGAAAACCGCCGGCACGAACGATTGCCGAAACCAAGATCCGCGAACGAACGCCGGGCCGCGTTCGCTATCAGGCGCGCGAGCGGGACCTGTTCTCCGACTTGGAAGGATACTACAATTCACCCAGGTTTCGCTCGATTGGATATAAGGATTGGAACCACGCAACGCCGCGCGGATGTCTCCGCGGGGACGATTATTCCAGGGGGAAGTCCTCGGTGAGGTTCATTCACACAGCCGACATTCATCTCGACAGTCCCTTCGCGGGTCTCTCCGATAAAACCGAAGCGCCGGTCGAGCGGCTGAAGGGCTGTACTCGGCAAGCCCTCGGGAACCTGGTCGACTACGCCATCGCCGAAGACATCGACTTCGTCGTCATCGCTGGTGACCTGTATGACGGAAATTGGAAGGATTATGCGACCGGGCTTCACTTCGTGCAGCAAATGGGGCTGCTCGGCCGTGCCAACATCCCCGTTTACGTCCTTCATGGCAACCATGACGCGGAGAGCAAGATCACGCGCAAACTGACCATGCCCGAGAACGTTCGTGTTTTCCCCGCCAAGCAACCGCATACGCATCACCTGCGGGAGCACAATGTGGCATTGCATGGCCAGAGCTTTGCCACGCCAGCGGTAACCGAAAACCTCGCGAGGACCTACCCTGAAGCGGCTCCAGGCTGCTTCAATATCGGGGTGTTGCATACGGCGGCCGGTGGTCGGGAAGGTCACGCGAACTACGCGCCCTGCGCCATCGAAGATCTCCTTGCGAAGGATTACGAGTACTGGGCGCTCGGTCATGTTCATGCGCGGGAGATTCTGCATGAATATCCGCACGTTGTTTTTCCTGGCAATCTCCAGGGGCGAAACATCCGCGAAACCGGAAGCAAGGGGTTCACGGTGGTCACCGTTGAAGAGCAGCGGATCAAGAAGGTCGAGCATGTTCCCGCCGACGTTGTTCGCTGGTCCAGGGCGGAGGTCGATGCCACGGGATGCGTCGACGCAAATGATGCCATCGGGCGAGCCGCCAAGGTATTCGCCCGTGAAGTGGATAAGGCCGATGACCGCCTGCTCGTTCTTCGGGTCACATTCTCCGGTCGAACCGAGCTCGACGGGTTCTTCCGGGATCGCCCGGACACGCTGCTTGCCGAATGTCGCGCGACGGCCGCGGCGGTTTCGGAGAATATCTGGATCGAGAAGGTCCGAGCCGGAACAACGCCGGTCCATGATGTAAACGCCGCGGCGTCGCGGCCGGACGCCATTGGCGCGCTCGTCCGGTCCGTGGATGAGTTGAAGGGCGATCAGGGAGGGCTCGCGGTTTTGGCGGCGGAGCTTGAGAAGCTCATTGCCAAGCTGCCCGAGGATCTCGGGCCGGATGCCGCCTCCTTTCGGCGGCTTGAGGGCGACCGTCTCGCCGACATCATCGAGCACGCCAAGGTACTCCTGGTCAACCGGCTCATGGAGGGCGCGGCCGAATGAGGATCGAGCGGCTGCTGCTTGAGCGCTATGGTCATTTCACCGGGCGGGAGCTCGATTTCTCGTCGCCGGGGGTCCGTCTGCATGTCGTCCTCGGGGCCAACGAGGCCGGCAAGACCACCGCGCTGCATGCCGTGCGCGATCTGCTTTTCGGTATCGACGAGCGTTCGCCTTTCGATTTTCTCCACGACTACAAAGACATGCGCGTCGGCGGCGAGATCAGCGCGGCCTCGGGGGAAAAGCTGTGTTTCAAACGTCGCAAGGGCCGCAAGAGCACGCTGCTGGACGATGATGGCGGCGCGCTGAGGGACGATATCCTGGCTCCTTTCCTGGGAGCCGCGGATCGGCCTTTGTTCGAGGGGCTGTTCGGCTTGACCCATCAGTCCTTGCGGGAAGGCAGCAAGGACCTGCTCGCCGCCGGCGGCGATATCGGTCAGATGCTGTTCGAGGCCGGCGGCAGCGTTCGGCACCTCGTTGGCGTGCTGCAAAGACTGGATGCCGAAGCGGCGGAGCTGTTCACGCCGAACCGGTCGGCCAATCGCAGATTTTACAAGGCGCTGGATGCGTTCACGGAGGCCCGCAAGAACGTTCGCGGCCTGGCCGTCACGTCCGACGAGTGGCGCCGGTGCACGTCCGATCTGGAGCAAGCACAAAATCGGCTTGAGGGCGTCAAGAAGAACCTCGGTGAGTTGAACAAGCGCCGCGCCAAGACGGAGCGTATCCGGCGGTTGCTGCCGATGCTGACCGGGTTGACGGACACCAATGACAAGCTCGCCGAGGTCGAGAACGCCCCGGCTCTGCCCCCGGACAGCACGGAACGCCTATGGCGAGCCCAACGGGACATCATGCTGGCATCGGCGGAGGCCGAGCGCGAGGAGCGGGATGCGAATGCCGCAACGAACGAACTGGCCGAGCTTCATGTCCCCGAACGGCTCCTCGCCATGGCCGAGGAGATCCACCGTGCCTACGAAAAACGCGGCGCCATTCGCAAGGCGATGGAGGATCTTCCCAAACTGCGGGCCGAGCGCCAGCAATTTCATGAACAGCTTCAAAATCTGGTGCGCGACCTTGGAACCGGCATGTCGCTCGAGCAAGCGTTGCGCGATGTTCCCCCCGAGGCCGCGATTGCCGACGTTCGCGACTTGATCAACCAGGCTTCCGCGATTGAGGGTGAACTCAAGGCCATGCGGGCTCGCGCGGCGGAGGCCGGTACGGATCTGGAAAACTTGAACCGACGGCTGGCGGAGACACCGGAGCAGCCAAATACCACGGCGCTGCGACAGGCGCTTGACTCCATCAAAAGCAAGGGCGACCTCGATGTCGCACTCTCGGATGCACGGCACGGCGAGGAGGTTGCCCTCGGTGCATTGACAGAGGCGTTGTCCGCCCTGCCGCTCTGGACCTCTGACGCCGAGAGTCTCGCGTCCATTCCCGTGCCGGACGAGACGACGATCGCGCGGTTTGACAGAGAGATGGAGGAGGTCGCCGGCCAACTCTCGCGGGATCGCGAAAAGCTGGCTGAAGCCGAAGAGAAATCTTCGGCGGCACGGCGAAAGCTATCGCAACTCTTGGCTGTCGGCGACGTGCCGACCGTGGAGGCGGTGACGCGGGCGCGGCGACATCGCGACACCGGTTGGCGGCTGGTGCGCCAAGTCTTTATTGATCGCGAGGAAGTGCCCGAGGAAGAGGTCACGGGTTTCGAACAGAATGATCCGCTTCCCACGGCTTATGAGCGCTCCGTAACCCACGCGGATCGGCTCGCCGACCAGCGGGAGAGCGAGGCCTCGCGCGTTGCCCGCCACGACGGTTTGCTGGCGGACCTGGAGGAACTCAGTGCAAGAATAAGCCATCTACAAAGCGTCATCGAGTCGGGTGAACGCGTTGCGGAGCAACTGAACGGCGACTGGACGCGGGTATGGTCACGGACCGGTGTGGAACCCCGAGACGCCAAAGGAAATGGCGGCGTGGCTCCGGCGCCGGGACGACGTGCTGCGCCATTATAAGGATTTGAAGGACGCGGCAATGCGTGTCCACAAGAGCCAGGAATCGCGCAATCAAGCCAACGCTACAATCAGGACCCTCGCCAAACCATTGGGGATTGAGAATGCCGACGCGGATGGACTGTCCGTTGTCTTGGCCCGGTGTGAAGAGTTCGTCCACACTGTCTCGGAACTGGCAAGCCAGCGGTCGCGATTGGTCGAAAAACGAAACGAGCAAGGCCTTGCGGTCGGTCGCGCGCGGTCGGCGTTGGAACAGCTTGAGGAGAACCAAACGGAGTGGAAAACCGCTTGGAAGCAGGCAGTCGCGCGCGTCGGGCTGAAAGACGACAGTCCGGTGCCAGTGGCCGAGCAGGTTCTCAAGACGTGGGAGAGAATTCGAACCGCCGCGAGCCGGTTGGCGGATCACGATGACCGCATTCGAGGAATAGAGCGAGACAGCGCCGATTTCGCCGATTTCGTCGGCCGAATTGTCCGTGACGCCGCCTTGGACATCGATGCCTCCGATCCGCTGGCGGCGTCGGTGGAGGCGTTTTCCCGTCTGCAAACAGCCGAAGCCGATGCGGCAAAGAAGAAAAAGCTGGAGGACCAACGCAATCGGGCACTGGAAGCGGCCTCGAAGGCCCGTGTGAGAGAAGCCGAGGCAAGAGAGATCATCGATCAACTGAAAGCGACGGCTGACTGTGAAACCGACGACGCGCTCTCCGAGGCGATTGAACGGTCGATCGAGAAAAAGTCCCTTATCGAGGAGGCCCGTAAACGCGAGGCTGAAATCGTCTCCCAGGCTGGCGGTCTGACCGTGGAGGCGGCGAGGGCGGAAGCGGAAGGCGCGCAGCCGGACCTGCTCGACGCCGAGATCGAGGATATCGAGGACCGGATTTCCGAGTTGATGGATGAAAGAGGAGAACTCGGTGGCGCCATCAACGAACTCGAAACGAAACAGAAGGAATTGGAATCGGGGCGCGGGGCCGCGGAGTTCGCCCAGGAGATGGAAGACGCCAAGGCCGACCTCGTTGCCTGCGCGGAGCGATGGATGGTGTCGAAATCGGCGGCGTTCATTCTGAGGCGCGGTATCGAGCGTTTCAGGGAGGAACAGCAAGGTCCTGTCCTGGCGAAAGCTCGCGATGTTTTCTCCAGCCTCACGCTGGGCAGCTTCGTCGGTTTCCAAGTGGATTACGACGAGCAGGATAACCCCATTCTACTGGGAGCGCGTCCCGATGGCGCCCCGTGCCCGGTCGATGGAATGAGCGACGGAACCAGGGATCAGCTCTTTCTGGCCCTTCGCATCGCGGCGATTATGAACTTTGCCGCTTCCGCGGAACCGCTGCCTTTCATCGCCGATGATCTGTTCGTCCACTTCGACGACGATCGCTCTTCCGCCGGCCTCAAGGCATTGATCGAACTCGGCGCCGTGACCCAGGTCCTGTTCTTTACTCACCATCGGCACCTCGCCGATCTTGCCTTGGCGCTGGGCAAGGGCGGCACGGTGAGCATGCAAAAGCTCTGAAGCCCACGCGCCCACCTCAAAAACCGGTTTGACGATTACCATGTGCATGTAGCGGAGGGCGCGCCGTCGCCGCTTGTCCGCGAGGAAACGGCCGATGTCCATAACCGGAAACATTCTCCGCGAGGAACACCGCTCGCTTGTCACGGTGGTTCACTGCGTGCAAACCGTCCTCGGCGACATGGAGACGAAGGGAAGCCCGCTGGATTTCGAGCTGTTCCGGACGGCGCTCCTCTATCTCACGTCGTTTCTCTACGAATTCCATCACCCGAAGGAAACCGGCTATCTGTTTCCGGCCCTGCGGCGCCGGGCGCCCGCCCGCGCCACGATCCTCGACGAGTTGGAGCGGCAGCACGACAGGGGCGGGGACCTGATCGCGGACATGCGCGCGGCGCTCGACACCTGCGAGCGCGGCGGTGAGGGCGGGCTCGAGCGGTTCAAGGCCGCCGTGGATGCCTATCAGGCGTTCGAATGGGCCCACATCCGCCTGGAGGAAAAGTCCGTTCTTCCCGCTCGCCGACGCGTGCCTGACGGAAGCGGACTGGGCGAAAATCGACGCCATGTTTCTCGACTACCGGGACCCGGTCTTCGGCGAGAAGCGCAAGGACGAGTTCGCGAAGCTGTTCCAGACGATCGTCGACGTCGGGCCTTTTCGCTTCGGCCGGACCGGCGACTGACGCTCATACCGGCGGCCGTTCACGGCATCGGGATGTCGTTGACCTTCTTGGGGACGTGATAGCCGCGTTGCACCGCCGGGCGGGCGGCGATGGCCAGGTACCAGCGCTTGACGTTGGGATGGGCGTCCATGTGGATCCCCTGCCACTCGAACCGCGAGATCCACGGCCACGTGGCGATGTCGGCGACGGAATAGGCCCCGGCCAGATACTCGCTTTCGCCCAGGCGCCGGTCGAGAACGCCGTAGAGGCGCCGGGCCTCCTTGCCGTAGCGCTCCTCGGCGTACGCGCTCTTGCCCTTGTTGAACTTGAGGAAGTGGTGGGCCTGGCCGAGCATCGGCCCGACGCCGCCCATCTGCCACATCAGCCATTCCACGGCCTTCCAGCGGTCCTTCGGCTCGCCCGGCAGCAGCATGCCGGCCTTTTCGGCGAGATAGAGAAGGATGGCGCCGGATTCCATCATCGTGATCCCGGTGTCGTGGTCGACGATGGCCGGGATCCGGTTGTTGGGGCTGATCTTCAGGAAGTCCGGATGGTGCTGCTCGCCCTCGTTGATGTCGACGGGGTGCGTCGCGTAGGGCAGCCCCACCTCCTCCAGCATGATGGAGGCCTTGCGGCCGTTCGGGGTGGACCACGTGTAGAGATCGATCATCTGTTTTCCGGTTCCTTTCCATGGCGAAGCCCGGCCGCGAGGCTTAATGTAAGCCGCCGGCGCGCTATATGAACAGTCATGACGGAAAAACGAAAACGCCTCCTGATCGTCGCGCACGCCCCGTCGCCCAATACCCGCGCCCTGCTCGACGCCGTGGCCGACGGCGCCCGGTCGCCCGACATCGACGATGTGGAGGTCACCGCCGTCACCCCCTTCGAGGCCGGACCGGACCACGTGCTGGCGGCCGACGCCATCGTTCTCGGCACCACCGAGAACCTCGGCTACATGAGCGGCGCGCTGAAGGATTTCTTCGACCGGACCTACTACCCGTGCCTGGAAAAGACCCAGGGCCTGCCGTACGCGCTCTACGTCCGCGCCGGCCATGACGGCACCGGCACGCGGCGGGCGGTGGAGACCATCGTCACCGGGCTGCGCTGGAAGGCGGTGCGCGAGCCGCTGATCTGCCGGGGCGAATGGCGGGACGGGTTCGCCGACGAGTGCCGGGAGCTGGGCCTGCTCATGGCCGCCGGTCTCGACGCCGGCATTTTCTAGGCCTCCCGAGGCGCGTCAATCGCGCGGGCGCGGATGGGGCGCCAGCGCGTCCTTGAGGGTGACTTCGTACTCGGAGCGGGCCGGATCGTAGTTGCGCGGGTCGCGGGCCAGGAACCAGTCGAGCCCCTCGTCCCAATAGACCACCGTCCAGCCGGGAAGTTCCCGCTTCACCGCCTTGGCGATCTCCAGGCCCTCCTTGGCGAACGCCACGAAATCGAACTTCATGCCCGAGATGTCCTCGTAGTCGGCGGGCTGGCATTTGTCTTCGTACCGGTCGTTCCAGGAGGTCAGGCGCGCGAGCAGCGCCGCGCTCACCGGAAACTCCCCCTGGGCGCGCGCGTCGTCGTCGAGGAGTTGATAGCCCCTCGAGCAATAGTCGGCCACGATGCGTACCTTGGGCATGGTCCGGGCACCGTCCTGGGTCGGGTGGAGGTTCGCGCCCGCAGTCTACCAGCGCAGCGTCAGCGTGTCTCCGCGCAGTTCGAAACTGTCCAGGCGGCGGAGAAAACTCATGCCCAGCAGGGCCATGCCGGTCATCGGTCCGTCCATCACGTGGGCCGGAACGCCGCGCACGGTGATGGGGCCCACCTCGAGGGTGCGGATTTCCACCGGCGCGGCCCGCGCGACGCCGTTGGCGGTATGGCTTTTCAGCGTGAAGTCGCGGTCTTGAAGGTGCAGGCCGGCGCTCTCCGCGTCCTGGCGGTTCAGCGCGATTCCGGTGGCTCCGGTGTCGATCATGAAACGCACGTCGGCGTGATTGACCCGGCCCTGGATCCAGAAGTGACCCTGGCGGTCGGCCCGGAGCACCACGGTCCGGCTGGGCTGGCTGGCGGCCGGCGCGGCGGGCGCGCGGCTCCCCTCGCCGGACGGGCCCTCGGCCGCGAGCGGCAACCACGCGTCGCGGTGACTGACGGCGTAATACGCGGCGCCGATCACCACGCACCACACCACAACCTGCTTGACTGCCCAACCGATCATCCGTCCGCCCACGCTCGCTCGCCGAGGGCTCCAGGCTATGCCGCTTTTCTTAACATCCCGTTCACCGGCGCCCCTCGCCGCCCGCTTCCTTGACGAGCGCCGATTCGCGGATTGGCGGGACCGGGGGGGGGGTAAAAGCAAAAAGTGAAAAACAACCCCATGCACAGTAGAATTTCAGCCCGAAAGGCCCCGCCAAGGCCCGAAATTCCGTCCGTTCCCGATCCGCTCCGCCGATCCGAAACGCGTGTCGAATTCATTGGAGAAACATGCCTCATTTGGGGAACATTGACTGGACAGGCCGCGGGCGAATGGATACCGTAAGTTGAGCACGGGGACCCGAAGCCTCCCCGATCCACAACGTCCCGGCAAACGAACCGGGGCGGCGCGAACGGGCACATCGACACCACCACGGACCGCCACGACCGGCGGGCAAACAGGGACGGCGCGCCTTGGCGGCACGGGGGCACACGAACACCAGCGCGACGAAAGCTCGGCAACCGAGCCCGCCGCATGAGCGACAATGCCTTGAAGCGCTTATCCGTGCGCCGGGAGGCGGCGTGAAATGGCGAAACTCGCTTGGATCGCGGGGATTGTTCTGGTGGCGGTCGCGGCCGGGGCGTTGATGATGAGCGACCTGTACGTCTCGGGAAAATGGCGATACAGGCTGACGGTGGTCGTGGAGACGCCGGAGGGGATCAGGGAAGGTTCTGCCGTCCGGGAGGCTTGGGCATCCGCATCAAGCATTAGAATCGGACTGCCGGAAAGCACCAGCAAGACGAATATTCGAGGCGAGGCCGTGGTCGTGGATTTGGGCGCGCGCGGCGTCCTCTTTGCGCTGATCGGCTGGGATTCCTACCGCGAGGTCAGCGAGACGTTTCCTTACACGGCGGCCAAGGGCATTCCGGATCGTATCCGGCATTTCAAGAACCTCAAGCCCGGCCTGAAAGCAGAGCTGACCAACCCCAAATTCTGGCCGCGGATGGTGACGTTCGGGGATCTACGACGATCCGATGAGCGTCCAGTTGGTGCACGGCAGCCGATTTAACCCCGAGACGCGGAAGGGCGAGCCTGTAAACGCGGTCGAGGACGTGTTCGGCGAGGGTGTAAAGCTCAAGAGTATCACCGTCGAAATCACCGACGAGCCGGTGACGTGGGGTGTGGTCGATAAGGTATTTGCCTGCAGATTTACAGAAGAGATGCAATTGATCGCTGGACGGAGCATTTTCCGATCAAAGAGCGCCGCAGAATGGGCGAATTAATGACTTCACGTGAAGGTCGCCGTAATGTGCGACACACTCGTTAAGGCTACTATAGCCATGAGCGTGCAGCTGGGGGTTCCGAGGACACGTTACTGATCTACTGGGAGCGACGCCGCGTGCGAGCCGTGCCATCGGCGACCCAAAGGTCTAACGAACGAATGTAAATTATATAACATCTCCCCGGAGTTCCCGTTCCCCGGCGCGTGGGTTGCGCGCGGGGGGGTGGTCGGGGTATAAGGGAAGAAGGGATGACATCAGTGCAACCATAACGCCATGAACCTGAACATCAAGAACGACGAGGCCCATGAGATGGCCATGGAGTTGGCGCGGCTCACCGGGGAGAGCATGACCAAGGCCGTCTCCCAGGCGATCCGTGAACGGCTGGACCGCGAGCGCCGGCGCCGGGATCGCCAGGCGCTGGCCCGGGAACTGCTGGACATCGGCCGCCGCTGCGCCGCCCACGGGCGCCGCGACACCCGGGCTCACGGCGAATTTCTCTATGACGACCGGGGACTGCCCGGCTGATGGTGGTGGATACCTCCGCCATCCTGGCCATTCTGTTCGACGAGCCCGATGCCGCGCGGTTTGCCGCCGCGATCGCCGAGGCCGATCGGTGCGTCATCTCGGCCGGCAGCCTGCTGGAAGCCGCCATTGTCGTCGACAACCAGGCCGGTCCGGGCGCCGGACGCCAACTCGACGCCTTCGTCGAGCGCGCGCGGATCACGGTGGAACCGGTCACCGAGGACCAGATCCGGATCGCCCGCCAGGCCTATCTCGATTTCGGCAAGGGCAATCACCCGGCCGGGCTTAATTTCGGCGATTGTTTCGCCTACGCGCTGGCCAAGGCGATGCGCGAGCCGCTGCTGTTCAAGGGCGGCGATTTCTCCCAGACCGACGTCGTTTCGTGTCCTCGGGCATAGGTCGATATGGATGCCCGGCGGGGTTCGGTGTAAGCATTTCGACCGGTTGATCGCGGAGGAGGCGTGGCATGGAGCGATTCACGGGCGGTTGCCTGTGCGGCAACGTCCGGATAGTGGCGTCGGGACCTCCCGTACCGGGTGGGCCTGTGTCACTGTCTCGACTGCCGCAAGCACCACGGGGCCCTTTTTCACGCGTCGGCGGTGTTCCCTCGGGACGTGGAGTCAGCCGCCGCGATCGTCGCCTTGCTGACCATCGCCATGGTGCTCTGCATCCAGGCCTTCGACAGCCTCGCGGTCCTTGGCGGCGGTGCCCCGATTCTGGCGCTGGACAGCCTCTTCGCCGGTATCGCTAACCCCGAAACGCGACTGGAGCCGGAATACTGGTGGGTTTACGCGCTGCTGCTGACAACGCTGGTGCCAAGCCTGATCAATCTCGGCATCGGCGGCGCATCGCTGATGCGCGGTCTTCCCGGCGTGTCCACGTTGCTCCTCAGACACCTGCATGTGGACAAAGAGGTGCGCTTTTACGACCGCCCCGTGATTGCATTTTTCCTTGCGTTCCAAAACGTCTTTGGCGTCATCCTCGGCATCGCCGTTCAGGCCCTGATCTTCTGGGCGGTGATCGGTCACGTGATGCCCTCGCTCGGCCTCGGCCTGCTCGACTTGGCGCGCGATCTCGTCGCCCTCGACCTTCCCGACCGAGCCTGGCATCTCCTCGGCCTCGACTCCCTGAGTTCGAAAAGGTTAAGCGACGCGTGCCATCAATCCGGAATCCAGCAATTCAGATGGTTTCGGAGCGGGGAATATCCGCCTGCGGCAGTTACCGAGTCGTGGGAGCACGGGTCGCGTGTGTTGGCGTCAGCTTGATTTTTTCGGGTTCTCGTCGTGTTGGCCGGAGACGTGGATCTCGGTGCCGGGGCCGTGGTAGTCGACGACCCCCTCGGACAGCGCGAAACAGGCGAGACGCACCGACTTCGGAACCTCCACCTTTTCGCCGTTGCGCTCGCCCTTCTCGTAGTACTGCACCACGCGGCGCTTAAGACCAAGCGCGGACGCCGCCTCCTTCTGCGAAAGACGCAGGGATTTTCGCCAGCTCTTGAATTCAGAAGGTCGCATCCCGCCGCTCCCGATAACCCATACGCGAACAATAAAAACACATATCGTTCATAAAAAATTAACCCACTTAGGGTATGAAAAATCGTCATCTGCGCACGCGGTGCGCATTTGCGTTGACAAAGGCGCACGGCGTGCGTATTGTTTAACACGCGTCGTAGGGTAAATCCAGCGTCATCGGGACGGCTGAACACGCGTTTGGGGATGTAAAATGCTCGATCAATTGGTGATCGCCCGGTCGTATATCGGAATCGACCACGTGGACTTGGTTCGCGCCGGCGAGGTCAACTGCGGGAGGCGCGGGCTGTTCGCCCGTCTTTTCGGAACGGCCGCGCGGGCGCGGCGTTACGGCTTAAGCTGGTTCCGTTCGCGACCCGCCGGGACCTGAACGAACCGGGAGGCTGTCGGCCACCGACAAGACAATCATAAAACGGCCGACCTGGGATTTCGACGCGCAACGATAATCGGACGTTCGGTATCGGCCGCCGGAAGCGGTCCCGGTCAGGCGAGAACCGCCACGCCCCAGACGATGAGCACGGCCGCCGCCAGCCGGCGGATCGCGTGGCCGTATGGGGTGGCCTTTTCCAGCAGCACGAACACGGTAATGGCCGCCACCCAGAGCAGGTTCATGACCCCGCCGACGAATAGCAGCATCATCAGCGGCCAGCAGCAGCCGATGCAGTAGAGGCCATGTTCCAGGCCCATGCGGACGGCCCCCGGGGCGCCGGGCCGCCAGTGCGCGGACAGGTACTCGATGGGCGAGCGGCAATGCTCCAGGCAGCGGTTCTTGACCGGGCTCAGCTGGTAGAGACCGGTGGCGATCAGGACGAAACCGCCGAGGCCGGCGCTGGTGGTGGCCATCATCGGGTCGAGCAGCGCGAGTCGTTCCAGAGCCCCATTGCAGGACCGTCGCCGCCACGCTGAACCCGGTCCACGCGGCAAGGTATCCGGCGACAAAGGTGCCAACCGGGGCGATGGCGTGGCCCCTGGCGTTCTGCTTGCGGCGGACGGCGGCGAACAGACAGAATCGTGGGCGTGGCGCTGGGCAGCATCATGCCCACCATCATGATGGCCCACATCAAGATCATCATCACCCAGTCGAGCAACGTCCAGGGCGCCACGCGCGGCCCCGCCGCCTCGGCCATCCCCTCCATGCCGCCCGGCCCGCCCTCCATGGTCCAGGCCATCCCGATCAGGTAGAGCCAGGCGAGCGCCGTCGCCCCCGCGAGACCCGCGAGAATGAAGGCGCGTTCGCGCCGGGGCGCCGCCGTGGCCGTCACCCGGTCGCCCCCTACCGGAACGCCATCCGGTGCGATTCGCCCTCGATGATGCCCCTGGGCCCGTAGGCCGCGTGCCACAACTGTCCGTAGCGTCCCTTGTGGGAATATTCGATATCGCCGTGGCCGGTGAAGGTGCTGCTCATCATCAGGCAGTCCTTGAACTCGAACCCTTCCGGCAGGTGAATGAGGGCGCGGTGGGGCTCGCCGGTCACCGGATTGAGGATGGGATCGAGGGATACGTCGAGCACGCCCTCCACGTACACGCGGCCATGCATCTTCTCGGTGTCCCATTCGAAGTCGATGGGGGCGAACAGCGGTATCGAACTCCGTCTCGATGGTTGAGCCGTAGATGTTGAAGACCGTGGTGGGTTCCTGCTCTTCCCCCGACAGGATCTTCAGCAGCGCCTCGCGCTGGTCCTCCGTGGCCCGCGCGTCGATGATCGCCTGGGCCTGGCCATGGCCATCGTGCACCGCGCCCGGCCAGCGGAATTTCGCCGCGTAGCGAAGTCCGTCGAGCCGGACGTCGCCGAAATATCCCTCCTCGATCTCCATCGCCTCCAGCCCCTCGCACTCGCCGTACGTCGGCGGCGCGTTGAACTCGCACGGACAACCGTAACTGCAGTTGCAGGCTCCGAGCTTCTTGCCTTTGATTTTCCAATCCACGTAACCCATGGCGTCTCCCCGCTGTTTTGGTTACGCGCGGATACACGCGCGACGCAAGGGGTATTTGGGGAGGCCCCCCGGGACTTCAAACGACTTTTCACCGAGCGCTGATTATTTCCGCCAGGCGGGCCATCGCGGAGCGGATCCGCTCCTCGCCATGGCCCGCGAACCCCAGGATCAAGCCGGCCCGGCCGGGCGGCACGCGGAAGTATCGCGACAGCGGCGGGCAGGTCAGCCCTCCCTCCGCGAGTCGCGCCGACAGGGCCACGTCCGCGCCGTCCGCCGCCCCGTCCCATGGCGGCGCGACGATCAGGTGGGTCCCGCTCTCCACCGCCGAAATGACGGCCGCGTCGGGAAGCTCGCGCGCCAATGCTTCCAACATGCAATCTCTCCGGCCGCGATAGAGCGATCGCATGCGGCGAAGATGGCTGGAGAAGTGCCCTTCCTCGAAGAACGCCGCCAGCGCCGCCTGGGTGACCAGGGTGGGGTGCCCATCCATGTACCGCCGCGCCGCCAGGAGGACGGGGATCAGGTCCCGGGGCGCCACCAGGTAACCTAGCCGCGCGCCAGCAAACAGGATCCGGCTGAAGCTCCCCACGTAGATCACTCGCCCGGCGCGATCGAGCCCCTGAAGGGACGTGAGCGGCCGGCCGTCGTAGCGGAATTCGCTGTCGTAGTCGTCCTCGACGATCCAGGCGTCGTTGGCCGCGGCCCAGCGCAGCAGGTCCAACCGCCGCCGCGGGTTCATGGTGGTTCCAAGCGGGTGGTTCCGTGACGGCGTGCAGAGCACGGCCCGCGCGTCCGGCGCCCGCTCCGCTCCGCGTGTCACCTCGAGGCCGTCGCCGTCGATGGGAACGGGCACCATCTCGCCGCCGGCGGCCACGAGCGCGCCGTCGACGCCGGGGAAGCCTGGATCTTCCACCCATACCCTGTCGCCGGGATCGAGGATCACCCGGAAGATCAGATCCAGCGCCTGCTGCGCGCCCGAGACGACGACCACCTGGTCGGCCTCGCAATCGAGCGCCCGGCTGGAGCGCAAAAACGCGGCGATGGCGTCGCGCAGCGGCGCGTATCCCGCCGGATCGTCGTTGTGAACCAGCCCCGGGCCGGGGCGCCGCCAAACCCGCGCCAGCAACCGCGACCACAGCGCAAAGGGAAAGGCGTCGAGGTCCGGTTGTCCCGAGGCAAACGGGCGGCCGCCGGTTGCGTGCCGTCGCGCGCCGCCCAGCCGAAGAAGCGCCGCCCCGCGCGCCGACAGCTTCAACGTCCGGCGCGGACTGACGGGCGGACCTTCCCCTCCGTCTGCGCCCGGAACGGGATCCGGCAGGGATTGACCGACAAAGCTTCCGGCGCCGACGCGGGCCTCGATATACCCCTCGGCGGCAAGCTGTTCGTAGGCGGTGGTCACGGTGTTGCGGGCGAGCCCCATCTGCCGCGCCAGGGTGCGGGACGCGGGCAGCTTGCTTCCTGGCGCCAGCCGTCCGTCGAGGATGGCCTGGCGCAGGCCCAGGTATACCCGTCGGTAAAGCGGGCCGTCGCGCTCGTTCAGCGGGATCGCCGCCAGTTCCGAAAGGGCGGATCCGGGTCTCGCCTCACGATTGGCTCCTAAGAATATTCCGAAATGGATCTTTAGCGACAGCCAATTTCAATGCAAGTTCCGTCTTCGATCAAGCGGATCCCAACGAACGGACAAGGCAAGGACCCATGGCGGACTATCCGATCACCCCCCGCACCCGGCTGCGGAGACTGCGCGAGCGCGGCGTTTTCGACCGCGACGCGGTCCATGCGATCATCGACCAGGCATACGTCTGCCACGTCGGCGCCCGCATGGCGGACCGGCCGATGGTGCAGCCCACGATCCATTGGCGCGACGGCGAGACCCTCTATATCCACGGCTCCAGCAAGAACGGCCTGTTCGCGGCCCTTCAAAACGGCGAGGAAGCCTGCGTCACCATCACCCATTTCGACGGGCTGGTGCTGGCGCGCTCGGCCTTTCACCACTCGGTCAACTACCGGTGCGCCATGATCTTCGGAACGGCGCGGACGGTGACCGACGAAGCCGAGAAGATGGCGGCCCTGGAAAGCCTGATCGAACGCGTGGCGCCCGGCCGTTGGGCCGAGGTCCGTCCGCCCAACGCCCAGGAGTTGAAGGCGACCACGGTTCTGGCCTTTGCCATCGACGAGGTGTCGGCCAAGGTTCGCGCCGGTCCCCCGGTCGACGACGAGGAAGACCACGCTTTACCGGTTTGGGCGGGCGTGGTTCCGTTCGAACTGCGCGCGGGCGAGCCCATCGTGGATCCCGGCCAATCGCAACGGACAGCGACGACACGATACTCGACGTGATCGGCGGGACGGGCTAAAAGCAACGCGATTTCGCACCCGCAACACACACCTTGCCCGCCCGGTTCTCCATGTCCGATCTGTCACTCGCCCACGGCCTCACCCTCGCGGATCTCTACGACGACGCGGCGCTCCCGAAGGTCGACCGGGCGTTTTTGAGCGCGCTCGGCGCGGCCGACGCGGACGTCCGCGCCCGGCTGGACGCCGCCCGAGCGGCGCCCGAGGCGCTGGATCCCAAGGCGGAAGCGGAGCTGCTGCTGGCGTTGGCGCCGCATCTCGACGCCTTCCTCGCCCATCTGTTCGGCATCGAGGCGGAACTGGGGTGGGCAGCCGCCGAGCATGACCGCCTGTCGCCGCTCTACGCCTGCAAGCGCCTGTTCGTGCAGCGGCGGGCGGCCAAGGCTTACCCGCCGGACGCGGCCCGGACGTTCGATGGCGCCGCGCTGGAACAGGCCCTCGTTCCGCGCCTCGGCGGCCCGTTGGATCAACTCGCCTTCGCCACCCGGGTCATGGAGTGGCTGGAGGATCCGGAAGCGAACGCGGACGTCCTCGACGTTGCCCAGCGCTACGCGGCGTGGGCCCTCCATGCGCCGGCCGGCCGGGAGCGGCACGAGCGCGACATCGTCTTCCGGGCGCCGGGCAAGGTGGATTTCGCGCATCTGGTTCCGACCGAGACCGTCGCCGTGGGAAACGTCGAGGCCGCGTGCCTGGCGCGCGACCGGCTGGAGCATCGCGACGGCTTCGCGCTCACCGATCCCGGCACCGACTTGGTGGGCGCCCTCGACGAGGCCCAGTACTGCATCCTCTGCCACCACCAGGGCCGCGACTCGTGCTCGAAGGGGCTGCGGGACAAGAAGACGGGGGAGTTCGCCGTCAACGCCCTCGGCAATACCCTGACCGGCTGTCCGCTCGAGGAGAAGATCTCGGAAGCCCACGAGGCAAAGATCGCGGGCCGGGTGCTGGCGGCGCTGGCGATCGTCTGCGTCGACAACCCGATGGTCGCGGCCACCGGCCACCGCATCTGCAACGACTGCATGAAGGCGTGCATTTACCAGAAGCAGGACCCGGTCAACATTCCCGAGGTGGAAACGCGGATCCTCAAGGACGTTCTGGCCCTTCCCTGGGGGTTCGAGATCCATGGCCTCCTGACCCGGTGGAACCCGCTCAACATCCGCCGTCCGCTGCCGTTGCCCGACAGCGGCTACAAGGTTTTGGTGGTGGGGCTCGGTCCGGCCGGGTTCTCGCTCGCGCACATGCTGATGAACGAGGGGCACGCCGTCGTGGCCGTGGACGGCGCCAAGATTGAACCTTTGCCGGCCAGCGTCTCGGGCGTGGAGCAGTCGGGCGACCGCGTCCCGTTCCGGGCGATCCGCGACGTGAACGAGATCTACGAGTCCCTGGACGAACGGGTCATGGCCGGGTTCGGCGGCGTGGCCGAATACGGCATCACCGTGCGCTGGAACAAGAACTTCCTCAAGCTGATCCGCCTGCAGATCGAGCGGCGAACGCGCCTGACCATGATCGGCGGCGTCCGGTTCGGCGGCGCCATAACCGCCGAGAGCGCCTTCGCCATGGGGTTCGACCACGTGGCGCTGTGCCTCGGCGCCGGCAAGCCGACGCTGCTCGGCATTCCAAACGAACTGGCGCGCGGCGTACGCCAAGCCTCCGATTTCCTGATGGCCCTGCAACTCACCGGCGCGGCGAAGATGGATTCCGTCGCCAACCTGCAACTGCGCATGCCGGTGGTCGTGGTGGGCGGCGGGCTGACCGCCATCGACGCCGCCACCGAGGCGATGGCCTACTACGTGCGGCAGGTGGAGAAGTTCCTGTGTCGTCACGAAACGCTGGTCGCCGAAAGGGGCGAGGACGCCGTCCGCGCCGGCTGGACCGAGGAGGACGCCGCCATCGCCGGGGAATTCCTGAGCCACGCCAGGGCGGTTCGCGACGAACGGCGGTCGGCGGCGACCGAGGGGCGGGAGCCGCGCCTGATCGACCTGATCGACCGGTGGGGCGGGGCCACCGTCGCGTACCGGCGGAGACTGATCAACTCGCCCAGCTACACCCTGAACCACGAGGAAGTGGTCAAGGCCATGGAACAGGGCGTGCGGTTCGCCGAACTGCTGGCGCCGGCCGAGGTGGAGGTGGACGCCTTCGAACACGTGGTGGCGCTGAAACTCCAGCGTCAGGTCATCGGCGAGGACGGCCGGCCGCATTCCACCGGCGAACGGGTCGTCCTTCCGGCGCGTTCCGTGCTGGTCGCCGCCGGCACCCAGCCCAACACTGTCCTCGCGCGCGAATGGCCGGGGTTCGCCCGTCTCGACGGCAAGTATTTCCAGGCCACCGACGAGCGGGGACAGGCGGCGACGCCGGAGCTTTCGGCCAAACCACGCGTGCCCCAGGTGCTCATGAACACCGGCGGCGAGGACGGCCGCATGAGCTTCTTCGGCGACCTCCATCCGTCCTTCGCCGGCAACGTGGTGAAGGCGGTGGCCAGCGCCAAGCGCGGCTATCCGGTGGTCGACCGGGCGCTCCGCGCGCGGCCGCCGAGCCCGGTGGACGCCAACGCCCTCGCCCGGTCGCTGAACGAGGGCCTGCGCCCCGTGGTGACGTCGGTGGAGCGGCTGACCCCCGCCGCCGTCGAGGTCACGGTGCGGGCGCCGCTCGCCGCCGCCGCCTATCGTCCCGGACAGTTCTTCCGGGTCCAGAACTACGAGGCCAACGCGCTCACCGAAAACGGCACCACGCTCGCCATGGAGGCGGTGGCGTTGACCGGCGCCCACGTGGACCGCGAGGCCGGGCTCATCTCGGTGATCGCGCTCGACATGGGCGGATCCACCAGCCTCGTGTCCTGGCTCAGGCCCGGCGAGCGCATGGTGCTGATGGGACCGACCGGCATGCCCTCGCACATTCAACCGGGCGAGACGGTGCTGCTGGCGGGCGGCGGCGTCGGCAACGCCGAGCTGATGACCATGAACCAGGCGCTGAACGAAGCCGGCTGCCGGGTGCTCTACTTCGCCGGATACAAGCGGCTGGCGGACCGGTTCTACGTGGACGAGATGGAGGCCATTACCGACCAGATCGTCTGGTGCTGCGACGAGGCGCCGGGGTTCGAGCCGTCCCGCCCCCAGGACAAGGCCTTCGTCGGCAACATCGTCATGGCCATGAAGGCCTATGCCGAGGGGGATCTCGGCAACGGGATCGCGCTGTCGGACGTGGACCGCATCGCGGCGATCGGCAGCGACCGGATGATGGCCGCCGTCGCCGAGGCCCGGCATACGTTCCTGAAACCGCATCTGCGGGCCGACCACGTCGCCGTCGCCAGCATCAACTCTCCCATGCAATGCATGATGAAGGAAATCTGCGCCCAGTGCCTGCAACCCCACCGCGACCCGGAGACCGGCGAACGCTCGGTGGTGTTCTCGTGCTTCTGCCAGGACCAGTCCATGGACCGGGTGGACTTCGACGCCCTCCACCAGCGCCTCAGGCAGAACGCCGTGCCCGAGGATCAGACCCGCCAGTGGATCGCGCGCTGCCTTGGTCGTTTGCACGGAAATCGGACGTCGGTTTGACGCCGCGCCGGGCGGCGTTTTGCCCGTCCGTCAAAAAAATTATTCCGGTTTCGTAAAAAAATCACCCGTTAGGGTCTTTATGGCCGACATTCGACACTATATCTTCATGGTAATGGGGCGGGTTTAACGCCCTGGTTACCTAGGCCCTTTCGCACCCACCCGAGATCCCCCCTCTCGATCGTTGCGGAAGGGCCTTTCCATTTTGCTTCCTCTTCAGCACCGTTGCTTTCGTTCAAGGGACCCTTGGTTTCCCCTTGGCGCGCTTGCTATGATCCGTTTCGGAGAGAGAGGAACCCTTTCGGCAAAGGTGGTTGGCGGCATGCGGCTTGGGCGAAACACGATCCTCGGCGGCGTTCTGCTGTTGTGCTTGACCGGTCTCGCCTCGCCGGCCGTGGCGCAGACGTTCGACATCCCGGAGGGGTTCGTGGTGGCCGAGGAGCCGGAGGTCGCGGACAGCGCCGAATGGGAACCGGTGCTGACCGTCACGCCCGATGCGGGCTCGTTTTCCGAACTCAGCCGGATCGAGCTTCGCCGCGTCACCGGCAACGTCGGAGATCCCGACGACTGGCTCAGGGCGCGGATGACCGTCGACGTGGGCACGCCGAGCGACGCCGACGAAATGCTGAACAGCCCCGACAGCCCCTTCGCCGACCCGGCCTTCGATGCCCTGAAGGAGGCCATCCCGCACCTGTTTCGCGGGCTGGAACAGCTCTCCAAGATGCCGCTCAGCTTCTGCGAGGGACCGCAGACCGCCTACAACGCCGCCGGCGAGCTGCGCGAGCTCTACTGCGTCTACCAGGTGGGGCCGCTCCGCCAGTACGTCACGCTCCGGCTTCAGAGGGCGGGCGGGCGGTGGTACTTCACCGAAATCCGGGCGATGAACGAGAAACGCCTGCGCCATCTCATCGCCATCGCCAACTCGTTCCGGGCCGGCGGGTGAAACGTCCGGGCAGGCGGATCCCATCGCCATGAGAGCCCTGCTGCAGAGGGTGAAGGGCGCGTCGGTCGCGGTGGACGGCGAGGTGGTGGGCGAGATCGGCCCGGGACTGCTGGTGTTTTTCTGCGCCGAGGCCGGGGACGACAAAGCCGGGACCGATTTCTTCGCCCGCAAGATCGCCGCCATGCGGATCTTCGCCGACGCCGAGGGCCGTCTCAACCGCTCCGTTGCCGACGTCGGCGGCGCGGTCCTGGTGGTCAGCCAGTTCACCCTGGCGGCCACGTGGCGCAAGGGAAACCGGCCGAGCCTCTCCGGCGCCGCCGACCCGGCGCTGGGCGAGCGGCTGTACGACCATTTTTGCGGCCAGCTGGCGAAACATGGCGTGCCCGTCAAGACCGGCCGGTTCGGCGCGCACATGGAGGTGAGCCTGGTCAACGACGGGCCGGTGACCATCTGGATGAACTCCGCCGACCCGTGAGGACGATGACATGGCGACCGACGACGACACCCGTTCCGGACAGCGCCTCGCCGAGGCGGTCTCGGCCGGCATGTTCGCGCTCGACCGCGTCTCGCGCGGCCTCGGTATCGAAATCGTCGAGGTCCGGCCGCGCTACGCTCGCATGCGCATGACGGTGCGCGACGACATGCTGAACGCGCATGGCATCTGCCACGGCGGGGTGATCTTCACCCTCGCCAACTCGGCGTTCGCCTATGCCTGCAACTCGGAAAACGCCTCGTCGCTGGCGACCCATTGCGCCATCGATTTCATCGACGCCGCTCGCCTCGGCGAGGTCCTCGTCGCCGTCGCCGGGGAGACCGTCCGGCAGTCGCGCCTGGGCGTCTACGACGTCACCGTCACCGCCGACGACGGCCGCACCATCGCCGTCTTCCGCGGCAACAGCTACCGGATCCGGGGCGAAACCATCCCCGGAGCGGGAACCGGCAACCCCGAATAGACCGCGCGCCGCCGCCCCCTGTCAACGCTTGTGTGTGCTGTGCTGTGCTGTGCAACCGGAGACATGGACGGGACCGGGGGGGGGGGAAAAGCAAAAAGTGAAAAACAACCCCATACACAGTAGAAATGCGGGCGCAAAACCGCCTTTTCCTCCGCCTTGTCACGTCGCCGATCGGGGTTTCGGGGCACGTGCCCGTGTTCCCGTCGTGACCGATGGCGCTGTGGTCGGATTACGAACGATTCAACCTTCTGATGTAAAATCCCCGGATATTACTTTTATATATGTGAACCAAGTCACAGCATTTCTTACAAACTCCGGTCATCGTCAATTTGCTCCGACTGGGAGCGAATAATGATACTGGTGGAGGATGTGGGAAATGGAACCGAGGTGGAAAGAATTACTTCCCCAACTCATCGACAGGCATCGCGTTGTCGACATCGAACGGTATCCCTGGTTCCGGCGCGCGGCGCGCGTGCGGATCGCGATCTATGCAGAGGGATCGATACGCTTCGACGGCGGCCCGTTCGCCGGATTGCAAAGGGTGATCGCCGCGCTGAACGCCGACCCGTGGCCATGGGTAAAGTTCGAGGTGACGCTGATCCATCGCACCGTCGACCCCAGCGCCGACCTCCAGAACAAGCGGCTCGACGACATCGAACTGGAGGATTTCGACGAACTCTGGCTGTTCGGAATCGGCGGTCGGATACGCGCTGTCACCCCAGGAGACGGCGGCGGTCGAGGCGTTCATCGACGGCGGCGGCGGGGTCCTGCATACCGGCGACCATGCCTCGCTCGGCCAAGGCATCGCCGGCGCGATCAAGCGGGTGGGCGCGATGCGTCAATATCCGGCGCCGGCCGCGAGTCCGACCGTCTGGAACAACACGCTGCGGCCGGGAGCCGACGGACTGTACCAGTTCGCCGACCAGAGCGACGACGTCCCGCAGCCAATCCGGCTCAAGTATTACCATTCGTGGACGTTCGTGCCGCTGCTGCGGAGGAACAAGTATCCCCATCCGGTGCTGTGCGGGAAATCGGGACCCATCCCGGATCTCCCCCGACCACCAGCACGAGGGCGAGGCCGTCGCCCCCGGCAGCTATCCCGCCGCCACGTGGCCGTCGAAGAACGGCTTCCAGCCGAAGGTGGAGGTTGTCGCGTGGGGCCGAATTCCAGTCTCCGGACGCCGACCAGGGCCGCGAGGTCGGCCTGGTCAGCACCTACAACGGTCACGCGGCGGACGTCGGGCGGATCGTCGCCGATTCCACGTGGCACCACTGGTTCGACATCAACCTCGACGGCTTCGCCGCGACGGTGGCCGGCCAGGCCCGCCTGAAGACCATCGAGGAATACTTCCTCAACGTGGCGGCGTGGCTCGCGCCGAACTCGAAGCAGTCGCAGATGCGGAATGGCGTTATCGTCTTCAGCCTGTGGCG
>CAVPAM010000012.1:0-97826 GCA_963701445.1 uncultured Alphaproteobacteria bacterium
TTTTGTACCCGAAGGCCGGGATCGCCAGATCCCGCTGGGGCTGGCCGTCCTCGCGGGGCTTGGCCTTGGAAAACTTCACCGTCCAGCGGGCGTCAAGGTCCTTCTGGCGCAGCTTGGCGGGCTTGTCCTCCCAGCCTTCCGGAATGCGCCCTTGCTTGATGGCCTGCTTTTCGCCGTCGGTGTTGCGCTGTCTCGGAGCCGCGACGATGGTGGCATCCATGATTTGCCCGGACATGGCCAGATAGCCCTTCTCGGTCAAAACCTTGTCGAACCGGGCAAAAAGCTTGTCCATGGCTTCGGCCTGGGTGAGGTGTTCCCGAAACAGCCAGATCGTCGTGGCATCGGGAACCGGGTCCTTCATCCCCAAACCCAGGAACCGCATGAACGACAAGCGGTCCCGGATCATGAATTCCGTCTGTTCGTCCGAAAGCGTGTACAGCGCCTGGAGAACCAAAATCTTAAACATTAGAACCAGGTCGTACGGCGGACGTCCGCCCTTACAACCGTCGGACCTCTTGACCGCTTTTTCAAGCCGGTAACGGAACGCCTCGAAGTTCACAACGTCCGACAGACGCTCCAACGGATCGCCCGACTTGCTGAGTTGATCATACCGGTAATCAAGGTCGAAAAAACCAGGCTGACGATCCATTCCGGCCTCCCATGAAACACAGGACCCATTGAATCAGACTGCCGTCAAAGCAACCAGGTTTTTCGAGGTGTCCATTTGCCAAACAAACACAGAGAATCACATATCCCGCCTTCAGAAAACCCTGAATCCCGTTAGCCCGATCTATTCACTGTGACGGCTTCCGCGCGGGATTTGAGTGGGAGGGACGCGATTGGCGGTGACGCCTTTGGGCGTCTATTTGCGGTTTCGGTTGTTGCAGGCGTTTGGGGTTGAGGGGGATGGGCTCGGCGGGGCGCGCTGCCCTGTGGATCATGGCCCTGCGGTAGCGAGGCGCCCGGCGAGCAGGCGAAAGAGGGTGGCATCCGGGCAGGCGGAGGCGAGGTGGATGCGGATGCGGGCGGCCTTTTCGACGACGCGGGCGCCGAGCTTGAGGAGGCGCTGCCTGAGGGTGGCGAACTCGGCGTTGGCGAGCGGGTTGGCGGGCGGCACGGCGTCGCGCAGGGACAGCATCAGCCAGTAGGCGCAGGTATGCAGGACGAGACGGACCTGATTGGCGACGGGGCTCTGGCAGGACGTGCGGTCGGAGGCGAGTTGGCATTTGTGCATCTTGATCAGGTTTTCGGCCTGGCCGCGGATGCAGTAGACGTCTTCGTAGAGGGGGCGGGCCTCTCCGGGGAGCGAGGTGACGACGTAGCGGGCATCGAAGCCGCGCGTGGTGGCCTCAAGGCGGGCGACGACGTGGCGTTGGCGGTTCCACGACCCGGCGGCGTAGGCAAAGGCGGTGAAGGCTCGCCACTTCTCGGCCCCGGCCTCGGCGCGGCGCACTTTGAGGTCGTCGGCCACGGCCGCCGCCAGGACGTCAAGCACCCGGTTGCCCGACAGCCCGAAGATGTCGTCGACACCGTTGTCCTCGCACCACGCCATGGCCTCGGGGCGGCCGTAGTGGGAGTCTCCCCGGAAGACGATCCGGGTGGCCGGCCAGTGCCGCCGAATGCGCCGGACCAGGTGCTTGAGCACGGTGCGCACCTCGCGTCCCGAGGGTGTCTTGCCCGGTCGCAGGAAGACCACTACCGGCTTGCCGCTCTGCACGTGGTAGACGTGAATGGGCAGGAAGCAGCGGGTGTCGTAGTGGGCGTGGAACAGCGACAATTGCTGGTGGCCGTGCACCGGATCGCAGGTGTCATCGATGTCCAGGGTGATGGAGGCGGGGGGCTCCGGGAAGCTTCGGCAGAAGGTGTCCACCAGCGCCGCCGTCATCCGCGCCGCTTCGATGCGCGACGGCATGTTCTCCAACCGGCTCATCGTAGGCTGCGAACACAGATCGGTGCCGCTTTCCGGGGCTCGGCCGACCGCCAGCTTGAACAAGGGATCGAAGCGCAACGTGTCGCAGTCGTCGGCGTCATCGTAGCCGCAGGCTATGGCCAGCATGCGGAAGCGCAGCATCCCGGCGAGCGTGTGGGTGACCAGCGCCGGGTCGCGTCGATCCCGGAGGCAACCGGCCACAAGGTCGGCCAAGCCGAGGCGGTGCTCCACCTCACGCAGCAGCAACAGCCCACCGTCCGAGGAGATCAGGCCACCGTCGAAGGCCGCCGTCACCTTCTTGCGACGGATGGCTGGAAGATTGAAGGGAAGAAGGGTATCGTCGGTCATGGCGGGTGTGGCCCAAACGTTGCTCCGGTTGAAAGACGTCTCGACAACGAATTTCTACACGATATCAACGAACTACGCTACATCCGCCGCCCTAAAATCAGGCTTCGCGTGAATATTCCGGGCTAGCCTCGACACGCTCTAGACGCGCCGGGGGCGGACGCGGGGAGTTGGCCCGCGCGCAGGCGGTCTTCCATCATGCGCTTGAGCGCCGCTCCGAGGTTGCGGGCGAAGCGGGGGGCGTCGCAGAGCGGGGAGCGGCGGGTGCGCTCGCGCAAGCCGGCGCGAAGGGCGGCGAGGCGGTCGGGATCGTCCGCCCAGGATGCCGCCAAGTCCACGTAGGCATCGGCGTCGGCGACGATCCAGTCCGCCAGTCCGACGTTGGTCAGGTGGCTGGCGCAGTGGCGGCCGGCGAAGGTGGGGCCGGGCAGGGTGATCACCGGAACGCCCATCCACAGCGCCTCGCACGTGGTCAGGCCGCCGGTGTAGGGGAACGGGTCGAGGGCGATGTCGACGGCGTTGTAGGCACCGAGAAGCTCCGGGTGCGGCGCGAACCCCTGAAGCTCGACGCGGCCGGGTTCGATGCCCCGCGCCGCGAACAGGCCGTAAAAGCGCTCCCGCGTCGAGGGATCGTCGAGCGGCTTGGTTTTCAGAACGAGCCGGCTGCCCTCCACCCGGCGCAGCACCCGGCTCCACAGGCCGACCACGTCCTCGTTGACCTTGGCGAGGTTGTTGAAGCAGGCGAAGGTTATCCGGCCGTCGCGGAGGGCGGGCAGGGGGCCGACCTCGGGGGCGTAGGTGGGCGGGTCGTAGCTGATGTAACCGTCCGGCAGGCGCACGATGCGCTCGGTGAACCAGGGATCCGCGTCCGGGGGCGTTTCCACGGCGTCGGAGATGACGTAGTCCATGGCGTCCATGCCGGTGGTGTCGAAGAACCCGCCCGCCAGAACCTGGATCGGCGCCGGCCGGCGGGCGAACGTCAACAGCCGGTTGGCGCGGGTATGGCCGGCGAGGTCCAACAGGATGTGGATGCCGTCCCGCCTTATCCGCCGGGCGAGGGCGTCGTCGCTCATCCCCGCCACCGGGACCCACTCGGTGGCCGCCGCCCGCAGCCGTTCGGTCAGGTCGTCGCCGGTGGCCGCGTTGGTGTAGAGGACCACGTCGAAGGTGTTCCGGTCGAGGTGCTCGATGGCGCCAGCCATCATGTAGCCCACCGGATGGCGGCGGAAATCGCCGGAAACCATGCCGACACGTATACGCCCTTCGCGCCGGCCGCGAGCCGGGGACGCGGATGGCGCTCGGCCAGCGGCGCCGCGTGGCGGGCGTTCCAGCGGCCATATTCCGCGAAAATGTCCTCGCGGCTGGAGCCGGGGTCGTAGTGCATGGCCATCAACAGGTTGTCGTGGGCCTCGATCAGACCGGGATCGATGTCGAGCGCCGCGCGGTAGGCGGCCACGGCGTCGGCGGTCCGGCCCTGGTCCCTCAACACGCCGCCGAGGCTGGCGCGGG
The DNA here is from genome assembly GCA_963701445.1 of uncultured Alphaproteobacteria bacterium. GTDB lineage: Bacteria > Pseudomonadota > Alphaproteobacteria > Rhodospirillales > Defluviicoccaceae > CAKZLS01. The sequence goes on from CAVPAM010000012.1 coordinate 3,785, forward strand.
CCTCCGCCAGTCCGGGGTCCAGAGCAATGGCCTTTCGCAAGCACCCCTCGGCCTCGCCCAGCCGGCCATCGGCGCGGAGGGCCGCGCCCAGGTTGGCGTGGGCCTCGGCGAGCCCGGGATCCGCCGAGATGGCCGCGCGGTAGGCGGCGATGGACTCCGCCCGCCTGTCGAGAGCCTGAAGCGCGGCGCCGAGGTTGGAGTGGGCACGGGCAAAGGCGGGCTTGAGCGCGATCGCCGCGTTGAAGGCCTCGATGGCGTCCTCGCGCCGCTTGAGACGGATCAACACTTCGCCGCGTCCGTAGTGCCCCTCGGCGACGCGGGGAGCGAGCGCCACGGCGCGATCGAGAGCCGACAGGGCCGCCTCGGGCTCGCCGGCGGCCGCCAGCGCGGCGCCCAAAGAGCGGTGAAGGCCGGCGTCTTCCGGTTGCAGGTCCAAGGCCGCGCGGAACTGGACGATCGCTTCGGCGATCCGGCCCATGCCCATCAACGCCCCGCCGAGATTGGCGCGCGCCGCCGCCACGGTGGGGTCCACCGCGAGGGCCCGCCGGTACGCATCCGCCGCTTCGGCCAGCCGTCCCCGCTGGTGAAACAGCGTCCCGAGATTGTTGTACGCGCCGACGTCGGCCGGATCCGCCGCGATGGCCAGGCGAAAGGCGATCACGGCTTCGTCATGCCGTCCAAGGCTTGCGAGCAGGTTTCCGAGCGTGTTGCCGATCTCGGCCGAGGCCGGAGCGGCCGCCGCCGCCCGTCGCAGCAGGTCGACCGCTTCGTCGGCGCGTCCGGTCTGCATAACCAGAAGCCCGAGATGGTGGAGACACTCCGGGTGACGGGGGTTGGATGCCAGGATCTGGCGGTAGAGCGTTTCGGCGCGGGGAAACTGCCGGGCCTGGTGGAACCCCATCGCCAGGGACAGCGCCTTGCTCGGACGCGCTCCGGCGCGGGTTCTCCCGGCACGGGAGGGGGAGATTGCCGGAGAAGGTCGTTTTTTTGCGCTCAAGCTGGACACTCGCCGGATGGGTGTATGACGGTCGGAAATCGCCGCGCGACGCAGCGGCGACCGTTCGGACGCGATGGTAATCGCGGACCCGTTGCCAATTGATTAAGCCGGAGGGGTGGTCAGTCGGCTTCGATCAGGCCGCGGCCGGTCATCTCGTCGAGAAAGCGCCGGCGGCCGGCGTCGTCGAGGCGCGGGAAGGCGGACGCGAGGTCGCTCTCCGAAAACCGGGCGCGACCGGCGATCCAGGCGATCCGCTCGCCCTCTCCGGCGGTGACGGGGACGGCGCCGTCGTTGCCCTTGAGGACCCAGTCCGGTCCCCGGCGAACCAGCTTGGGGGCGTCGTCGCGGACCCGGTACCCGGCCGCGGCGCCGCCGCCTCCGCTCCCGCCGCCGCCGGGAGTTGGCAGGTCGCAGGAATGCCGGCGCGGCGCATAGGCTTGCTGGACCTGCTTGGCGCGCTGGACGAACGCGGGTCCGCCGATGAGGTCCGCGAAGGCGTCCTTGAGGGCCGCGAGATGGTCCGCCAGCCGGGTCTCGAACCCGGGTTCGGCGGGCGAGGGCAGGTCGGCCCGGAACAGCGGATCGGCGGCCGCGCGTTCCCACGCGTCGGTGAGGAGCGTCAGGCCGTTGGGCACGGCGAGCGCGAAGGTGACATGCAGCGAGGCCTCGCCGGTGGCGAGCGCGTCGTGGAACTGACCACGCGGAATGTACAGCAGATCGCCCGGCCGCGTCGTGATCTCCTCCACCACCCGGCCCTTGTTGGAGTCCAGGTACTCCTGGGTCTGGTTGGCGAACAGCGCATGGTGGATCGGGTTTTCGATCCGGCCCTCGTACAGGCGCCAGCGCTTCTCGCCCACGAGAAACAGGGCGAACACCTCGTGCTTGTCGTAGTGGGAGTCGAAGGCCTGGCGGTCCTTCCACGAGCAATAAAGGTTGCAGTTGGCGCGGCCGTTGAAGGTCCGCTCGAGGACGCCGGTGACGGCGCGGAGCCCGGGCGTCAGGGTTTCGATCTCGTTGCACACCAGCGAGGCGCCGCGCCGGGCGAACTCGGAGACCTTGGCGGGGATCGGTTGCCAGGCGTTCTGCTGGTTGCGGTCGACGGTGCGCGCGCAGTAGAGTTGCGGCGGGACGTCGCGGCGGTCGAGCTTCATCTTGAGCGACGCCGATGTCCAGATCCCGGACATGTCGAGCAGTTCGGTGAAACCCTCCCACGACAGGATGGCCGAGAACTTGCCGGCGTCGGCGGCCGGAACGTGCAGCGGCTTCCGGCCGTAGATGTCCGCCAGAAAGGTCTCCGGCGTGACCGGATCGAGAAGATCCGCGAAGGTCGTGATGATCTGTCCCATGAAGCCGTCCGCGTCGTTCTTTCGGATCGAGGCCCCACACTAACAGCAAAATTCCGCCAAATCTTCCGTCAATCCGGCGGGATGCGGCGGCGGACGCGCTCAGGACGGGTCGCGGGCCAGTTCGTAGAGCGCGATGGCGGCGGCGGTGGAGAGGTTGAGGCTTTCGACGGCGGGTCCGATGGGAATGCGCACCAGCGCGTCGCAGGCTTCGCGGGTGAGCCGCCGCAGGCCGCCGCCTTCCGCGCCGAGAACGAGGACGACCCGGCCGCCCGGGCCGGCGCCGGCCAACGGCAAGTCGGCCGCGCCGTCCAGGCCGATGAGCCAGAAGCCGGCTTCCTTCAGGCCCCTGAGGGCGCGGGCGACGTTGACCACGCGGACCAGCGGAACGGTTTCCAGGGCACCCGACGCCGCCTTGGCGAGCGCCGCCGTGGCGTCGGGAGCATGACGGTCCTGCACGATCACCGCGCGGGCGCCGAACGCCGCCGCCGAGCGCAGGACGGCGCCGATGTTGCGCGGGTCGGAGGCTTGATCGAGGACCACAAGACGAATTTCGGACACTTCCGCCAGATCCTCGAGGAAAGCCTTGAGGTCGATGGCGGGCAATGGATCCGCCTGGACAACCACGCCCTGATGGACGGCGCCGGGGGGCAGCACGGCCTCCAGGTCGCGGCGGTCGACGATCTCCACCGGGGGGACGGGTCCGTCCAGCGCGGCGGCCAGTTCGGTCAGCCGCTCGGCCGCGCCGGTGGCGGCCATCAGCCGGCGGCAACTCCTGTCGGGATTGGCCAGCGCCGCCAGGACGGCGTGCCAGCCGTAGAGCCAGAGCCCGGATCCCCCACCGGAGGACCCTTTTGGGGAACCGGACCGTCGTCGATGAGGGGGCGTGCGAGGCTTGCGCTTTGACATGAGGGCCGTTACCATTCCGCGATACAAGGGTTTTTCCGTAGGTCTCCGTCCAGCATAGCCTTGGCGAGGGACAGGGATCCTATTGTTTTTTTGGCCGTTGACAAGTGTCGGTAAAAGCCATATCAGCAAGCGCTCGTTCTGTCGGTTGGCCGACGCTGGCGGCGTGCCGGAGGGGTGCCCGAGTGGCTAAAGGGGACGGGCTGTAAACCCGTTGGCGTACGCCTACGTTGGTTCGAATCCAACCCCCTCCACCATCCGCTGGGGCGGAGGCGAACCTGTCGAGTGCTTGGCTGCGGGTGTAGCTTAGTGGTAAAGCGGAAGCCTTCCAAGCTTCATACGAGGGTTCGATTCCCTTCACCCGCTCCAATCTCGCTCTTTGGGTTTCCCTGGATCGGCGGTTCGTAGGATTATTCGTTAGCTTGATGTTTTCACCTCTCGAGTTTGAAAGAAGTAATTACGATGGCGAAGGCAAAGTTTGAGCGGACGAAGCCGCATTGCAACGTTGGGACGATTGGTCACGTTGACCATGGCAAGACGACGTTGACGGCGGCGATCACGAAGGTTCTGTCGGAGACCGGCGGGGCCGAGTTCAAGGCGTTCGATCAGATCGACAAGGCGCCGGAAGAGAAGGCGCGCGGGATCACGATCGCGACGGCGCACGTCGAGTACCAGACGGAGAACCGCCATTACGCGCACGTGGACTGCCCGGGACACGCCGACTACGTGAAGAACATGATCACCGGCGCGGCGCAGATGGACGGCGCGATCCTGGTTGTTTCGGCGGCCGACGGTCCGATGCCGCAAACCCGCGAGCATATTCTGTTGGCGCGCCAGGTTGGTGTTCCGGCGATTGTTGTTTACATGAACAAGGTCGATCAGGTTGACGACGCGGAGCTTTTGGAGCTTGTGGAGCTTGAGCTTCGGGAGCTTCTGTCGAGCTACGATTTTCCGGGCGACGACATTCCGATCGTCAAGGGCTCGGCGCTGCACGCGCTTGAGGGAACCAACGACGAGACCGGGAAGAAGTCGATTCACGAGTTGATGGCGGCGGTGGACGCGTATATTCCGCAGCCGGACCGTCCGAAGGACCAGCCGTTCCTGATGCCGATCGAGGACGTTTTTTCGATTTCCGGCCGTGGCACGGTTGTGACGGGACGCGTCGAGCGCGGCATCGTGAAGGTGGGCGACGAAGTTGAGATCGTCGGCCTCAAGGACACGGTCAAGACGGTTTGCACGGGCGTCGAGATGTTCCGCAAGCTGCTGGACTCCGGCGAGGCCGGCGACAACATCGGCGCTTTGCTGCGCGGCACGAAACGCGAGGATGTCGAGCGCGGACAGGTGCTGGCGAAGCCGGGGACGATCACGCCGCACACGAAGTTCACGGCGGAAGCGTACATCCTGACGAAGGAAGAGGGCGGCCGTCATACGCCGTTCTTCACCAAGTACCGGCCGCAGTTCTACTTCCGGACGACGGACGTGACGGGAACGGTGGAGCTTCCGGAAGGAACGGAGATGGTGATGCCGGGCGACAACGTGTCGATGGAAGTGGAGCTGATCCAGCCGATCGCCATGGACGAGGGTCTCCGGTTCGCGATCCGCGAGGGCGGCCGCACCGTCGGCGCCGGCGTCGTCGCGAAGGTGATCAAGTAACATACGGGCTTCCCGCGGAAGGGCGCTCGAACAGGGAGAGTTTGGGAACGGACTAGGGGCATAGCTCAGCTGGTAGAGCGGCGGTCTCCAAAACCGCAGGTCGCGGGTTCGAACCCTGCTGCCCCTGCCATTCTAACGAACACCACGATGGCAAAGACGAACATAGTTCAGTTTATACGCGAAGTCCGGCAGGAGACGGCCCGGGTGACGTGGCCGACCCGCAGGGACACGGCCATATCGACGGGGATGGTGTTCCTCATGGTCATCCTCGCATCCGTGTTCTTTCTGGTGGTCGATCAGCTGCTGTCCCTTGGCGTGCGGTTTTTGCTGAACGTGGGAGTCTAGAGCCGGTCATGCCCCAATGGTACGTCATTCACGTTTATTCCGGGTTTGAGCGGAAGGTCGCCCAATCCATCGAGGAGCAGGCCAAGCAGGCCGGCATGGAAGAGCGGATCCTGAAGGTTCTGGTGCCGGTGGAAGAGGTCGTCGAAATGCGCCGCGGCACCAAGGTGAACGCGGAGCGCAAGTTCTTCCCCGGCTACGTGCTGGTGCAGATGGACATGACCGACGAGACGTGGCATCTCGTCAAGAACACGCCGAAGGTGACGGGGTTTCTTGGCGGCCGCGGCCGCCCGACGCCCATTTCCGAGACGGAAGCCCAGCGGATCATGCATCAGGTTCAGGAGGGCATCGACCGGCCCAAGCCGGCGATCATCTTCGAGGTGGGCGAGCAGGTTCGGGTATGCGATGGTCCGTTCACGTCGTTCAGCGGGCTGGTGGAAGACGTGGACGAGGATCGCGCGCGGGTCAAGGTGGCGGTTTCGATCTTCGGGCGGTCGACGCCGGTGGAACTCGAGTATTCCCAAGTGGAGAAGATGTAGCAGAGATCGCGTTCCGGCCTTTCATGGCCCGCGATATGGCGATGCCGGCGCGGCCAAGACGGGGCGGACCCGGACGGTTTTGATCGAGGAAAGAAAATGGCGAAGAAAATAACGGGATACATCAAGCTGCAGGTCCCGGCGGGAAAGGCGAACCCTTCGCCGCCCATCGGCCCCGCCCTTGGTCAGGCGGGTCTGAACATCATGGAGTTCTGCAAGGCGTTCAACGCGGCGACCCAGAACTTGGAAGAGGGCATGCCGATTCCGGTGGTGATCACGGCCTATGCCGACAGGACGTTCACGTACGTGACGAAGACGGCGCCGGCGAGCTTTCTCCTGAAGAAAGCCGCGGGCGTGAGCAAGGGCGTCACCAACGTGGGCCGGGAGACCGTGGGCAGCGTAACGCTCGCCCAGGTCAAGGAGATCGCGGAGCAGAAAATGGTCGACCTCAATGCCAAGGACCTCGACGGAGCGGTGCGGATGATCACCGGCTCGGCCAAGTCCATGGGCATCGAAGTGGTGGAGTAGAGCAATGGCTAAGCAGGGCAAGCGGCTGCGGAACGCTTATGAAAAGGTGGATCGCGAGGCGCATTATGATCTTGGCGACGCCATCGGTGTGATCAAGGGACAGGAGCCCACCAAGTTCGACCAGACCGTGGAGGTCGCGTTGAACCTGGGCGTGGATCCGCGTCACGCGGATCAGATGGTGCGTGGCATGGTTTCCCTGCCGCATGGGACCGGCAAGAGCGTGCGCATCGCCGTGTTCGCCAAGGGCGACAAGGCGGAGGCCGCCAAGGCCGCGGGCGCCGATATCGTCGGCGCCGAGGATCTGATGGAGCAGGTCCAGAAGGGCCAGATCGATTTCGACCGCTGCATCGCCACCCCCGACATGATGGCGGTGGTGGGGCGGCTCGGCAAGATCCTCGGTCCCCGGGGACTGATGCCGAACCCCAAATTGGGGACGGTGACCCCGGACGTGGCGGCGGCCGTGAGGGCGGCCAAGGCCGGCCAGGTGGAATTCCGCGTCGAGAAGGCCGGCATCATTCACGGCGGCGTGGGCAAGATCAGCTTTTCGGACAGCGTGCTGGCGGAGAACATCCGTGCCTTCGTCAACGCGGTGGTGAAGGCCAAGCCGGCCGGCGCGAAGGGAACCTACCTGAAACGGATCAGTCTCAGCTCCACCATGGGGCCGGGTCTGAAGGTGAACGTCGCCAGCGTGACCGAATAGGACGTGACCGAATAGGATTTGCGAGTTTTTTGATTTACCGCCTTGCCGCCACGGCGCGGCGAGCGGTGGAGGGAGCGGGCTCGATGGCCCGTTCCGGCCTGTCCAAGACTGCAGGTGCCGGTCGGGAACCGAGTTCCCGGTCCGGCGTAAAGGACGCGTCGCCTGCATAGACGGTGTCAAAGCAAGTTGCGAGTTGACCTCTCAAGGGTGGTGGCGAGCGGCGCACCGGACAGGAAAGCAGGCCCGAGGGCGAGCCGGGTTGGATCGCGCGAGGGGCTTTTCGACGGACGCCCACGGCCGTTCCGGTATTCCAGACGGCACGGGCACTAAGATGGAGATAAGCGGTGGACCGAACGCAGAAGGAAGACCTGGTCGCGGAAATGCACCAGATGTTCAGCGGAACCGCTGTCGTTGTCGTCACCCATTACACGGGACTGACAGTCGCCGAGATCAGCGCGCTCAGGGCTAAGATGCGGGAACAGGGGGCCGGGTTCAAGGTAACCAAGAACCGGCTCACCCGCCTCGCGCTCGACGGCACGCCCTATCAGGGACTGTCCGACCTGTTTACCGGGCCGACGGCGATCGCATACTCGGACGATCCGGTGGCGGCACCGAAGGTGGCGGCCGATTTCGCCAAAACCAATCCCAAGCTCGTTCTGCTTGGCGGCGGGCTTGGCGACAAGGTTCTCGACGTCGACGGCGTCAAGAACTTGGCGACACTGCCGTCGCTGGACGAAATCAGGGCCAAGCTGGTTGGTCTCCTCAATGCTCCGGCCACCAAGGTGGCGGGCGTATTGCAGGCTCCGGCCGGACAGATCGCCCGCGTACTGGCCGCCCGCGCGGAGCAGATGCCGGCCGAGTAACACCCAAGCTGAAGTCATACGCATAGAGCATAATCCAAGGAGAACGAGAAAATGGCCGATTTGGAAAAGATCGCCGAGACCCTGTCCAGCCTCACCGTGATCGAGGCGGCGGAATTGAGCAAGATGTTGGAAGAGAAGTGGGGCGTTTCCGCCGCGGCGCCAGTCGCGGCCGTCGCGGCCGCGGGAGCGGCTCCGGCCGCCGAGGCCGCCGAGGAGCAGACCGAGTTCAACGTCATCCTGGCGACGGTCGGCGAAAAGAAGATCAACGTCATCAAGGAAGTCCGGGCGATGACGGGCCTGGGCCTGAAGGAAGCCAAGGATCTGGTGGAATCCGCGCCCGCGACCGTGAAGGAAGCGTGCAAGAAGGAAGAAGCCGCCGAAATGAAGGCGAAACTGGAAGCCGTTGGCGCCACGGTCGAGATAAAGTGAGCGTGACCCGCATGACGACGCTTGGTATTTGACCCCGCGGTCGTTATATCAAGAGTCAAGAGAAAATATTTCGCTGCCGCCGGCGGTCGCCGGCGGCAGCGTTATTCTTTCGTTTCCGCCCGTATAGGCCATGCCGCGGCCGGGACAGCGGAAGCGGACAGTCAGTGTGGAGGCCTCTTCGAAGCGCGTCTTCGAAGGCCGGATAGGGTGTCCATGCGAAATCTGGTGACCTTCCCCAATCGGCTGCGGCGGTCGGATTCGGGAGCGGTCAAGCGGCGAAATCCAAGAATGAGGATCATCGATGGCGATTATGTTTTCGGGTTGTAAGCCCGTACGTATCAACTTCGGCCGGATTGCCGCGGCCGTGCCCATGCCGAACCTCATCGAGGTGCAGAAGCAGTCCTACGACCACTTCCTGCAGCGCGAAGTTCCCGAAGAAGACCGGCTCGACGTCGGAATCCAGGAGGTGTTCAAGTCGGTTTTCCCGATCAAGGACTTTTCCGGCCGGGGTACTCTCGAGTTTGTCCGCTTCGAGTTCGAGGATCCGAAATACGACGTGGACGAGTGCCAGCAACGGGGGATGACCTACGCCGCGCCGTTGAAGGTGATCTTGCGCCTGGTCGTCTGGGACATCGAGGAGGAGACCGGCGCGCGCTCCATCCGCGACATCAAGGAACAGGACGTCTACATGGGCGATATGCCCCTGATGACGGACAACGGTACCTTCGTCATCAACGGGACCGAGCGCGTGATCGTCTCGCAGATGCATCGTTCGCCCGGCGTGTTCTTTGACCACGACAAGGGCAAGACCCATTCCTCCGGCAAGTACCTGTTCGCCGCCCGCGTGATTCCCTATCGCGGATCCTGGCTCGATTTCGAGTTCGACGCCAAGGATCTCGTGTTCGTTCGCATCGACCGCCGCCGCAAACTCCCGGTCACCACCCTGCTCATGGCGCTCGACAGCGGTAAGACCGAACGGCTCCGCGCCGAACGGGCCGAGGAGGGAAGGACCCTCGACCCCGAGGAGGTGACCGGTTTGTCGCCGGAGGAGATCCTCGACTATTTCTATGACAAGGTGACCTTCGTCTCCACCGGAGACGGCTGGCGGACGACGTTCCGCCCAGAGCGGATGCGCGGCCTGAAGCTGACCCGCGACCTGATCGACGCCGACACCGGCGAACGGTTGGCGGAGTCCGGCGCGAAGGTGACGCCGAGGCTGCTGCGCGAATTCGAGGGGAAGGGCTTGAAACACCAGCTGGTGCCCGACGAGGATCTGGTCGGACGCTACGTGGCCGAGGACGTGATCAACGAGGAAACCGGCGAAATCCATGTGGAAGCCGGCGGAGAAATCACGGAAGAGATCCTCGCCGCGCTCAAGGGGTCGGGAATCGAGGAGGTCAGAACCCTCGCCATCGATCATATCAATGTCGGCCCCTACATGCGCAATACCCTCGCGGTGGACAAGAATTCCACCCGCGAGGAGGCGCTGTTCGACATCTACCGGGTGATGCGTCCCGGCGAGCCGCCGACCATCGAAACCGCCGAGGCCTTGTTCAAGGGCCTGTTCTTCGACTCCGAGCGTTACGATCTGTCGGCGGTCGGCCGGGTCAAGATGAACGCCCGGCTCGGGTTCGAGACGGATGACTCCATCCGGGTGCTGCGCAAGCAGGACATTCTCGCGGTCGTCAAGGTGCTGGTGGATCTCAAGGATGGCCGGGGCGAAATCGACGACATCGACCATCTCGGCAATCGCCGCGTGAGGTCCGTCGGCGAACTGCTGGAAAACCAGTACCGCATCGGCTTGTTGCGGATGGAGCGGGCGATCCGCGAACGGATGAGCTCGGTCGATATCGATACGGTCATGCCGCAGGAACTGATCAACGCCAAGCCGGCCGCCGCCGCGGTGCGCGAGTTCTTCGGCTCCTCGCAGCTCAGCCAGTTCATGGACCAGACCAACCCGCTGTCCGAAATCACCCACAAGCGCCGGCTGTCCGCGCTTGGGCCGGGTGGCCTGACCCGCGAGCGGGCCGGGTTCGAGGTGCGCGACGTCCATCCCACGCACTACGGACGGATCTGCCCGATCGAGACGCCCGAGGGTCCGAACATCGGCCTGATCAATTCGCTGGCCACCTTCGCCCAGGTCAACAAGTACGGGTTTATCGAGACCCCGTACCGCCGCGTCGAGAACGGACAGGTGAGCGACGAAGTCGTTTACATGTCGGCGATGGAGGAAGGCCGGTACACCATCGCTCAGGCGAACGCCGAACTGGATCACGAGAACCGGTTCGCCTCCGACTTGGTCAGTTGCCGCCACGGCAACGACTTCATGCTGGCGAGGCCGGAAGATATCGATTTCATCGATGTCTCGCCGAAGCAGCTCGTGTCCGTGGCGACGGCGCTCATTCCGTTCCTCGAGAACGACGACGCCAACCGGGCGCTGATGGGCTCCAACATGCAACGCCAGGCGGTGCCGCTGGTGCGCGCCGAGGCTCCCATCATCGGCACCGGAATGGAGGCCGCCGTCGCGCGGGACTCCGGCGCGACCATCGTCGCCCGCCGGTCCGGCATCGTCGATCAGGTGGACGCCACCCGCATCGTGATCAGGGCGACCGCGGAGACGTCTCACTCGGCGTCGGGCGTGGACATCTACAATCTTCTGAAGTTCCAGCGCTCCAATCAGAACACGACCATCCATCAGCGGCCGCTGGTGAAGGTGGGCGAGGTGGTCGAGGCGGGAACCATCATCGCCGACGGTCCGTCCACCGATCAGGGGGAACTGGCGCTCGGCCGCAATGTGCTGGTGGCGTTCATGCCATGGCAGGGCTACAACTTCGAGGACTCGATCCTGATCTCGGAGCGCATGGTCCGGGACGATGTCTTTACCTCGATCCACATCGAGGAGTTCGAGGTCATGGCCCGCGACACCAAGCTGGGCCAGGAAGAAATCACCCGCGACATTCCCAACGTCGGCGAGGAAGCCCTCAAGAACCTCGACGAAGCCGGCATCGTGTACATCGGGGCCGAGGTCAAGCCCGGGGACATCCTCGTGGGCAAGGTCACGCCCAAGGGCGAGACGCCGATGACGCCGGAAGAAAAGCTCCTGCGGGCGATCTTCGGCGAGAAGGCGGCGGATGTGCGCGACACCTCGTTGAAGGTGCCGCCGGGGGTGACCGGAACGGTCCTGGAAGTGCGCGTGTTCTCGCGCCGGGGCGTCGAGAAGGACGCCCGCGCCATGGCCATCGAACGCGCCGAAATCGAACGGCTGGCCAAGGACCGCGATGACGAGCGCGCGATCCTCGAACGCAGCTTCTACCCCCGGCTCAAGGACCTGATCATGGGGCAGACGGTGGTCAGCGGCCCCAAGGGCATGACCGAGGGCGTGGCCGTCGACGATGCCTTGCTGACCGAATTCACCCCCGGTCAATGGTCCCGCATCGCGGTCGCGGACGACAGCGTGATGTCGGACGTGGAGGCCCTGAGAACGTCCTTCGAGGAGAGCATCTCGCGCCTCGAGCAGCGGTTCGAGAGCAAGGTCGAAAAGCTGCAGCGCGGAGACGACCTGCCTCCCGGCGTGATGAAGATGGTTAAGGTGTTCGTCGCCGTCAAACGCAAGTTGCAGCCCGGCGACAAGATGGCGGGCCGTCACGGCAACAAGGGCGTGATTTCCAAGATCGTCCCGATCGAGGACATGCCGTACGTGGAAGACGGAACGCCGGTCGATATCGTCCTCAATCCGCTCGGCGTGCCGTCGCGAATGAACGTCGGCCAGATTCTGGAAACGCATCTGGGATGGGCGAGCGCGCGACTCGGCGCCAAGATCGGCGAGTTGCTGACGGCAATCCACGAGAAAAACGAAACCACGGAACTCCGGGACACGCTCCGCAATATCTATGGTGACCGCAACTACCAGCAGGAATTCGCCAACCTCGACGATGCCGCGCTGTTGAAGGTCGCGGAAGACCTGCAGCATGGCGTCCCCGTGGCCTCGCCGGTGTTCGACGGCGCGCGCGAAAGCGACATCGTCGATCTGCTGTCGCAGGCGGGGTTGGATACCTCGGGCCAGGTCGTGCTTCAGGACGGGCGGACCGGGGAGACGTTCCACCGCAAGGTGACCGTGGGCTACATCTACATGCTCAAGCTTCACCACCTGGTGGACGACAAGATCCACGCCCGGTCCATCGGCCCCTACAGTCTGGTCACCCAGCAGCCGCTGGGCGGCAAGGCGCAGTTCGGCGGACAGCGGTTCGGCGAAATGGAAGTGTGGGCGCTCGAGGCGTACGGAGCGGCCTATACGCTGCAGGAAATGCTGACGGTCAAGTCCGACGACGTGTCCGGGCGAACCAAGGTCTACGAATCCATCGTCCGCGGAGACGACACCTTCGAGGCGGGGGTTCCCGAATCCTTCAACGTGCTGGTCAAGGAACTGCAGTCCCTTGGCCTCAACGTAGAACTCGACTGATCCGGCGATCGACGCCGTAAGCTGAATCGCCGGTACGAGGAGACGATCGCATGAATGAGCTTCTGAGGATTTTCGGCCAGGTTGGCGGAACACAAAGGTTCGACGAGATCCAGATATCCATCGCCAGCCCGGAGCGGATCCGATCCTGGTCCTTCGGGGAGATCAAGAAGCCGGAGACCATCAACTACCGCACCTTCAAGCCGGAGCGGGACGGCCTGTTCTGCGCCCGGATCTTCGGCCCGGTGAAGGACTACGAGTGTCTGTGCGGCAAGTACAAGCGGATGAAATACAAGGGCATCATCTGCGAAAAATGCGGCGTGGAGGTGACGCTCCAGAAGGTCCGCCGCGAGCGCATGGGTCATATCGAACTGGCGTCTCCGGTCGCTCACATCTGGTTCATGAAGTCGTTGCCGAGCCGTATCGGGCTGCTCGTGGACATGACGCTGAAGGACCTGGAGAAGGTTCTGTACTTCGAGGGCTACGTGGTCGTGGAGCCCGGCCTGACGCCGCTCAAGCTACACGAGACCATCAACGAGGAGCAGTACCAGAAAGCCGTAGAGGAGTATGGCGAGGACGCATTCTCCGTGGGCATCGGCGCCGAGGCGATCCGCGAGATGCTCAAGGCCATCGACCTCGAGGCGGAGCGGGCCACCCTGCGCGTCGAACTGAAGGAAACCAACTCGGAGGCCAAGCGCAAGAAGCTGGTCAAGCGCCTGAAGCTGATGGAAGCGTTCATCGAGTCCGGTGCGCGCCCAGAATGGATGGTGCTCGAGGTGGTTCCGGTCATTCCGCCGGAACTCCGACCGCTTGTGCCGCTGGATGGCGGCCGCTTCGCCACCTCGGACCTGAACGATCTCTACCGGCGCGTCATCAACCGGAACAACCGTCTGAAGCGGCTGATCGAGTTGCGGGCGCCCGAGATCATCATCCGCAACGAAAAGCGAATGCTCCAGGAATCCGTCGACGCGCTGTTCGACAACAGCCGCCGCGGACGGCCCATCGCCGGCGCGTCGAAGCGGCCGCTGAAATCGCTCAGCGACATGCTGAAGGGCAAGCAGGGCCGCTTCCGGCAGAACCTGCTCGGCAAGCGCGTGGACTACTCGGGCCGGTCGGTCATCGTCGTGGGTCCGGAATTGAAGCTGCACGAATGCGGACTGCCGAAGAAGATGGCGCTCGAGCTGTTCAAGCCGTTCATCTATTCCAAGCTCGAACTCTACGGCATGGCGACCACGATCAAGGCGGCGAAACGCATGCTGGAGAAGGAACGTCCGGAGGTCTGGGACATTCTCGAGGAGGTCATCCGGGAGCATCCGGTGATGCTCAACCGGGCGCCGACCCTGCACCGCCTGGGTATCCAGGCATTCGAGCCGGTTCTCATCGAGGGTAAGGCGATCCAGCTTCACCCGCTGGTCTGCGCCGCGTTCAACGCCGATTTCGACGGCGACCAGATGGCGGTTCACGTGCCACTGTCGCTCGAGGCGCAGCTCGAGGCGCGCGTTCTGATGATGTCCACCAACAACATCCTCAGCCCGGCCAACGGCAAGCCGATCATCGTTCCGTCGCAGGACATCGTGCTGGGTCTGTACTACGTGACCATGGAGCGCGACGGCGAGCCCGGCGAGGGGATGACTTTCGCCGACGTGGGCGAGATTCATCATGCCCTGGAAGCCGGCGCGGTGACGTTGCACGCAAAGGTCAAGTCCCGGTACTGGACCGTCGACGAGGAGGGCAACCGCGTCAGGATGCTCGTGGAGACGACGCCCGGACGGATGCTTCTGTCGGAGATCCTGCCCAGGAACATTCACGTGCCGCTGGACCTGGTGAACCGCCTGTTGACCAAGAAGGAGATCTCGGCGGTGATCGACGCGGTCTACCGTAACTGCGGCCAGAAGGAGACGGTGATCTTCGCGGACCGTATGATGGGCATGGGCTTCACCTATGCCTCCCGGGCCGGCATTTCCTTCGGCAAGGACGACCTCGTCGTGCCCGACACGAAAGAGCGGCTCGTTTCGGCGACCGAGGATCAGGTCAAGGAGTACGAGCAACAGTACATGGACGGCCTGATCACCCAGGGCGAGAAGTACAACAAGGTCGTGGACGCCTGGGCGCATTGCACCGACGAAGTGGCTGACGAAATGATGAAGCGCATTTCGACCACCGCTCCCGGCGAGCCCATCAACTCCGTCTACATGATGGCGCACTCGGGAGCGCGGGGATCGGCGGCGCAGATGAAGCAGCTCGCCGGGATGCGTGGCCTCATGGCCAAGCCGTCGGGTGAGATCATCGAAACCCCGATCATCTCGAACTTCAAGGAGGGGCTGACCGTTCTGGAATACTTCAATTCCACCCACGGCGCCCGGAAGGGTCTGGCCGACACGGCCCTGAAGACGGCGAACTCGGGGTACCTGACCCGGCGCCTCGTGGATGTGGCCCAGGACTGCATCATCATCGAACTCGACTGCGGAACCACCAATGGCATTACGGTCCGCCCGGTGGTGGAAGGCGGCGAAGTGGTCTCGTCGCTGAGCGAGAGGGTTCTCGGCCGATCCGCCGCCGAGGATCTGGTCAACACCGTGACCGGCGAGGTGCTGGTGCGCGCGGGCGAACTGATCGACGAAGACATGGCCGCGGCCATCGAGGAAGCGGATCTCGAGTCGGCCAAGATTCGCTCGGTGCTGACCTGCGAAACCCGCACCGGCGTGTGCGGCGCCTGCTACGGGCGCGACCTCGCCCGCGGCACCCGGGTGGGCATGGGCGAGGCGGTCGGGGTCATCGCCGCCCAGTCCATCGGCGAGCCGGGCACCCAGCTCACCATGCGCACGTTCCATATCGGCGGCGCCGTTCAGCGGGGCGCCGAGCAATCGAGCATCGAAGCCGTCGCCGACGGATCGGTCAGCTTGCGGAATTGTCAGACCGTCCAGAACAGCGCGGGCGTGCCCGTGATCATGAACCGCAACGCCGAACTGGTGGTGCTCGACGCCCAGGGCCGGGAACGCGCCCACCACCGCCTGCCATACGGCGCCAAGCTGCTCCGGAAGGACAAGGCGGAAATCACCCGCGGCGACAAACTGGTGGAGTGGGATCCGTATACCCTGCCGATCATCACCGAGAAGGAGGGCATCGCCAACTACATGGACCTGGTGGAAGGCACCTCGATGATGGAGCAGGTGGACGAAGCCACCGGTATCGCGTCCAAGGTGGTAACCGACTGGAAGCAGCTCCCGAAGGGAACGGAACTGAAACCCCGGATCACCTTGCGCGACGAGGACGGGGAGGTGGTGACGCTCGACAACGGTCTCGAGGCCCGGTACTTCCTCTCGGTGGACGCCATTCTTTCGGTGGAGCCGGGACAGAGAGTGTACGCGGGCGACGTTCTCGCCCGTATCCCGCGCGAATCGGCCAAGACCCGGGACATCACCGGCGGCCTGCCGAGGGTCGCGGAGCTGTTCGAGGCGCGCAAGCCGAAGGATCACGCCATCATCAGCGAGATCAAGGGACGCGTGGAGTTCGGCAAGGATTACAAGTCCAAGCGCCGGATCGTGGTGGTGCCGACCGATCAGGAGGCCGATGGCGAGCCCCGGGAGTACCTGATTCCGAAGGGCAAGCACATCAGCGTTCAGGAAGGGGACTACGTGGAGCCAGGCGATCCGCTGATGGACGGCAACCCCGTGCCCCACGATATCCTGCAGGTCTTGGGCGTGGAGGCGCTGGCCGCCTACCTGACAGCCGAGATCCAGGAGGTCTATCGACTGCAGGGCGTCAAGATCAACGACAAGCATATCGAGGTGATCGTTCGCCAGATGCTTCAGAAGGTGGAAATCACCGATCCCGGCGAGACCACCTTCCTGATTGGCGAGCAGGCGGATCGAATCGAGTTCGACGAGGTCAACGAGGTGGCCATCGCCGCCGGCGAACGGCCGGCCACGGCGATCCCGCTGCTGCAAGGAATCACCAAGGCGAGCCTGCAGACGCGTTCGTTCATCTCGGCGGCGTCCTTCCAGGAAACCACCCGGGTGCTGACCGAGGCGGCGGTTTACGGTAAGACCGACAATCTCCAGGGATTGAAGGAGAATGTCATCGTCGGACGCCTCATTCCGGCCGGAACCGGAAGCGTGATGAACGATCTGCGCAGGGTCGCGGCGAGGCGGGACCGGGAGATGACGGAGATGAAGGGCGAACAGGAGGCCGCGAAGGCGGCGATCAATGCCAGACCGGAACCGAAACCCGATTCCACCCCCGAGATTTCGGGCGCGGAGTAAGGGATTCCGCGGTCAAACAGGCCTTTCGGACGCATCAAAGGGGTTTTGCCAAATTGAGCGTGGCGGCCCCTTGATTGCGGCTTGACTGGGTAGGCGCCCGTCCCTAGTATGCGCTCCTCTCCGCAGAGGCACTGGTGGTGGGCTTATTTCGGTCCAGACGCAGTGCCTCGTTTGAGACAAAAACATGTTAACTGGCGCCCGCCTCCAAACATCGGGACATGTGGTTTGGAGGTCGGTTTTTGTGTTCGCTTCACTGCCGGATTCAGAATTCGGCGGCGGCGCACGGAGCCAAAGGAAAGGGTGCCCGGAATTGAAGCTCCGGGCGTAAAAGGAATGCCGACGGTCAATCAGCTGGTTCGCAAGCCGCGAAAGTCGCCGCCGACACGGAACAAGGTTCCGGCGTTGGAGGCTTCGCCGCAGAAGCGCGGCGTTTGCACGCGCGTCTACACGACAACACCGAAAAAGCCGAACTCGGCGCTGCGCAAGGTCGCGCGCGTTCGCCTGACGAACGGTTTCGAGGTGACCAGCTATATCCCGGGCGAGGGCCATAACCTTCAGGAACATTCGGTGGTGCTGATCCGCGGCGGCCGCGTCAAGGATCTGCCGGGCGTGCGGTATCACGTCATTCGCGGCACCCTCGATACGCAAGGCGTCTCGGATCGCCGTCAAAGGCGCTCCAAGTACGGCGCCAAGCGGCCTAAGTAAGGGGACCAAGTCATGTCACGCCGTCGCGCCGCCGAAAAACGCGATATCCTGCCGGACCCCAAGTACGGGGACGTCATGCTGACGAAATTCACCAATGGCCTCATGCGCGGGGGACGCAAGTCCGCCGCCGAACGGATCATGTATGGGGCGTTGGACGTGATGGAAAAGAAGACCCGTCAAGATCCGCTAAAGCTGTTTCACGAAGCCCTGGAAAACGTAAAGCCGATGCTCGAGGTTCGCTCCCGCCGGGTGGGTGGCGCGACCTATCAGGTACCCATCGAGGTGCGAGCGAACCGTCGGTTGTCGCTGGCGATCCGGTGGACAATCGATCTCTCGAGAAAGCGGTCTGAAAACACGATGGTGGATCGCCTCGCCGGCGAGCTGCTTGACGCGGCGAACGGCCGTGGCGCGGCCGTCAAGAAACGCGAAGACACACACCGGATGGCGGAGGCCAACAAGGCTTTCTCCCATTACCGCTGGTAATCCCTGGTAGACCGAAGAAAACGATGGCCCGCATCACACCGCTCGAACGCTACCGGAATATCGGCATCATGGCTCACATCGATGCCGGGAAAACGACGACCACGGAGCGT
The DNA here is from genome assembly GCA_963701445.1 of uncultured Alphaproteobacteria bacterium. Taxonomy (GTDB): domain Bacteria; phylum Pseudomonadota; class Alphaproteobacteria; order Rhodospirillales; family Defluviicoccaceae; genus CAKZLS01. Next base: position 22,098 of record CAVPAM010000012.1, read on the forward strand.
ATCCTGTATTACACCGGCCGGTCGTATAAGATCGGCGAGGTCCATGAGGGCACGGCCACCATGGACTGGATGGAGCAGGAGCAGGAGCGCGGGATCACCATCACGTCGGCGGCGACAACGTGCCAGTGGCGCGACCACCGTATCAACATCATCGACACTCCGGGACACGTGGACTTCACCATCGAGGTGGAGCGCAGCTTGCGTGTCCTCGACGGCGCCGTGGCGGTGTTCGACGGCGTGGCCGGCGTCGAACCTCAGTCCGAGACGGTGTGGCGCCAAGCCGACAAGTATGGCGTGCCGCGCATTTGCTTCATCAACAAGATGGACCGGATCGGCGCCGATTTTTACCGCTGCGTCGAGATGATCAAGGACCGGTTGGGCGCCACGCCCATCCTCCTGCAACTGCCCATCGGAGCCGGAGCGGAATTCGCCGGCCTTATCGACCTGATCCGGATGCGCGGCATCGTCTGGAGAGACGAAAGCCTCGGCGCCGAGTTCGATTACATCGATATTCCGGCGGACGAAGCGGACCGCGCGGCCGAATACCACGAGCAGATGGTCGAGTTGGCGGTCGAGCACGACGAAGAGGCATTGGAGAAGTATCTCGAGGGCGAGGCTCCCGACGAGAAGACCCTGATCCGCTGTATCCGGGCGGGCGTCCAGGCTGGTGCGTTCGTGCCGGTGGTCTGCGGAACCGCGTTCAAGAACAAGGGGGTCCAGCCGCTTCTCGACGCCGTGGTGGATTTCCTGCCGTCGCCGCTGGACGTGCCGCCGATCAAGGGTGTCAAGGCGGGCACCGACGAGGAGATCGAGCGCCACAGTTCGGACGAGGAACCCTTCGCCGCGCTGGCCTTCAAGATCATGACGGATCCGTTCGTCGGGACCCTGACCTTCATCCGCGTCTATTCCGGGGTGGTCGAGAGCGGGCAGCAGATTTACAACCCGATCAAGGAAAAGAACGAGCGGGTGGGGCGCATGCTACTGATGCACGCCAATAGCCGTGAAGACATCAAGGAAGCGCGGGCCGGCGACATCGTCGCGGTGCCCGGTCTCAAGCTGACCACCACCGGCGAAACGCTGTGCGATCCCCGCAACCGGGTGATCCTCGAGCGCATGGAGTTTCCGGACCCGGTCATCGAGGTCGCGGTGGAGCCGAAAACCAAGGCCGACCAGGAGAAGATGGGCGTGGCGCTTTCACGGCTGGCCAACGAGGATCCGTCCTTCAGGGTGGCCTCCGACATCGAGAGCGGCCAGACCGTGATCAAGGGAATGGGCGAGCTTCACCTTGAAATCATCGTCGACCGCATGAAGCGCGAGTTCAACGTGGAGGCCAATGTCGGCGCTCCCCAGGTGGCTTACCGCGAGACCATTTCGCGCCCCTACACCATCGACTACTCTCATAAGAAGCAGACCGGCGGTTCCGGTCAGTTCGCCCGGGTCCAGTTGGAGTTCAAGCCGGGAGAGCCGGGGTCGGGCTTCGTGTTCGAAAGCAAGATCGTCGGCGGCTCGGTTCCCAAGGAGTACATTCCGGGAGTCTTGAAGGGTCTGCAGTCGGCGCGCGACACCGGTGTCCTGATCGGTTTTCCGGTGATTGATTTCAGCGCAACGCTGGTGGACGGCGCCTCGCACGACGTGGATTCCAGCGTACTCGCTTTCGAGATCGCGGCGCGGGCGGCCTTTCGCGAGGGAATCGCGAAGGCGGGACCGAAGCTGCTGGAGCCCGTCATGAAAGTCGAGGTGGTGACGCCGGATGAATACATGGGCGACATTATCGGCGACCTCAACAGCCGCCGGGGTCAGGTGGGCGGCATGGATCAGCGCGGCAACGCGCGTGTCATTACGGCGTTGGTGCCGCTGGCCACGATGTTCGGCTACGTCAACACACTGCGTTCGATGAGTCAGGGCCGAGCCCAGTATTCGATGCATTTTGAGCGGTACATGGAAGTGCCCCAGCAGATTGCCGAGGACGTTCGGCAGAAGCTGGCGGGCTAACGAACCTCGAAGACTAGAAGACGGAGCGAGGAAAGATGGCGAAGGCAAAGTTTGAGCGGACGAAGCCGCATTGCAACGTTGGGACGATTGGTCACGTTGACCATGGCAAGACGACGTTGACGGCGGCGATCACGAAGGTTCTGTCGGAGACCGGCGGGGCCGAGTTCAAGGCGTTCGATCAGATCGACAAGGCGCCGGAAGAGAAGGCGCGCGGGATCACGATCGCGACGGCGCACGTCGAGTACCAGACGGAGAACCGCCATTACGCGCACGTGGACTGCCCGGGACACGCCGACTACGTGAAGAACATGATCACCGGCGCGGCGCAGATGGACGGCGCGATCCTGGTTGTTTCGGCGGCCGACGGTCCGATGCCGCAAACCCGCGAGCATATTCTGTTGGCGCGCCAGGTTGGTGTTCCGGCGATTGTTGTTTACATGAACAAGGTCGATCAGGTTGACGACGCGGAGCTTTTGGAGCTTGTGGAGCTTGAGCTTCGGGAGCTTCTGTCGAGCTACGATTTTCCGGGCGACGACATTCCGATCGTCAAGGGCTCGGCGCTGCACGCGCTTGAGGGAACCAACGACGAGACCGGGAAGAAGTCGATTCACGAGTTGATGGCGGCGGTGGACGCGTATATTCCGCAGCCGGACCGTCCGAAGGACCAGCCGTTCCTGATGCCGATCGAGGACGTTTTTTCGATTTCCGGCCGTGGCACGGTTGTGACGGGACGCGTCGAGCGCGGCATCGTGAAGGTGGGCGACGAAGTTGAGATCGTCGGCCTCAAGGACACGGTCAAGACGGTTTGCACGGGCGTCGAGATGTTCCGCAAGCTGCTGGACTCCGGCGAGGCCGGCGACAACATCGGCGCTTTGCTGCGCGGCACGAAACGCGAGGATGTCGAGCGCGGACAGGTGCTGGCGAAGCCGGGAACGATCACGCCGCACACGAAGTTCACGGCGGAAGCGTACATCCTGACGAAGGAAGAGGGCGGCCGTCATACGCCGTTCTTCACCAAGTACCGGCCGCAGTTCTACTTCCGGACGACGGACGTGACGGGAACGGTGGAGCTTCCGGAAGGAACGGAGATGGTGATGCCGGGCGACAACGTGTCGATGGAAGTGGAGCTGATCCAGCCGATCGCCATGGACGAGGGTCTCCGGTTCGCGATCCGCGAGGGCGGCCGCACCGTCGGCGCCGGCGTCGTCGCGAAGGTGATCAAGTAGGAAGAAGGGCGGCGCCGTCATTTCGACGGCAAGCCGGAAAAGCGGGCTGAAGGCATGGAAAATCAAAATATACGAATAGGCCTCAAGGCGTTCGATCATCGCGTGCTGGACCAGTCCGCCCGCGAGATCGTCAACACGGCCCGGCGAACCGGGGCGCAGGTCCGCGGCCCGATTCCGCTTCCGACCAGGATCGACAAGTACACCGTGCTGAGGTCGCCGCATATCGACAAGAAGGCCCGTGAGCAGTTCGAAATTCGGACACACAAGCGGGTTCTGGATATCATCGACCCGACGCCGCAAACCGTGGATGCACTCATGAAGCTCGATCTCGCCTCCGGCGTGGACGTCGAGATCAAGCTTTAGGAACCGCCTGAAATGCGTACCGGACTCATTGCCCAAAAGCTTGGAATGTCGCATGTCTTCATGGAGACGGGGGCTCACGTGCCCGTCACCGTCTTGAAGGTCGACGGTTGCCAGGTTGTTGCCAACCGGACCGAGGAGTCGAACGGCTACACCGCCGTGCAGCTCGGAGTCGGGACGGCCAAGGTGAAAAACGTCACGAAGCCCCAGCGGGGTCATTTCAGCAAGGCCAAGGTCGAGCCGAAGCAGAAACTGGCTGAGTTCCGGGTGAGCGCCGACGCGTTGATCGACGTGGGTACGGAACTGTCGGTCGAGCATTTCGTGCCGGGACAGTTCGTGGACGCCACGGGTATCTCCATCGGCAAGGGGTTCGCGGGCGGCATGAAACGGCACGGTTTCTCGGGTCTCCGGGCTTCGCACGGTGTCTCGTTGAGTCACCGGAGTCTCGGCTCCACCGGTCAGTGTCAGGACCCGGGACGGGTGTTCAAGGGAAAGAAAATGGCGGGTCACATGGGCGACCGCCAGGTCACGGCGCAGAACCTCGAGGTGGTGGAGACCGATGCCGCCCGGGGACTGATCCTCGTCAAGGGCGCGATCCCCGGTTCCAAGGGCGGCTATATCCTGCTCAAGGACGCGGTCAAAAAGCCCCTCCCGGAGGGTGTGCCGTTTCCGGCGGGTATCGTGACCGCTCCCGACTCCGAGGCTCCCGCCGAACAGGCGGCGCCGGATGCCGCGCCGGATACCGCGGTTGAACAGGCTGTCAACGAACAAGGCGCGGCGCCGGAGCCGGCGGGAAGCGCCGAGCCGGCGAGCGAGAGCAAGGAATAGGCCGTTATGCAGTGTGACGTTGTCAACCTCGATAACGAGAAGGTCGGCACCATCGAGTTGTTGGACTCGGTGTTCGCGGTCGACGTGCGGCCGGACATCCTGGCGCGTGCCGTGAAGTGGCAGTTGGCAAGGCGCCGGGCGGGAACGCACAAGACCAAGGGTCGCAGCGAGGTGTCCGGTACCTCGGCGAAGCCGTTCCGGCAGAAGGGAACGGGCCGCGCCCGTCAGGGATCCCTGAAGGGGCCCCATCAGCGGGGCGGCGGCGTGGTTTTCGGGCCGGTCCCGCGCGACCATTCTCATGATTTGCCGAAGAAGGTGCGCAGGCTCGCCCTGAAATCGGCGCTCTCGGCGAAACGCGAGGCCGGCGAGCTCGTCATCATCGAAAAGGCGGAACTGCCGGAGGCCAAGACCAAGGCTCTGGCCCTGAGCGCCGAGAAGCTGGGCTGGCGGGGCGCCCTGATCATCGACGGCGAGGGGTTCGAGGCCAATTTTTCCCGGGCGGCGAGGAACATCGGCGGGCTCGATCTTCTGCCTTCGCGCGGCGCCAACGTTTACGACATTCTGCGTCACAAGCAGCTCGTCCTGACCAGGGCCGCTGTCGACCAACTGGTGGATCGGTTGTCATGAGTAAGCCTCGTCCAAAACAGATTGTGACGGTCAGCGATCAGCGGAAGTACGAAATCATCCGCCGCCCGGTGATCACGGAAAAGGCGACGCTGCTGAGCGCCTTCAATCAGGTGACGTTCATGGTGGCGCCGGATGCGACCAAGCCGGAGATCAAGGCCGCGGTCGAGGATCTCTTCAAGGTGAAGGTCAAGGGCGTGAATACCATTCGGCAACAGGGCAAGGTCAAACGGTTCCGCGGGCGGAAAGGCACGCGCGTGGAGACCAAGAAGGCCGTGGTGACCCTCGTCGAGGGCCATTCCATCGATATCACCACCGGCGTCTAGAGGGCGGGCATGGCACTTAAGCAACACAAACCGACGAGCCCGGGACAGCGCGGACTTGTCCTGGTCGATCGTTCGGCCCTTTGGAAGGGTAAGCCGGAGCGGTCCCTGACCGAGGGCTTGACCGGCAAGGGCGGACGCAACAACCTGGGACGCATTACCGCGCGTCGCCGGGGTGGCGGGCATAAGCGGCGCTACCGGATCGTCGATTTCAAACGCAACAAGTTCGACGTCCCCGCGACCGTGGAGCGGCTGGAATACGATCCCAACCGGACGGCGTTCATCGCCCTGATCCGTTACGAGGACGGCGAACTGGCGTATATTCTCGCGCCCCAGCGGCTTGAGGTGGGCGATCAGGTGACGGCCGGACGCGGCGCCGACATCAAGCCCGGTAACGCGCTGCCGCTGCAGAACATTCCGGTCGGCACGATCATTCACAACGTCGAGATGAAAATCGGCAAGGGCGGCCAGATCGCCCGTTCTGCGGGGACCTACGCCCAGGTCATCGGCAAGGATCAGGGTTACGCGCAGCTCCGGTTGAATTCGGGCGAACTGCGCATGGTTCGGGCCGAGTGCATGGCCACCATCGGCGCGGTCTCCAATCCGGACCAGCAGAACATCAAGCTGGGCAAGGCGGGACGCAAGCGCTGGCTGGGCAAGAGACCATCGGTTCGTGGTGTCGCCATGAACCCCATCGATCACCCCCATGGCGGTGGCGAGGGAAAGACGTCCGGAGGTCGCCATCCGGTGACCCCCTGGGGCGTGCCCACGAAGGGCAAGCGTACGCGTAACAACAAGAAGACGGACTCGCTGATCATGCGGCGCCGTCACAGAGCCAAGTAGCAAGAAGGAGGTTCCAAGGGTGCCCCGTTCCGTTTGGAAAGGACCTTTTGTCGACGGCTACCTTCTCAAGAAGGCGGAGAAGGTGCGCGGGTCGAGACGCAACGAGGTCATTCGGACCTGGTCTCGGCGTTCGACCATTCTGCCCCAATTCGTCGGCATGACCTTCGGCGTGCACAACGGACGCAAGTTCGTTCCGGTGATGGTTACCGAGGACATGATCGGTCACAAGTTTGGCGAGTTTTCGCCGACCAGGACGTTTTTCGGCCACGCCGGCGACAAGAAGGCGAGGAGAGGTTAATCATGGGAAAGAGAGCCGCGGAAAGAGCGTTTGCGGACAACGAGGCGATGGCGTCCATTCGCCAGCTTCGCACGAGCCCGCAAAAGCTCAATGAGGTGGCGGCCTGTATCCGCGGGTTGACGTGCGAGTCGGCGCTCGCCGAACTGCAGTTCTCGCAGCGTCGGATCGCGGGCGACGTCCGCAAGGTTCTGCAGTCCGCGATCGCCAATGCCGAGAACAACCATCAGCTTGACGTGGACCGGCTGTTCGTCGCCGAGGCCACTGTTGGCAAGGCGGTTGTGATGAAGCGCTGGAAGGCGCGTGCGCGTGGCCGGGTTGGACGTATTCAGAAGTTTTTCAGCAACTTGCGTATCGTGGTACGTGAGCGGGAGGAGACCGAGTAATGGGTCAAAAGGTCAATCCCATAGGGTTCCGGGTTGGAATCAACAGGACCTGGGACTCGCGCTGGTACGCGAACCGCAATTACGCGCCGCTGCTGCACGAGGACATGAAAATCCGCAAGTTCGTCCACAAGCGCCTGGCGCAAGCGGGCGTGTCGAGGATCGTCATCGAGCGGCCGGCCAAGAAGGCGCGGATCACGGTGCATACCGCCCGACCGGGCGTCGTCATCGGCAAGAAGGGCGCGGATATCGAGAAGCTGCGGCAGGAGTTGTCGAAGATCACAAACTCCGACGTGCACGTGAACATCGTGGAAGTCCGCAAGCCCGAGATCGACGCCCAGCTCGTGGCCGAGAACGTCGCGCAGCAATTGGAACGGCGCGTATCGTCTCGGCGGGCGATGAAGAGAGCGGTGCAATCGGCGATGCGGCTCGGAGCCCAGGGGATCCGGATCAATTGCGGCGGCCGGCTCGGCGGCGCGGAAATCGCGCGAACCGTCTGGTATCGCGAGGGGCGGGTGCCTCTCCATACGCTGCGAGCGCACGTGGATTACGGGGTCGCGGCCGCCAAGACGACGTACGGGATCTGCGGCGTGAAGGTTTGGATTTACAAGGGCGACATCCTCGCTCACGACCCCATGGCGATGGATAAACGCGCCATGGAAGCACAGACGGGCCGGTAGGCCCGCTGGCGCCAATGACAATGAAAACGGCATAGAATCATGCTCAGTCCGAAACGTATGAAGTTCCGAAAACAGCACAAGGGCCGTATCCACGGTATGGCCAAGGGTGCGACCGAACTCAATTTTGGCGCCTATGGCCTCAAGGCCACGACCCCGGAGCGGGTGACGGCGCGTCAGATCGAGGCGGCGCGCCGGGCCATGACCCGTCACATGCGCCGCGCCGGGCGGGTATGGATCCGGCTGTTCCCAGACGTGCCGGTGAGTTCCAAGCCCGCCGAGGTGCGCATGGGCGGTGGCAAGGGCAATCCCGAATACTGGGTGTGCAAGGTCAAGCCGGGACGGATCATGTTCGAGGTGGATGGCGTCCCTCAGGATGTCGCCAGGGAAGCGTTCCGGCTGGCCGCCGCGAAACTGCCGTTGCGGACGCGCTTCGTGGCGCGCTTTGGCGAGGAGGACTGAGGCGATGAAGGCCGCCGACATTCGGGCAAAATCGGACGACCAACTCAAGGACGAGTTGATGGCTCTGAAAAAAGAAGCGTTCAATCTCCGCTTCCAGACGGCCAGCGGTCAACTGGAGAACACGGCCCGCAAGCGCCAGGTTCGCCGCGCGATCGCCGGCATTAAGACCATTCTTGGAGAGCGCCAGCGCGGGTCGAGCGCGGCGAAGGCCTGACGAGGGAATTCATGCCCAGACGAGTAATGCAAGGGATCGTGGTGAGTGACAAGGCCGACAAGACCGTCGTGGTCAAGGTCGAGCGCAGGGTCATGCACCCGCTGTACAAGAAATTCATCCGCCGTTCGAAGAAGTACGCGGCGCATGATGAAAACAACGTCCTCAAGACCGGGGACGTGTGCCGCATTCGCGAGTGCCGGCCGATATCGAAACGGAAGTGTTGGGAAGTGGTCGCGGACAACGGCTAGGGCCGTCGCTGGACCGGGAGGATAGAGCACTATGATCCAAGTGGAGTCGAACCTGGACGTCGCCGATAATTCCGGCGCGCGCCGGGTGCAGTGTATCAAGGTGCTTGGCGGCTCGAAGCGCCGTTTCGCGGGTGTCGGCGACGTGATCGTCGTGTCGGTGAAGGACGCGATTCCGCGCGGCCGGGTGAAGAAGGGCGACGTGCTGCAGGCGGTGGTCGTCCGCACGGCCAAGGACACGCGTCGCGGCGACGGCTCGGCGATCCGGTTCGATCGCAACGCGGCGGTGCTGATCAACAAGCAGGGCGAGCCCATCGGGACCCGCATTTTCGGCCCGGTGACCCGGGAGCTTCGCGCCAAGGGCTATATGAAGATCATATCTCTGGCGCCGGAGGTTTTGTGATGGCGAAGATCAAGAAAGGCGACCGGGTGATCGTATTGTCCGGGCGCTCCAAGGGCCGGACCGGCGACGTCCTGAAGGTCATGCCGAAGGAAGGGCGCGCCATCGTGCAGGGTGTCAACATGGTCAAGCGCCACACGCGGCCGTCCCAAACCCAGACGGGCGGGATCATCGAAAAGGAGTTGTCCATCCATATGTCCAATCTGGCGCACGTGGATCCGAAAACGTCGATCGCGACACGCGTGGGCTACAAGTTCCTCGAAGATGGCCGCAAGGTCCGCTTTGCCAAGCGGTCCGGCGAAATCCTCGACAGGTAGAGGGTGAACCGATGACAAGGCTCCAGGAACATTACCAGACGACGGTACGGAAGCTCCTTCAGGAGGAGTTCAAGTACGAAAACCCGATGCAAATCCCGCGAATGACGAAAATCGTCGTCAACATGGGGGTCGGCGAGGGGGTCCAGGATAAGAAGAAAGTCGACGCGGCGGTGTCGGACATGACCCAGATCGTCGGGCAACGGCCGGTGATTACGAAGGCCAAGAAGTCGATCGCGACCTTCAAGCTCCGCGAGGGCATGCCAATCGGGTGCATGACGACGCTGAGGCGCGACCGGATGTTCGAATTTCTGGATCGGTTGATCAATATCGCCCTGCCGCGCGTTCGCGACTTCCGGGGGGTTCCCGGATCGAGCTTCGATGGCCGGGGCAATTTCGCCATGGGTGTCAAGGAGCAAATCATTTTTCCAGAGATCAGTTACGACAAGGTCGACCAGGTCCGAGGACTGAATATCGTTATATGCACGACCGCCGAAACGGATGCCGAAGCGCGAGCCTTGCTCAAGGCGTTCGATATGCCGTTCGTCAATTGAAGAGAAACGGGAGAGACGATGAATGGCTAAGACAAGCCTGATCGAAAGAAACAAGAAGAGAAAACGCATGGCGGAGCGCTATGCGCCCAAGCGGGCCGCGCTCAAGGCGCTGGCAAGGGATCCGGACGTTTCTCCGGAGGAGCGGTTCGATGCGCGGCTGAAGCTCGCTAAACTGCCGCGAAATTCAGCGCCGGTGCGTATTCGTCTCCGGTGTGGGCTGACGGGCCGCCCGCGCGGGAATTACCGGAAGTTCGAACTTTCGAGAATCGCGCTGCGGGATCTGGCCTCGAGCGGGCAGATTCCCGGTATGGTCAAGTCAAGCTGGTAGGAACGACACTGATGTCGATGAGCGATCCTCTCGGAGATATGTTGACGCGCATTCGTAATGGCCAGCGCGCTCGCAAGAATGCCGTCACCGCGCCGGCGTCACGGTTTCGCGCCCAGGTTCTCGATGTCCTCCAGCGGGAGGGCTTCATCCGGGGGTACTCGGAGTACGAAGTTCGGACCGGCGTGCATGAAATGAAGATCGAGCTCAAGTATCACGAGGGCGAGCCGGTCATTCGCGAAATCAGCCGAGTTTCAACCCCTGGCCAGCGGGTCTATTACAAGATCAAGGACCTGCCGCGGGTTTACAACGGTCTGGGCATTTCAATCCTGTCGACCCCTCGTGGGGTGATTTCCGACGCCGAGGCCCGGGATGCCCACGTGGGCGGCGAAGTACTCTGCAAAGTCTTTTAGGTTTAAAGGTATAGAATCCGCCATGTCACGCGTCGGCAAACATCCGGTCGAAATCCCCAGCGGGGTCACCTTCAGCATCGCGGGCAACCTGGTCACGGCCAAGGGCAAGCTCGGAGAGTTGGGGGCGAAACTCACGGACGACGTGGAGGTGTCCCAGGAAGGGCAGACGGTTACCGTCCGCCCGCGCAACGACACCAAGCGGGCCCGCATGATGTGGGGCACCGCGCGCACCGTGATCAACAACCTGGTCAACGGCGTCAACACGGGGTTCAGCCGGAAGCTGGAGATCAATGGCGTTGGATACCGGGCGCAGGTGCAGGGGCGCGACCTCGTTCTGCAACTCGGCTACAGCCACGAAATCCGTTTTCCCATTCCAGACGGGATCAAGATCGACAGTCCGGACCCGACCCACATTCACGTGCACGGCGCCAGCAAGCAGATGGTGGGACAGGTCGCTTCGGAGATTCGTGCATTTCGGCCTCCCGAGCCCTATAAGGGCAAGGGTGTCAAATATGAGGATGAAGTGGTTCTGCGCAAGGAAGGCAAGAAGAAATAGGTCATGGCCAACGCAAAGCAGTTGTATGATCGCCGCACGCGGCGCACGCGGTATCGGCTTCGCCGGCTCGCGGGAGGGCGCCCCAGGTTGTCGGTGTTTCGCTCCAACAAGCATATCTATGCCCAGGTGATCGACGATGGCAAAGGGATCACGCTGGCGGCGGCTTCCAGCGTGGATACCGAATTGAAGGAAACCTTGACCAATGGCGCCGTCACCGACGCCGCGGAAAAAGTGGGCGCCCTGGTTGCCAAGCGGGCGTTGGCGGCGGGCGTGTCGGCGGTGGTCTTCGACCGCGGCGGGTACCGCTATCATGGCCGGGTAAAGGCCTTGGCCGACGCCGCGCGCGAAGCCGGCCTGTCGTTCTAGGGAGTTTGATTATATGGCGAGAAAACCATCAGGCGGCAGGCGCGGGGAGCGCGCGGGCCAGCAGAGCGAAGAGTCGGATCTGACCGACAAGCTCGTTCACATCAACCGCGTGGCCAAGGTGGTCAAGGGCGGCCGCCGGTTCTCGTTCGCGGCGCTGGTCGTTGTGGGCGACGGCAAGGGCCGGGTCGGTTTCGGCTCCGGCAAGGCGCGGGAAGTGCCCGAAGCGATCCGCAAGGCGACCGATCACGCCAAGCACAACATGGTTCGCGTTCCGCTTCGCGACGGCCGCACGTTTCATCACGACATGCAAGGGCGCTATGGCGCCGGACGCGTCGTGGTCCGGGCCGCTCCGGCGGGTACGGGGGTCATCGCCGGTGGGCCGATGCGGGCCGTGTTCGAGACCATGGGGGTGCAGGACGTGGTCGCCAAGTCGCTAGGCACGCAGAACCCTTATAACATGGTCAAGGCGACCTTTGCCGCGCTCAACAACTGTCACTCGCCGAAATCGGTGGCGGGACGCCGCGGAAAGAAGGTCGGGGATATCGTTGCGCGCCGCGGCGGCGGTGCCGCGGCGGAAGCGGCCAGGACATAGAGCTATGGCGAAGACGAAAACCGTCAAGAAGACACTGAAAGTTGTTCAAGTCGCCAGCCCCATTGGCCGGCAAGGGGACCAGCGCGCGACGCTGATCGGGCTTGGACTGAACAAGATGAACCGGACCCGGGAGCTGGAAGATACACCTTCGGTGCGGGGAATGATCGCCAAGGTCGGCCACCTGGTCCGCGTTGAGGAAGTTTCTTGAGGCCGAAGGCCTAGGTAACGGAAGTTCGAACGATGAGATTGAATGAAATTCGCGACAATCCCGGCGCGGCGAAGGGTCGGAAACGGGTTGGCCGGGGTATTGGCTCAGGCACCGGAAAGACGGCCGCGCGCGGCCAGAAGGGTCAGAAATCGCGCAGCGGCGGGTCCGTGAAAGTGGGTTTCGAAGGCGGTCAGATGCCACTGTATCGCCGCCTGCCGAAACGCGGTTTCAAGAACCCGGGGCGGAAGGAATTCGCCGAAATCAATCTCGGTGCCCTGCAAAAGGCGGTGGATGCCGGCAAGCTCGACGCCACGGGCGAAATCGACGAAGCGGCGCTTGGCGCCGCCGGCTTCTTCAAGGGCCGCAACGACGGCGTCCGGCTGCTGGCCCGAGGAGAAGTGTCGGCCAAGCTGAAACTGAAAATCAGCGGAGCGTCCAAGGCGGCGGTTGCCGCCGTCGAGAAGGCGGGCGGTACCGTGACCCTTACGGGCGTCGATAAGGCCCCCGCGGCCGATGCCGACGCCACCGCAGGCGCCGCCAAGAAGACATCGGAGGCGAAGTCCGGGACGAAGAAAACGTCCAAGGCGAAGACGAAGTCCGACGCCGGCGGCGACGAAGCTCCGCCGAAGTAGTCCGGGGAAAGCATTATGGCCTCTGCGGCCGAACAACTCGCGGCGAACATGAACTTCGGGGCCTTTGGCAAGGCCACCGAGCTCAAGAAACGTATCTGGTTCACGCTCGGCGCGCTGATCGTCTATCGGCTGGGAACGTATATTCCCCTGCCGGGGATCGATCCGACGGTGATCGCCGATGTGTTCGACCGCCAAGCCGGCGGCATTCTCGGCATGTTCAACATGTTCGCCGGCGGCGCACTCGGCCGCATGACCATCTTCGCGCTCAATATCATGCCCTACATTTCGGCCTCGATCATCATGCAGTTGATGACCGCTGTGGTGCCGACGCTGGAGGCCTTGAAGAAAGAGGGCGAAAGCGGACGTAAGAAGATCAATCAGTACACCCGCTACCTGACCGTGCTGATCACGGCGGGTCAGGCTTACGGTCTCGCGGTCGGCCTGGAGGGCATGCAAGGCGCGGGTGGAAACGCCGTCATCGATCCCGGAATGTTCTTCCGCTTCACCACGGTCATTACCCTGGTGGGCGGCACGATCTTCCTTATGTGGCTGGGCGAGCAGATCACGGCCCGGGGTGTCGGCAACGGCATCTCGCTGATCATCTTCGCCGGCATCGTCGCCGGACTTCCGGGGGCCCTGGCGGGAACCCTGGAATTGGGACGGACCGGCGCGCTTTCCGCCGCCCTGATCATCGGCCTGCTGGTGGCATCGGTGGTGGTCATCTTCTTCGTGGTGTTCGTGGAGCGGGCTCAGCGGCGGATCATCATCCAGTACCCTAAGCGCCAGCAGGGCAACAAGATGACCAGTGGCGAGAGTTCTCACTTGCCGCTGAAGCTGAACACGGCGGGTGTCATTCCGCCGATCTTCGCCAGTTCCATGCTGCTCATGCCGATCACCGTGCTACAGCTGACGGCGGGATCGGGGCCGGAGTGGCTGACGACGGCGACGGCCTATCTTGGGCGCGGCCAGCCGCTGTATCTGTTGATCTACGTGAGCCTGATCGTGTTCTTCGCGTTCTTCTATACGGCCGTGGTGTTCAATCCGGCGGACACGGCGGACAATCTAAAGAAGTACGGCGGCTTCATACCGGGGATCCGCCCGGGCAAGAATACAGCCGATTACATCGACAAGGTTCTGACCCGCCTGACGGTGGTGGGGGCGGCGTATCTGGCGGTTGTGTGCATGCTGCCGGAAATCCTGATCTCCCGTTTCTCGGTTCCCTTTTATTTCGGCGGTACCAGCCTGTTGATCGTGGTCACGGTAACCATGGACACGGTGGCGCAGGTCCAGTCCCATCTGTTGGCGCACCAATACGAGGGCTTGATCAAGAAATCGAAGCTGAGAGGGAAACGGCGATGAACTTGATCCTTTTGGGACCGCCTGGCGCGGGAAAGGGAACCCAGGCGACGCGGCTGGAGAAGGCATACGGGATCGCCCAATTGTCCACCGGGGAAATGCTGCGCGCCGAGGTGGAGGCGGGTAGCGAGATCGGACGCAAGGCGGACGGCATCATGAAGGCGGGCCAGTTGGTTCCCGACGATGTAATCATCGGCATCATCAGCGACCGTCTGGAGAGCGACGACTGCCGGAACGGGTTCATCCTCGACGGGTTTCCTCGCACGGTGCCGCAGGCCGAGGCCTTGGATGTGATGCTGACGGAAAAGGGCCTGCGACTGGATCATGTCATGTCGATCGAGGTCGACGACGAAGCGATGATCCGTCGCATTACCGGCCGGTTCTCTTGCGCCAAATGCGGCGCGGGATATCACGAGGAGTTTCAGAGGCCGAAGACGGAGGGGGTGTGCGACGTCTGCGGCTCAACCGAATTCACGCGCCGGGCGGACGACAACGCCGACACCGTGCGAGAGCGCCTTGTCGCCTACCATGCGCAGACCGAACCGATCATCGATCATTACGATAAGCTTGGCCTGTTGAGGCGCGTCGACGGCATGGAGCCTATTGATAAGGTTACGGATCAACTGAAAGCGGCAATTGTTTGAAACCAGCTTGTTGACTAGCGAACGTGGAGGCTTATACTCCGTCGGCTTTGTTCCAACTGGATTTCATTCAGGTCTCATAACAAATATATAAGGAGGGGCGCTTGTGGCGCGCGTTGCTGGCGTAAACATACCGACACAGAAACAAGTCGAGATAGCACTGACCTATATTCATGGGATCGGCCGTAAGACGGCGAGGGATATTTGCACGAAGAGCGGAATTCCGTTCAATCGGCGAGTGAACGAACTCTCGGATGACGAGGTCATGCGGATTCGCGAACTGATTGATTCCGAGCTTCAGGTCGAGGGCGACCTTCGCCGCGAAGTGGCGATGAACATCAAGCGCCTGATGGATCTCGGATGCTACAGAGGCTTGAGACACCGCCGCGGCTTGCCCGTGCGGGGTCAGCGGAGTCACACGAACGCCCGTACCCGTAAAGGGCCGGCGAAGCCCATCGCGGGTAAGAAAAAGGCAACCAAATAGAAATTTAGGGTAAGTCGATGGCCAAAGCTGGGACCCAGCGCGTGCGGCGACGCGAGCGTAGGAATATTGCTTCGGGGGTTGCGCACATCAGCGCGACCTTCAACAACACGATGATCACCATCGCCGATGCCCAGGGCAATGCCATTGCCTGGTCGTCCGCCGGTGGCCAGGGCTTCAAGGGCTCGCGCAAGTCGACGCCCTATGCCGCTCAGGTGGCGGCCGAGGACGCGGGACGCAAGGCCCAGGAGCATGGAATGAAGACGTTGGAGGTAGAGGTCAAGGGACCTGGCGCGGGCCGGGAGTTGGCGCTCCGCGCCTTGCAGTCCGTCGGCTTCACCATAACGGCGATCCGGGACGTGACCCCGATCCCCCACAATGGATGCCGTCCCAGGAAGCGCCGCCGGGTGTAAATCGCCGCGAGGTCGAGCGGTCTCGGCGGGTATTCGGTTCCGAGAGGGCCCGATCGTTGAAATTCAGGCTCTGAACATCGGAGCCGCTTTAGTTTGTCCGAAGGTGAGGTCGCACCCGTGATCCAAAAAAATTGGCAGGCGTTAATCAAACCCGCGAAACTCGACGTTGTTTCCGGGGCAGATCCAAAGCGTCTGGCGACCATTGTCGCCGAACCGCTTGAGCGAGGCTACGGATTGACCCTGGGCAATGCCCTGAGACGTGTCTTGCTGTCCTCGCTTCAGGGGGCCGCCGTCAGCGCAATTCAGATCGACGGTGTTTTGCACGAGTTCTCGAGCATTCCCGGCGTGCACGAGGATGTGACGGATATCGTGCTCAATATCAAGTCGCTGGCGTTGCGGATGCACGGCGACGGCCCCAAGAGGATTTCGCTGGTGGCTGACGGCCCTTGCGAGGTGACGGCGGCGATGATCGAAACCGGTCACGATATCGAGGTGCTGAACCCGGAACTGGTGATCTGCACCATGGACAACGGCGCCCACCTGTCCATGGAGATGACGGTCGAGGCGGGAAAGGGCTACGTCCCGGTCGCGGCCGAGCGGTCCGATGACGCGCCGATCGGGTCCATCCCGGTGGACGCGGTGTACTCGCCGGTTCGCAAGGTCGCCTACAAGGTGGAAAATACCCGCGTCGGCCAAGTCACCGACCACGACAAGTTGTCCATCGAGGTGAACACCAACGGTGCCGTCACGCCGGAAGACGCCGTGGCGCTGGCGGCCCGGATCATCCAGGACCAGTTGCAATTGTTCATCAACTTCGAGGAGCCGAGATCGGCGATCGAGGAGGAGAAGAAGGACGAGCTTCCGTTCAACCGGAACCTGCTCCGCAAGGTGGACGAACTGGAGCTTTCGGTGCGTTCGGCCAATTGCCTGAAGAACGACAATATCATCTATATCGGCGACCTGGTTCAGAAAACCGAGGCCGACATGCTGCGGACCCCGAATTTCGGCCGGAAGTCCTTGAACGAGATCAAGGAGGTTCTTTCGCAGATGGGATTGCAACTCGGCATGGAGATCACGAGCTGGCCGCCCGAGAACATCGAAGAATTGGCCAAGCGGCTCGAAGAGCCCTACTAACAGTCCCGCCGGCGGCTGGCCGGAAGAAGCAGGAGAAAGAGATATGCGTCACCGTATGAGCGGCCGCAAGCTGAACAGGACGAGCGCGCACCGAAAGGCCATGTTCGCCAATATGACGGTGTCGCTGCTCACCCATGAGCAGATCGTGACGACCTTGCCGAAGGCCAAGGAACTGCGCCGGGTCGCCGACCGCGTCATCACCCTTGGCAAGCGCGGCAACCTGCATGCGCGGCGCCAGGCCGCATCTTTTCTTCGCGACGACCATGCGGTTCGCAAGCTGTTCGATACCCTGGCGCAGCGCTATCAGTCCCGGAACGGCGGTTACACGCGCGTTCTGAAGGCGGGCTTCCGCTATGGCGACAATGCGCCGTTGGCGGTGATCGAACTCGTCGATCGCGATCACGATGCCAAGGGCGCCGCCGATCTCGCCAGGATCGCCGCGGAGCGCGAAGCCGCCGAAATGGAAGCGGCCTGACCCCATCCCCATTCGACGCCCGGAGAGGGGTCGATGAAGGCCGGATGACTCCGATTGCGGCGCATTTTTCTGTCCGGGTGGCGCTGATTGCCGTCGCCCTGGTGCTGGCGGGGTGCCCTTTCCGGAACGCCCACGCGGAGGCCGAGGCGCCCACGTCGCGTCAACAGATCCGTCTTTCGTTCGCACCTGTCGTCGAGCGCGCCGCTCCCGCCGTCGCGAATATCTACAGCCGCAAGGTCGTTCGCCAGCGCAGTGTCCCGCCGCTGTTTCAGGATCCGTTTTTCCGCCGGTTTTTCGGACAGGGTTTCGGGCAGGGCGTGCCGCGATCCCGCATCGAGAACAGCCTGGGATCGGGGGTGGTGGTGGACGCCTCGGGCATCATTGTCACCAACCATCACGTGGTCTCCGGAGCCGACGAGATTACTGTTGTTCTCGCCGATCGCCGGGAATTCGAAGCCGAGCTGATCGGATCGGACGAGCGAACGGATCTTGCCATCCTGCGGGTGGACACGGGCGGCGAACGGCTCCCGTTTCTCGAACTGCGGGATTCAGACGACGTTCAGGTTGGCGATCTGGTTCTGGCTATCGGCAATCCCTTCGGCGTCGGCCAGACGGTCACCAGCGGGATCGTATCGGCGCTGGCCCAGACGCGGGTGGGCGTCACCGACCTTAATTTCTTTATCCAGACCGACGCCGCCATCAATCCCGGCAACTCGGGCGGCGCCCTGGTGGACGTGGAAGGCCGGTTGATCGGGGTCAACACCGCCATCTATTCGCGAAGCGGCGGCTCGCTCGGCATCGGGTTCGCGGTTCCCTCCAATATGGTTCGCCAAGTGGTCTCGGGGTTCATGGCGGGGGGCCGCGTGGTGCGGCCCTGGCTGGGCGCCTGGGGCAAAACCGTTTCCGCGGACATCGCCTATTCCCTCGGCATGAAGCGCCCCACCGGCGTGCTGGTCGAAGAAATCTACCCGGACGGCCCCGCCGACAAGGCAGGGATCCAGATCGGCGATGTCCTGCTCGGGGTCAATGGTCAGGCCACCGACGATACCGAGTCCCTCAATTACCGTATCGCCACGTTGTCCGCCGGCGGCCAGGCGACCCTCGAGTATCTGAGAAAGGGAGCCGAGAAGGCGGCGACGATCACGCTTCAGGCGCCACCCGAGCAACCACCCCGCGATACCTCCGACCTGGAGGGGCCGCATCCCTTCGCCGGGGCGACCGTCGCCAACATGTCGCCGGCCCTGGCGGACGAAATGGGCATGGGGCGGTTTCGTCCCGGTGTGATCATTCTCCAGGTTCGCGGACGCTGGACCGCCGCGCGGCTGGGCTTCCGTCCTGGCGACATGATTCTTGAACTCAACGGTGAACGGATGGTCTCGGTGGAAACGCTGAAACAAAGAGTCGCCCAATCCGCCGGCCCTTGGCGGATCGTGCTCAGGCGAGGCGACAAGAACCTCCGCCTGGTTGTCGACGGTTAGGGGATCGATGGCCGGCCTTTTCGACTCCCGGGCGCCGCGGCCTCTCGCCGACAGGCTGAGACCGGAGAGCCTGGACGCGGTGGTGGGCCAGGATCATCTCTTGTCGCCGGATGGAGCCATCGGCCGGATGATCCAGTCCGGCCGGCTCAAGTCCGCAATCCTTTGGGGGCCGCCCGGATCCGGCAAGACCACCATCGCCCGTCTGTTGGCCGAGCACACGGACCTCGAATTCGAACCGTTGTCGGCGGTGTTTTCCGGCGTGGCCGATTTGCGCAAGGTGTTCGACGCGGCCCGCAAGCGCCGCGAGGTGGGGCGGGGAACGCTCCTGTTCATCGACGAGATCCACCGCTTCAATCGCTCCCAGCAGGACGCGTTCCTTCCCTATGTGGAGGACGGCACCGTGATCCTGGTGGGCGCCACCACGGAAAACCCCTCGTTCGAACTCAACGCGCCTCTGCTATCGCGGTGCCAGGTGCTGGTCCTCAACCGCCTCGGCGACGAGGCGCTTGAACGGATCCTGGAGCGCGCCGAACGGGAATTGGGCCGCCCCCTGCCTTTGGACGCGGACGCGCGGACGGCGCTCCGGGCCATGGCCGATGGCGACGGGCGCTATCTGCTCAACATGGCGGAGGCGCTGGCGGACCTGCCGGCGGACGCGGCCCTCGATCCGGCCGGTCTGGCGGTGGCCGTGCAGCACCGCATGCCGATCTACGACAAGGGCCAGGAGAGCCACTACAACCTCATCAGTGCCCTGCACAAATCGTTGAGGGGATCCGACACCGACGCCGCGCTGTACTGGTTCGCGCGGATGATGGTTGGCGGCGAGGATCCCCGGTACATCGCCCGCCGGCTGGTCCGGTTCGCGTCGGAGGATGTGGGGCTCGCCGATCCGCAAGCGCTGGTCCAGGCGTTGGCCGCCTGGGACGCGTACGAGCGCCTGGGTTCGCCCGAGGGCGAACTGGCGCTGGTCCAGTGCCTGATCTACCTGGGCTCGGCGCCCAAGTCCAACGCCGCCTACAAGGCCGAGGCGGCGGCAAGGCGGGCGGCGCGCGAGACCGGATCGCTGATGCCGCCCCTGCACATCGTCAACGCGCCGACGCGGATGATGCGCGAGCTCGGCTACGGCAAGGGCTACGAGTACGATCACGACACCCCCGAGGGGTTCTCCGGCCAGAATTACTTCCCGGACGGCATGCCCCGCCGACGCCTCTACCGCCCCGGCAACCGCGGCTTCGAACGCGACATCGCCGAGCGGCTGAAATACTGGGACAAACTCCGCGCGGCTAAGGGCGAATAACCCTCTAAATCCCTTGACCGTGACCGGTGACGGCTGTTCAAGTGCCCGGCATGGAGGTTTACCTGATCATCGGGGCGGCGCTGTTTTTCTTCGGCGTCCTATTGTCGCCGATTGCGCTCAAGACCGGCGCTCCGCTGCTTTTGCTATTCCTGTTGATCGGCATTCTGATTGGCGAGGATGGCCCGGGGGGCATCGACTGGGATGACTTCGAGCTTGCCTACGATATCGGCAGCATCGCCCTCGCCATCATCCTGTTCTCCGGCGGCCTCGAGACCCACTTGGTCGACGTCAAGAAGGCCTGGGCGCCTTCGCTGTCGCTGGCCACTCTCGGCGTCTGCCTGACCACCGGGATTGTCGCCGGAGCGTTGGTCGTTCTGCTCGATTTTCCCTGGGACCGGGCGCTGCTGTCCGGCGCGGTGGTGGGGTCCACCGATGCGGCCGCCACGTTCATGCTGTTGCAGCAACGCGCGATCAACCTCAAGGGTCGCGCAAAGGAGACCATCCTCCTGGAATCGGGCATCAACGACCCTGTCGCCATTTTCTTGACCGTGGTTTTCGTCAGTATTGTCGACTTCGGGTTCGAGAGCCTGGGCTGGTCGACGGCGCTGATCCTTGCATCGCAGCTCGGGCTGGGGGTGCTGTTTGGTCTCGGCGGCGGGGTTGCCCTGGTCTGGATGGTGAACCACATTCGGTTCCCGGCCGGCCTGTATTCGGTGTTCGTCCTCTCGGGCGGATTGCTGCTGTTCGGGACTACGGCGTGGCTCGGAGGCAGCGGTTTTCTTGCTGTCTACATCTGCGGCGTTGTGGTCAGCGCTCGGTGCACACAGCCGTTGGAGCGTATTCTCAACGTTCACGGCGCCCTGGCGTGGTTTAGTCAGATCGGATTGTTCCTGATGCTGGGCCTCCTGGTGACGCCACGGGATTTGCCGGCGGAAATCCCGGATGCCCTCGTGATCGCCGGGATTCTCATGTTCGTTGCGCGACCGGTGGCATCGATCGTTTGTTTGGCTGGGATGGGTTTCCCTCTGCGTGAACAACTGTTCATTGGCTGGGTCGGTCTCCGTGGGGCGGTTCCGATCTTTCTCGCCATCATTCCCGTCATCAGCGCTGGACCGATTGCGGTCGACTTTTTCAACGAGATCTTCATCATCGTGATTGCATCGCTGGTGCTCCAGGGATGGACGATTCCGCTCGCGGCCAAGTTCCTCAAGGTGGAGCGGCCGCCCGAAACGGCGGAGGTCACGGGCGCCAACGATGGATGAGCACGCAGCTTCGGATCCGGAGAGGAGCAAAGGCGCGCAATTCCGCGGGCGATATTATTGACGGCTTGGTCCGGTGGTCCCAATGACTGTCGCTATGACACTCTGGAGTAGGAAATGATGCGGTGGATGTGGACTTGTTTGATTGTAGCGGGTTTGGCAGCCTGCGAGAGTGTTTCGACGCGCTCGGATCACGATCCGGCGGCTGATTTTTCCGGCTACCGCACCTACGCCTGGGTCACCGAGGAGTTGATGGTCCAGCCCCGGGCGTCCACCGATCCGAGCGTCAGCCCGCTGGCGCAGCAGCGTATCCATGACGCCATCGACCGTGCCCTGGGGGCCAAGGGCTTCATCGAGGACCCGGCGTCGCCGGACTTTGTCGTCGCCTTTACCGTCGGGCTTCGAGACCGGGTACGGGTGGATCACTGGGGGCCCTATGGCGGCTTCTACCGGCCCTATGGCCGGTACGGCGGGGTCGGCATGGGTTACAACCGATCCACGGTCACCAACTACACCGAGGGAACGCTGGCCATCGACGTATTCGACGGCCAGACCCGGCGCGCGGTTTGGAATGGCAGCGCCACGAAGATCGTCGACGAGCGCGACGACCGGCCCGAGGAGATCCAGAAGATCGTCAACTCCATCCTCGCCGACTTCCCGCCCGGGCGGAGCGACCGGTAAGGCTCGCGACGACCCCGCCCGATGCTCAGGTGTCGCCGACCCGTTGGCGGGCGTCCATGAAACCGCCCTCGGCCCTGGGCGCATAGGCGCGCGCCGTTTCCAAAAACGGTTTGAACGAGGCGTGCACCTTTGCCGTCATTGCGTCGGTCTGTCCCAGTTCTTCCAGCACGTCGCGGGAGTAACCCGCCATAACCGCGAGGATTTCGTCGTTGAACCGGCGCAGTTCCACGCCATGCTCCTTGAGCAGCGGTTGCAGGGAAATGGCGTTGTGATACGTGAAGTCGGCGAGGGTTTCGTCCGACGTGGCCTTGGCGGCGACGCGGATGGCGGCTTGAAAGTCCGATGGCAAGCCCTCGTAAACCGACTTGTTGGCGATGATTTCCAGCCCCGGTCCGGGTTCGTGGATGCCCGGCATGTAGTAGTACTTGGCGCCGCGATAGAGGCCGAAGGCCAGGTCGTTCCAGGGACCGATCCAATCGGCGCCGTCGACGGCGCCGCTCATGAGCGCCGGACCGATTTCGCCGGGCGGAACCATCACCGTGGTGACGCCCATGCGTCTCAGCACCTCGCCGCCGAGGCCGGCGATGCGGAACTTGAGGCCGCGGAAATCATCGGGCGTATTGACCTCCTTGCGGAACCAGCCACCCGCCTGGGTGCCGCTGGAGCCGGCATAGAACGGCTGAATTCCGAACGGCGCGTAGGTTTCCTCCCACAGTGCCTGGCCGCCACCGAAGTAGATCCACGCCGCCTGCTCCTGCGCCGTCAGCCCGAATGGAACGCCGGTGAAATAGTTGAACGCTTTCTGTTTGCCCACCCAGTAGTAGGGGGTGGAATGGCAGAGGTCGGCCGTGCCGTTGGACACCGCGTCCATGGATTCGAAAGGCGGTACCAGATCGCCGGCGCCATAGAGCTTGATACTCAGGCGGCCATCGGTGAGCGCCGTCACGTTTTCAACGAATCGCTCTGCGTTGATGCCGACACCCGGCGTTTTCTTGGGCCACGTCATGACCATGATGAGTTCGCGCCGGCCCTGGGCAATGGCCGGCGCCGACAGAGTGGCCGAGGCGGCGCCGATCGCGGCGGATGTCAGGAACGTTCGTCTTTTCATGGGTCGTCTCTCTCCAGCCGCCGGCTATTTTAATCGGCGTTTCTTCGTGGGCCGCAATTCGTTCTCTACCGTGGTTTCATTTTGGTGGCGCGCGCTCCGGGAGGCAACCTTCCAATGTCGTTGTTGTAGTAACGGTTCATGTCGTATCGGGGCGTGGACACCGGGTTGCTGGGAGGCAATGCCGGACTTGACCGGGGCACCGGTGCGGCGCGGGTGATCGTCGAACGGTTCCCAAAACTGCCGCTTTGGGATCCGCCGCCGATGGTTCCGCCGCCGATGCCGCCCCCGGACGGGGATCCCACCGAACCGCCCCGGCCCTGAGCGTCCGCCGACCAAGGGGACGCCATCGCCACCGCGGCCGTTAGCAGCGCCGCGATCGCAATCATCTTTGTCATGGGTTTTCCCTTTGGTTACCGACAAAATTTGGGCCCGCCGCCGCGCGGGTTCAAGGAGGGACAGGGTGCCGGCCCGGCATCGAGCCTGGCATCGAGCGAGATGCCGCGAAAGGGCGAAGAACTCGATGGTGCATGGGCCGCAATCCTATGTGGCGATAGTGACGCAACCGGGGAAAACTCTCTATAGTGAGGGAGGCGCGGAGCAGGGGCCGCGATGTCCACATAGGGGATGAACCGACCCATGGGAGACGACAACCGGATTTTCATCGGCAAGGCCGAGGACGTGGTGAACCTGAGCCTGAAATACGCCAACCGGCATGGATTGGTTGCGGGCGCCACGGGCACGGGCAAGACCGTCACCCTGCAGGTCCTCGCCGAGGGGTTCTCGGCCCGGGGCGTGCCGGTGTTCCTGGCCGACGTCAAGGGCGATCTCTCGGGTCTGTGCGAGGCCGGCGCCGCCAGCGGCAAGGCCGCCGAACGGGCCGCCGCCGTAGGGCTTGATCCTTACGGCACCCGGGCGTTCCCGACGATCTTCTGGGATCTGCTGGGAGAACGGGGACATCCCATTCGAACCACGGTCTCGGAGATGGGGCCGCTGTTGCTGGCGCGCCTGCTCGAGCTGAACGACACCCAGGAAGGCGTTCTTCACGTCGTGTTCGCGGTGGCCGACGACCAGGGCCTGCTGCTGCTGGACCTGAAGGACCTGAGGGCGATGCTGAGCTTCGTCGCCGACAACGCCAATGAACTGTCGACCACGTATGGGAGGGTGAGTTCCGCTTCGGTGGGCGCGATTCAACGCCGCCTTCTGGTGATCGAGCGCGAGGGGGCGGAGGGTTTCTTCGGCGAGCCGGCGCTGGACGTGCGCGATTTCATGCGCGTGGACCACGAAGGACTCGGCCATGTGAACATCCTGGCGGCCGGCAAGCTGATCCAGAAACCGCGGCTGTACTCGACCTTCCTCCTGTGGATGTTGTCGGAACTGTTCGAGGAGTTGCCGGAGGTGGGGGACCCCGAAAAGCCAAAGCTGGTGTTCTTCTTCGACGAGGCGCATCTGCTGTTCGACCAGGCGCCGAGGGCGCTGCTGGACAAGGTGGAGCAGGTGGTCCGTCTCATCCGGTCCAAGGGCGTCGGCGTGTTCTTCATCACCCAGAGCCCTACGGATTTGCCCGACGACGTTCTTGGCCAGCTCGGCAACCGCTTTCAGCACGCGCTTCGCGCTTTCACCGCTCGCGACCAGAAGGCGGTGCGGGCGGCGGCCGAAACCTTCCGTCCTAACCCTGCGTTCGACACGAGGAACGTGATCACCGAGATGGGCGTGGGCGAGGCGCTGGTGTCCACGCTGGAGGCCAAGGGCACGCCCGGGATCGTGGAGCGCACCCTGATCCGGCCGCCGGCATCGCGGATGGGTCCGGCGAGCGCGGCGGCGTACGCGGCCACCGTGGCCGCGAGCCCGTTCGCGGGCCGCTACGACATGGCCATCGATCGCCATTCCGCTTACGAGGGTTTGGCGGAGCGGGCGGAGGCGGCGGGCCGAGACGCGGAGCTCGCCGAGCGGGAAATGGCCCGTCGTTCGCCTCCCCCCAGGGCCCGGCGGGGACGCGCGCGGCAGACGACGATGGAGAGCGTAACCAAAAGCGTGCTCTCCAGCGCCGGCCGGCAGATCGGCCGCGAACTCGTGCGCGGCCTTCTCGGATCCCTGTTCAAGGGGCGCTAAAGAAAACGGGCGGCTCTTTGTGAGCCGCCCGGTTCTTGCAGTTGTCAGAGATAGCGGGCTATTGCGCCTTCTTCTTCCGCCACCGGAACAGACCGGACCAATGGAGCGCCGTTCGAACAGCGCAAACATCGCGAGAGAAAATTACCAGAACGCAACGAGAGAATGCAATAAATAATCGTAAAATTTGTTAAAAATTAGAACAATATGATGACGGTCGAAATCACCTGTTTGGGTTATTTGTTATGGATATTTTCAAAAAATTTCTTCATTTGGCGATGAAATCAATTTCTATTGCCTCAAATGGGCCTATTTTATGATTGATCATGGTTTTCTTGTCCGTGATACGGATCGCGCGGGAGCGTGACATGAACCAGAACTACGCCGAGGATTTCGGACCCTTCGGAGACAAGGTGTGGCTGAATTGCGCGCACCAGGGCGCGATACCAAGGGTGGCGGCGCGGGCGGCGGAGGAAGCGATCCAGTGGAAGGTCGCGCCCTTTCACCTCACTACCGAGCGGTTCGGCGAGGTGCCCCGCCGGTTGCGCGCGGCGCTCGGACGGCTGATCGCGGCCCCGGCCGACGATGTGATCCTCGCCAACAGCGCGTCATACGGCCTGCACCTTGTGGCCAACGGCCTGCCGTGGCGCGAGGGCGACGAGGTGCTATTGATGAAGGGCGATTTCCCGTCCTGCATCCTCCCGTGGCTGGGTTTGGAAACCCGTGGGGTCAAGGTCCGGTTCATCGAGCCCCGGGACCGGGTGATCCAACCGGACGAACTGGAGGCGGCCATCACCCCGGCGACGCGCTTGCTGTGCGCCACCTGGGTTCATTCTCTCTCCGGATACGCGGCGGACCTGCGAGGCCTGGGGGCCGTGTGCCGGGAGCGGGGCGTCCTATTCATGGCCAATGCCTCGCAGGCGATCGGCGCGAGGCCGCTGGACGTGAGCGATATGCCGGTGGACGCGCTGACGTGCGTGGGGTTCAAGTGGCTGTGCGGTCCCTACGGCACCGGCTTCTGCTGGATCCGCCCCGATATCCGCGAGACGCTCCAGTACAATCAGGCCTACTGGCTCTCCATGCAGACCGCCGACGATCTCGGCAAGGAGAACGCGGCGCCGGCACTCCGCTCGGACCTGGGCGCGCGCAAGTACGATGTTTTCGGCACCGCCAACTTCTTCAACTACAAACCGTGGACCGCGTCCATCGAGTACATTCTGGACAAGGGCGTTGAGTCCATCCGCGACCATGACCAGGGACTGGTCTCGCGCTTCATCGCCGGTCTCGATCGCGACGCCTTCGACCTTCTCAGCCCCGAAGACGAGAGTGAGCGCCGTTCGACCCTGGTGTTCATTTCCCACCGCCGCCGCGACCGCAATCAGGCCATCCACGAAGCCTTGCGGGCGAGGGGGGTATACGTGTCGTACCGCGCCGGCAGCCTCCGCGTCGCGCCGCACCTGTTCAACACCGAAAGCGACATCGATCGGGCGATCGAAGCTCTCAACGCCTCTGTCTGATCTCAAAAAATATTCAATTGCAATATGTTGTTTGATAATAAAAATGTATCACACGAGGATAATCTCATCCTCCCGGGATCTGCGGCGCGCCGGAGCGATCTCGAAGAGTCCATCCACTTCCACCGAAACGCCCAGCGGCAGCGATATGGCGCCCACGGCGGCCCGGGAATGGCGCCCGGCCTCCCCGAACACCTCCACCATCAGATCCGACGCGCCGTTGATCACTTTCGGCTGGTCGGTGAAATCGGCCGTCGACTGGACGAAACCGCCGAGCCGCACCACGCGAGCCACGCGGTCGAGGTTGCCGCCGCAGGCCTCGCGCACCTGGGCGATGAGATTAAGGCCGCACATCCGGGCGGCGGCGTAGCCCTCGTCCACGGCCATGTCGTCGCCAAGCCGGCCCCTGTGACGAATCTCTCCATTCCATAGGGTGATCTGCCCGGCCACGAACACCAGGTTTCCGCTCTTCACGAAGGGCACGTAGGCACCGGCGGGCGCGGCGGCTTTCGGCAGTTCGATGCCGAGTTCGGCCAGGCGGGCGTCGATATTCGCGGGCATGCAGTTGTTCCTCTGATCGTTTTATCCTCCCCACATAGCCATCATTCGGATCCGCCGCAAGAAGGCGGAATGGCCTAAATCTCCTTTGGATAAAGCCCGTCGTCGAACGCCTCCAGCGACGGAAAGGAGAGGGGCGCGAGGAGTTCGATCTCGGACAATCGGCGCTCATAGGCGGCGAGAAACGCCTTGCGCGCATCGTCGGAGATGTAGGGCACGTGCCACGCCACGAACGGCGGCAGAACTTCCAGGCCGGTATAGTAGAGCGTGCCGCGGAGCAGGGGCCGGAGCATGTCCTCCAGCGGGCCGTGGACGGCTCCGGGACCGAACATATGGGGCCGGCCGCCCAGCGTGACCGTGACCATGGCCTTGCGGCCCGCGAGCCCGCCGCGATCGTAGAACCGCTTGCCGCCATAGGTCAGCCCCGAGACCAGCACGCGGTCGATCCACCCTTTCAGGATCGCGGGCGTGGAAAACCAGAACAGGGGAAAGTTGAGGATCAGAAGATCGCACCACAGCAGTTTTTCGATCTCGCCCAGGATATCCGGCGCCAGGGTTCCGGTTTCGTAACCGTGGCGCTGTTCGAGCGCGTAGACGAGATAGTCCGGGTTGGACCGGTCCTCGAAATCGGCGGCGCTGGCCACGGGGTTGAAATTCATGGCATAGAGGTCGGACACCCGGACCTCGTGGCCACGGCCGCGCAGCACCCCAACGGAGAGATCGCGAAGCGCCGTGTTGAACGACTGAGGTTCCGGATGGGCACCGACGATAAAAACCTTCATGACGATCCTGCTCCTGGTTGCGCGGGCCCTCGGGGTGCTTGTGCAAGGCGGGGTAGTGGGACGTTCCCAGGCCGTCCAGCAGCTATCCGGCAACATCTATCCGTGCACCATGGCTTCCAGCAACGCGCGTTCCATGACCGCGAGGTCGGGGACGACGCCGGTGTAGAGTTCGAACTGGCGGGCGGCCTGGTGTAGCTGCATGCGCACCCCGGGCACGGTGGCGCAGCCTCGGGAAGCGGCTTCGCGGAGCAGGCGGGTTTCCACCGGCATGGGAACGGCGTCGAACACCACCATGTCCGGCCGCAGCGCGCCGGCGGGCACCAGCATGGCGTCCGGTTCGTGAAATCCCACCGGCGTGGCATGGGCGAGAATGTCATAGGGGCCGTCGCCCGCTAGGTCGTCCGGCGCGCCGCCGAAGGGAACGCCCATGGCGCCTGCGAGCGCCCGGCCAGTCTCCTCGGAGCGGTTGTACAGCGTCACCGCGCAATCCGCGCCAAGCAGCCCGTGTACGATGGAGCGGGCGCCGCCGCCCGCCCCCACCACGGCCGCGCGCTTACCGGCGAGCGCGGTCCGTTCGCCGATCGCTCGGACGGCGCCAATCCAGTCGACGTTGTGGCCGGTGAGCACGCCGCCGTCGTTCACCACCGTGTTGACGGCGCCGATCAGGCGCGCGGTCTCGTGAATCTCGTCGAGGTAGTCCATGATGCGGATCTTGTGGGGCATGGTGACGCCGAGACCGCGAATGCCGAGCGCCCGCATACCCGCCGCGGCGCCGGCGGTGTCCTCGGTGCCGAAGGCCACGTATACGTAGCTCAGTCCCAGCGCCCTGTAGGCGGCGGTGTGCATGGCCACGCCGAAGCGGCCGGGCCGGCCCGCGATGGAACCGCAAAGGACGGGGTTGGTTCCGGCCATGGTGCCTGCCTCCGGTCGTTCTCCAAGCGTGTCAGACTAATGACCGCGTCCAGCAATCAAGTCCAGCACCGCTTCGCGGTCGGCATCGAGTTCGGGCGCGGCCGGCCGCTCGCGTGGATCGTCGAAACCCGAGAGCTTGATCGGATTGCCGGCCATGCGCACCTCGCCGGCG
Organism: uncultured Alphaproteobacteria bacterium; assembly: GCA_963701445.1. Lineage (GTDB taxonomy): Bacteria > Pseudomonadota > Alphaproteobacteria > Rhodospirillales > Defluviicoccaceae > CAKZLS01. Next base: position 51,297 of record CAVPAM010000012.1, read on the forward strand.
GTCGGATCGTGCGACCGAATGATCATGTTGCGCGCGTTGACGTGCTCGTCGGCGACGACCTGGGCGATATCGTTGATGGGGCCGCACGGAACGCCGGCGTCGCCGATGATCCCGAGCCACGCCTCCGAGCCCTTGGCGGCGAGCGTCTTTTCGATCTCTTCCTTGAGGCGGGCGTTGTTTTGCGTGCGCAGGTGATTGGTTTCGAAATCCGGATCGGCGGCCAGTTCGGGCCGGCCCAGCGCGCCACACAGTTTACTCCACAGCGCCTGGTTGCCGGCGGCGATGATGATGAAACCATCCTTCGCGCGGAACGCCTCGAACGGCGTGATCGAGGGGTGCCGGGCGCCCAGCGGCCGAGGGATCTCGCCGTCGGCGAGATAGCGTCCGATGGCGTTTTCGAGAATCGCCACCTGGCAGTCGAGCATCCCGACATCCACCATCATGCCCTCTCCGGTCCGCTCGCGGTCGATCACCGCCGATAGGATCCCTCCGAGGCCGAACAGGCCGGCGGTGATGTCGCCGACCGACGTGCCGACCCGTGTCGGGCCCGCGCCGGGATAGCCGGTCACGCTCATGATGCCGCCCATGCCCTGGACCACCATGTCGTAGGCGGCGCGCTGGCTGTAGGGTCCGGAGTGGCCGAACCCGGAGACGGCGGCGTAGATCAGGCGCGGATTGAGAGTGCGAAGCGCGTCCCAGCCGTATCCGAGCTTGTCCATGGTGCCGGGACGGTAGTTCTCCACAAGCACGTCGGCCTTTGCCACGAGGGCCTCGAAGACCCGGCGGTCACCGGGGCTCTTGAGGTCGAGCGCGATGCTTTCCTTGCCCCTGTTGAGGGACATGAAATAGGCGGACTTGCCGTTGGCGAACGGCCCGAAGTGTCGCGCGTCGTCGCCGGTGCCGGGGACTTCCACCTTGATCACGCGCGCGCCCAGATCGGCCATGACCATGGTGCAATAGGGGCCGGCGAGGACCCGGCTCAGGTCCACCACCAGGAGGCCGTCGAGGGGGCCGGTTGTCGTCATGCGCTCACTCCTCGCTGGAATTCCGATGGATTTGAGTTGTTCACCGCTCCGGCCCCATCAGGGTGTCCGGAAGCCACAGCGCAATGTCCGGGAAGATGCAGAGGATGACAATGCCCAGGATCATGCAACCCACGTAGGGCAACGCGCCGCGCAGGATCGAGGGCAGGGGAAGGTCCGGAAGGATCGCGTTGATGACGAACAGGTTGAGCCCGACAGGCGGCGTGATCAGACCGATTTCCATGTTGATGGTGAAGATCACCGCGAACCAATAGGGGTCGAAACCGGCCTGGGTGATGATCGGCAGCAGGATCGACGCGGTCATCAGGATGACGGCGACCGGCGGAAGGAAGAAGCCGGCGATCAGCAGAAAAACGTTAATGATGCCCATCAACACCCAGCGGTTGACATCGAGCGCGGCGATCCACTCGGCGATGGACTGGGTGATGAACAGGGACGACAGGGTGAAGGAGAACAGCTCCGCCGCGCCGATGATCATCATGATCATGACGCTCTCCTTGATGGTGTCGCGGAATACGGCGCTGTAGGCCTTGAACGTCCACATCCGGTAGATCACCACCACCAGGACGATCACCACCAGCGCGCCCACCCCGGCGGCCTCCGACGGCGTCGCCACCCCGCCGTAAAGAACGAACAGAATGCCGGCGATCACGGCCAGGAACGGCAGTACATGCGGCAGCATCTCGAGCTTCTGCTTGAAGCTGTAGTGTTTGGCCAGCGTCGCGGCGCCGACGCCCTTGATCCGGCAGTAAAGGATCGTCCAGGCCATGAACAGAGCCGTCAGGAGCACGCCGGGGAGGACTCCGGCGAGGAACAGGCGCCCGATGGACGTCTCGGTGGAGATACCGTAGACGATCATGGTGATGCTCGGCGGGATCAGGATGCCGAGGGTGCCGCCCGCGGCGATGGAACCGGCGGCGATTTCGTCCGGATAGCCGCGCTTGGTCATCTCGGGGATGCCCATCTTGCCGATGGCGGCGCAGGTCGCCGGCGATGAGCCGGAGAGGGCCGCGAAGATGGAGCAGGCGCCGAGGTTGGAGAGAACCAGTCCGCCGGGCACCCGGTTCAGCCACCGGTCCAGCCCTTCGTACAGGTCCCGGCCGGCGGGCGACGCGGCCACCGCGCCGCCCATCAGGATGAACATGGGGATGGAGACGAGGGCAAAGCTCGAAAGCCCGCCGAAGAAGGTCTCGCCGATGATATTCATGCTGAACCAGCCCTCGGTCAGGATCAGCGCGGCGACGGATACGAACCCGAGCGCGAACGCAATGGGCATGCCGATGGCGAGAAGGGATAGCAACGCGAAAACGACGAAGAGCCCCGAGACGAGCGGTGTCATAGCAGTTCCTCCTCCAGCTTGAGGAAGTCGGCGACGAACTGAAGGCAGAGAAGCCCGAAGCCCACCGGCATGGGCAGAAGCGGAATCCAGAGCGGCAGGGCCCATACGGTGTCGGTGGTCCATTTGTCGGCCCAGGCCTCTTGGAAATAGATCCAGCCGGCCCAGGCCAGCAGCCCGCAGAAAACGAGGCTGAGTACGTCGGAGATTAGGCGCAACCCGATCTTGCCGTTCTCGCCGACGGCGTTCTCGATCAGGTCGACCCTCACGTGACCCTTTAGAAGCAGGACATAGGGGCTTCCCAGGAAGGTCGCCGCGACGATCGAGTAGGTGACGAACTCCGTCTGCCAGATTGTCGAGCCGTTCAGCACGTAGCGCACGAAAACCATCTGGTTGACGACCAGAACGGACGCGCCGAGCAACAGGATGGCGATGACCCCGAAAATCCTGGAGAGAGTTTCCACGGTCCGTTTGAACCCGCGCATGTTTGGATCTCCCCGAAGTCTCTCCCCGGAGCGGGGAGAGACTGGTCTTCTAGGGCAGGCGGTGGAACGCGGCGTTCGGAGAGGTGCCGCGCGGGGCGCCGGTTACTCGACGGCAAGCGCCTTTTCGATCAGGTCCTGGCCGTTCGGCACCTTCTCGGCGAAGGTCTTGTAAGAGGTATCCTTGGCGATCGCGAGCCACGCCTGGTAATCCTCGGGAGACATGGACACCACCTCGACGCCGGCCTCCTTGAAGGTATCGATCATCTTCTGATCGAGGTTCATCGCCTGGCCCACGAAGTATTCCTCGGCCTTCTTGCCGGCCGCCATCAACGCGTCCTGCTGCTCCTTGTTCAGCTTGTCCCAGCTTCGCTTGGACATGAGGATCGGTTCGTACATGAACCAGAGCGCGTTCTCGCCGGGCGCGGTCAGGCATTTGACCTGCTCGAACAGGCGATACGAGACGAAACTGCCGGAACTGGTGTTGGCGGCATCGAGCACGCCGGTCTGCATTCCGGTGTAAATCTCGGAACTCGGCATGGAGGACAGCGACGCTCCCGCGCCGGCCAGCATTTCCTCGAAGGCGGGCCCCGCCGCGCGTGTCACCTGTCCCTGGATGGAGTCCGGGTTGGTTATGCAGTTTTTCTTGGAGGCGAAGGCCCCGGCAAGCCACGCGTCCGCCAACACTACGACGTTCGCGTCGTTGATGCTCTTCTTGATCTCCCGCATGAATTCCGAATTGTTGAGGCGGTTCGCCCGATCATGGTTGCGCACCAGCCCCGGCATCAGCGTCGCGGAGAATTCCGGATGCCGACCGGAGGCATAGTCGAGCGGAAAGGCCGAAATGTCGAGCGTGCCCTTGGTCAGCGCGCCCCACTGTTCTTTCGCCTTGTACAGCGATTGCGCCGGATAGATCCTGATGTCGAGGCCGACGTTCGCCTTCTCGACCTCCCTGGCCAGGATCTGGACCATCTCGTCGCGGGCGTCGCCCTTGTCGCCCGGCCATTGATGCGAGGCCTTGAGGGTTTCGGCTTGGGCCGTTGCCGTCACGATCAGCATGGCGGCGCCCATCAGAAGCGAATTGCGGAGCGGTTTCATGGAGTTCCTCCCAGTTTCTGCTGCAATACCTACATTGGCCCCTTGTTAGGGCTCTAACCTGTCAGTATACAATTAAGCAGTCGTATAAATGCAGGTCAAGAACGTTTTGCATACAATGTGTTTGGAAATTGCATAATGGAAGAGCGGATCGCGGATCGCCTTCGCAAGGCGCTGGAAGACGAGATCGTGACCGGGCGCCTCGCTCCCGGCGCCCGGCTCGACGAAATGTCGCTGGCGACACGTTTCGCGGTGTCGCGCACGCCGATCCGTGAGGCACTGAACCAGCTTTCGGCGTCTGGCCTGATCGAGTTGAGGCCGCGCCGGGGAGCGATCGTGACGCCGGTGACCACCGAGGATCTCGTGGAGATGTTCGAGACCATGGCCGAAATGGAAGCGGTCTGCGGCCGTCTCGCGACGCGGCGGATGAGTGAAGGTGAACGGGCGGGCCTGCTTGCCGCCCACCAAGCCTGCGGCGAGGCGGCCGAGACCGGGGATCTGGAGCTCTACTACGAGCGCAACGTTCAGTTCCACCGGGCGATCTGCATGGGGAGTCACAACCGGTTCCTCGCCAACGAAGTCCGGCAACTTCGCCGGCGGCTGCGAGCCTACAGGCGGCTCCAACTCCGTGTTCGCGGGCGGATTGCCGGCTCCTTTGCCGAGCACCAGGCCATTGTCGACGCGATCGTCGCGGGGGACGAGGACGCGGCCGAAGACACCCTCCGCGCCCATATCATGATCCAGGGCGAGCGGTTCAACGATCTTCTCATGACGGTCGGTTCGTTGCAGAAAGCGGGCGAGTAGTCGGCCTTTAGAGGGACGCGGGCCGCGAGCAGGCCATAAATCCCGGTCCCGCGAGAACTTGAGCGATGTGAGGGGTGTCTGGAGTACGGTGGAGAGATGTTGAAAACAGCCCTGGTGATCGTTCAACAACAAACCTCCAATCCAGCGAGGGTGGGGGAGCGCCTGCGCCGGATGGGCTTCGAGCTGGACATCCGGTGTCCCAACGCCGGCGACCGCCTGCCGCCGAGCCTGGACGGCTTCGACGCCGTGGTCATTTTCGGCGGTCCCATGAGCGCCAACGACGATGGCGCGCTTCCCGGTATTCGCGCCCAGCTTGATTTCCTGCCCGCCGTCTTCGAGGCCGGAACGCCCACCCTGGGCATCTGCCTGGGCGCGCAACTGATCGCCCGCGCGCTCGGCTCGACCGTGAAGCGGGACCCGGGCGGCCGCGTGGAGGTGGGCTATCATCCGATTGTCCCCACGGCCGAGGGGGCGGCGCATTTCGATGGTCCGATGACGGTGTTTCAGTGGCACCGGGAGGGGTTCAACCTGCCGCGAGAGGCCACGTGCCTCGCCACGGGGGCGGCGTTCAGAAACCAGGCCTTCAGGTACGGCGATCAGGTGTACGGCGTCCAGTTTCATCCCGAGGTGGTCCGGGAGACCATCGATCTCTGGACCACCAAGGCATCGGAGGACTTGGTGCTTCCCGGTGCCCAGTCGCGGGAGGACCAGCTGAGCGATTTCCAACGTCATGACCCGGCGATCGACCGCTGGCTCAAGACGTTCCTCGACCGGATTTTCGGGTAGATCGTCTCAAGCGGGCGGCTTGGAAAGCCGCTCTCGAACCCGCGTTCCGAGCGCTCTTGCCAGCCTTCCGTCGATGGCCGCGAGGCCGGTTCCGATGAGAGCCATGCCGAGAACCTTTTCGGCACCGGGTCGCTCGCCAAGAACGGCCGCGCCGAGGAAAATGGAGCTCACCGGGATGAGAAAGGTGACGAGCAACAGGTTGGTCGCTCCCGCCGTCGCCAGGATCCGGAAATAGAGAATATAGGCGAGGGCGGTGGACAGCACGGCGAGCCCGATCAAAGCGGCCAACGTCTCCATGCCCGGTATCGGCAAGAACAACGGTCGGTCGACCATAAACGCCAAAGGCGAGAGCAGGATCGTCGACGCGGTCACCTGTCCGGTCGCCGTCAACAGGGGCGGAACGCCCATGCGCGTGAACCGCCGCCCGTAAATGCCCGCGAGGGCATACGAAAGCGCGGCCGCCAGGACCGCCGTCTGGGCCATGACGTTGGCGCCGGTCCCTTCCAGCGCCGCCGGTCCCATCATCACCGCGACGCCGGCGAGACCGGCGATCACTCCCGCGAGGCGCGCTCCGGTCATGCGTTCGTCCGAGGTCAAGACGTGCGCGACGATCACGCTGAACAGCGGCGTGGAGGCGTTGAGAATGGAAGCTAGGCCGCTGGCGATATGGGTCTGCCCCCAAACGATGAGAGAGAACGGGACGAGGTTGTTGAGAACGCCCATGCCGAAAAACGCGGGCCACAGCCCTTTGGCCGCGGGCATTCGCAGGCCGACGAGCCCGACCACAAACCACAGGACGGCGGCGGCGAGACCGACGCGGAGGAGGACGATGGTGAAGGGTGGAAGCTCCGCCACGGCGACGCCCACGAAAAAGAACGAGCCGCCCCAAAGCAGGGACAGCGCCAACAGCATGCTCCATTCAAGAAGCGTCATCGAGGTGTTGATCTTGGTGTTCACGCGGGAGATTCCTGTCCGATCCCTTGCTCGCTGTTTCGATGGTATGGGAGATCGAGCCGCGCCAGCTATCCGGATGTTGCGATCGAACTTGATGAGCAGGGGGCGCGCGCCCGGCCGTATTGTTGCGAACGCATTGAGCCAAGGCGCGAATTCGCGAAAAGTTCGCGAAAAACCGGCGGTGAATGAGGCTATCTTGTGAAAACATGGGAAACGGCGAGGAACAATGAACCTGGAGACCAGCCCATCTTCTCGGACGCGTTTCGATCGGCCGCCGGGGTGGGCGTGGAAAACCTTTGAGAACGCGGCGGGGGCGAAACTTCGATACGGATACAGCGAGCCCGCCGACGGCAGCCGCGGCCGGATCGTCCTGCTCCCGGGGTTCCGGGAGTTCGGCGAGAAATACTTCGAAACCATTCGCGATTTGCTCCACCTCCGCTACGCCGTGTGGCAGCTGGACTGGTATGGCCAAGGGGGTTCGGATCGGCACTTCGACAATCGCCAGAAGATCGGAGCCGCCAGCCTCGAAAGCGGAGTGTCCGACCTGCGCGGTTTCGTGACCGGGGTCCTGCCCGCCGATCCCCGAATGCCGGTGTTCCTGGTATCGCATTCCACCGGCGGCCTCCTGGTTCTTCGTTACCTGCACGACCATCCGGCGACTGTCGCCGCCGCCGTCATGTCCGCGCCGCTGTTCGCGCTGTATACCGGTGGGGTTCCCGCAGGGTTGGCGCGCGGCCTTGCCCGCCTCGGGGTCCTCCTTGGGTTCGCGGCGCGTTACGTACCCGGCGCGGGCGATTGGCGGAATACGAGCCGCGCTGCCCTGGGAAATCCGCGTACCACCCATGATCCCGAGCGCGGTTCGCTTCAGTATCATTGGATGCAGGCGTATCCGGGGCTGCGCATGGGCGGCCTCACCTTCGGTTGGCTCGACGCGGCGTTTCGCTTGACGGCCGAGAGCACACGAGCGTCCTATCTGCGCGCCGTGTCGACCCCCATCCTTATTGGTTCCGCGGGCGAGGACACATTGGTGCGGTCCGACGCGCATCGCCGCGCGGCCGCGTTTCTCCCCAACGCGGAGCTGGTTTCATTCCCGCGAGCGCGCCATGAACTGTTCATGGAAGGCGACGGCGTTCGCGACCGCTGGCTCGCGGAAATCGATCGATTCCTCGATGCCCAAATCAGCCGCCGCGAGGGCCCGCATTGACGCCCACCATGAGATTGCGGCCGTCGAACTTGGCCTGATAAAGCGCCTTGTCGGCGCGCGACAGCGCGCCCTGGATGGTCTCGGCGCCGATGCGGCACGACGTTACGCCAATGCTGATGGTGAACGAGATCTCATCGCCGTTCACGGTCACGCGACGCTCGCTCGCGAGCATTCGCAGGCGGTCGGCGATGGCTTCGGCCTGATCCAGCCGGGTATGGGGCATCAGAATCGCGAATTCCTCGCCACCATACCGGCATACCGTATCGGCCGCGCGAAGCGCTTCGGTGCACAGTTCGGCCACGGCCCGCAGGACTGCATCGCCGGCATCGTGGCCGTGGCGGTCGTTGATGCGCTTGAACCAGTCGATATCGAACAGAGCCACGGAGATATCGTGGCGATAACGGAGCGCCCGCCGGTACTCCTGCTCGCACAAGTCCGTGAAGTGACGCCGGTTGGGGAGCGCGGTCAACGGATCGATGGAGGCGAGGCGGCGAAGGTTCATTTCGTCCATGGCGATGGACGCGAGATCCCGGAGCATTGCCTCTTGCTCGTCATCGATTTGCCGGGGGGCGGTATCGATCACGCACAGCGTGCCCAGAGTGTGTCCGGCGCCGTCGCTGAGCGGCGCGCCGGCATAAAACCGGATCTTCGGATCCTCGGTCACGAGCGGGTTTTTGGCGAACCTCAGGTCGAGGGATGCGTCGGGAATCACCATCACGTCCCGCTCGCATATGGCGTGAGCACAGAACGCAACTTCCCGGGGCGTTTCCTCGGTGTCCAAACCGTGACGCGATTTGAACCACTGACGCTCCTTGTCCACCAGCGAGACAAGGGCGATGGGCATTTTCAGGATCCGGCTCGCGAGACGCGTGATACGGTCGAAAGCTTCGTCGGCGGGCGTGTCGAGAATTTGGTAATTGTGGAGAGCGGCCAGTCTTTCGGCCTCGTTTTCCGGTTGTGGCGGTCGTCCCATTGGCAATTCAGCTCTGCTTCCAGTCGAAGGGGGAGAAGAAAAATCCTAAGGCCCGCTAAAATATAGGAATAATAACCTTATTTTTCAAGGAATTTAGATGCCCTGCCTAAGATTCATTACTCTTTATGTGAAAAATCCAATGATAATAATGGCCTAGGAAATGGATGCGCCCCACCGCGCTCCTCGGCACTGTCCACCATCGGTCCCGGTGAACACGGCGTTGCGAGCCGGGCAGGGCTACGATTTTGGGACGGGCGGTGGAATAAAGCCGCGAGTTCGAACGCGGGAGCGACGAGTTAGGGTTGCCAGCCCGCTGCCCGACGCGGGGCTCAGGGAAGGGTGTATTTGAGCGCCGGCCAGTACAGGATGCCCGTGGTGGTTCGCTCGATGGCCTGTCCGGAGGCGTCGGCGGCAATGTTTCCGATTTCGCTTCTCAGCACGACGGGCCCGCCGCCCGTGACCCCCTCGAACCGCCCGGTGCCGCCGGTCAGCGTGAAGTCGCCCTTGCAGCCGATGAGATGGCGGCCCTCGCATATCCAGTCGGCGAACACCTTATCCCCGTCGCTGGTGGTCCAGGCACACCGGCCCTTCGCGGTTTGCTTCCCGTCGTCGAGCGAGATCTCGGCCACGGCGGGACAGATGATGGTGCCGGAACGGAGCGGGCCATGATCAGTCTGGATGTAGACGACGCCGTTGAGGCTGGCGACCATCATCGACGGGTTGGGTCCCATGGGGACCAGCGTGCCTTCGCCCTGCCAGGTGGCGAAGGCCTCGATGGTGGTTTCCTCGGCCGCATGACCGACCGAAGCGAAGCCGAGACCGGTTATCCCGGCCAGTGTGGCGGCCATGAGCCGCGAAGCGAGTGCCTGCTTCATTCTAATTCTCCAATGCGTTTGCGGCCGCGTTCTCAATCGAGATCGATGTAGACGGCGTCTCCGCCCAGCGACAGGGCCAGTCCCTCGCGCGTCGACGCCAGTTTCATGTAGACTCCCTTTTGATTTTGCAGCCAAAGAGTACCGCCTCCGACGTCTGCCGCCGCGTAACCGGTGCGTCCCTGGACATAGGCACCCTCGAAATCGGAGAGAGTCTTCAGATTATAGACCGTTCCGTGGGCGTTGATCTTGGAGACGCCAAATCCGCCTATTCCAAGGCCACCGATCGTGAAGCCGTATGTCTTTCCTTCGAAGGTCAGCGTCCCTCCGCCGAGATTTCCGCTGCCGATGAAGGCTACCTGATACTGCTCGATGGAAACCGTCCCTGAATTGACGAGGTCGTCCGCCCATGCTCCCGCCACGAGGCTGGTCGCGGTCATGACCGCCGCGACCGCCAGAAGAACTCCGCGCCGCCAATTCAGCCATCTTTGGGGGCGACAGCGGCCTCCCTGTTTTCCACGCATCGCATTGTTCATCACAACGGTTATCCTATCCGCACGCCAAATTATAAAGCCCATTCGGCCTGCAATGGCCGCGCGCCGATCATAGAAAGCTTGGAGATCGCTGGAAAGCGCCGTTTCGTGGCCGTGACCGGGGCGGTCCGATCGGGCAAGTCGCGGGCACGAGAAACCCGCAGAAAAAGAGGTGCAGCCGAATACCCCGCTCCCCTCTCCCAAGTACCGGGGCATGAAGAGAAAGCGAACGCAAACGCCTGACAACTCAGCATGGGCTTCAGACTCTTCGCCTGTTACACCCATGTCGCTGCTTGCTGGTCAATAGTGTCAGGAGAATGGCTCAGGATCACGGAAAAAGACACGAATTTTGATGGAGATTCCTCCTGGTTCGCCGATTGGAGGGTTGCGGCCGTTGCGGCGCGGGCACTGGAATCCCGATCGTGATCTGTCTATTCTTCGACGCGCGAGCGGCAAACGGAGGGCAAAGCATGGAGGTCTGGGAACTCAAGGATGCCTTCGGGCCGGAGCATCTGAGGAAGGGCGAGCGGCCGGAACCCGTTCCCGGTCCGAACCAGGTCGTGGTGAGGATGCGGGCGGCATCGCTGAACTATCGCGACACCTTGATCGTCCGCGGCGGCTACGGACCTCGGGTGAAGGTGCCGCTGATCCCCGTTTCCGACGGGATGGGCGAGGTGGTGGCGGTGGGCCAGGACGTCGGCCGGGTGTCCGTCGGCGATCGCGTCGCGCCCGCCTATTTCCAGTCCTGGATCGGCGGTCAACCTGCGCCCGAGAAGTTCGCGGGATCGCTCGGCGGTCCCATCGACGGCGTGCTGGCCCGGTTCATGTGCTTGAACGAGCAAGGCGTCAGCCGCGTTCCCGATCACCTGAGCGACGAGGAGGCGGCGTGCCTTCCGTGCGCCGCGCTGACCGCATGGAGCGCCGTCATCACCCAGGGCCGGGTGGGCCCTGGGGACACCGTGCTGGTCCAGGGCACGGGCGGGGTGGCCCTGTTCGCGCTGCAGTTCGCCAAGATGGCCGGCGCCCGGGTGATCCTGACGTCGTCGCGGGACGACAAGCTCGCGCGCGGGCGCCAGCTCGGGGCCGACGAGATCATCAATTACCGGACCACTCCGGAGTGGGACCGGGTGGTCAAGGACATGACCGGTGGCGAGGGGTGCGATCACGTGGTCGAGCTGGGCGGCGCCGGAACGCTGGAGCGCTCCATCCGCGCGGCCCGTCTCGGTGGCGCGGTGAGCCTGATCGGGGTGCTGTCGGGCGCCAAGGCGGAGATGCCGCTGCCGCTGGTCGTGATGCGGAACCTGCGGCTTCAGGGTGTGACGGTGGGCTCGCGCGACGGCTTCGAGGCCATGTGCCGGGCCATCGGCCGGCACCACCTGCGGCCGGTGGTGGACCGGGTTTTCGGGTTCGACGACGTGCCGGCGGCCTTCGCGCATCTCGAGGGCGGCCACCATATGGGAAAGGTGTGTATCCGGATTTGAACGTACCCGCTTGTCGTGGGGCACGGACAAGTTGAAGATGAACCGCACGGTCCTTCCGGCGGGCGGTCGAGAGCGAAATACGAAACAGGCAAATCAACGTGCATTGTGAAAAATATTTCCGTAAAGTGACACCGGTTGACGACGGGAAAACAGAAAATCCATAATCATCATCATCAAGATCCATCCCGCGCGTTATTTCCGCGCCCTAGCTGAATTTTTTTGGATTTGCCCTTGTCGGTCGAATCTGATCCGGAAAGCTCTCGATGAGCGAATTAGCGAACGACAAACCCCGGTTTCGGCTCTACGTGGTCGCGCGGAAGCTCACGACACCAAGAACGATCCAAGGTGTGCGCGATGCCCTGACGGCGCTGATGGGCGACGAGGAGTTTCAGCTTGAGGTTTTTGATGTGATCGCGAACCCGCGTTCCGCCTTCGAGGGCCAAATCAAGGCGACCCCCACACTCGTTCGCGTGCACCCCCTTCCCGAAGTCAGGATCATTGGCGATATGGGAAGGCCCGAGGTTCTGATTCAGGCAATGGGGAATGCCGGATATCAGGGCGGCAAAGATTATTTCTCCGGAAACCAATGACATGAGCATCAACATAGACGGTCTCCTGGGATTGGAGCCGGTGGAGAAGATCCCAACGGGCATCGAGGGATTCGAACTGATCACCATGGGGGGGCTGCCCCGGCACCGTCCGACGCTGGTGAGCGGAAGTTCCGGTTCGGGCAAGACCATTTTTACCATGGAGATGGTGTATCGCAGCGTTGCCATGTTCGATCGCCCCGCCGTGTTCATTACGATGGAAGAGCCGGCCGTCGATATCGTTCGCAATGTCAAGCGGATGGGGTGGGACATCGAAACGCCACTGCGCGAGGGCAAGCTGCTGATTGTGGATCTGTCCCCCGATCCCGTTCCGCTTCTCGAAACCGGAAGCTACGATCTTGAGGGCCTCATGGCCCAGATCCGCTATGTCATCGACAGCATCGGCGCCAAACTGGTGGTACTCGACTCCATCGGCTCCCTGTTTCAGCAGTTCGCCGACGCGGCCACCATCCGCCGGGAGATCTTCCGCATCACCCATCTGTTGCGGGGACTGGGCGTGACCACGATCCTCACGGCGGAGCGGCTGTCGGAATACGGCACCATTTCGCGGCACGGCGTGGAGGAGTTCGTGTCCGACAACGTGATCATCCTCCGCAACGTCCTCAAGGCCGAAAAAGTGCGGCGGACGATTCAAGTTCTGAAAATGCGCGGCGACGAACATTTCAAGGGCGAATACCCCTTCACGATCGCCAGGGGCGGCATCAGCATTCTGCCCCTGTCGGCGCGGGAGTTGAAGCAATCGTCCTCCTCCGCGCGCGTCAGCACCGGCACGCCCAAGCTGGATCAGATGGCCGGTGGCGGGCTGTTCCAGGACTCGGCCGTGCTTGTCAGCGGGCCCACGGGCGGCGGAAAGACGCTGATTGCCGGAACGTTCGCGGCGGAAGCTTGCCGCAATGGCGAGCGGGTGCTGATGCTCGCGTACGAGGAATTGCACGCCCAGTTGCTTCGTAATGCTCAATCCTGGGGAATGGATTTCCAGAAGTGGGAGAACGAGGGGCTGCTGCGAGTGGTCTGCCAGTACCCCGAAGCCATGGGCCTCGAGGACCATCTGTTGATGATCCAGCGGGAGATCGAAACGTTCGAGCCCAACCGCCTGGTCATGGATAGCGTGTCGGCCATGGAACGGGTCGGCGCGGTCCGGTACTTCCGCGAGTTCGTTATCGGCCTCACTTCCTACACCAAGGACAAGGAGCTCTGCAGCCTGTTCACCAGCGCGACCCCGCGCCTGTCGGGGGAGACTCCATTACCGAGGCGCACATCTCCACCATCACCGACGCCATCATCCTGCTGCGCTATGTCGAAATCGGCGGCGACCTGCGGCGCGGAGTCTCGGTGATCAAGATGCGCGGCTCGCAGCACGCCAAGTCGATCTACGAGTTTACCATCGACAGCGATGGGATGCATATCGGCAAGCCCTTCACCAACGTCCACAACATCATTCTCGGCATGCCGTCGATTCATGCGGAAGGGGACGGCAGGGGCTTCGAAAAGATCATCGAGGAATGGCACGAGGATCACGAATGGCTGGACGAGGAACACAAGCGCTAAGTCCGTGTGCCGCGCCAGCGCGGAGGACCGCCGGCCAATCGCGGAAGCAAACTGGGAGGGAGGCGAGGCCATGAAGGTTATCGACCGAGACTCCTTAAACCGGCTTTCGGCGGACGCCGCCGAGCGGCCGAGGCGCCGGGCCAACTGGAACCTTCATCCCGCCCTGGACGACCCGATCCAGCGCTTCTTCAACGCCATGGAGCCCGGAACCTACGTTCGGCCGCACCGCCACGATGGGGCCGGACCGCTGGGAATGCTTCTTCGCCATCAGGGGAGCCGCCATGGTGGTCACCTTTTCCGACAGCGGCGTCCTGCTCGACCGCGCCGTCATCGCGCCGGATGGAGCGAACGTGGGGCTGGAAATCCCGCCGCGCTCATGGCATTCGCTGGCCAGCCTGCGGCCGGGAACCATCCTGCTGGAACTGAAACCGGGCCCCTACGAACCGCTGACCGACAAGGATTTCGCGGCATGGGCCCCGCAAGAGGGCGACGCGTCGTGCCCGGCATTCGAGCAATGGTTCCGAGAGGGCGCCCTCGGCACCGGCCCCGATGGCGCGCGGGGATAATTGTCAAACAAGTGTGGCACGTCATGCCGATGGCTTTGCAACGAGCCTTCCTCGTAACCGATAGACATGTGCTCCGCATGCAACCATACTGATGGCATGGCCAAGATGATCCGGATCCGAAATGTGCCGGATGCATTGCTCAATAAGCTGAAGGCACGGGCCGCACTGGCCGGAATGTCGCTGTCCAAGTATGTGTTGGTTCAGGTTCTGCGGTCCGCGGAAAGGCCGACGACCGCGGAGGTCCGTCAGCGTCTTGGCGCTCGCGCGCCCGTGACGCCAAGTGTGCCGCCGGCCGATATGGTCCGGATGAAACGTGACAGCAGGTGATCGTGGTTGATGCCTCGGCTCTGATCGAGATCCTCCTCCGCACCACGGTCGCGCCCCACATTGAACGCAGACTGCTTGAAACAAGCCCCTCCCTTTGTGCCCCGGAGGTGCTTGATCTCGAAGTCGCGCAGGTTTTGAGGCGCTATTGCGCGCGTGGAGGTTACGCGGGCAAGAGGCCCTCGATGATCTCATTGGCCTGCCAATCGTTCGGTATGCGCATGTTTCTCTTTTGCCACGCATTTGGTCGTTGCGCCAAAACATGACAGCGTATGATGCGGCATATGTTGCATTTGCGGAGGCGTTGGACGCGCCTTTGGTGACGCGCGACCAGCGGCTTGCGGCCACGCCCGGTCACGGTGCGTTGATCGAAGTTCTGTAAGATCCGACGAGAACACGCGTGTCGCCAAGATGATCGTGGCCAAATGTTACCCCGCGAGCGGGAGCGCGCGCCAGGGGATGAGGCGGCAGCTGGCGGCGGGGGGAGGGGGCGGTAGGCTGTCGCCGCCGAAGGCGAGGCCGAAGATTTCGCGCCAGCGGACGAGCGCCTGATCGTTGCGGTTGTCGCGTTCCAGGTCGGACGCCTTGGCCGCCGCCGCGTGGGCGGTCTCGGCGCTGGCTTGCCACGCGTCGCCGAGCGCCAGGCCCTCGTGGCTTCCCGGAACGTACAGGACGCGCCCGGTCTGCGCGGTGAGCCAGAAAAAGAAGTCCCGCACCATCCAGTCGTAGAACAGGGCGCTCCGGCGCTGGTAGATCCAGACGCGGAGGAACTCGCAGGCCAACCGCTCCAGGGCCAGCGAGGCGATGGGCGCGCCGGACGTCCGCCGCCACGCCTTGAGCATGCGGATGAGATGGCGCGCCTTTCCGGCGGTGGCGGTATCGATGGTGTCGAGATTGCGGGCCTCGGCGTGGGGATCGAAATTGCTCCAGTAGCCCTGGTTGCGGGCGTGGGCGCGGGTGGCGACGAAGAAACCGCGCTCGTGGGCGAAACACGGCAGAGTCCGGATCGTGATCTTTTCACCGTCGACGGCGATGTCGGTCATCACCGACAGGGCATTGTCGGGCGAGAGCTTGACCGCTCCGTAACGCTCCCGGAGGAGGGCGATCATGTCGCGCACCAGCGGCGGAAGCCCGGCGTCCGTCCCGTCCGCGCGGCCGGCCGGTTCCGCGCCGCCGCCGGCGCCGAACATCAGGGACTGATAGCGGTTGGGCACCACGAACATGGCGTCGGCCGTCCGCGAACCCCGGAGCGCCGTGCCCTTGCCATGGCTGCCGATGGCGACCAGCTCGCCGGCGCCGGGGTTGGCGTCGAACGCCGGACGGGGGAAGCGCCGCCGCAGCAGCGCCCCCACGTCCGTTGCCGCCTTCCAGGTGGCGTACCGCTCCTTCGGGCTCGGTTCGAGTTCGGCGACGAAGGCATGGAACCGAGCCGAGACGTGCTGCCATTCCGCGGTCAACGCCGCCTACTCCGCCAGCAACCGGCGCGTGTCCCGCGACAAGGGAGGCGCGCTCCATGGGCCAACGGCCCGGGAGCGCGCCCCAAGTTCCCCAGGGAGGAGGGGTGCGGGATCGGTCATTCTCGTCGGCAACCAGGTCATGAACATCCGGTGGTTCCGCCGCAGGTCATGCATTTGAGACAGGTGCCGTTGCGAACCAGGGTGAAGTGCCCGCATTCGTCGCAGGCGTCGCCCTCGTATCCTTTCATCCGCGCTTCCTGGGAGTGGTCCAGGCGGACACTGGCGGCTTGAATGAGGCCGGTTTCCAGTTGCGAGGTCCGGCCAGGCTCCGCGGCGGCCAGCATGTAGGCTTCCTCCGCGTGCTCGCGCGCGTGCGCCTGGGCGTCGATATCGGCCCCGAGCGCGCTCTCGGAACGGTGGGCACCGGCGAACGCGGCATGCTTGTCCTCGGTCCCGTGTTTCTCGTTGCCGCCGTTCAGGCCGCCCTTGAGCACGGTGAACCGGTTGCGGACGTACCCGTTACTGGTGAGACGCCGCACCACCGGCAATGGATCGTCGTGGTCCAACTTGCCTTGCCCTTCGCCCTTGCCGGTGGTGTCCGGAAGGAGATCGGCCGGTTCCACGTGGGCCAGGTCGTTGCGCCCGAGATAGGAAACCGCCAGTTCGCGGAAGATGTAGTCGAGAATGGACGTGGCCATCTTGATGGTTTCGTTGCCCTCCACCATGCCGGCGGGCTCGAAGCGGGTGAAGGTGAAGGCCTCGGTGAATTCCTCCAGCGGCACGCCGTACTGAAGGCCGATGGAGATGGCGATGGCGAAATTGTTCATCAGGCTGCGGAAGGCGGCGCCTTCCTTGTGCATGTCGAGGAAGATCTCGCCCAGTTGGCCGTCCTCGTATTCGCCGGTCCGGAGATACACCTTGTGGCCGCCCACCACCGCTTTCTGGGTGTAGCCCTTGCGCCGGTTCGGCAGGCTGCGGCGCTGGATGCCGGGCACCGGGACAAGCCGCTCGACGATCCGTTCGGTGACGATCTGGGCGCGGGCGGCGGCGGGCTGTTCGGCGAGATCCTCGGCCAACTGGGCGGCGTCTTCCGCGTCCAGTAGCGACGCCGACAGCGGCTGCGACAGCTTGGAGCCGTCGCGGTACAGCGCCGTCGCCTTCAGCCCCAGGTGCCACGACAGCATGTAGGCCTGCTTGCAGTCCTCGATGGTCGCCGCATGGGCCATGTTGATGGTCTTGGAGATGGCGCCGCTGATGAACGGCTGGGCCGCCGCCATCATCCGGATGTGGCTCTCCACGGAAAGGGACCGCGTTCCGAGACGGCCGCAGGCGCTGGCGCAATCGAACACGGGAAGGTGCCGTGCCTTGAGGAACGGCGCGCCTTCCAGCGTCATGGCGCCGCAGACAAAGGTATTGGCCGCGTCGATTTCCTTCCGGGAAAAGCCGAGGGCGGACAACAGGCAGAACGACACGTCGTTCAGCGACTGCTCGGCGATTCCCAGCTTCTCGGTGCAGAACGCCTCGCCGAGGGTCCATTTGTTGAAGGCGAACCGGATGTCGAAGGCGTCGGTGATGGCGTTCTCGACCGCCTCGATGGCGATGTCGGTGAAGCCCCGGGCGCGCAGGCTCTTGTGGTTGACGCCGGGCGCGTCGCGCAGGCTGCCGTGACCGACGGCGTAGCGCACGATCTCCTGGATCTCGGTGTCGCGGTAACCCAGCCGTCGCAGCGCTTGCGGCACAACCCGGTTGATGATCTTGAAGTAGCCGCCGCCGGCGAGCTTCTTGAACTTCACCAGGGCGTAATCGGGCTCGATGCCGGTGGTGTCGCAGTCCATGACCAGGCCGATGGTGCCGGTGGGCGCGATCACGGTGGTCTGGGCATTGCGGTATCCGTGCGTTTCCCCCAGCTTCAGCGCCCGGTCCCAGGCCCGGGCGGCGGCGGCGGCGAGCTCCGTGTCCGACACGTCGGCGGCGTCCAGCGGGACCGGCGCCACCGACAATCCCTCGTAACCCTTGGGGTCGCCATGAGCGGCGCGGCGGTGGTTGCGGATCACCCGCAGCATGGCGTCGCGGTTCTGGGCGAAACCCGGGAAGGGGCCGAGCTCGCCGGCCATTTCCGCCGACGTGGCGTAGGCCACGCCCCCCATCAGCGCGCTGATGGCGCCGCAGGTGTTTCGCGCCGCGTCCGAGTCGTAGGGCACGCCGTTGGCCATCAGGTAGCCGCCGATGTTGGCGAAACCGAGGCCGAGGGTGCGGAACTCGTAGGACAGCTCGGCGATGCGCCGGGACGGGAACTGCGCCATCATCACCGAGATTTCCAGAACCACCGTCCACAGGCGGACGCCGTGCTCGAAGGCGGCGACGTCGAAGTCGCCGTCGGCGCGCTGGAAGGTCATGAGATTGAGCGAAGCCAGGTTGCACGCCGTGTCGTCGAGGAACATGTACTCGGAGCACGGATTGGAGGCATTGATCCGGCCGCTCTCGGGGCAGGTGTGCCATTCGTTGATGGTGGTGTCGTACTGCAGGCCGGGGTCGGCGCAACTCCAGGCGGCGTGGCCGATCTGGTCCCAGAGCTCGCTTGCGCGGATGCGCTTGGCGACGCCGCTGTCCGTGCGGCGAACGAGTTCCCAGTCCCCGTCCTGCAGGACCTTCTCGAGGAAGGCGTTGGTGATCCGGACGCTGTTGTTGGCGTTCTGCCCGGAAACGGTGAGGTAGGCCTCGGAATCCCAGTCGGTGTCCAGCACCGGGAACGAAACCTCCGTGTAGCCCTGGCGCGCGAACTCGATGATCCGTTGGATATAGGCCTCGGGGACCATCGCCCGGCGGGCCTCGATGACCGCCTTTTTCAGGTCGGCGTTGCGCTTGGGATCGAACCGCGCCTCTAAATCGCCGTTGCCGCCGTCGTGGCAGGCGGTCATCACCAGGTTCAGGTGCTTGTTGGCGAGCCGGGAACCGGCCACCATCGCCGCCACCTTCTGTTCCTCGAAGGTCTTCCAGTTGATGAACGCCTCGATGTCGGGGTGGTCGATGTCCACCACCACCATCTTCGCGGCGCGCCGGGTGGTGCCGCCGGACTTGATGGCGCCGGCCGCCCGGTCGCCGATCTTGAGGAAGCTCATCAGGCCCGACGACTTGCCGCCGCCCGACAGCGGCTCGTCGGCGGCGCGCAGGCGCGAGAAGTTGGTGCCGGTGCCGGATCCGTACTTGAACAGGCGGGCCTCGCGCACCCACAGGTCCATGATGCCGCCCTCGTTGACGAGATCGTCGGAAATGCCCTGGATGAAGCAGGCGTGCGGTTGCGGATGCTCGTAGGCCGACTCGGATTGCCGCACCTCGCCGGTGTGGTGATCCGCGTAGTAGTGGCCCTGGGCCGGGCCGTCGATCCCGTAGGCCCAATGCAGGCCGGTATTGAACCACTGCGGCGAGTTCGGCGCGCACATCTGCTTGGCGAGCATGTAGCGCAGCTCGTCGAAGAAGGCGCGGGCGTCGGATTCGGTGTCGAAATAGCCGCCCTTCCAGCCCCAGTAGGTCCAGGTGCCGGCCAGCCGGTCGAACACCTGCTTGGCGCTGGTCTCGCCGCCGTGGCGCTGGCCGTCGGGAAGGGCTTTCAGCGCCTTGGTATCGGCCGTCCGGCGCCAGAGGCACTCCGGAACCTTGCTTTCGCGCACCGCCTTCAGACGAGCCGGAACGCCGGCCTTGCGAAAATACTTCTGGGCGAGCACGTCGCACGCCACCTGCGACCAGTCGGCCGGAACCTCGATGTCGTCCTGGTGAAACACCACGGAGCCGTCCGGGTTGCGGATTTCGCTGGTGGTGGTCCGGAACTCGATGGACTCGTAGGGAGATGCCTCCGGTTTGGTAAACAGCCTGGCTATGCGCATGACGGTTCTGTCTCGCCTTTCGTTATGTCTAGCGGTTACCGAGGGCCATGGATCGAACACGTTCCCTTGTTACGGTATTGACCGCCAGCCCAACCTTTTGATGATCCGCGCCAGCCAGCGTGCCCCTGTGAAACACGATATAGCGTAACGCTCCCAGTAACGGCCACCATATCGTGGGTTCATCCCGGGTGCAACAACATTTCGCCATATTGGGGCACAAGATCACATCATATTGTGTCCATGTCCCGATCTTGTGGTTCATGAGCCGGCGCGGCGCACCGGTGAAGGTGGCAGTTACGCCCGAATCGCCGTCCATCGGGCGCGCGAGGATCCGCCGCCGGAGGCGGGCCAAACCGCCGCGCGGATCAGGACGAATTCACGTTGGAGATTGATCCGGACCACGCGCGCGCCAGGGAGGCGACCGGCACGGGATGCGCGGCGACCGATGCCTCGCGCGGGGTCGGCCCGGCCTACCGGTCACTCGGAAATCATGCCCTGTATCCGGCTTACTTCCGGGCGGTTTGCTTCGCGTCCTGCTCGAAGATAATGCCCGCCCGGCCCAACCCGGTGAGCACTTCGCTTCCGCGTGGTCGAGGCGAACACCTGCATCAGTTTGGCCACGCATCCGGTCCAGCCGGTTTGATGGCTGGCGCCGATACCGGCGCCGGTGTCGCCGTTGAAGTACTCGTAGAACAGGATGTGGTCGCGCCAGTGGGGATCGGTCTGGAATTTGGCCACGTCGCCGAACACTGGGCGGCGTCCCAACTCGTCGGCAAGGAAAATCTTGCCCAGGCGGTCGCTGATTTCCCGGGCAACCTCGTACAGGGTCATCTGGATGCCCGATCCGGTGGGACATTCCACCTTAAAATCGTTCCCGAAGTACTGATAAAGATTGAGTAAAGCCCGAACCAGCATGGTGTTGACCGGCATCCAGATGGGGCCGCGCCAGTTGGAGTTGCCGCCGAACATGCCGCTGTCGGAATCGCCGGGCACGTAGCCGACCGTGAATTGCTGGCCCTGCCAGTCGAAGACGTAGGGCGTGTCGAGGTAGACGCGCGACAACGCGCGAATGCCATGGTCGCCGAGAAATTCGTTCTCGTCCAGCATGTAGGCCAGCACCCGGCGCAGTTTGTTCTCGTTGAACACCGACAGCATGTGGCGGCCGTCGAACCCGGGATCGAGCGGCGAATTGATGTTTGCCGTCAGATCCGGATTCGCCTCGAGCATGCGTTTGACCTCTTCGGCGAAACGCGGAAGCTTTTCGCAAGGCGTCCTTCGGAAACACGGTGGTGGCGAACAACGGCAGCAGGCCCACCATGGAGCGGACCTTGATGCGGGTGGCCGAGCCGTCGGGGAAGTGCAGCACGTCGTAGTAGAAGCCGTCCTCCTCGTCCCACAACTCGTCGTTCTGGTCGCCGATGCGGTCCATGGCGCTTGCGATCCTCATGAAGTGATCGAAGAATTTCGTCGCCATGGTCTCGTAGACCGGGTTCCTGAGGGCCAGTTCGATGGCCATCCGCAGCATCATCGAGCTGAAGAAGGCCACCCAACCGGTTCCATCGGCCTGCTCCAGATGCCCGCCGGTCGGCAGTGGCGAGGAGCGGTCGAACACGCCGATGTTGTCGAGGCCGAGGAACCCGCCGCCGAACAGGTTGTTGCCCTCGGTGTCCTTGCGGTTCACCCACCATGTGAAGTTGAGCAGGAGTTTCTGGAACGACTGCTCGAGAAACAGCGCGTCCCCAGTGCCGGCATTCAGTTCGCGGTCGATCTGATAGACGAACCACGTGGCCCAGGCGTGGACCGGCGGATTGACGTCGCCGAAGTTCCATTCATACGCCGGCATCTGGCCGTTGGGATGAAGGTATTTCTCGTTCAGCATCAACTCGAGCTGGTCCTTGGCGAAATCCGGGTCGACCATCGCCAGCGGCACCGTGTGAAAGGCGAGATCCCACGCCGCGTACCAGGGGTATTCCCACTTGTCGGGCATGGAGATGATGTGTTCGTTGATCATGTGGTGCCAATCGCGATTGCGCATGGGTGTCTTGGCGTCCCGGGTCGGCTCCAGTCCGTGTTCCGCGAGCCATTTGGCCACGTCGTAATAGAAATACTGCTTGGTCCACAGCATGCCGGCGAGCGCCTGGCGCATCACGTTGGCTTCGTCGGCGGACATGGCGGGCGGCGTTATGGATGCATAGAAGGCATCGGCTTCCGCCGCGCGCTCCGAGAACACGGTGTCGAAGGCCTTGCCGAACGGGTTCTTGCCCTTGCCGCCCGCCGGCGGCTGATCGGTCAGGCGCAGGCGGATCTCGGCGCTTTCGCCGCCGCCCACCGTCAGTTGGTAATGCGGCGCGGCCTTGGTTCCCGTCTGGGCGGGATTGCAGGCCCCGTCCTCCCCATCCACCACACCGCGATGGAAGGCGTCCTTGACGAAGGGGCTGGCGCTGGGCGTGTCGAACAGAAGTTCGCAATGGGTCTCGTTTTCCGTAAACAGCAGGGGCACGTCCCGATCGCAATAAAGGTACCGGTCTCCCAGGTCGGGATGGGTCGCGTGGATGGCGCGCGGTCCGTGTCCGGTGTCGACGGCCCGTGCGCCCGGTTTCGCGGCGGCGTCGGACCAGGACCACGTATTGCGGAACCACAGCGTGGGCAGAACGTGCAGGTTCGCGGCTTCGGGCCCCCTGTTGCACACGGTGATCTTGATCAGGACGTCTTCCGGCGACGCCTTGGCATATTCCACGAACACGTCGAAGTACCGGTCCGCGTCGAAAACCCCGGTGTCGATCAGTTCGTACTCGCGCTCGAGCTTGCCCCGGCTTCGATTGGTCTCGATCAGATCCTCGTAGGGGAAGGCGGCCCGCGGATATTTATACAAATACTTCATGTATGAATGGGTCGGCGTGCTGTCGAGGTAGTAGTAGTACTCCTTGACGTCTTCGCCGTGATTGCCCTCGCTGTTGGCCAGGCCGTACAGCCGCTCCTTGAGGATCGGATCGTGGCCGTTCCAGAGGGCGAGCGCGAAGCAAAGCTGTTGCCGGTCGTCGGAAATGCCGGCGAGGCCGTCCTCGCCCCAGCGGTAGGCCCGGGAGCGGGACTGGTCATGGGTGAAGTAATTCCAGGCGTCGCCGCTGTCGCTGTAGTCCTCGCGGACGGTTCCCCATTGCCGTTCGCTCAGATACGGGCCCCATTTTTTCCACGGAGCCTGTTTGTTCTTGGCGCTCTTCAAACGCGCGTGCTCGGCAGTCTGCTTGGCCATTGCCTTCTACCCCAAAAAATACACTCTATTGTTTATGTGTGAGATCCTGCGGGGGACAAGCACGAGTAGGGCGGGGTGACAATTCTGTCCAATAGACAAAGCATACCCACACGCCATCTGCCGTTATTATCCCGCTGGCGCATATGGTGTTCCGTCAATGCCGATAAAAGGGGAATAACGCTCGCGGATGCACATTGCCGCTTTTCGCCGGACTCTGGACGGCGGCGCCGACCGGTGCCATAGTGCGCCCGGTCGGGGGGCGCCTTGTTTTCCGGCGGCCAGGGCGGCGGTTGCGAGGGTATTGGACAGAGGATTGGGTCGCGATGCACGTTGGTACCATGTTGTTGACGTGGTTGTTCGGTGAGCGCGTGGGAACCGACACGTTCGGAAACCGCTACTATCGCAACCAGCGCCTGCGGCGTTACGGCCGCGAACGGCGGTGGGTCGTGTTCAAGGGCCAGACCGAGGCGACGAAGGTGCCGCCGGAATGGCACGCGTGGCTGCATCACATGAGCGAGGAGCCGCTGACCGAGGACGTGGCGCCGAGACGGCCTTGGCAGCGCGAGCATCTGCCCAATCTGTCCGGAACACGGTTCGCCTACCGGCCCGAGGGCCACGATCTCAGCGGAGGCAAGCGGGCTCAGGCGACGGGCGATTACGAGGCATGGAAGCCAGAGTGACCGGAAGGCGGCCGCTCCGGCGCGCGGAGTGGGGGAGTTGATTCGTGAAATCGGATGAAAAGAAACAGGTCATCGCCGGTGGCGTGGCCATCGTCATTTTCATGGGAATCATGGCGCTGTTCTACAGCGGCCAGCATCAGCGCGCGACGGCCGGCCTCACCGAGTATACCATTTACGCCACCTTCAATCGCATCGACGGCCTCGAGCCGGGCACCGAAGTCCGATTGAGCGGCATCCCCATCGGCACCGTGGAGACGGTATCGCTCACCTCCAACTTCCGGGCGCGGGTGGGCATGCGGTTCCATCATGGCATCGCCCTGCCGATGGACACGTCGGCGGCCATTCATACCGATGGATTGTTCGGATCGAAATTCGTCACACTCGACCCCGGCGGCAGCGAGCAAATCCTCGCCGATGGGGACACCATCACCTTTACGCAGGATGCCCTGGTGGTGAGCGATCTGCTCGATTTGATCATCGCCGAGGGCAAGTCCAGGCGAAACGAGACCGGGGCGGACGGAAGCCCGCCCGGGGCGGAAGACAGTGGAACGGGAGCCAATTGATGCGCAGGAACGCCGTTGAAACCGTGTTGGGCGCCGTGGTGCTGATCGTCGCGGGCCTGTTCGTCTACTTCGCCTACTCGACGGCCGAGGTGCGCGCCAAGCCGGGGTACGAGGTCACGGCGTCGTTCCTCAATCTCGGCGGCCTGTCCAAGGGCAGCGACGTCCGGATCAGCGGCGTCAAGGTGGGCACCGTGAACAGCCTGAGCCTGGACCCGGAAACCTTCGACGCGGTGATGAGGATGACCGTGAGCTACGATGTCCAGCTTCCGGTGGACACGGTGGCATCCGTTTCGAGCGCGAGCCCGCTCGGCGGAAAATACGTGCGCCTGGACCCCGGAACCTCCTCGGAGGTGATCGAGCCGGGTGGCGCCATCACCGAGACCCGGGCCTTCCGGTCGCTCGAGGACCAGGTCGGAGAAATCATCTTTCTCGCCACCAGCAAGCCCGGCGCGAAAAAATAGCTTTTGGCCAAGGGTTCTCAGCACTGGGATCCCGAACGGTACGCCCGCAACGCCCGTTTCGTGGTGGACGCGGGCGAGGCGATCGTGGACCTTCTGGCTCCCCGGCCGGGCGAGAGAATCCTCGACCTCGGGTGTGGCGACGGCGCGCTCACCGCAAGCGCTGGCCGCCGCCGGAGCCCGCGTGACCGGCGTGGATTCCAGCGCCGAAATGGTGGCGGCGGCCCGCGCCCTGGGCCTCGACGCCAGGGTCATGGACGGCATGGCCTTGAGGTTCGCCGCCGGTTTCGAAGGCCGGTTCGACGCCGTGTTCAGCAACGCGGCGCTCCATTGGATGGATGATCTCGCGGCGGTGATCGAGGGCGTGGCGCGCGCGCTCAAGCCGGGCGGGCGGTTCGTCGGCGAGATGGGGGGCGAGGGAAACGTCGCGACCGTCGCCGACGCTCTCGGCGAGGCGCTGGCGCGCCGCGGCCTGGACCCGGACCGCGCCAATCCCTGGACGTTCCCGTCGCCGGACGGGTTTGCCCGCCTGCTCGAGGCCGGGGGCCTGGAGGTGGCCGGGGTGCAACTCGTTCCCCGACCGACCGTGCTGCCCGGGGACATCGAGGGGTGGCTCGAAACCTTCGCGGGAAGCTTTCTCGCGCGCGTGCCGCCGGCGGACCGGGCCGCCTTCGTCGCCGAGGTGCGCGAGGCGCTGCGGCCGAGGTTGCGGACGGCGGCCGGCGAGTGGGTCGCCGACTACGTTCGGTTGCGCTTCGCTGCCCGGAAACCGGGGCCATGGTCTCGAAAGGACACCGGCCGAAACGAAACGGGGTGGACCCCGCCGCCGGAAATGCTAAGAACGCCGTCATGACCCGCTCTTCGTTCCCGTGCCTGGCCCTTTCCGTGCTGACGTTCGTCCTGGTGGCGGAACAGGCGCTGGCCGACCCCTATCCGGTGGCGGTCCTTCGCGGGCTGAACAAGGTCACGGCTCGCGTCACCACCCTACAGGCCCCGGTGGGCGAAACGACCGCGTTCGGCGCCCTGGAGATCACCGTGCGGACCTGCGACAAGCGGCCGCCCGAGGAGCCGCCGGAGTCCGCGGCCTTTCTGGAGATAACGGAGAAACGGGAGGGCGGCCGCCGGGTCGACGTTTTCAGTGGCTGGATGTTCGCGTCCAGCCCGGCGCTCTCGGCCATGGATCATCCGGTCTACGACGTCTGGGTGCTCGACTGCGCCAGCACCGCCTCGACAGCCGACTCCAGGTCTTCCGCGGCGACGTCGGAATAGAAGGCGGCGCGCCGGCCCAGGGCATCGTGGAGGCGGCGCAGGTACAACGCGCCCGAAATTTCCTTCGCGCCGAACTGGCGAAGATGATCGGTGACGAACTGCGTATCGAGAAGGACGAAACCGCCCATCCGCAGCAGCGCCACCAGATGAACCAGGGCGATCTTGCTGGAATTGGGCTCGCGGGAGAACATGCTCTCGCCGAAGAACACCCCGCCCAGGGCCATGCCGTACAATCCGCCCACCAGCCTGCCGCCGTTCCAGGCCTCGACGCTGTGGGCGTAGCCGAGTTTACGCAGTTGACAGAAGACCCTGATGATCGCGTTGTTGATCCAGGTATCCGCCCGATTCTCCCGGGCCTCCGCGCAGGCATGGATCACGCCCTCGAAATCGGCGTTCACGCGAATGCGATAGGGTTTGCCGCGAATGGTTTTCCTCAGCCGGCTCGGCACATGGAAGCCGTCGATGGGCAGGATGCCGCGAAGCATCGGCGAGACCCACTGAACGTCCACCGCGTCCCGATGCCTCGCCATGGGGAACACGCCGAGGGTATAACCTTGGATCACCAGTTCCGGCGTCAGCCGTTGTCGTGGAAGCGATGGCCTGATCTTACCCTCCCGCGTTTACCCCCCAACGAACCGTTCGAGCCAGTGGACGTCGTACTCGCCCTTGGCGAACTCCGGTGCCTCCAATAGACGTTGGTGAAGCGGAATGGTGGTTTCAATACCATCGATGACAAATTCCCGCAGCGCCCGGCGCAGGCGCATCAGGCAGGCCTCGCGGCTGGTGCCGCTGACGATCAGCTTGGCGATCATGCTGTCGTAGTAACTCGGGACCGAGTAGCCGGTATACAGCGCCGAATCGATGCGCACGCCGAGCCCGCCCGGCGCGTGGTAGTCTCTCACCCGGCCCGGCGACGGCGCGAAGGTCTCGGGGTTTTCGGCGTTGATCCGGCACTCGATGGCGTGGCCGGTCATCCGGATGTCGTCCTGGTCGTATCCGAGGGGGGCGCCCGCCGCCACCCGCACCATCTCGCGCACCAGGTCGAGGCCGCAGATGCTCTCGGTCACGGGGTGCTCCACCTGCAGGCGCGTGTTCATTTCGATGAAGTAGAACTGCCCGTCCTCGAACAGGAACTCGAAGGTGCCGACGCTGCGATAGCCCATCTGCTTGGTGGCGTCGGCCGCCAGCCGGCCGATGAAGTCCCGCTGCTCCGCGCTGAGAGCGGGCGAGGGGGCTTCCTCGATCACTTTCTGGTGACGGCGCTGCATGGAGCAGTCCCGTTCGCCGAGATGCACCACGTTGCCGTGCAGGTCGGCCAGCACCTGAACCTCGATATGGCGGGGCCGGGCCAGGTATTTTTCCAGGTAGACCTCGCCGTTGCCGAAGGCCGCCTGGGCCTCCGCCCGCGCCGCGGACAAGGCCTGTTTCAGCCCCGACGCCTCCTGGACGACCTTCATGCCCCGTCCGCCGCCGCCGGCGGTGGCCTTGACCAGCACCGGGTAGCCGATCTCGTCCGCGATCGGCCGGGCCTGCTCCTCGCTGTCGATGGGACCGCCGGACCCGGGCACCACGGGAATGCCGGCTCCCTTGCAGAATTTGATGGCCTGGACCTTGTCGCCCATCAGCCGGATGTGGTCCGGCGACGGGCCGATGAAGGTGATTCCGTGCTCCTCGACCATGCCCGCGAAGTCGGCGTTTTCCGACAGGAACCCGTATCCCGGGTGAATGGCGTCGGCGTTGCTGATGGTGGCGGCGCTGAGGATGGCAGCGGCGTTGAGATAGCTCTTCGAGGCCTGCGGCGGGCCGATACAGATGGACTCGTCGGCCAGCCGCACGTGCATGGCGTCGGCGTCGGCGGTGGAATGGACCGCCACGGAGCGAACGCCCATCTCCCGGCAGGCGCGCAGGATGCGAAGCGCGATCTCGCCGCGGTTGGCGATCAGAACCTTGTGGAAGACGGGAGGATGGTCCACCGGTTGCTCCCTATTCGACGATGATCAAGGGTTCCCCGTATTCCACCGGCATTCCGCCACGGACGAAAATGCGGGTGACCGTTCCGGGGTGCTGGGCCTTGATGGGGTTGAACACCTTCATCGCCTCGATCAACAGAAGCGTGTCTCCGGTGGCCACGCGGTCGCCCACCTTGACGAACTCGGGCGTGCCCGGCTCCGGCGCGGTATAGACGACGCCGACCATGGGGGCGGTGACCAGGCCCGGGTGATCGAGATCGGGGTCCGCCGGAGCACCGGGGGCGGCCGCATCGTGGGGCCCGGGCGCCGCCGGCGCGGCGTGGGCGTGCGCCGCCACCGGCGCCGGCGTCTTGGCCACCCGCACCCGCCAGTCGCCGCTTGCGTATTCGATCTCGGTGAGGCCGGTCTCCTGCAACAGATCCGCGAGGGCGCGGACCGCCTCCGCGTCTACCTTGGGTTTCTTGCTCGATTCGGTCATGGGTTCTCTATCCGTCTCGTCGTCATGCGTCTGGTCGTCATGCGTCTCGTTGGCGCGCCGCCGCCTCGATGGCCATCTCGTATCCGAAACCGCCCAAGCCGCAGATCACCCCCGCCGCCGCTCGCGAGACGAACGACGCGTGGCGGAACGGCTCGCGCCGGAAAATGTTGGACAGGTGGACCTCGTAAACGGGGATCTCCAGCGCCAGCAGCGCGTCGAGGATCGCCACCGACGTGTGCGTGTAGGCCCCGGCGTTGACGATCAGCGCCGCGTAGCCGCTTCGCGCCTCCTGGATCCAGTCCACCAGCCGGCCCTCGGAATTGCTCTGGCGGAAGTCGACCTCGAGACCGAGGAGCCCCGCGCGCCGGATGCAGGCGGCCTCGATGTCGGCCAGCGTCTCGGCGCCGTAGATTTCCGGCTCGCGGGTTCCGAGCAGGTTCAGGTTCGGTCCGTTGAGGATGAGGATCTTGGCGGGCATCTCAAACCGGGAGTGGGGTTTCGGAAGCCACCGCTTATAGCACGGTGGCGGTCTTGTGTAACACGGCGTTTGGATTATGTTAGCCGCTGCACACCCCGATCGAAAAGAACGCAGAGCCGGTACTCATGCACATTACCCTGAACGGCGAGACCAAGACCCTCGATATGCCCATGACGGTGGAGCAGTTGATCGCCCACGTCGGCCTGGATCCGCGCAAGGTGGCGGTGGAGCGCAATCTGGAGATCGTGCCGCGCTCGGGTTACGGACATGTCGGCCTCGCCGACGGCGACCAGATCGAAATCGTCCATTTCATCGGCGGCGGCGCGCCGGGAACGCCGCGGCCCGAGGGCGCCGGGAGCGCCACGGCCGAATCGGACGGCGATCCGCTGGTGGTGGCCGGCCGCCGGTTCGCCTCCCGGCTCTTGGTGGGGACCGGCAAGTACAAGGACTTCGAGGAGACCGCGCGCGCCATCGAGGCGTCCGGCGCGGAGATCGTCACCGTCGCCGTCCGCCGGGTGAACGTCACGGATCCCAACCAGCCCATGCTGGTGGATTACGTGGATCCCAAGCGCTACACCTACCTGCCCAACACCGCCGGCTGTTTCAACGCCGCGGACGCCGTCCGCACGCTGCGGCTGGCGCGCGAGGCCGGCGGCTGGGACCTGGTGAAGCTCGAGGTGCTGGGCGACCAGAAGACCCTCTATCCCAACATGACCGAAACCCTCGAGGCGGCCGAAACGCTGATCAGGGAAGACTTCAAGGTCATGGTCTACTGCAGCGACGACCCCATCCTCGCCAAGCGTCTGGAGGACATGGGCTGCGTCGCCATCATGCCGCTGGCCGCGCCCATCGGCTCCGGCCTCGGCGTCCAGAACCCGGTCCACATCCGCCTGATCGTCGAGCAGTCGTCGGTTCCGGTGCTGGTGGACGCCGGCGTCGGCACCGCGTCGGACGCGGCGGTGGCCATGGAGCTGGGCTGCGACGGCGTGCTCATGAACACCGCCATCGCCGAGGCCAAGGACCCCATCCGCATGGCCCGGGCGATGAAGCTGGCGGTGGAGTCCGGCCGCCTCGCCTACCTCGCCGGCCGCATGCCCAAAAAACTCTACGCCGACCCGTCCTCGCCGCTGGCCGGCCTGATCTGAGCCGAGCGCGTCTAACTTCAAGAGGCGCGGCGTTGACTTCGGGTTGACGGGAGAGAGGCCCCGTTCATTGTTATAGCAGCATGGCGATCCAGGCGGCGGCGACGGCCATGCAGGCGATCGTGGTGGGAACGCCGGCCCGAGCAAACTCGCCGAAGGAGATCTTGACGCCCTGGCTCGCCGCCTGTTCGACGACGATGATGCCGGCGAGGCTCCCGAAGACGATCAGGTTGCTGGCAAAGCCGGTACCGAGGGCGAGGGCGGCTCCCAGGGCGTCGGGATCGCCGCCGGCGCCCAGGTAGGGGACCAACAGCATCACGGCCGGATTGTTGCCGACGATGTTGCTCAGGGCCGAGGCGACCAGAAACAGCCACAGGGGCTGGTGCAGATCGAAACCGGCGTCGCGCAGGTCGGCAATCAATCGCTGCGGCAGATGCGTCTCGGCCAGGGCGGCGTTGACGACGAACAAGCCCATCAGCAGCAGGAGCAGATTGCCGTCGACGTGTTTCATCATATCGGCGGACGCGATCTTGCGGTTGATCAGCAAAAGGCCGGCGGCGGACAGGGCGATCAGTTCCCGGGGCCAATCGCTGGCGACGAAAGCGACGATGACGGCAAGCGTAACCAGCGCCACCTTCGTCGTCTCCCAATGGTTGACGGCGACCGGCGTTACCGCCGCCGCGTGGGCTGGGGCCGTCGACCCCGGTGCATGCCAGCGGTCGCGGTAGAGAAACGCCACGATCGCCCAGACGATCGGCAGCGAAAGCAGGGCGGGAAGACCGGCGACGCGCAGAAAGCCGGTAAACGACAATCCGAGTCCCTGCGCGGCGATCATGTTCTGCGGACTGCCGATGATGGTCCCGGCCGAACCGGCATTGGCGGCAAAGCAGAAGGCGAGGAGAAAGGGTACCGGGTTGAGCCCGCGCGACAAGGTGAGGGCGACCAGCAGCGGCGTCATGGCGACAACCACCACGTCGTTGGTCAGCACCGACGACAACAGACCGGAAACGGCCACCAGAATGGCAAGCAGGACGGGCGGCCGGACGTCGAGCGTGGCGACGCGCTCGGCGGTCCAGGCGTAGAACCCGGAGACGACGAAGCCCGCCGAGACGACCATCAAGCCGAAAAGCAATCCGACGGTGCGGTAATCGATGGCGTCCCACGCGGCCTGAGGGCTGATCCGTCCGGCCGCCATCATGGCGAGCGCGCCGACCACGGCCGCCCCGGTGCGATCGACCTTGACGCCGGGAATGTGACCGAGGCCCATCGCCACGTAGACGGTCAGGAATATGAGCAGGGTCAAGGTCATGGGAGCGATCTATCGCGGCCGGGGCATGGACATCGCTTTATCGAGGGTTGCTCCCGCGCAAACAAGCTTCCTATGTCTTGCTCCGGGCGGGAGCGGCGGCGGCGTGATACTGCCGGCGGATGAGATCGAGATCGACGCTGGGCGCGGGCATTTTCATGCCGAGGTCCTCGAGCGTATCGGCGATGATCTGTGAAATGGCCAGGTTGCGGAACCACTTGTGGTTCGAGGGGATGACGTACCAGGGCGCATGCCGTGTCGAGCACTTCTCCAGCATGTCCTCGTAGGCCTCGATGTAGTCGTCCCATCGCTCTCGCTCCTTGTAATCGGAATCGCTGATTTTCCATTGCCGGCGCGGATCGTCGAGGCGCTGCTTGAATCGTTCGAGTTGCTCCTCCGCCGAGATGGACAGGAAGAACTTGACGATCGTGGTCCCGCTGTCGGCGAGCAGCTTCTCGAAATCGTTGATCAGCGCGTACCGCGCGGACCACACCTTTTTCGGCGCCAGGCCGTGGACGCGGACCACCAGGACGTCTTCGTAATGCGAGCGGTTGAATATCGCCACCTCGCCCAGCCCCGGAGCGCGCGGGTGGACGCGCCACAGAAAATCGTGGCGGCGTTGCTCCTCGGTCGGCTGCTTGAAGCCGGTGACGGACGTGCCCTGGGGGTTCATCGCCGTCATCACGTGCCAGCACGTGCCGTCCTTGCCGGCGGCGTCGATGCCCTGCAGCACGATGAGCAGCGCGTGTTTCTTCTCCGCGTACAGCATGTACTGGAGGTGCGTGATCCGCGCCACGTGCTTCTCCAGATCGGCGAGCGCCGCCTCGTGGGTCTCGTGCTTGCCGTGAAACGCCGGGTCGATGTCCTTGAGCCTGACCTTCGATCCGGGCTCGACAATCAGCTTCTTGCGATAGTCCACGGATGTTCTCCCTCGGTTGCCCCGTCCCTGTCCCCGTGCCTTTCCCGGGCCCAGGTCACGCCGACCGGCGGGGGGCGGACGGCACATGGGGTTGCAGTGTCCGGGTGACGATTTCGCCGCTGCGAACATGCCCGGCCGTGCGGTGATCGACCAGTCTCTCGGTCATCAGCCGGACGCCGCCGAGAACGAAGATCCAGGCGATATTGTAGACCCACACCCAGCCGATCATCTCCCACGAGATCGGCGGCACCAGCCAACCGAAGCCGCACATCAGCACCGCCAGGATTTGCGTCAGGACGATGGCGACGAACAGCGGCGCGGCGGGGAACGGCGGCAAAAAGAACCAGCGTTCGGTGCGCGTGACGAACAGCAGCAGGTGGCCGCCGGCGACCAGTTGCAGGAACATCACCGTCTGCAGGTGGCTCTCGTCGTGGAGCCCGAAGTAATGCGGCAAGTGCGGGTTGGTGAGCATCTCCATGCCGATCAGAAGCAGCCCGAACGACTGCACCACTGAAAAGAATCCGAGTACCGCCGAAACGCTCAGCAAGCGCGGCATCTTCCAGCGGATCGGACGATCGCTGACCGGCGTGTTGTCGTAAGCGATGGTCATGATCGGGATGTCGTCCAACAGCGACATGACGACGATCATGATCGCGGTGAGCGGCTGGAAGCCGAGGAAGATCGTCGACAGCACCACTAGGAACATGATGTCCATGGTCAAAGCGACGCGATAGATGGTGTAGGTGGTAATGCGGCCGAAGATGCGCCGCGCCTCGTCGATGGCATTGTTGATCACCGAGAGGCCGGGGGCGGTGAGGATCAGCGCCGCCGCGCCGCGCGCCGCGTCGGTGGCGCCGGACACCGCCGTGCCGCAGTCGGCCTGTTTGAGCGCCGGCGCATCGTTGACGCCGTCGCCGGTCATCGCCACCAGGTGGCCCCGCGCCTGCAGCGTCCTGACGATCGCATACTTGTGCTCGGGAAACACGCGGGCGAAGCCGTCCGCCGTTTCGATGGAGTCGGCGATCTGCGGCGGCACGTTGTTCGGGTCCATGTCCTTGGGGAACGCGTCCGCCGCCGGGATGATATTGGTCCCCATGCCGAGTTGGCGCGCCGTTTCGCGGGCGATCGCGGTGTCGTCGCCGGTGATCATCTTCACCCTCACGCCCTTGGTCCTGGCCAGATCGATGGTCTGCTTGGAGTCGTCGCGGGGCGGATCGAACATCGGCAGGATGCCGAGAATCGACCAGCTTTCGCCGTCGTCTTCGGAGCGGGCGACGGCGAGGGCGCGGTAGCCCTTGCCGGCGAGGTCGTCGACCGTCTGCTTGACCTTGTCGGCGACATCGGCGGGAGGGGTGGCAAGATCGACGATGGCCTGCGGCGCGCCCTTGGACACGACGAAAGCCTTCCCCCGCGGGTCGCTGAGGGTTGCGGCGGTGCGCTTGGTCACCGGATCGAACGGCACAAACTTGCTCTGAGTGTACGCCTTCAGCGCCTTTTGATCCTTCAGCGCCTCGGTCACGGCGGTGTCGATGGCGTCGCGGTCCTCGATCTTCGATGCGAGGGCGGCGGCGAGGACGACCTCCTGTGGGTCCTTCGAGGCGAACAGGATCGGGTCGCCCAGCTTGAGTTGGTTCTTGGTCAGCGTACCGGTCTTGTCCGAGCATAGGATGTCGACGCCGGCCATCTCCTCGATGGCCTCCAGCCGCGAGACGATCGCCTTCTTCTTGGAAAGGGCGAGCGCACCGAGCGCCATGGTGATCGAGAACACCGCGGGCATCGCCACCGGGATCGAGGCGATCAGCAGGATCAGCACGAACTGCAGGATGTCGAGCGCATCGGCGAGCCCCCAATTTTCGGCGATGACGATGTCGTGATAGACGCGAACGGCGACCATGATCGCCGCCAGCCCAGCGCGACGACGATCAGGAAGTTGCCGATCTCGAACATCGCCTTCTGGGCATGGCTGACCGAACCGGCGCCGGCCACCAGCTTCGCCGTGCGGCCGAAGAAGGTATCGCCGCCGGTGGCGATGACCACCCCTTCCATCTCGCCCTGCTTGACGATGCTTCCCGAATAGGCTTCGTCGCCGACCTTCTTGGCTGACCGGGAGCGACTCACCGGTCAGTGCCGCCTGGTCGATCGAGGCATAGTCGCCAGAGACCAAGCGCAGGTCGGCCGGAACGATCATCCCCAGGCGGATCTTGACGATATCCCCCGGCACCAGTGTCGAGGCATCGACGGTCGCCCACTGGCCGTCGCGCAGCGCCGTGGCCTCCGGCGCCAGCCCCTTCTTCAGCGCGGCCAGCGCGTTCGACGCCTTCAGGTCCTGCCACAGATCGAGGACGGCATTGAACACCAGCAGCGCCGAGATGATGATGAAGTCCTCCCAGTGGCCGAGGATGGCCGAAACCGCCGCCGCCGCCTCGATCATGAAGGCGATGGGCCCGACGAAATAGCCGACGATCTTGGCGAGAAGACTCCTTTCCTTCTCGACGATGGCGTTCGGTCCATGGGTCGCCAGGCGCTGCTTCGCCTCGTCGCCGCTCAGACCCCGGTCGGGCTTCACGCCGAGCGCGGCGACAACCTGTTCCACGGGGATTTTTTCCAGGTCGGGGCCGGTTCCCGTCTCCGGTTCGCCCGGCGCCGTTTCGGGATGGATCGTGGAGGTGGTCATCGCGGGGTCCTCCCAGGCAAGACGGTGATCGGAGGAGCCGTCGAACGCCCGGGGACGCCTTCTCCGGTCGGAAACATTCGAACGCGCCCGCTGGATGGGGGACTGGCGGAGCGCGACGACCCTCAGGATGCTCGTCCCTGCCGCTGGCGTCAATGGCCGGCCTCCCCGCCGATGAAAGCCTGTTTCCGTTGTTTGGCGGATCGAACGTATTCGCATTCCCCTTTGTTGTCTTGTCATATCCCGCCAACGTCCCGGCGGGCCGGGGTGCTCACGAAAAAGGGCCGCCGCGGGGGAGATGCGCGGCGGCCCCGGAAGGTTCGCTTGGCTGGCCGGTGTCAGACCAGGAGATCGTCCGGCGTGATCTGGACGGCGATGACGGTGTCGTTGTAGTCCTTGTCGCCGCCGGCGGGCAGGTCTTCCCAGCTCAGCTTGAAGTCGTCCACGCTGCCGGCCGACCCCGTGGCGCCCAAAATTCCGGTTCGTCCACGCGGGGGATCGCAAGTTCGCTGTTTTGACTCGAGGGATGGTTGCTTACGCTCATGCATGACCGTGATGGGTTTGATCGGATGCCGAACGTACCGCTCGACACCACGATGGCCGCCGGGCACGCGGTCTTTTTCCGTGTTTCCGCTGGTGCACGGGGTTTGGATTGGACCCATGACGGTCGATAAGGCGTTCGACGCGGTGATCGTGCTCGGCGCGGCCGTGCGGCCGGGCGGAAAGCCGAGCCCGACGCTGCTTCGGCGGACCCGGTGCGGCGCCGCGCTGGTGCTGGCGGGAGCGGCGCCGGCGCTCGATGGTCACCGGCGGCGTCGGCGATCACCCGCCGGCGGAAGCCGTGGTCATGCGGGACATCGCCTTGGAGGAGGGAGTGTCCGGGGACGCCATCGTCGTCGAGGATACGGCGGCCGACACGCTGGCCAGCGGGCGGGCGTGTTCGGCCCTCATGCGGTCCCGGGGCTGGTCGCGGGCGCTGATCGTCACCGACGACTTTCACCTGGCCCGCGCGGTCATGATCTTCCGCTGGTTCGGCGTCGAGGCCGTGGGACACGCCGCGCCGGGCGCGCGCGAGGGGCTCGGGTGGCGGTCGTGGATCTACTACCGGCTGCGGGACTTGGCGGCCTGGCCGTGGACCGTGCTGCGTCTCGTCGCCGGCGGGCGAGGCGGGCTGAGCGGTCCCGCTACCGGCGTTTCTCGGCCGCCTTGATGGTGGTCACGTTGGCCAGTTCGATGGGCGAGAGCCGGTCGATGACGTTGTCGCTTTGCGGCCGGTACCAGGGCTGCCGGGAGAAATACCGGTTCATGGCGTCGGTCTTGAAGATGTAGCCGTGGCGGGCGAAGATCTCGTTGCGCATGAGCTTCAGCTCGGCGTCGGAGAACGAGCTCAGTTCCTCCCGCGTGAGATAGCGTTGCGAGGTGAACGGGTACTTGCCGGGGATGTCGGACACCGCCCCCCGGTCGGCGCCCACCGCCGGCTGGAAGTCCGGCAGGTCGCGCTCGGGCTCCGGTCTGGCGGGCTCCGCGACCGGGACCGGGGTTTCGGGCGGGTCGGCCGGTTTCTGCTCGCCGATCGCGACGATGCCGGCAACGGCGGCGGCGGCCACGGCGCCCGCGCCCGCGAGCCACGGCCAGCGGCGGCGTTTGGCGGCCGGGCGGCGAAGGTCGCGGCGAAGGCCGGGGTCCGGCCGGCGGTCCGGCTCCGGCTCCGCGTCCCGGAGGGCGTCGTCGGGGCCGATGGCCGGATCGCGGACCAGCCGCTCGACGGCGCCGAGCAACTGGCGGAAGCCCATGTGATCGTCCTCGCCCACCCATCCCGCGAGCGAGACGGTCTGCGTCAGCCGGAACGCGATGGGTTGCTCCGCGTCGTCGATCAGAACGGGAATCAGCAAGCCGCGCTTCTGCGCCTCGGTGGCCTCCGTCCGCACCCAGGTCTTGGCGACGGAGATCCTCGACCACAGCACGACGGCGCAGCGGGCCGCCGCCAGTTCGCGCTCGATCATCCGGTCCCAGGTTTCGCCCGGCGGGATCTCGGCGTCCCACCACACGTCGAAGCCGCGCGCCTCCAGGGCATCGGCCAGGCGATGGGCCGTCTCCTTGTCCTCGCGCGCGTAACTCAGGAACACATCGGCCACGTCAGAACTCCCCCGAACCTGTTGCCGTCGCGACCTGCATAGTGTGCTCCCGGTTCCGCTTCAGGTCTAGTGGGAGCAGCTTCAGGTCCAGGGGAAGCGACGAAAATCCGGTTTGCCGCGCCGCCCGGCGGCCGTGTCGAGGCGGCGCGGCGGGGCGGGGCCGCCAGCGGTTTTCCGGCCCGGAACCGAGCCGGCGGCGGGATGCGAAAATTCTTCTTTAAAACCGGGCGTGGTATCGCGTATAAACCCTCTCCCCGGGCCTGTCGAGCCGAGGGCGGAACGACCGCCCCGCGGCCGATGGCGCCGGGACGTTTCTCTTGGAACCGGCCGACTGCTCGGACACCGACTGTTGGAACCGGAGGACGGTTTTCGGGACGAAAAGCAATGATCGCGGTTATGGACGACACCTGCGGTTTTCGTAGAACGTACATGTGCCTGCTCGGCAGGATCAATCCCCACAGCAGTCTGTTCGCGGCGTAAGCACGTTACGCCGCGTTCTGAAGTGTTGCCGCGCGGGCCGGAAAGGCGCGCGCGCGTTGTGCGTTGACAGACCGAAACCCCGTGAAGGGACCGTGGGATGACCCCGAAAATCGAACAGTTCCTGAGTCAGAAGCATCTCGAGACCCCGTTCCTGGTGGTCGACCTGGATGTGGTGAAGGCCAACTACCGGGCGTTGCGCGCGGCGCTGCCGGTGGTGGACATCTACTATGCCGTGAAGGCCAACCCGGCCCAGCCGGTTCTGCGCGCGCTCGTGGAACTGGGCTCCTCCTTCGACGCGGCCAGCGTCGCGGAGGTGGACGACTGCCTCGCCGCCGGCGCCGAGCCCGGGCGGATCTCCTTCGGCAACACGGTGAAGCGGCAACGCGACATCGCCCGCGCGCACGACCTGGGTGTGCGGCTCTATGCCTTCGACAGCATGGAGGAACTGCGCAAGCTGGCGGCCGAGGCGCCGGGCGCCAAGGTCTACTGCCGGATCCTGGTGTCCAACGGCGGCGCCCAGTGGCCGCTGTCGCGCAAGTTCGGCTGCGAACTCGACATGGCGCGCGACCTGATGACGGCCGCCGCCGACCTCGGGCTGCAACCCCACGGCCTGTCGTTCCACGTGGGCTCGCAGCAGATGGAGCCGTCGCGCTGGGAGTTGGCCATCGGCCGCGCCGCCATGGTGTTTTCCGACCTGCGCGAGGCCGGGATCGACCTCAAGATGATCAATCTCGGCGGCGGGTTCCCGGCGCGTTACCGGGGCGACGATCCGCGACCCATCGACGATTTCGCCCATGCCATCATGAACGCCATGACCCGGCACTTCGGCAACAACCTGCCGGACATGATCATCGAGCCGGGCCGGTCCATCGCCGCCGAGGCGGGGGTGATCCAGAGCGAGGTCCTTTTGGTGTCGCGCAAGACCTACGACGACGCCGCGCGCTGGGTCTATTTCGACGTGGGCAAGTTCGGCGGCCTCGCCGAAACCATGGACGAGGCCATCCGCTACCCCATCGCCACGCCCCGCGACGGTACCCCCGAGGGACCGGTGATCATCGCCGGCCCCACCTGCGACGGCGCCGACGTGCTCTACGAGAAGACCCGCTATACCCTGCCGCTGACCCTCAAGGACGGCGACCGGGTCAACCTGCTCAGCGCCGGCGCGTATACATCGGTCTACGCGGCCCAGTGCTTCAACGGGTTCCCGCCGATGGCCGAGTACTACATCTGAGGGCCGACTGACGGGCCGATCCGGCCGGTACATCGCAATTGTCTAAATTATGTTGCGAAACCGTTCCGCCCTGCTAGGTTCCTGAACCGAACACCGCCGGGGCGCACCCGCTCCGGCCGGCACCGAGGGAGAAGCGGCGCGACATGAGGGGCGGGTCCCGGGCCAGCAACGGAAACAGGGCGGGGCGCTGGCTGCTTGCGCTGGTGGCCTTCGCCCTCCTGGCGCGCGCCCTGGTCCCCGCCGGGTTCATGCCCGACCTCT
This sequence comes from uncultured Alphaproteobacteria bacterium, assembly GCA_963701445.1. GTDB lineage: Bacteria > Pseudomonadota > Alphaproteobacteria > Rhodospirillales > Defluviicoccaceae > CAKZLS01. The sequence continues at coordinate 90,538 of CAVPAM010000012.1, forward strand.
CGCGGCTCGGCCACGGCGTGTTGGAAATCGTCATCTGCTCGCCGGACGGCATCGCCACCGTCGCCGTCGACGAAACCGGCGCTCCGGCGTCGCCGGGCCCGGGCGATCATGGCCCGGTTCGAGGCGATCTTTGTCTCTTTGCCGCCACGGCGGCGCTGGCGGTGGCGGCGCTGGCCGTCGCGCTGTTCACGCCGTTCCGCTGGCCGGCGCGGCTCTTTTTCGCCATTCCCCCGACGCGTCCCGCCCTCGCCGGCGGGCCGGGTCCGCTCGGTCCCCGGGCACCGCCGCTCGTCTGATCGCCGCGAACCGGCCGACGCCGCCCGGGCCGCTCCGCGTGCCCGGGTCGCGGCGCGCGCGGGCGGGGATCCGCGCGCGCCGCCGGTTTCGCTTCCGTCCCCACCGTGTTCAATCCGCATGCAACCCCTTGAGGAGATCTTCCCAATGACCAACTCCCTTCGGCGCCTGGGCGCCGCCCCGATGACAGCCGCCCTCCTGATCGCCGGCGCCATGATCGCCGGCGTGATGCCGGTGTCCGGCGCGCTCGCCGGCGACATCGAGATCGAGAACCCCTGGGCGCGGGCGTCCGCCGGCATGGCCGGGGCCGGCGCCGCGTTCATGGACATCAAGAACACCGGCGCCGCCGACCGCGTCGTGGGCGCGTCGGCCGGCGTTTCCAAGTCGGTGGAACTGCACACCCACATCCGCGACGGCGACGTGATGAAGATGCGCCGGGTCGACGCCATCGACGTTCCCGCCGACGGTGTCGCCCACCTCCAGCCCGGCGGGCTGCACGTCATGTTCATCGGGCTCGAGGCACCCCTGGTGGAGGGCGAGAGCTTCCCGCTGACGCTGACCTTCGAGAACGCCGGCGAGATGACCGTGGAGGTGGAGGTCAAGGGCGCCGGCGACATGGGCGCCATGCCGGGCCACGGGACCATGCCGGGCCACGGCGACATGAAGAAGCAATAATCGAAGGCTCATGGCAAAACGAGGACACCCACATGAAACCATCCAACACGTTTAAACGTCCCACCAAACCCTTGGCGGCGATGCTGGTCGTCGCGTTCGCCGCGCTGATCCTGTGGCTCCCGGCGGCGAAGGCGGCCGACGAGGCGGCGAAGCCGGGCCTGTTCGTCAACCTGACCACCGACGACACCTGGGCGGCGGCCAAGGCGATCTATTTCGCCCACGAGAAGGCGCTCAAGAACGGCCACAAGCCGGTGGCCATCTGGCTCAACGTCCGCGCCGTCTACCTGGCCGACAAGAAGCGGCCGTCGCACGTCCACGGCCTGATGCGCGAGAGCAACACGTCGATCCAGGACATGCTCAGCGCGTTCATCAAGGACGGCGGCACGGTGATCATGTGCCAGGCCTGCTCGGCGGCGGCCGGCCTGACCGAGGCCGACTACATCGACGGCGTCCAGATGGGCACCTGGGACCTGGTGTCGGGCATCCTGTTCGACCCCAACGTCAAGACCCTGTCCTGGTAACGGCCACCCGAGGGCTCCGGACGCGGCCAATCCGCCCGGAGCCCTCCCGCCAGGGCGCACGCGGGGGGGGGGGGGTAAAAACGGTTTTGTGCAAAACAACCCCATGCACAGTAGAAATCGGGGGCCTGCAAAGCAAAATTAGTGCCATCTTTTGCCCGGAAAAGCGGGCGAACATCCCGGCCAACGAGCGCTCGCGGCCCGCGCCGCGCCGCCGCCGCGAGAAGCGAAGCGACGCGGCGGTCCGGTGCCGTGCGGGGGGCGAGCGGCGGGACTGGATTGCCGCGCTTCGCTCGCAAGGACGACGGGGAGGGTGAGGGGTGTGCGGGAGGATGGGAAGCGTCTGGCTAAACGCTATTGATCGGGGGGAAATCCGTGCAAGAATGCGGCGTCTCGTAGGCGCCCAAGGGCGCCGCGACCATCCAAGGGGGGAAACCAAAACCGTGTTCGAACAGACCTTCAAGAACATCGACGACGTGCTGTGGAAGGAGGCCGGCTGCACCACGGAGCTGGACTATACCGAGCAGACGTCGTGGATGCTGTTTCTCAAATACCTCGACGACCTCGAGCATGAGCGCGCCATGGAGGCGGAGCTGGTGGGCAGGCCCTACGCCTTCATCATCGACGAGCCGCACCGCTGGTCGAGCTGGGCCGCGCCCAAGAAGGCCGACGGCTCGTTCGACCACGACACCGCGCTGACCGGCGACGACCTGATCGACTACGTCAACCGCGACCTGTTCCCCTACCTGCAAGGGCTTCAAGCTGCGCGCCACCAGCCCCGACACCATCGAATACAAGATCGGCGAGATCTTCGGGGAGATCAAGAACCGGTTCCAGAGCGGCTACAGCCTCCGCGACGCGCTGGAGCTGATGGACGGGCTGCGCTTCCGCTCGCAGAAGGAGAAGCACGAGCTTTCCCACCTCTACGAAGCCAAGATCAAGAACATGGGCAACGCCGGGCGCAACGGCGGCGAATACTACACGCCGCGCCCGCTGATCCGCGCCATGATCCGGGTGGTGAAGCCGAGGATCGGCGAGCGCGTCTACGACGGCGCGGTGGGCTCGGCGGGCTTCCTCTGCGAATCCCACGACTACATGCGCCACGGCCACATGAGCCAAGATGGGGGCGACGGCGGCGAGCTGACCACCAGCGACCTGCGGACGCTGCAGACCCGGACGTTCTACGGCAAGGAGAAGAAGAGCCTCGCCTACGTGATCGCGATCATGAACATGATCCTGCACGGCATCGACGCGCCGAACATCCTGCACACCAACACGCTCGCCGAGAACATCAGCGACATCCAGGAAAAGGACCGCTTCGACGTCATCCTCGCCAATCCGCCCTTCGGCGGCAAGGAGCGCAAGGAGGTCCAGCAGAACTTCCCCATCAAGACCGGAGAGACCGCGTTCCTGTTCCTCCAGCACTTCATCAAGTCGCTGAAGGCCGGCGGGCGCGCCGGCGTGGTCATCAAGAACACCTTCCTGTCCAACTCGGACAACGCGTCGCGCGCGCTGCGCAAGGAACTCTTGGAAAACTGCAACCTCCACACCATCCTGGATTGCCCGAGCGGCACGTTCCTCGGCGCCGGGGTGAAGACCGTGGTGCTGTTCTTCGAGAAGGGCGCGCCCACCCGCAAGGTCTGGTTCTACCAGCTCGATCCCGGCCGCAACATGGGCAAGACCAACGCGCTCAACGACGACGACCTGAAGGAGTTCGTCGAGCTGCAGGCCACCTTCGCCGAACTCGGAGAAATCCTGGTCGGTGGACGTGGCGGACATCGATCCGGCGACCTTCGATCTGTCGGTGAAGAACCCCAACAAGGCCGAGGAAGCGCCGCTGCGCGAGCCGGAAGAGATCCTCGACGAGATTGCCGCCCTCGACGCCGAAAGCGCGGAAATCCTCGAAGGCATCCGGGGGATGCTATGAGGGAGGGGTGGGAGACTCGAGAAACTAGGCGATGTGTGCTCGAAACGAGTAGACTGGAGGAACTGCAGCCAAAGAATACTAGCGTCCGGTGGAACCATGCGTCATTGATCACGAATGGCTAACGATGGCGCTAGTCGACTTCGGAGAACTTCGAGTCACGCTCGAAGAGCATCGCTGATAGCATCAGAAGCAAAGTAATGTTCCGAAAAGATATGATTCTTTGTAACGATGTCGTCAGATCACAGCTCGGAACGGTCACTCTGGTCAGTCGGCAATCGATCAGAGCTTCGATGTCAGCACTAGTCGATATCCATCGTTCGATCGTAAGGCCTGAACCGATAAATTGTTTCCAGATTTCTTTGCTACTACTTCTGATCCGACGATACGAGATGCAGATCGCTACAAGCGGCAGGGCGACGCAGCAGCCTGAATCAGTCAGAGACAATCTAGCAAAGTTCGAAATTCCCTTCCCTCCGCTCCCCGAACAAAAGCGCATTGTCGCCATTCTCGATGAAGCGTTTGAGGGGATCGCGGCGGCGGTCGCCAATGCCGAAAAGAACCTCGCCAACGCCCGCGAGCTGTTCGAAAGCTATCTGAATGCCGTTTTCACGCAGAAGGGCGAAGGTTGGGCGGAAATGACGCTTGGAGACATTGGCAGCAGTCAGAGCGGACTTGTCTCGAAGGCTACATGCATCTCAAGAGCAAGCGTACACTATCCTTACTTACAATCGCTGGACATCGATCGAAGATGGTTGCTCAAACTGAGATGAAATACGCGCTACGATTGCACGCGAGGACAAGACTTGCAAATAGCGGAAATATCGAATTCGACGAGATGATGCTCTATATCAGGATCGCTGAGGACAATCGGAAGATCTGCGATAATTCCAGACGAATTGACTGTAGCAAATCTGTGACAGTGCATAACTAGTCTGGATAACTCGCCGAGAGATCTTATCGATCGCTTTTTCATGCTTTTTACAGATCAGTTCGATGTTACAAGAGCTTTATGAAATGCTCGGCAGGCGCAGCGCTCAATGCTCAAATTGAGCACCAAAGAATCTCGCGCAATATTCAGGTTTACCTTGCCGGTCCCTCGCAGAGCAACGACGATATTGTCAGCAAGCTCTGACGAATTTCGACCAGAAATCAAACGCCTCGAAGCAATTTACCAAAAAAAGCTGATCGCTCTCGCCGAACTGAAACAATCCCTCCTGCAAAAAGCCTTCTCCGGCGAACTCACGGCGCAGCCCGACCAAGGAACTGGCAGAGGCTGTTGCATGAACGAGGCCGAGACCCGCGCGGAGCTGATCGATCCCGGCCCTGAAGGACGCGGGTTGGGGCGTTGTCGACGGCAGCCGGGTGCGGGCGGGAAGAGATCACGCTGGGCCGGTTGCAGGGCGCGGGGCGGCGCGCCAGGCAGGACATCGCCGATTACGTGCTGTTCTATCGCGGCCAGAAGCTGGGGGTCATCGAGGCGAAGCGGCGCGACCTTGCCGATACCGAAGGCGTGGGGCAGGCCAAGGCCTACGCCGAGAAGCTTCAGGCCCGGTTCGCCTATTCCACCAACGGCGTCGGCATCTACCGGATCGACATGCGGACCGGCGCGGAAGGTCCCGTGGACCGCTATCCGACGCCCGACGAGCTGTGGGCGCGAGACCTTCGCCGAGGAGAATGCCTGGCGCGACCGGTTCGGCGCGGTGCCGTTCGAGGACCGGGGCGGGCAGTGGCAGACGCGCTATTACCAGCACAACGCCATCAACAAGGCGCTGGAGGCCATCGCCGAGGGGCGCGAGCGCATTCTGCTCACCCTGGCCACGGGGACGGGCAAGACGGCCATCGCCTTTCAGATCGCCTGGAAGCTGTTTCACGGCCGGTGGAGCCTGAGCCGGGAGCCGACACGCCGGCCGCGCATCCTGTTCCTGGCCGACCGCAACATTCTCGCCGATCAGGCCTACAACGCGTTCTCGGCGTTCCCGGAGGACGCGCTGGTCCGGATCGATCCGGAGATCATCCGCAAGAAAGGCCGCGTGCCGAAGAACGGCAGCGTCTTTTTCACCATCTTCCAGACGTTCATGACCGGACAGGACGCGGCGGGCAAGCCGTCGCCCAACTTCGGCGACTATCCGCCGGACTTCTTCGATTTCATCGTCATCGACGAGTGCCATCGCGGCGGCGCCAACGACGAGAGCAACTGGCGGGCAATCCTGGAGTACTTCTCCCCGGCGGTGCAGCTCGGCATGACGGCGACGCCCAAGCGCAACGACAACGTCGACACCTACGCCTATTTCGGCGAGCCGGTTTACGTCTATTCGCTGAAGGACGGCATCAACGACGGCTTCCTGACGCCCTTCAAGGTCAGGCAGATCGGCACCACGCTCGACGAGTATGTCTACACCTCCGACGACCAGGTCATCGAGGGCGAGATCGAGGAAGGCCACCGCTACGTGGAAGAGGACTTCAACCGCGTCATCGAGATCAAGGCGCGCGAGACATACCGCGTCAGGCTGTTCATGGACGCCATCGACCAGCGCCAGAAGACGCTGGTGTTCTGCGCGACGCAGGAGCACGCGCTGGCGGTGCGCGACCTGGTCAATCAGATGAAGACCAGCAGCCGACCCGCAATTACTGCGTCCGCGTCACCGCCAACGACGGCGCGCGGGGCGAGCAGCATCTGCGCACGTTCCAGGACAACGAGAAGACCATTCCGACGATCCTGACCACCTCGCAGAAGCTCTCGACCGGCGTGGACGCGCGCAACGTGCGCAACATCGTGCTGATGCGCCCGATCAATTCCATGATCGAGTTCAAGCAGATCATCGGGCGCGGCACGCGGCTGTTCGACGGCAAGGACCACTTCACCATCTACGACTTCGTCAAGGCCTACGAGCACTTCAACGACCCCGATTGGGACGGCGAGCCCGCCGAGCCGGTGCCGGTGACGCCTCGTGGTCCGGGTAGTGGCTTGGATGAAAAGGGTGATGGTTGGGACCATTCTGGTGCTGATGGCGACGAGCCGCCACGCCGACAGAAGATCAAGATCAAGCTCGCCGACGGCAAGGAACGCACCATCCAGCACATGATGGCCACCACCTTCTGGAGCCCGGACGGCAAGCCCATGTCGGCGGCCGAATTCATCGAGCGGCTGTTCGGCGAATTGCCGGCGCTGTTCAGGGACGAGGACGAGCTGCGGGCGCTGTGGAGCGCGCCCGACACCCGGAAGGCGTTGATCGAGGCGCTTGGGAGAAGGGGTACGGACACGAACAGCTTGCGGAAATCCGCCAAATGATCGACGCGGAGAACAGCGACCTGTTCGACGTACTGGCCTACATCGCCTTCGCGCTGGCGCCGATCACGCGGCGGGAGCGCGTCGAGACCCGGCGCGAGCGTATCGTGTCCGGCTACGACGACAAGCTCCGGTCGTTCCTGGATTTCGTCCTGGCGCAATACGTCAAGGAAGGCGTCGACGAGTTGGACGGGGACAACCTGCCCGATTTGCTGGAGCTGAAATACAAGGGCGTCGGCGACGCCGCCGCCGAGCTGGGCGGGGTCGCGCGCATCCGCGAGACCTTCGTCGGCTTCCAGCGGCACCTGTACGATTGACCCTTCCGGGATGTCATCGAGCCGCTCGGCCGGTGTCGCCTCCTCGCAGGGAGGGAGAACACCAGTCCTGGCTACATGGGGTTGGGGTCCCTGATCAGTGCTGTTCTCGTTCGGTTGGCCGGCCGGGCTCGATACGCACGGACGGCCATTTTCATACACGACCGCGTATTGCCCCAGGCGCCGTTTTCTCTCCAGCGCCTCGGCGACCGCTCGCGCGAGCACGTCCTTGACTTGTTGCGCTCTTCGCTGAAGTTCAGCAGTCATGCTCCGCT
>CAVPAM010000013.1:0-97240 GCA_963701445.1 uncultured Alphaproteobacteria bacterium
CAAGCGGGGGAGGCTCTCGCACGGACGAGATCGGGGAGGGGCGGTATCACTGGCGCATCGGGCGCGTGGAGGCGGGCGCCGAGGTAGGTCCAGAACGATATCCCGAGTTTCCGGCAGGTTTTCATCAGTCCGAGGAAGGCGTCGCGGCAGTCGCGGCCGGCGTCGGAACGGGTTCCGGCGGAGATCTTGCGCCGCGTGACCTGGCAACGGATGTCGTTTTCGGAACCGTTGGTGTGCAGCGGGATGTCGGGCCGGTCGAGAACGGCGAGTAACTCCTGCTTGTTGGCATGCAACCGGCGCAGCAGCCGGTCGAGGGTGGCAAAGCCGGTGCGGGTGGTGAACAGGGCGTCAAAGCGTCGCGCGAGGGCCGTCTTGCGCCGGGACGACGGCCGCTTCCGGTAGGCCTTGAGGTTGGCGTAGAGCCGCCAGACGCGGGCGCGGATGCGCGTCACGGCCCGGCGCTGGCGGTCGTTGAAGGTGTCCAGCTTATGGATCAGACGCTCGGCGTGCACCCAGCACAGCGCGTGGCGGCCGACGTTGAACTGGCCGGCGTCGTCGCTGAGGATGACGGCCTCGTTGAGGAAGCGGTGATCGAGGACGCTGCCCCACAGCGCGCCCTCGGTGGCGATGCGCACCGGATCGCGAGTGACCGCGAGCCCGCTCAAGCCGAGACGGTCGAGATGGGCGGTCCAGGCGGCATCGTCGGCGAAGCGTTTGGTCTGGCAGGCCTTGAGACGGGCGATCAGCGGCCCGGCGAGGTTGCGCTGACGCATATAGACGAGCGCGGCGTCGTTGACGACGTAATCCGTGTGCCCGGCGCGCAGCAGGTCGAGGAAGTTCCGCCGGCTCTTCGATGCGGTGGTGGCGAACCAGGTGAAGTGGTCGTTGCCGATCTGGGTGCAGGTTCCATTGGTCGCCTTGTGACGGGCCCCCGTGTCGTCGGCGCTGATCCACGCCGCCGTCTCCAGCCCGGCCCGCAGAACCGCGCGTGCCTCGTCGACAAAGGGCTCTTGGCCGTCGACAAGCAGGCGCCCCAGCTGCCGCTCCGAGAGACTCACCCCGAGGTCGCGAAGGTGCGCGAGCAGCCCCGGGACCGTCATCCGACCCTGGTGGTAGAGGACGAGGACGTAACGGCGCAGCTCGGCGCCGACATGGCCGCGCACTCCCGGCGGCAGCGGCGCCACGATCGTCTCCCCGGCCGGCGTCCGCCAGCGCTGACGGCAATAGCGGATCGTCGCTGGCCGGACCACCAGGTCCTCGACCACGTAACTCTCGTAGCCCTTAAACCGCGAGCCCGGCGGCGGCGCCATCGTGATTACCCGCTCCTCGGTGATCGCCACCCGCTTGGCGCCCCGGAGGCGGCGGGTCTTGGCGCTTCCTTCCTTCGCCCGCGCATCCGTCGCTGGCTCCATGCCGCTCGGACGGATCTTCGGCCGTCCCTTCAGCCCTTTCAGCCGCGCGATCTCCTCGCGCAGCGCCGCCATCTCCGCTTCGCGAACCGCGTCCCGCTCAAGCAGCCAAAAAACCAACTTCTTAAGTTCGTCAACGCTCAAATTCTCAACATCTGGTATCGAGGCGGCCATGCCCGCAGTAAATCACACCCGACACCCCGGCCAAACCAAGATCTTGCGTGATCGATCACTTCGAGCCCGACATGTGACTTTCCAAACTCACCACAATGCCCGGGATTTTGCCCCTGTTACGAAATTCTACTGTGCATGGGGTTGTTTTGGCAAAAACGCGTTACACCCCCCCCCCGGTCCCGGACAAACGAGACATTCTCCGTGTCCGCGAGGTCGCGGGCATCGGTCCCGTGGGCATGAAATCCGGGGGCCGGATCGGGTCGGGATCGGTGAATCGAACAGCCGGGCGGGCATGACGCGGCGCGGCGCCGGGACCGAGCGGCCGGCGGCGGTGCGAGAGGGACGCGCGTTGATATTGCCCCCCCGACGGGTAGTCGCCCTCGACGGGTCGTCGGCCGGCGCGGGCTTAGGCGGCGGTCCAGCCGCCGTCGACGGGAAGCGCGATGCCGGTGATGTTTTCGGCGGCGTCGGAGCAGAGGAACAGGGCCGTGGCGGCGAGCTGTTCGACGGTGACGAATTTCTTGGTCCACTGGGCCGCCAGCAGGACGTCGCGGACCACCTGCTCCTCGGTCATGCCCCGCGCCCTGGCGGTGTCGGCGATCTGGTTTTCCACCAGCGGCGTCTTGACGTAGCCGGGGCAGATGGCGTTGACGGTGATGCCGTACTGGGCGACCTCGAGGGCGACGGTCTTGGTGAGGCCGACCATGCCGTGCTTGGCGGTGACGTAGGCGGCCTTGAACGGCGACGCCACCAGGCCGTGGGCCGAGGCGATGTTGACGATCCGGCCCCAGCCCCGGGCCTTCATGTGCGGGACGGCGGTCCGGGTGGTGTGGAACGCGGCCGACATGTTGATGGCGACGATCAGGTCCCAGCGCTCGGGCGGGAAGTCCTCCACCGGGCTGACGGTCTGGATGCCGGCGTTGTTGACGACGATGTCGACGGAGCCGAACGTCGGCGACGGTCCGCTCGACCAGGGCGACGACCTCGTCCGGCCTGGACATGTCGGCGGGGTCGTAGACGCAGCGGACGTTCCGGGCCGCGATGGCCTCCCGGTCGCGCTCGATGGCGCCGGGGTCGCCCAGGCCGTTCATGACGATGTTGATGCCGGCGTCGGCGAATCCCCGGGCGATGCCCAGGCCGATGCCGCTGGTGGAGCCGGTGACGATGGCGGTCTTGCCCGCGAGGGACATGGCGGTCTGGTCCTTTCGTCGTGGGCGGGCCGTCCCCGGGGCGGCGGGGGCGGCCCGGGGACGGTGGCGGGGGTCCGCTACACGCCGGGGAGGACGCCCGGCGGCGGCGGCGTATTGGGCATGGAGTTCTCGCCCGCCCAGAGGCCGTAGTACATCTCCGCGTTGGCGTTGTTGATCACGTCGTTGAGGCGGTTGTTGGCCGCCACTTCCTGGTCGTTCTCGAGGATGCGGTAGCGCTGGTATTCCGCCTGGGTGCCGTAGTACAGGCACTTGCAGCCCTCGGCGTCGGCGTAGACGTAATACGGCTGGCCGTCGCGGTCCTTCTTGACCAGCGCGCGCTGCTCCAGGGCTTTCACGTGCTGGAGGCGTTCCGGCGAGTCGGCGAAGCGCACCTGGAAACCGGCCTGCTGCAACAGCCCCTCGGTGTCCACCGCCCGCTCGTTCTCGATGGTCTGGCACCCCGCGGCCACCAGGCATATCCCGGCCACGAGGGCCCACGATTTCGCCGCTCTCAAGGTTCGCATTCCCGGTTTCGCTGTTTTCATGGACATTTCCCTTGGTTTGAAATCAGTCTCTTTCGCTGTTCGCTGTCGCTGTTCATTCGCAGGGTCGGACGGTCAGGCCCGTGGGCAGGCGGGTCTTGAACGGCGCGCCGGCGGTGCCGGCGCAGGCATGGTTCAATTGCGCCTGGGTGAGGCCGACGGCGTCCGCGAGGTCGGCGCCGTCCAGCCTAGCGCCTCGGAGATCGGCGCCGGTCAGGTCCGCCCCGCCGAAGGTGGCGTCGCTGAGATACGCCCCGCCGAGATCGGCGCCCTTGAGGTTGGCGTCGTTCAACGTGGCGCCGAGCAGGACCGCGCCCCTCAGGTTGGCGCCCGCGAGATCGGCGGCGGAGAGGCCGGCGCCGGTGAGCTCCGCCTTGGCGAGATCCGCCCCGCTCAGGTCGCATCCCTCGCAGTGGTTGTCGGCCATCAGGGTCCCCACGTCCCCGGGATCGAAGGCATGGGCGGGCGCCGTCGCGAGGACGAGGATCCACGCGGCGGCGAGCGAGCGGACGGCGCCTTGCCTGGTGATCATGTTCGATGGATCCGATGGATGCCGGCGATCATCTGCGAAGTCCGCCCGAAACGGTAAACGAGGCGCCCATCGAACTCCATTTCCGCGCGCGGTTCAAGGCGCCGGTTCATGAATTCGGTTAACTCAGTTAAATGTCTCGATCCCATGGACCGGTTATCCAATTCCCCCAGGAACGCCCGGCTGACGTCGCGAACCGAAACCAGCCGATACCGGAGAATCGTGTCACGGGAGACCGCCGATGCTCTTCGTCCTCGCCAACGACCCCCAGCTGGCCCGGCTGTGGGCGGAGACCAGCGGGATCGCCGAAGACGCCTGGCGGGCGGCCACCGCCGAGGAGTTGCGGGCGTTCCCGGCCGGCGGGCATGACGAGCACAGCCTCGTCATCCTGGAGGGAGCGGAACGAGCCCCGGAGTACTCGATGATTTTCGATCTGGCCCGGGATCGCGGCATCCGCGCGACATCGGCTCCGATCCATCCGGACGAAGGGGCGGGCTGACACGCCTGTCCGCTGACTCCGCCACGCCGACCATCAGTAGAAAAGGGCCAACGGTAGAGAAAGGCCGACAGCAGAGAAAGGAGACACTCATGCGTATTCTGACCTTGTTTTCCTCCGCCATCATTCTTGCCTCCGTGGCGTTCAGCCCCGCGCACGCGGTGACCAGCCAGCAGCAATCGGACCTGAACAAACTCAGCCCCGAACTGCGCGCCCAGGTGGAGCCCCGGCTCGGACCCAAGCAGACCGTGGACGCGGTTCTGGAGACCATGCTGCTCAACCGTCTGTCGGAGATCCATGCCAACGCGCGGTACTTCAGGATCGATCGCGACGCGGCGACGGTGACGGTGGTCCGGGGACCGGACGACAAGACAACGGTCCGTTACGACCCGCGGACATGGATCATCATTCAGTAGCGCGGCCGACCGTTCCAGCCGGCGGCGGTAACCACCCTGGCGCCGCCGCCGTCAAACGCCAGTGGATAAAATCGTTCTTGGGATGATCTACCTTGAATTGCTAAGCTCGGATGGCGGGATCCGCCATTTGGAAAGACCCGCCATTGAGAAAACAAAGGACGTATAGCATGCCAAGACCGATTGTGACGTGGGTGCTCATCGCGGACGGATTTCGCGCGCGGCTGTTCGTGAACGCCGGCGTCGGAAAAGGGCTGAAGCCCGCCTTGGACCGGGAATTCATCGGCACCAATATTTCGAGCGGCGATATCGCCAGCGACCGTCCCGGTCGGTCGTTCGACAGCGCCGGCGAGGGCCGGCACGCCATGGAACCGCCGACGGATCCGAAACGCCACGCCAAGTACGAATTCGCCCGCGAAATCGCCGGAATCCTCGAGCATGCGCGGAAGACCAACCAATTCGAACGGCTTGTGGTGGTCGCGCCGCCGCGCGCGCTCGGCGACCTTCGATCCGAGTTCGGCGTGGAGCTGCAACGGATGGTGAGCGCCGAAATGGACAAGGACCTGACACAAGTCCCGATCCAGGACCTGCCCGATCACCTCGGCAAGGTGATGGCGGTGTGAAGATCGCGGCCGCCAGACCCGTGATGGCGGCGGCGGCGCGAGCGCTCCGGCCCGCGCCTTGGACCGTTGCCGTGTCGTTGCTGGTTGCCATCGGGGGATCGCAAGCCTTTTCCAGCGAACCCGCCCAGCCCAGGGGCTCGGCTCACCTGTCAGCCGTGTCCGACGGTTCGCCATGGCGCCGGCCGCCGGGCATCGCCGTCGAAACCCGGGACACCGATCTGGATGGCGTGGACGGCCCGTTCGTCGTGGCCGTTCGCGAGACGATCCACGAGGTCTTGACGGAACGCGGCGTCGCCGTCGCGCCGGACGGCTCCCATGTCCTGCATTTCATGGTATCGATGGCCCCCAGCCCGGCACCGCCCGACGATTCCGCCGGCTCAACACCGCCGGCCCGGATCCCCCCCGACAGGTACCGTTCCGTCGAGGTCGAGGATCAAGTGACCGTTCCCCTGTACCGCCTGGACCAGGGCGGCGTGTCCACGGACATGACGATTTCGTTCATCCTGTTCGTGCCCGGCGAGGCGCCGATTTGGCACGCGACGATCACGGCCACCGGCGAGGTCGCGGACCCGGCCGTGTTGGCGGAGCGCATGACCCGGGCGGCACTGAACGCATTCGGCGGGACCGAGGAGCGAACCTTCGACCTCGGGTGCGCGAACGCGGCGGAACGGGAGGCCGGTCAGTGTCTTCCGTGACCGGCCGCCGATGAGGGCCGCTCCTACTTGAGCCGTTCTATATGGGCATCCATGTCGGGAACGAGCCGGACGCGATAGGTGGCATTGTCGCACCGCAGGATCCAGGCGGCCTCGTCCGGCTTGGACGCCTCGGGATCGCGCGTGGCGCTTTCCGCCTTGTCGCAGGGGTGGCCCTGGTCCCGGACATGGACCGCGATGATCTCCGCCACCTGCTCCTCGGCCAGCGCGTCGAACGCCAGCGGCACGCCAAGGATGACGGCGGCGGCGATGGCCGGGCTACGCATTTTCGAGGACGGCGCGAAGCTCTTCTTCCTTGTCCTTGCTCAGCGAGGTTTGCAGGACATGAGCATGCAGACCCAATGCCTTGAGCTCCTCGAGGACCTTGTCCGCCGTAACCTTGCGGATGAGCACGAACAGGGCCGAGGTCCCGGGCGTAAACGTTTCGCCCAGTTTCTTCATGAACTTGTCGTCGACGCCGATGTCGGAGAGCGCTCCGCCGAGGGCACCGGCCGCCGCGCCGGCCGCGACGCCGATCAGCGGATTGAGGAACAGCATGCCGATCAACAGGCCCCAGAACCCGCCGCCCATGGCGCCCGCGGCCGTCAGGTTGACGGCCTGGTGCAGCTTGACCTTGCCCTTGTCGTCCTTGGTCACCACGACCACGTCTTCCATTTCGATGAGGTATTCCTTCTGCATCTTGGCCAGCGCCGCGCGCATCTCGAAGGCCTTCGCCTCGTCGTCGAATTCCATCACCACCAGGTCGCTCATGTTCGCATTCCTCTGTTCGGTTCAAACCAGGGTTTATTCGCACCGTTCCAGGACGAGCCCCGCGGGCATGATCGCGACCGCCGGATCGGCCGAACCGTCGTCGCAGGTTTCGTCAAGCTGCTTCTGGGTCAGGCCGGTCGCGCCGGTCAGGTCCGCGCCGCTGAGGCTGGTCCGTAGCAGCACGGCGCCGGTCAGGTTGGCGCCCTTCAGGCTGGCCGCCTCCAAAATGGCGTCGCTGAAGTTGGCGCGGCTCAAGTTCGCTCCGTCCAGCGTGGCCTCGTTCATCACCACGCCCTCGAGGTTGGCGCCACTGAGGTTCGCGCCGGAAAAATCGCTCCCCGTATAGGCGCCATCGCTCAGGTCGGCGTTGCTGAGATCGCACTTCGGGCATTCGTCCTCCGCCGCAAGTTTCTCCATGGCCGCGGTGTCGAACGCGCCGGCGCTGCCCGCCATGGCCGTCGCGAGAACGGCCGCGACGCCGAGAGTCCGCGCCGCGAAACGGCGCTGTTTTAAATCGGTCATGTTCATTCGTTCCATGCGCTTTCGGTTGTCTTCGCCAAGAGATCCCGGGCGGGAGCGGCGGTAGGCGGTTGTGTCCTCCCTGCTTGGAGATCCCCTCGCCCGCGTTGAAACCGCCACCATATGCCGGGGCACTTGGTTCGTCGAGACGGTTGACATTCATATTGGCGGGCGCGCCTCCCGGTTCCAGACCTTCGGATGCGTCAACGGCGAGGATCTGGCGCGCCTCGCCCGGAGTATGCCGCGGCCCGCCCCCTGGATACCCTCCGGACTATTCCTCCAACTGTATTTCCAGTCCGTCGCCGCCCAGCGACAGCATCAGCCCTTCGCGCTTCGTGTCGAGATGAATGGTGATGCCGTTCGGATTGGCGAGCCACATCTGACCGCCGCTTTGATCCCCAACGGCGAACCCGTAGCGCGCCTGGCCATACAGACCCGGGAAGTCCTCGATGTCCTCGAGGTCGTAGACGTCTCCGTGCGCCTGAATGGTGGAAACGCCGATGCCACCGATACCAAGACCGGCGACCTTGATGGGATAGGATTTGCCCTGAAAATTCAGGGTGCCGTGGCCCATGGTTCCACTGCCGATATAGGCGACCTGCAGTTCACTGAATTCGATCGTCGCGGTGATCTTCTGCGGTTTGTCCTGAGCGCTCGCGCCGACCGCGACCGTCAGGACGACAATGACGGCAAGCATGCCGATGATGCGAACAATGGATGTCATCTCTGTATTTTCCTTTTCTCTCTTTGCTGGTTATTGGCGTCCGTATTATCAGCGCTGTCCCGCGAATCGTTGGGCCAACTGATCCACCAGATAAAGCGCTTGGCCGTGGCCGTTCGTCGGCCACGCCGCGGTAAAATCGCTATCCTCGTAGAGCACGATTGGAAACCGCCGGACCTTATCCAGAACCCCGGCCGTGGCTTTCCGGTCGGTGGCCCTTCCGGTAACCGTGATGAAATCCGCCTCCATGGGGATGATGAATGCCAGCCCGACGAAGATGACACATTGGCCCTCAATCGACTCGACGGGCTTGGCCGAGACGGTCAGGCGGGCGACAATGGGTTGGCTCGGATCGACGCGCAGTCCGATTTCGCCGAGCGCGCCGTCGAGTTGCTTGGCGAACTCTTCCTTGCTCCGGACGCCGCATTTCCCGGCGTCCTGGGAGAGGTTGACGGTCACGCCGTTGTGGGCGGTGATGGCCGACGCGGCGTTCTCGGCCGAAGCGCCCTCCGCGCCCGCCAGAATGGCCATGGCGGCCAGCACCATGAGCGCGGCCCTTTTCGCGGCCCTTTTCATTGTCTCCCCCTTCGTCCCGTGCGCGGGTCTCGCTCGGACATTGGCACCGAACATTGTCGTATTCGTTGGAATTTTCAAGCGGCAAGTTGACGGCCTCAAGACGGCGCCCGCCCACCACACCAACGTCACTTGGCGGCCTCGCAGGCGAAAACCCCCTGGGCCGCGTAGGGTTCGGTGATCTTGTCGGCGGTGCTCGGCGCTTTTGTCTCCACGCGCACCGCCCGTTTTCCAAACTTGGCGCAATGCTCGTCGGCGTCCACGCCGGCCATGGTCGAATACCGGGAGTCGTACTGGATGGTGATGCCGTCCGGACCGGAATTGATAACCTTGCTCTTCTCCTTGGAGGAACAGGCGGCAAGGCTCGCCCCGGCCACCAATACGATTAAAGCGAACAACGCGCGCGCGTCGCGAGATGAAGCGGATCGCATGGTCGAGCCTCCGAAGATGCCGATGGGCGGGTCATTAGCCTTCACAGCCCAATCGGTCTTTTGCCCCGGTCTGTCAACCCCTCACGCTAGCCGGCGGTGGTTCTCTGGGGCACATTTGTTGGACATGCGAGGCAAATCATGATGGAAGATCGAATGCTGGCGCGCATTCTGGAGCCCATCGCCGTGGCCAATGCCATCGCGCTGACCCTCACGACATTCGTTGGTTTCCGGGCGTGGGCGCGCTTGAGCAGGATTCTCAGGACCATACCTGCAGGCGCGCCACCGGGCCCTGGCTCCTCTGGCGGGCATGGGCAGCGGCCGCGCGTTTCGCCGAGGCGTAGGTTCCCGCCTGGCTGAATGTCCAGCCGTCGGGCATCCGAAAATACCAAAGGGTGAAACCGCGGGGTTTGCGTCGATGCACCCGCTCATAGCGGGCGGTGCTGATCTCTACGGTGAGGGTCATCGCTTGCACTCCATAATTGTATACAGCGGACCACTTCCTCTCAATATAGTTGCAAATTTTAGAGAAAAAATCAAATAGTTTGACCCCTTAAATAAATACTACCGGCACGTGTGGTTAGTCGGAGCGCGGACGATACGTCCACGTGCATCGCGTTAAAAGCCTGGAATCCGGTGGATAACGGGGAAATCTCGGTAAAGTCGCGCAAACGCGTTCGAAACCTGTCGACCGATACATATTTACAACATCACGAGACCGAAACGCCCACATGGGTGAAGTCGGCTGAAATGTAAAGCCCAGCCGTATTCTCGCCTCAGCAAACAGATGCGCGGGAGGCCCCGGCTCTGCTATACGCTTCAACTCAAGCCAACAAATGAGAGCTTGGGGGGAGAGTTTGTAAATGAGCACACCCATACGTCGCGCGCTGATTTCCGTCTCGGACAAGACTGGACTGGCGAATCTGGGCCGTTTTCTGGAGTCGCGGGGCGTGGAAATCCTGTCCACCGGCGGTTCCGCGGCCGCCTTGAAGGAGGCGGGCGTCCCGGTGGTGGAAGTATCCGACCATACCGGCTTTCCCGAAATCATGGACGGCCGCGTCAAGACGCTGCAGCCGGCCATCCACGGCGGCCTGCTGGCCATCCGCGGCAATCCCGACCACGAGCGCGCGATGACGGACCACGGCATCGCTCCCATCGACCTGCTCGTGGTCAATCTCTATCCGTTCGAGGCGACGGTAGCCGGGGGCGCGCCGTTCGATACGTGCATCGAGAATATCGACATCGGCGGACCGGCGCTGATCCGGGCGGCCGCCAAGAACCATGCGTTCGTCACGGTGGTGGTCAGTCCGGGGGACTATGCGCGGCTGATGGAGGAAATGACGTCGGGCGACGGCGCGACCACGGCCGCGTTCCGCCGCCAACTGGCGGCCAAGGCCTACGGCCGGACGGGCGCCTACGATGCCGCCATCTCGGCGTGGTTCAACGCGGTCGAGGGCGCGACCTTCCCCGAACGGCTCGTTTTCTCCGGAACCCGCAAGCAGACCATGCGCTATGGCGAAAACCCTCACCAGGCGGCCGCGTTCTATGTGTCGGGCGAGCGGCGGCCGGGCGTCGCCACGGCCGAACAGATCCAGGGCAAGGAGCTCAGCTTCAATAACCTGAACGACACCGACGCGGCGTTCGAACTGGTGTCCGAGTTCGAGCCCCCCGCCGTCGCCATCATCAAGCACGCCAACCCCTGCGGCGTCGCCATCGCCGAATCGGTCAAGGCGGCGTACGCCAAGGCGCTGGCCTGCGACCCGGTCAGCGCGTTCGGCGGCATCATCGCCCTCAACCGCGCCCTCGACGCCGCCACCGCCGAGGACATCGCCAAGCTGTTCGCCGAGGTGATCATCGCGCCGGACATCGACGCCGACGCCCGCGCGATCCTGGCAGCCAAGAAAAACCTGCGTGTGCTGGTGACCGGCGGCCTGCCCGATCCCACGGCGCCGGGAATGACCCTGCGATCCCTCTCGGGCGGCTACCTTCTGCAGGGCCGCGACAACGCCGTCACGTCCGGCGAGCTCAAGGTGGTAACCAAGCGCGCGCCCACCAACGCCGAAATGGCCGATCTAGCGTTCGCGTACCGGGTATGCAAGCACGTGAAATCCAACGCCATCGTCTACTGCAAGGACGGCGCCACCGTCGGCGTCGGCGCGGGCCAGATGAGCCGCGTGGATTCGGCGCGGATCGCCGCGTGGAAATCGGCCGACGCCGACGCGGCGGCCGGCGCGACCGAACCACGTACCCACGGTTCCGTGGTGGCGTCCGACGCCTTCTTCCCGTTTGCCGACGGCTTGCTGGTCACGGCCGAAGCCGGTGCCACCGCCGTCATCCAGCCGGGCGGCTCGGTGCGCGACGAAGAGGTGATCGCCGCGGCCGACGAAAGGGGCCTGGCCATGGTCCTCACCGGCATGCGCCACTTCCGGCACTAACCGACGATGGTCAGTTTTTCGTCGCCTCGTGAGGATCGCGGACGGGCAGCAGGAGAAGCATGCCGACGATGAAGAAGACGAGGATGGTGGCGAGGCCGACGCGCTGGCTCTGGGCCATGGCCGTCACCCAGCCGAACACCGCCGGACCGAGGAAGGCGGTGGCCTTGCCCGACAGCGCGTAGAGACCGAACATCTCGGCGCGCAGATGCGGCGGCGCCACCCGCGCCATCAGCGACCGGCTGGCCGATTGCGCCGGACCGAAGAACAGGCCGAGCGGCAGGGCGCACACCCAGAACAGGGTTTTCGACTCGATCACCAGCAAGGCCGCGCCGAGGACGGTCAAGGCGCCAACGGCGATCAGGATGGTGCGCTTGGCGCCGATCCAGTCGTCCACCCAGCCGAACGCGAACGCGCCGATGCCGGCGGTGACGTTCATGGCAATGCCGAATATGAGGATCTCTTCGAAACTCATCCCAAAGGTCACCGCCGCGTAGATGCCGCCGACGCTGAACAGGGTGTTGAGACCGTCCGTGTAAATCATGCGCGCGATCAGAAAGAGGGCGATCTGGCGATACTCGCGGATCCGCCGGAAAGTGCCGATCAACATGCGCACTCCCTCCCGCACGGCCTCCGCCGCCGATACCGTCCCGGGCGGCGCGTCGGGCACGAACAGAAAGAAAGGGATGCAGAACACCGCGAACCAGCCGGCCACCAGCAAGGCGGTAGCCCGGACCGGTTCGAACGTTTCCTTGTCCAGGCCGAACAGCGGCGGATCCGGCTGGACAAGCACCACCAAAGCCACCACCAGGCAGATCAATCCGCCGGCATAACCGAAACCCCAGCCCCAGCCCGACAGGCGCCCCACCTTGTCGGGCGGTACCAAGGCCGGCAGCATGGCGTTATAGAATACCATCCCGGTCTCGAAGGCGAAGTTGGCGAGCGCCGCGAAAACCAGAACCCACATGACATTGGACGGGTCCGGTTCCGCGAACCACAGCATGGCGGTCGCGGTGATGCACAACACCGAGAATACGCCCACCCACGGTTTACGCCGCCCGGCCTTGTCGGCGATGGCGCCGAGAACGGGGCTCGCCACCGCGACCGCCAGCGCGGAGAGGCTGAGAGCGTACGCCCAATGGCTGGTGCCGGTCACCTCGTCCGCCGCGACCGCCTTGGTGAAGTAGGCGGCGAACACAAAGGTGATGATGACGGTGGGAAAGGCCGAGTTCGCCCAGTCGAAGGTGCACCAGGCAAACCGCGCCCACGGGCCGGCCTCGACCTTCGCGCCGGCTTTGGCTTCCTTCACGCCTTTTCTCCGTTCCCGTGTTGTTTTGCTAAACTGAGGGTACCCTAGACCATTAGGAGTTTGTCCGAGAAACAGTTTAGGTAGCGAGTTACGTCGACTTCAACGATGTGGCCATCGCCGCCGAGCAGGCTCAAATGACCTCCACGCACTGCTTCCCAAAAACTGTACTCCAAGAAACACGCTGCTTATTCAAGCTACGCCGATAGTTGGACACCTCGAAGAACCTGGTTGCTTTGACGGCAGTCTGATTCAATGGGTCCTGTGTTTCATGGGAGGCCGGAATGGATCGTCAGCCTGGTTTTTTCGACCTTGATTACCGGTATGATCAACTCAGCAAGTCGGGCGATCCGTTGGAGCGTCTGTCGGACGTTGTGAACTTCGAGGCGTTTCGTTACCGGCTTGAAAAAGCGGTCAAGAGGTCCGACGGTTGTAAGGGCGGACGTCCGCCGTACGACCTGGTTCTAATGTTTAAGATTCTGGTTCTCCAGGCGCTGTACACGCTTTCGGACGAACAGACGGAATTCATGATCCGGGACCGCTTGTCGTTCATGCGGTTCCTGGGTTTGGGGATGAAGGACCCGGTTCCCGATGCCACGACGATCTGGCTGTTTCGGGAACACCTCACCCAGGCCGAAGCCATGGACAAGCTTTTTGCCCGGTTCGACAAGGTTTTGACCGAGAAGGGCTATCTGGCCATGTCCGGGCAAATCATGGATGCCACCATCGTCGCGGCTCCGAGACAGCGCAACACCGACGGCGAAAAGCAGGCCATCAAGCAAGGGCGCATTCCGGAAGGCTGGGAGGACAAGCCCGCCAAGCTGCGCCAGAAGGACGTTGATGCCCGCTGGACGGTGAAGTTTTCCAAGGCCAAGCCCCGCGAGGACGGCCAGCCCCAGCGGGATCTGGCGATCCCGGCCTTCGGGTACAAAAACCATATCTCGACCGACAAACGACACGGCTTGATCCGCAAATGGACGGTGACCGACGCCGCCGCCCACGACGGTGCCCGGCTGCCCGAGCTTTTGGACAAGAACAACACGGCAAGCACCGTCTGGGCAGACACCGCCTACCGTTCCAACAAGAACGAAACGCACATGGCGAAGAACGGTTTCGTCTCGCAGGTTCACCGCAAGAAGCCGATGGGCAAGCCGATGCCGGAAAGAACCTCAAGGGCGAACGGTCGGAAATCGAAAGTCCGCGCCCTCGTCGAGCATGTCTTTGCCGCGCAGAAAGGGCCCATGGCCCTGTTCATCCGCACCGTCGGCATCGCCCGCGCCAGAACCAAGATCGGCATGGCCAACCTGGTCTACAACATGAAGCGCCTCGTCTGGCTCGAAGCCCGAAGTGTGCCCGGATAATGGAAAACAAAGCGAAAAAGCTGCCAACACAGCCCGGAAACCCGTAAATCAGGCCAAAAACGACCTCTCCTCTGGAGTGACAGCGAGCAATTGACTCCGCCGGGCCTCAATTATCCGGTATTTCGAGGTGTCCAGCCGGGACGGACGGCCGGGAAGGATCGCGCATCTCGGCCGGCATCTCGTCGCCCCGTTCGTCGCCAAACAGCGCGTCCTCGGCGGCATCGACCGCGTCCGCCTCCGACACCATGGCCGTAACTTCCGCTGCCAAAGACCGGGCCGTCCGGTTGGCGGACAGCGCCGCGTTCGCCTTGATCTTGCTCCCGTCCAGCGCCACCACGCCAAGGCGGACCAAGCCCGCCGCATGGCAGAGCTTCAGAACCTCCACGAACAGCGCCTCGAACTCCTTGCGATGGCGTTTGCGGAACCGCGCGATCACCGTGTGGTCGGGAACCTCGTGCCCGACGATCATCCGGAACCCCGCATCGCGCTCGCACAGGCGCTCGATCTTGCGGCTGGAGCGATGGCCGTTGGCATAGGCGTAGATCAGCACGCACACCATCATCGAGGGCGCGAACGGTTGGGCGCCGGTGCCTCGCTTCGTGTAATGGGCCTCGAAGGCCGTGAGCTCCATCAAGGTCACCACGTCCAAAAGAAGGTGGACCATGTCCGTCTCCGGAACCCAGTCCTTCATGTCCACCGGAAGAAGAAATCGCTGCCGCCGGTCCGGCTCGCGGAAGAAATTCGCCATGTCCGCCCCCTCGGTGCTGTCCCGGGAAAGAAGGAATCAGGCACCGCGGAATCGGCCGCAGAACCTTCTCACTGAAGACCCGAAAGATCTTCGGCATCAGCGTCGACCCCGGCACGCCAGCCAGGGAGTTGAGGACGGATCTCACGCCGCCGGGCGGCATCCTCGTGATAGCTGGAAGGGGCCACCGGCAGTGACCCTGCAGATCGCGCTCGTCCCAGGATGCCGCCATCGTGCGACGATGGAACGCAGAATCAACTCCTGAACGGGCGTTCGAGCTCCGCCTGGACACGAAACGCGGATGCTCGCAGCAAAATCAGGTTCGCGTGTCGAAGCTCCGTTTCTCGTCGTCTGTCCAGACCCGACGCTTCCGACCCTTCGCCACCTCGAACCCCGAAAGTGTCCATTATCCAAAATGGACACTAACCAACTCTAACCCTCACCGTCAGAGCAGGCAGACCGGACGAACACCAACCGCCGACCACCGGGACGAATGATCGCTCTCATGATCCAGAACCATCCGGATCGCCCGTTCACGCACCTCAGGTGAAAACTTGTTCGATGTCTTGCTCATAGTGGCTCCTTCTTCTCAGAAGTTGGAGCCTCCGGCAATCCCGGGGCGGTTCATGCCGAGGCCGCACAAAGGCCCGGCCGACACGCGGTTGGGATCAAGTCGGAAGATTCGTATTCCTCGGTCAATCGGTGAAATACACCTCAACAAACCGTCCCGTTTTCCAGGACCACCTCGCACATCCGCTGACCTAAAATCAGGTTTTGTGTGCATATTCCAAGTTAGCAGCCTTCTGGTGCCGAGCAAACAAAAGAGCTTGACGTTTGTCCTATACAGGAATAATATCCCATTCCTGAAAGCAGCACACCCTCCGGTTTTTGTCAGCGCCATTGATCGTATGCTTCTTAAATTTCCCTCAGATCAGATAATTTTTGTGGCCACTCATGCGATTCGAACCATCGATTAAGCGCTTCTTATCGCTACTCCACCAAGGTCATCTTTATCGGTCGATCCACCGGACCCATCGCCGACTTTAAAAAATTGAAGCGCGAGCGCAACACGGAGGCGCTACAGAAATACCTTTAATGCAAAGTATACTTAATAGATTCACCCGTTCGTCTGTACTTATAAAAACAGCCTCGGACGGAAATTAGGCCTTTGACAAGGAGATTATCTTTGACAATACTCGCGTTTTCCTATGCGCGCACCTTGCAGTACCTCAAGGTGCAACACGCGTTGCTACCGCCATCAGCCCGAGCGCAAAGAAATTGGCTTACGGCGGTCATGGTGCTTCTTCTTACCACGGCGGTTGTTCTCGGAATTGGGCAAAAGGTCGAAGCGGCCACTTTAACCGCAGCGAGTTGTTCGCAGTCGGCGGTACAGTCGGCGATTAATTCAGCGACCGACGGAGACATTGTGCGTGTTCCTGCTGGAAATTGCACGTGGAATGGCGCGGTGTCCATCAACGACAAGACGATTATCCTGCAGGGTGCCGGTTCGGGCAGCGAAGGAACCAAGATCACGTACGGCGGGTCGGGGCACACCCTCATTTCCATTAATGCGGGAAACAAAACCGGAAGAATGGATATATCCGGTTTTCACTTTGTCGGCGGAGATACAAATTATTGGAGCGGAACTGTTATCCAGATGTATGGCCCTAAAGGGTGGAAAAATATCCGAATTCATCACAACGTGTTCGACAACAATCCACAGTTTGCCATCCGCGGAAGTGCTTCGACCTACGGTCTTATCGACAATAACGTTTTTTCAGGGAGTTCACACCCGCTCAAATTTGGGGGGAACGGCAATACCGATTGGGAGACACCGCTAGTACTTGGGTCGGATGATTTCCTTTTCATTGAAGACAATAGATTTCACATGGATGACTGGTATGGCAATACCGGTGCGTCTGCAGTTGACTATGACCAAGGCGGAAGGATTGTCATTTCGGCACAACGATTTAAGAAACGCTTTTTTCCAAACCCACGACCGGGCAAGAAGTGGTCTTGTCAGCGCCAACGCTTGGGAAGTCTACAATAACACCTTCGGGGCGGACACGCAGAAATGGAAGGCAATTGATCTTACGGCGGGAACCGGCGTTGTTTGGGGTAATACATTTACCGGATCCTGGTCAGTCCCGATCGGGGCCATGGATTACAAGACTTTCAATTCGCGCGGTATTCCGCCGTGCGATGGCAGCGATCCATCTGACCAGAACGTTCCCGGCGAGACCGGCTGGCGGTGTCAGTATCAAATAGGATCCCAAAGCTCGGGCGCGACGGCGGTCGGGTACCCCGCCTACATCTGGGGCAATACGAACAATGGCAGTCTACCGGGAATGCAATGCACCGCTGGTTGCGAGCACGTAAAATCCGGCAAGGGATTTTATCAACAACGGATCAACGCCGAAACCTGGCTACACTCCGTACACCTATCCGCACCCGTTGCAGCGAAGCCGGAGCCGCCTGCCGATACTACCGCACCCTCTGACCCGACGAACATTGCCACGTCGACGGTTTCGGCGAGCCAGATCAAGGTGTCGTGGTCGGCGTCCACTGACAACGTCGGGGTCACGGGCTACCGCTTGGAGCGCTGCACCGGCGTCGAGCTGCACCAACTTCTCGCAGATCGCGACCCCGAGCGGCACGTCCTATTCCAACACCGGCCTCTCCGCCGGAACCACCTACCGCTACCGGGTGCGTGCCGTCGACGCGGCGGGAAACCTGTCAGGGTACTCCAGCGTTGCCAGCGCGACGACGCAACAATCAACAAGCAGTGGCCCGACGCCGCTTCCCGAGGGGAAGAACGGCATTGCCGCAGCATATTTGGGCGACGCCAACATCGGCACCCATCCGGACGTGCTTTTTGCCGATGACTTCGAGTTCGTACTCTTCGAAGAGCGAACTGACATCGAAGTGGTCGTCGTACTATCAATCGGCCAACACCCGCATCGCGACGGAAGCGGACAACGTTTTTGGCGGAAGCCGGTCGCTTGAATTCAGGCTTCCACAATCAAGCTCTGAAATTTCGAACGCACTGGTGAAGAACCTGGGTACAACCGAGGACCAGTTGTTCGTCCGCGTCTACACCAAGTTCGATTCCGGGTTTCATGACACGGGGTCCGGTCATAACGGCATTCGGATCTCATCGAACTACCCGGGGCCTGGCAACACGCCCAACGGCAGCGACTTCTTCTTGTTCAATTTGGAGAACAGCCAGTATTACAACGAAGGTGGACCCGGCTACACAAACGTGTACGCCTATCATCCCGAGCAACGCTCGCAGTGGGGTGATCACTGGTATCCCGATGGACGCGTCCTTCCGTATGATTCGACGCCCGGCGACTTCGGTCCCGACTTTGTCGCTCGTCCCAATTTCATCCCGGAAACCGACAAGTGGTACAGCTACGAGTTCATGGTGCAAGCCAACACGCCGGGTGCGGACGACGGACGTGTCGCCGCGTGGATCGACGGCAATCTTATCGCGGATTTCCAGAACCTTAGCATGCGCGACATTAGCAACCTCAAGATCGATCAGATCCAACTTGAACTTCACTCCCAAGGTTCACCGCAGGTGAACACGAAGTGGTACGACGATGTCGTGGTCGCAAGGTCGTACATCGGACCGATGTCCACATCAAGCGCGCCTCCCACCGATACAGCCGCCCCCTCTGTCCCGTCGAACCTTCAGGCTGACCCGGTCTCATCGAGCCAGATCAATCTTTCCTGGGCGGCCTCGACCGACGATGTCGGGGTAACGGCCTATCGGTTGGAGCGATGCACCAGTGCAAGCTGCGGCGACTTCACGCAGATCGCGACCTCGAACGGCACGTCCTATTCAGACACCGAACTTGCCGCCAACACGACCTATCGCTACCGCGTTCGCGCCACCGATGCGGCGGAAAACCTCTCTTCGTATTCGAGTGTGGCGAGTGCGACAACGCAGCCCCAAACAACGGCGAGCGAAGAGACCATCTGGGGTTCCCGCAGCACTACGGACTTTGCCAGCGATAACCAAGCTTGGGATCTGGGTTTGATCTTCACACCGATCACAAACGGCCAAGTGACGGGGATCCGCGTCTACGGCGCACCGAACGAATCCGGAGCCCATACGGCACGCCTGTGGCGGAACAGCGACGGCGCGCTTCTCTCTGGGCCGCATACGTTCACCTATTCCGGCATCGGTTGGCACGAATTTTCCCTTCCAACCCCAGTCGCCCTGAGCGCAAATCAAACCTATACGGTCACGGTCTCGACGGGAGAAGACGCCACCGGTTGGTACACTGTAACGCAGGATCCCGACATGGGCACGGGCGGCAGCAACGGTCTTCACATAGCTTATCCGCCAAATGCCGGTGTATATTCCGAAACCATCGGGGTGCGTCCGACCCAGAGTTGGCAGCAGAGTAACTACCTTCGTGACGTCATTTTCGTCGCGGAAAACGCGACGGCGGACACCACCGCACCGTCCGTCCCCGGCGACCTGCAGGCCGCGGCGATTTCGACGACCGAGATGAACCTCACCTGGACGGCTTCCATAGATGACGTGGGCGTTTCGGACTATCAACTGGAGCGTTGCGCCGGTGCAAGCTGCGGCGACTTCTTACCGATCGCGACGCCAGATGGCACGTCTTACGTCGACACGGGCCTTGCCGTGAACACGACCTATCGGTATCGCATCCGCGCGGCCGATGCGGCAGGGAACGTCTCCGCGTACTCAAACACGGCGGGCGCGGCGACGGCGGACACCACGGCACCGTCGGCCCCGGGCAATCTGCAGGCTGACCCGATCTCTGCGACCGAAATCAGTCTCGCCTGGGCGGGTTCCACGGATGACGTGGGCGTTTCGGACTATCAACTGGAGCGTTGCGCCGGTGCAAGCTGCGGCGACTTCTTACCGATCGCGACGCCAGATGGCACGTCTTACGTCGACACGGGCCTTGCCGTGAACACGACCTATCGGTATCGCATCCGCGCGGCCGATGCGGCGGGGAACGTCTCCGCGTACTCAAACACGGCGGGCGCGGCGACGGCGGACACCACGGCACCGTCGGCCCCGGGCAATCTGCAGGCTGACCCGATCTCTGCGACCGAAATCAGTCTCGCCTGGGCGGGTTCCACGGATGACGTGGGCGTTTCGGACTATCAACTGGAGCGTTGCGCCGGTGCAAGCTGCGGCGACTTCTTACCGATCGCGACGCCAGATGGCACGTCTTACGTCGACACGGGCCTTGCCGTGAACACGACCTATCGTTATCGCATCCGCGCGGCCGATGCGGCAGGGAACGTCTCCGCGTACTCAAACACGGCGGGCGCGGCGACGGCGGACACCACGGCACCGTCGGCCCCGGGCAATCTGCAGGCTGACGCGATCTCTGCGACCGAAATCAGTCTCGCCTGGGCGGGTTCCACGGATGACGTGGGCGTTTCGGACTATCAACTGGAGCGCTGCGCCGGTGCAAGCTGCGGCGACTTCTTACCGATCGCGACGCCAGATGGCACGTCTTACGTCGACACGGGCCTTGCCGTGAACACGACCTATCGTTATCGCATCCGCGCGGCCGATGCGGCGGGGAACGTCTCCGGGTACTCAAACACGGCGAGCGCGGCGACGGTGGACACCACGGCACCGTCGGTCCCCGGGAACCTGCAGGCTGCGGCGATTTCGGCGACCGAAATGAGCGTCACATGGTTGGCATTCACCGATAATGTCGGCGTTACCGGCTACCGTTTGGAACGATGCACCGGCGCGAACTGCAACAATTTCGCCCAGATCGCGACCCCGAGCGGCACGTCCTTCTCCAACACCGGTCTCGCAGCCGACACCAGCTACCGCTACCGCGTGCGCGCGATCGACGCGGCTGGAAATTTGTCGTCGTACTCGGACGTTGCGAGTGCAACGACACAAGCCGAACCCTCGGGTGAAACGACCGACAACAACGTTTATTATCCTTTGGAAGTAGGCGCCGAGGCAGACGGTGATTGGACCCCTGTCGACGCTCCCAGCGGCTTTGCGGAGCCCGTGGTGCTGGCCGGCCCTCCGAGTTTCAACGATGCCGATCCCGGTGTCGTGCGGCTCAACAACGTGGATGACCTCGGCTTCGAGCTCCGCTTTCAGGAATGGGACTATCGGCAACGTCTCGGCGATGCGACCCATGCTCTGGAGAGCATTCCCTATCTGGTGCTTGAGCCCGGACGGCACGTGATGAGCGACGGCTCGATCTGGGAAGTGGGCACGTTTTTGCTGGGTGGCACCAATTCGTGGCAGTCTGTCGGCTTCACCAAGCTCTTCGACAATGCTCCCTATCTGTTCCTGACTGTGCAGACCGCCAACGACCCGGAGGCGGTGACGGTGAGGGCGCAGTCCGTTAGCCAATCGGGCTTTCAGGCCGCACTGTTTGAAGAAGAGGCGCTGATGAACGGGCACGGGGTGGAAACAATCGGTTACCTCGCTATCGAAAACCACGATGGGAGTGGCGCGATCGACCTCGGAGGTGACGAAGTCCCCTACCTGTTACTAAGCATCAAAGCCGATGAGCAGTGGACGCCGGTTCTGAACCAGCAACTCAAGGTCGAGGAGGAGCAGTCCAAGGACACCGAGGTCAATCATACGTACGAGACACTGCATGTGCTCGGCATCGGCCAAAAGCTGTTTGCCCAGCAGGTCAGCAACAATGGACGTGATACCACGTCGTTGAGGCGACTGCCGTCCATCGAGGAACCTTCTATGTGATGGGGCCGTTTCCGATGCAACCACATGTTCCTCCGCTTCGACGACTCCATTCGGAATGGGATCCAGCCAAAGATTTTCGACAGGCATCCCCTGAAGCAGATATCTCAATTCGCCGGAAAAGGTAATGATCTTCGTCGGCAGGTAGAGCAGAAAAGGCGGTGGCGAGCGCAAGCTTGCCACCGCTACTTCGACATTTTCAATCGTGTGGACCTATATGGATCCCGTTTCCGGCTTTCTCTCCGGCTCCTGGCTTGTTTTTGGCGGTCGAATTATCTCCGCGCCTTAGGCTGGATTCCTTGCCAAGCACTAAGCCAGAAGGGTGTCCTCGTAAATGGCAAGCCAGCCAACCGTCTCTGTAGTATGGCTACGCTCCCAGTCACCCGATTGTTCCTCTTCGATAAACACAGTTGCCGAGTCCGTGTCAATGCTCTTGAGCCGAACGGACGCGGTGTCGGGGCCGTCCGTCGACTGCATACTGGCGAGGAAGGTAAACTCATTAATGCCATTCGACACATCAGAAAAGTTGACCGTTGTTCCTTTGTGTGTGACCGCATCACCAGTTGACCCGGCCTCGAAGGACCCAAAGTTCCCCTGACTAAGGGCGATATAGTCAAGTTCGTCGACGGCATGAACGTTGTCCGCTGCCTCTTCTTCCTGGAATTTGAACTTGAAGCCTTTGGAGGTAACGTTGTCCAGTCGTGTGGCGATGGCTCCCGCGCCGTCCGTTACCGCCTGGCCGACAACAACCGGAGCCGCGTTGAACGGTCCGTCGAGCCCGACTGCTTTTCCGGACGTGTTTGAAAAGGCCGAGCCGGTTCGCTAACCGCGCCGTTGGCCAGTTCGTGGACCCCGCTTTCGACGGCAAGCCAGCTCACCGTCTCCCGGATATGTCCACCGTCGAGGTAGTCCCACTCATCGACCTGAAACTGGAAGCCTGTATCGGTGACGTCTCGCACGCGCATCGTCGCCGGCTGGTGCCCATTGAACGTCAGAGGGCCCATTACGACCGATGGGTTGTCCAGGGCCGAGTTGAAGCTGACCGATGTCCAGGCATTAGAGCTGGACTGCTTAACGGTTTCGACGCTGGAATACCCTATCACTTCCAGGTTGTCCTCCACTTCGGAGCCGTCCGAAGGTGGGGTATCTCCAGCGCTGCCGGTGTCGCCTGAGCCTCGCTTCGTGTAATGGGCCTCGAAGGCCGTGAGCTCCATCAAGGTCACCACGTCCAAAAGAAGGTGGACCATGTCCGTCTCCGGAACCCAGTCCTTCATGTCCACCGGAAGAAGAAATTGCTGCCGCTGGTCCGGCTCGCGGAAGAAATTCGCCAAGTCCGCCCCCTCCGTGCTGTCCCGGGAAAGAAGGAATCAGGCACCGCGGATCACGTCAAGAGAAGATGGTGCCATTCCGCAACAAGCTCCAAGAGGGGTCACAATTACGTCACCGTGTTCATCGACGCGGACCGCAAGAGCGAGCCGGTGATCTTCGCCACGCCGGGAAAGGGCAAGGCGACCGTCACGGCCTTCAAGAGGTTCCTGAGGGAGCACGGGGGTGAGCCCGGCCGCGTCAAGGAGGTGGTCTGCGACATGTCGCCCGCCTTCCTCGCCGCCGTCGGCAAGGACTTACCGCGCGCCACCGTGACCGTCGACTGGTTCCACGTGATGCACCTGTTTACCAAGGCGGTCGACGACGTGCGCAAGGCGGAACGCCGGCTGGTGCGAATGCCCGCCGCCACCCGCTGGGCAGTGCTGAAAGCCCCCGACGGCGGCAGGCTGACCGAAGAACAGGCCGCTGCCCTGGGCGAGTTGGAAACCGGTGATTTCCTCACCGCCAAGGCTTGGCGGATCAGGGAAAAGCTCCGCTGGGTGCGACGGGCGGAAACCCCGCATGCCGTCCGCTGGCGGCTCTCCCACTTCCTGCGCCACGCCCATCAACAGATCGGCCACGGACCGCTGCTCAAGGCCGTGGCCAAGGCCCTGGAGACCGTCGAAAACACGCGCAACGAATCCTCCAGCGATGGACCTCGACCCACAGCAACGCTCGCATCGAAGCCCTCAACGGCCTGTTCCAGGCGGCCAGGGCCCGGGCCAGGGGCTACCGCAACACCGCAACCTTCATCACCATGATCTACCTGATCGCCGCCCCGCTCGGAAACCTCTTCAATTCCATTTGAAACGTCGAGGAGCCACCTTGCTGTATTTGGGCTTCTCTTTTTCAGGGGTGCCACACGCCGTGACGGAAAGGGCGGCAAGCACAAGCAGGAGCTTCGTTTTCATCGGCGGTCTACTCTCCACGTTCATCGACTTGCGATCGCGGTGCCCCTCTTAGCGCAATACGGGCCTGACCGCAAAACCCCATGTCGGGGTTTCCGGCGAAGCTACTTTCGGGGCTTCCGCCGCCGCGCGAACGTGGTATGACCATGGCAACGATTCCAATTGGTTGATAAAGAATTCAGCGTTTGACGGGGAGAAACGAGGCATGGATGTTCGCGCAGCTGTCGCTCATCGGGCCGGAAAGCCATTGACCATCGAAACGGTCCAGCTCGAGGGGCCGAAGGCGGGCGAGGTCCTGGTCGAGATCAAGGCCACCGGGGTTTGCCATACCGACGAGTTCACCCTCTCCGGCGCCGATCCCGAGGGTTTATTTCCAACGATCCTGGGTCACGAAGGGGCGGGCGTGGTGGTCGAGGTGGGCTCCGGCGTGAAATCGGTGAAACCGGGGGATCATGTGATTCCGCTGTACACTCCGGAATGCCGGGAATGCGAATTCTGCCTGCACCCCAAGACCAACCTCTGCCAGAAAATCCGGACGACCCAGGGGCAGGGTTTGATGCCCGACGGCACCAGCCGCTTTTCCCTGAATGGCAACCCGCTGCATCACTACATGGGCACGTCCACGTTCGCCAACTTTACCGTGCTGCCGGAAATCGCGGTCGCCAAGGTTCGCGAAGACGCGCCGTTCGAGAAGATCTGCTATATCGGTTGCGGGGTGACCACGGGTATCGGCGCTGTTATCTTTACCGCGAAGGTGCAACCCGGGGCCAAGGTGGTGGTTTTCGGTTTGGGCGGTATCGGCCTGAATGTCATCCAGGGCGCGCGCATGGTCGGTGCCGACATGATTGTTGGGGTGGACATCAATCCCGGCAGGCGGGAGGTCGCCGAGAAGTTCGGCATGACGCACTTCGTCAATCCGAACGAAGTTGCCGGCGACCTGGTGAATGCATTGGTGGACGTGACCGGCGGCGGCGCCGATTACGCCTTCGAATGCGTCGGCAATGTCCAGCTTATGCGTCAGGCACTTGAATGCTGTCACAAGGGTTGGGGAGAGTGCATCATCATCGGCGTCGCCGGCGCCGGACAGGAGATTTCCACGCGGCCGTTCCAATTGGTCACCGGCCGGGTATGGCGCGGAACCGCTTTCGGAGGCGCGCGTGGGCGCACCGACGTACCCAAGATCGTGGATTGGTACATGGAGGGCAAAATCAACATCGACGACCTGATTACCCACGTCATTCCCTTGGAGCGGATCAACGACGCTTTCGATCTCATGCACGCGGGACAGTCGATCCGCACCGTCGTGACCTTCTAGGGCCAATGACCATGGAACCGGTCCGCCAGTATCGCTGTTTTGACGGCACCCAGGAGGTCTACCGTCATGCGTCGAAGGCGACCGGAACGGACATGGAGTTCTCCGTGTTCGCGCCGAGCCAAGCCATAACGTCGACCCGGCCCCTTCTCACCTATCTGTCCGGGCTGACCTGCACCTGGGCGAACGTGACGGAGAAGGGGGGCGCGCAGCGGTATGCCGCGGATCACGGCCTCATCCTGCTCTGTCCGGACACCAGCCCGCGCGGCACCGACCTTCCGGGGGAGCACGACGATTACGACTTCGGGTCCGGCGCCGGTTTCTATGTGGACGCCACCGAGCCGCCCTGGTCGCGGCACTATCGCATGTATACCTACATCACCGAAGAGCTCCCGGCCTTGATCGCCGATGCCTTTCCCGTCGATCGGGACCGCCAGGGCATTTTCGGACATTCCATGGGCGGACACGGCGCCCTCACGATCGCGTTCAAGAATCCGGGACGCTACCGGTCGGTTTCGGCGTTTTCGCCGGTGGTCGCGCCGTCCCAGGTTCCCTGGGGCCGCAAGGCATTCCGTGGTTATCTCGGTGGCGACGAGTCCCGTTGGCTCGACCATGATGCCTGTCACCTGGTCGCAAAATCCGGTTGGGCGTCTCCCATTCTCGTGGATCAGGGACTGGCCGACGAGTTCCTCGACACCCAATTGAAGCCGGAGCTGTTCGAACAGGCCTGCGCGGCCGCGGGCGTTCCGCTGACCCTCCGCCGGCAACCGGGTTACGATCACAGCTATTATTTCATCAGCACGTTCATGGGCGATCACATCGACCATCACGCCCGGTTGCTCGGCGCCGGCATCTGATGCGGTTGCCATTGGACCGGGACCGTTCCATGAGGATACGGCGCCGGCCGCCGACCGGTTCCGGCCACCGCCCCCGCTATCGTGACAAGGGCGGTCGATGCGGTCTCTAGGCCGCCACACGCGGCTCTGGCTCCCGCTCGCGGTCCTGGCGGCCGCCGTCGCCGTTTCCTTCCACGAGCCCTTGTTCCTGACCGACCTTCGCGATCGCGTGTTCGATGCCTATCAGCGCTTGAAACCGCGGGTTTATCAGCCCTCTCCCGTACGCATCTTGGATATCGACGAGAGCTAACATTGTGGTATCCGTGAGCAGTGGGTCGCGGAATGGTCGACCCGATCCCAACACCGGAAGACCCCAACATCGTCGAACTCAACCTCGCCTCGGCCTCGGCGCTTGGACAGGGAACTCCTTCGCCGGGCTCGCGTTAACAGGTGTTGTATGCCCGCCGGTCCGCACCTATTCTCTGACGTGGTCGTTACCTTCAATTCCGTAGCGCCAAAAAGCCAAAACCTCCATCGCGGAACCAAGGGCCGCTGCCGCCAGTCCGGTCCGCACATCGCGCGCCCTCAATATGGAAAGTCCGACATCATGAAAACCCACGCCCACCACATGCCGTTCGGCGCGGAATTGCTCCCGGAAGGCGTTCGCTTCCGGTTATGGGCGCCCGACTGCCGGTCCGTATCGCTCTGCCTCGAGGGCCCGGACGCGGTGTCCGAGACCCCGATGCAGCGCAGCGAAACCGGCTGGTACGAGACGGTGGCGGCGGAGGCCGGACCGGGAACGCGCTATCGCTTCCGCGTCGACGGCGACCTGCGGGTGCCGGATCCGGCGTCGCGGTTCCAGCCGGACGACATCCACGGCGCCAGCGAGGTGATCGACCCGGCGGCGTATGCGTGGCGCCAGGACGCCTGGCGCGGCCGTCCGTGGGAGGAGACGATCCTGTACGAACTGCACGTGGGCACGTTCTCGCCCGAGGGCACCTACCGGGGCGTCATGGACCGGCTGGATTATCTCGTGGACCTGGGCGTCACCGCCATCGAACTGATGCCGCTCGCCGATTTTCCGGGGCGGCGGGATTGGGGATACAACGGCGCCTACCCGTACGCGCCCGACGCCAGCTACGGCCGGCCGGAGGACCTGAAGGCGCTGATCGACGCCGCCCACGAACGCGGGCTGATGGTGTTCCTGGACGTGGTCTACAACCACTTCGGTCCGGAGGGAAACTACCTCCACGCCTACGCCAAACGGTTCTTCGACAGCGAAAAACATACGCCCTGGGGCGCGGCCATCAGTTTCGACAAGCCGGACAGCGCCGCGGTGCGCGACTTCTACATTCACAACGCGCTCTACTGGATCGGCGAGTACCGCTTCGACGGCCTCCGCTTCGACGCCGTTCACGCCATCGAGGACAGCTCGGAAACGCACATCCTGGAAGAGATCGCGGACGCCGTGCATGAAACCTTCGGCTCGGACCGGCATGTTCACCTGGTCCTGGAGAACGACAACAAGTCCCGGTATCTGGCGCGCGCCGCCGACAACACCCCGCTGCTGTACGTCGGCCAGTGGAACGACGATTTCCACAACGCCCTGCACGTGACCCTGACCGGCGAGAGCAGCGGCTATTACGTGGATTATATCGACGATCCGCTGGCGCATCTCGGCCGCTGCCTCGCCGAGGGGTTCACCTTCCAGGGAGCCCCCATCGCCTATCTCGACGGCGAGCCGAGGGGCGAACCGAGCGGGCACCTGCCGCCGCTGGCGTTCGTCAACTTCCTGCAGAACCACGACCAGACCGGCAACCGCGCCCTCGGCGACCGCATCACCACGCTCTGTTCGCCCGGAAGCCGTGAGGGCGGCGACCGCGATCACGCTGCTGTCGCCGTCTCCGCCCATGCTGTTCATGGGCCAGGAGTGGGCGTCCGAGCAGCCGTTTCTGTTCTTCTGCGACCTCGGAGACGAGCTGACCGACTCGGTCCGCGACGGCCGGCGGCGCGAATTCGCGTCGTTCCCGGAGTTCAGCGATCCCGAGGCGCGGCTGCGCATCCCCGATCCCACCGTCGAGGCGACGTTCCTGCAAAGCGGGCTGGACTGGCGGAACAACTCGGCCGGCGTCCATGCCGAGGCGCTCGCCTTCCACCGCGACCTGATCGCGCTTCGCAAGGCGGAGATCGTGCCCCGGCTCGCGGGAACGCCGGGTCACGCGGGAACCGCCGGGACATGGGGGAAGCGCGGCCTGACGGCGGCGTGGACGCTGGGCGACGGATCGCGGCTGGCGATGGTGGCGAACATGGGGCCGGAAGCGTCGGAACCGCCGGCCCTGCCCGGCGGCCGGCTGCTTTACGCCACCGACGGATCGGACCGCCAAGCGCTTGAACGATCGCTGGCGCCCTGGACGGTGGCGTTTTTCATGGAAGGAGCGGGCGCATGACCGGCCCCCGGGAGACGCCGCTCGCCACCTATCGCCTGCAGTTTTCCAGCGCGTTCACCTTCGACGACGCCCGGGCGCTGGTCCCGTACCTGTCGAGCCTGGGGATCAGCCACGTCTATGCGTCGCCGTTCTTC
The DNA here is from genome assembly GCA_963701445.1 of uncultured Alphaproteobacteria bacterium. GTDB lineage: Bacteria > Pseudomonadota > Alphaproteobacteria > Rhodospirillales > Defluviicoccaceae > CAKZLS01. The sequence continues at coordinate 28,666 of CAVPAM010000013.1, forward strand.
AAGGCACGCCCCGGCAGCACCCACGGCTACGACATCGTCGACCACAACAGGCTCAATCCCGAAATCGGCGACACGGCGAGCTTCGATACCTACTGCGCGACCCTCGAACAGCACGGCATGGGCCAGATCGTCGACTTCGTGCCCAACCACATGGGGATCGGGCAGGCCGACAACGTCTGGTGGCTGGACGTGCTGGAATGGGGCGGCGATTCCGCCTACGCCGAGTACTTCGACATCGACTGGCTGCCGCCGAAGGCGGCGCTGTGCGGCAAGGTTCTGGTGCCCTTTCTCGGCGATCACTACGGGGCGGTGCTGGAAGCGGGCGAACTGAAGCTGGTCTTCGATGCCGAGGACGGGACCTTCAGCGCCTGGTATTACGAGCATCGGTTTCCCATCACGCCGGGCGAGTACACCCCGCTTCTCAGTGGCGCGCTCGCCCGACTGCGCAACGAGCAGGACGTGGGAGACGAGGTCCTTGTCGATCTCGAACTGCTGGTGGCCGGGTTTCGCGACCTCAGAAAGCCGGCGCGGTCCGCCCGCCATCGCTCGACCCGGCGGGCCAAGGCGGCGCGCCTGAAACAGCAACTGGCGGCGCTCGCGGGATCCAGCCCCGCCGCCGTCGCTTCCATCCAGGCCACCCTCGACCAGTTCAACGGCACCCCCGGCGAGGCCGCCACGTTCCAGTCGCTTCACCAGTTGCTGGAGAAGCAACCCTACCGGCTGGCCTTCTGGCGGGTCGCCGCCGAGGAGATCAACTACCGGCGATTTTTCCAGATCAACGACCTGGCCGGTGTCCGGGTCGAGGTTCCGGCGGTTTTCGACGGCGTTCACGCGTTCGTCCTGGATCTGGTCCGGTCGGGGCGCATTCACGGATCTGCGCATCGATCACGTGGACGGCCTGTTCGACCCGAAACACTACCTGCAAAGACTGCAGACCAAGATCGACGAAACCCGGGGCGACACGAACGGCGGCACGAACGGCGGCGAGATCGCCGAGGACGACGCCGTCGGGCGCGGGTTCTACGTGGTGGTGGAGAAGATCCTCGCCCACCATGAACAGTTGCGGGAAGACTGGCCCATCGCCGGCACCACCGGCTACGAGTTCCTCAACCGCCTGAACGGCCTGTTCGTGGATCCCCAGGGCGAGGACCCTCTCGACCGCACCTATCGCCGGTTCATCGGCGAGGCGCCGAACTTCGAGGCATTGGTCTATTCATCGAAGAAACAGGCCATGGACCTGGAACTGGCCAGTGAACTCCGGGTGCTCGCCAACGAGTTCAATCGGCTGTCGGAGACAAGCTGGCTCACCCGCGACCACACGCTGGTGGGATTGCGCCAGGCGCTGCGGGAGGTGGTGGCGTCCTTTCCGGTCTACCGCACCTACGTGGACCGCCGGGGCGCGGAAGCCGACGACCGCCGCGACATCGACTGGGCCATCAGTCACGCGCGGCGGCGAAGCAAGCGGGTGGACAAGACGGTTTTCGACTTCCTGCATGGCGTGCTGACCACCGACATCGCCGCCGGCCGAACCAGCCCCTACAAGCGGAGCGAGGTTCAGCGCCTGGCCATGAAGTTCCAGCAGTACTCCGGACCGGTGATGGCCAAGGGCGTCGAGGACACCACCTTCTACCGCTACAACCGGCTGGTATCGCTCAACGAGGTGGGCGGCGAGCCCGAGCGGTTCGCGGTCAGTGTCAGCGCCTTTCACCGTCAGAACCAGGATCAGGCCCGCCGCTGGCCCACCGGCATGCTGAGTTCCGCCACCCACGACACCAAACGCGGCGAGGACGTTCGCGCGCGCATCAACGTCATTTCCGAGCTTCCGCAGGCGTGGGGACAGCGGGCGCGGCGGTGGTCCATGCTCAACCGCCGCCGCAAGACGGCGGTCAACGGCGCCATGGCGCCCGACCTCAACGACGAATACCTGTTCTACCAGACGCTGGTCGGCGCCTGGCCGCTGGAGTTCCACCGGGTCGAGGATATCGACCCGGAAAGCATGGAAACCTTCCGCGCGCGGATGGTCACCTACATGGAGAAGGCGGTTCGCGAGGCCAAGGTCCACTCGAGCTGGATCGACCCCGATCCCGAGTACGAGGGCGCCCTGCAGACCTTCATCTCGCGGGTGCTGGACGTCACCAAGACCAACCCGTTCCTGTCCGATTTCCAGGCGTTTCACGGCGATGTCGCCGAACTGGGCATGCTGAACGGCCTGGCGCAGACGGTGGTGAAGCTGACCGTGCCGGGTATTCCCGACATCTACCAGGGCTGCGAGATGTGGGACCTGAGCCTGGTGGACCCCGACAACCGCCGGCCGGTGGATTTCCAGCGGCGGGCCGAGGTCGTGGAGTCCTTCGGCGGCGGCTACGCGCCCTCGGCCGCCGATCTGCTGTCCCATTGGTCCGACGGCACCGTCAAGATGTTCGTGACGTGGAAACTGCTGCACCTGCGCCAGCGCGAACCGGAGCTGTTCCTCGGCGAGTACCTACACGCCGCTGGAGACGGCGGGCACGCGCGCCGACCATCTGTGCTGTTATCTGCGCGGGGACGAAGGAACCGAGGTTCTGGTGGTGGCGCCACGGCTGATGGCCGGACTGATCGACGAGACCGAGCGCCTGCCGCTCGGCGAACGCGCCTGGGGCGATACCCGCGTCTCGCTGGACTCCGGGTCGGAAACCACGACGTGGACCAACGTCTTCACCGGTGAACAAATCACCGTGGATCGCGACACGGACGGCAACGCGGTCCTCCGCGCGGCGGACGTCTTCGCCACCTTCCCGGTGGCCGTGTTCGTGCCGTCGACATCACGGTGAACGCTGAAATTTCATAGGGGGGTGCCATGCATCGTTTTTTGAGGGGCTTTATCGGTTTCGGGTTGGCCATGACCCTGCTGGCGGGCGCCGGCGCGGCCGAGGACATCGACGGGGTACAGGAGCACCCCATGGTCAAGCGGTATCCGGGTCAGGACATCCGCTGGCAGCAGATCGAGAACTATCTGCCGTTCCGCGTTCCCGTCGGGCCGGTGACCGGATATCGCCAGATCGAGGAGTGGATCGACACGGAGGGACGGGTCACCCGGACCTTCTACCGCTATGACGGAACCGATCGCACCTACGCCGAGATCTACAAGAACTACCTCGACGCGTTCACCGCCGAGGGGTTCGAGATCCTGGCGCAAGGCCTGTCCGACGACCGCAAGGGAGCGGATGCGGGTTCCCGGAAATGGTTCGAGGTCTACCTGATCGAGAATCCCGCCGGCAAGCCGGGCGAGGTGGGAACGGTGGCGGCGGGCACGGCGTCGCAAGGCGGCGCCGGCGCCTTCGTCGCCCGCAAGGAGCGCGCCGCCGGGATTGCGTATGTGGTGGTCTACGTGGAGCAGCACGCCGCCGACTACGTGGGCGCGCTCGTCGACATCGTGGAGGTGGCGGCGGCCGAGACGGGATTGGTGGCGGTCGACGCCGAAGCCATCGGCAAGGACATCGACGAAAAGGGCCGGGTGGTGCTCGACGGCCTGTTCTTCGACTTCGACAAGGCGACCCTGACGCCCGAATCCAAACAGGCGCTCGAAGCCATCGCCAGCTATGTCAACGCCAACGCCGACAAGAGCTTCTTCGTGGTGGGCCACACCGACGGCGTCGGCGCGCTGGACTACAACACCACGCTGTCGGCCAACCGGGCGCGTTCGGTGGTGGACGCGCTGACGACCGACTACGGCGTCGCCGCCGGCCGCCTCGAACCCCACGGCGTCGGTCCCCTGGTCCCCGTCTTCTCCAACGCCACCGACCCCGGCCGCGACAAGAACCGCCGCGTGGAATTGGTGGAACGTTTGCGGTGAGCCGTGTTTGCGCACAAGCGTTTCGAGTCGTCGGGTAGACGGACGCGTGGTCCGACGAATGCGATGGCGACAGCAATCCCGGATGCGGCGGAAAGAGTCCAAGGCCGATCCGACTCCATGGTCTGACTAGGCGGACATGTCCGGCGCTGCCCATCCTATGGAATCGTCATTTCGCCATTGCCGACCATCACCGAGCGGCCGCTGACCCGGATTGCCGTGACGCCGCCCCGGGAAATATCCGCCTCCACTTCGAGACGGCTCGGACGGCCCATTTCCACCCCTTGATCCACCGACCAGCGCACCGTCCCGTTCCCCCTTGCCGCCGAGGGCGCAAGATAGCCGGCCAAGGCGGTCGCGGCGGCCCCGGTGGCGGGATCCTCGTCGATGCCCATGGCCGGAGCGAACATCCTCGCGCGGTAGGTCGTGTCCGGACCGTCGTCGGGCCGGGCGAGCAGATAGAGGTGCGGCGCCCAGGAGCCCGCCAGGGTTCTTTCCCACGCGTCGCGCCGGGTCCGGGCTCTGGCCAGGGCGTCCGGGCTGGCGAGCATGACGAAAAGGAAGGGAACGCCGCAAGACACCGCCGCGGGCGCCGGATCGTTCAGGATGTCACTCGGCTCCAGCGACAGCAGCTCGGCGATATCGGCGATCGGCGGGGCGGCGGGACCGACCTCGGGCATGCGGGCGGCGGAGAACTGTGCCGATACCACATGCCCCCCGGAAGCCCGAATGGTCACGGGAACGGGTCCCACCCCTTCCTCGAACACGATGCGGGTTTCGGCCCCATCCAGCGGAATGTCGCCGATCTCGGCCAAGAGATGCGCCGTGCCAACGGTCGGATGGCCGGCGAACGGCAACTCGGTGCCCGGGGTGAAAATGCGGAGACTCCGCGTGTGGACCGGGTTGTCCGGCGGAAACACGAACACCGTCTCCGACAGATTGAGTTCGCGAGCCACCGCTCTGCATCCGCTCGGTCGTGAGGCCGCCGCCATCGGGAAATACCGCCAGCGGGTTTCCACCGAAGATACGGTCGGTGAAGACGTCCAGGGTATGGAAAACGATATCTCGACATGGCGGACTCCGCGACCGACGGTTCTCAAGAATGACTCCGAATTCATACTTGGAATTATACGCCGATTGGTCAACCGTGGAGCATGCTGAACGAGCGCGTGGTCGGGCTCGACGCGTAATCCGCACCCGCCTATTTTCCGAGCTGAGTGGGGGTGGCGTCACTGTGTTTCAAGCGGATTGGCTGCTTTACCTGGCTTGCGGGCGCCAATTCGATATCATGGTGCGATCAATGGACGGGACGCTGATGGCGCAGGTGATTGTCCGGAACATCGACGACCGCGTGGTGGCGACGCTGAAGGAACGCGCGGCGGGGAAGGGGCGGGCCCTGGAGCAGGAACTGCGCGAAATCCTCACCGAAGCGGCCAAGCCCTCGCGGGCGGAGGCGCGCGCCGAGATGGATCGGTGCCGGGCCATGACGCCCGACACGCACCGGACGCCGGCCGAGGACATCATCCGTGAAGTCCGGGACGAGGAATGACCCTGGTCGTCGATGCGTCCGCACGCCTTGGGAGCGCTTCGCCGCCGGACTTGAGGAATTTGTTCTGAACGGGGATCGTAGAATGTCGACGTCGTACACGGCCGTTGTGAAACAGGACGGGGAGTGGTGGATCGGCTGGATCGCGGAGGTCCGGGGCGTGAACTGCCAGGAAGGCTCGCGGGAGGATCTGCTTGAAAGCCTGCGGACCGCGTTGCGGGAGGCGCTCGACCGGAACCGCCAAGACGCGCTCGACGCCGCCGGATCGGATTACCAGGAAGAAACCGTGACACTATGACGCGGCTGGCGCTGGTCCTGCATCTTCTCGAAAACGGCTGCGAACTCGTGAGCGAGAGTGCGCGGCATTCGTGGTGGCGGCATCCGGCCTCCGACACACGCTCGGCGCTTCCGAGGCACACGGAAATTGCCCCGTCGCTGGCCCGCAAGATCTGCCGGGATTTCCATATACCGCCGGTCGATTAGTGGACCGGGTCAGTTGCCGGCGATGAACGCGGCGGCGTCTTCGAAGACGTTGTCCTTGTGGTGAAAGGGGCTGGCCAGCGACACCAGGATCTCCGAGTGGTCCAGCTCGGCGTACTGGATGTGCCGGACCTGTCCTCCCGCGTCCTCGATGCGTTGCGTGAGCGCCGTCGAATTGGTCGGATAGACGATCCGGTCGGCGGTCCCGTGCATCAGAAGCATGGGCGCTTCGTGCCCCCGGACGTAGGTCACGGGCTGGGCCTGGCCCGGCGAGGTCACGGTGGCGAACACGTCGCGCACCACGTCCGATTTCGACGAAAGGAACGCGTAGGGGCCGGCCAGTCCAACGGTCCCCCGGATCGTGGCCATGTCGAGCCCTTCCCCGGCCAGGTAGCGTTCGTCGACGCTCAGCAGCGCGGCGATATAGGCGCCCGCCGAATGTCCCATGAGGTAGATTTGGTCGGGGTCCCCGCCGAACAGGGCGATGTTGTCGCGCACCCAGCGCACCACCCCGGCCCCGTCCTCCACGAAGGCCGGGAACTGAACCTCCGGGTACAGCCGATAGTCGGGAACGACAGCGACGTAGTTGCGCGACGTCAGGGACTGACCCACGAACCGGTAGTCCTCCCGTTCGCCGAACCGGAACGCGCCGCCGTAGAAAAAGATCACGACCCGGTCCGCGCCGGATCCGTTGGCTGGCGTGTAGACGTCCAGCTTGTGCCGCTCTCCGGGGCCATAGCTCAGCCCGTCGGTCAGGTCGTACCCGTCGTTGGGCACGAAGGCGTTCAGGGTGGAGAGCGGCGAACAGGCGCCCTGCACCAGCGCCACCAGTACGACGGCCGCCGCCATGAGCCGGGCGGGACGGAACCGGCCGCCGATCCTCTCGCCGTCTGTCGTGGCCGGCATCCAGGCGCAATTCACCGTTGACCGCTCGAAGGTCTCTGCTTCCATTTTCAAATTCCGGATTGGTTTTGTATTTCGTCTATGTATACGTCGCCGTCGCCGGATCGGATGACGCCCGGCGGCGACACGCAATGACTTGATTTGCTCTCGCCCGCTCCCCCTCTATAAAAAGGCGATGACGGACGGAGGTGTTGGATGACGTTCCTCGCGGACCAGCCTGGGTGGCAATTCTGGATCGATCGCGGCGGAACGTTCACCGACGTGGTGGCCAAGCGGCCGGACGGAAGCGAGGTCACGCGCAAGCTGCTGTCGCAGAATCCCGAGCGCTACCGGGACGCGGCCATCCAGGGCATTCGCGAGGCCCTCGGGCTCCAGCCGGGCGAGCCGATCCCCACCCACCGGATCCATTCGGTCAAAATGGGAACGACGGTCGCCACCAACGCCCTGCTGGAGCGCAAGGGCGACCGCGTGGTGCTGGCGATCACCCGGGGTTTCGCCGACGCGCTGCGCATCGGCTATCAGAACCGGCCCCGGCTGTTCGACCGCGACATCGTCCTGCCGGAACTGCTCTACGAGCGGGTGGTGGAGATCGACGAGCGCGTGGACGCCCAGGGCGAGGTCCTCTCCCCGCTCGACGAAGAGGCGGCGCGCGCGTCCCTGCGCCACGCGTTCGACGCCGGCATCCGATCCGTGGCCATCGTCTTCATGCACGGCTACCGGTTCGACGACCACGAGCGCCGGGTGGCCGCCATCGCCCGCGAGGTGGGCTTCACCCAGGTGTCCGCCTCCCACGAGGTCAGCCCGCTGATGAAGCTGGTCTCGCGCGGCGACACCGCCGTGGTGGACGCCTATCTGTCGCCCATCCTGCGCCGTTACGTGGACGGGATCGCCGGAGAACTGGGCGGCGTCCGGCTGATGTTCATGCAGTCCAACGGCGGCCTCACCGACGCCCGGCTGTTCCAGGGCAAGGACAGCATCCTCTCCGGTCCCGCCGGCGGCGTGGTCGGCATGGTGCGCACCGCCGAGATGGCCGGGGTCCGCCGGGTGATCGGTTTCGACATGGGCGGCACCTCCACCGACGTGTCGCACTACGACGGCGAATACGAGCGCGCCTTCGAAACCCAGGTGGCCGGGGTCCGCATGCGCGCGCCGATGATGCGCATTCACACGGTCGCGGCCGGGCGGCGGCTCCATCCTGCACTTCGACGGCAGCCGGTTCCGCGTCGGCCCGGACTCGGCCGGCGCCGACCCCGGACCCGCGTGCTACCGGCGCGGCGGCCCGCTCACCGTCACCGACTGCAACGTCATGCTCGGCAAGATCCAGCCGCGCTTCTTCCCCCGCGTGTTCGGCCCCGGCGCCGACCGGCCGCTGGACGCCGACGCGGTCCAGGCACAATTTTCCGCGCTGGCCGCCGGGATCGCCGAGGCCACGGGCGAGGCGCGCGCGCCCGAGGACGTGGCCGAGGGGTTCCTCAAGATCGCCGTCGAGAACATGGCCAACGCCATCAAGCAGATCTCGGTGCAGCGCGGCTACGACGTCACCCGCTACACGCTCAACTGCTTCGGCGGCGCCGGCGGTCAGCACGCCTGCCTGGTGGCCGACGCGCTCGGCATGACCGAGGTGCTCGTTCATCCCCATGCCGGCGTGCTTTCGGCCTACGGCATGGGTCTCGCCGACATCCGGGCGCTGCGCGAACAGACCGTCGAGGCGCCGATGGCGGACGATACGCTCGGCGAGCTGGAGACGCGGCTGGACGCGCTCGCCGCCGAGGCCCGGGCCGAGGTCGAGGGCCAGGGCGTGGCGGGCGAGGCGATCCACGTTCTCCGCAAGGCGCACCTGCGCTACGAGGGCACCGACACGGCGCAGATGGTCGCCTTCGGCGGCCCGGCCGACATGGCCGCCGCCTTCGAGGACCTCCACAGGCAACGCTTCGGCTTCACCATGGCGGAGCGGCGCCTGATCGTGGAGGCCATCTCGGTGGAGGCCGTCGGCGTGACGGAGACCGCCATCGACCCGGAGCGGCCGCGCGTAGACGGCGCCCCGCCGCTCGCCGCCGCCGATCGCGTTCAAACCCGCTTCGCCGGCGCCTGGCACGAGACGCCGGTGTACGACCGCGAGGCGTTCTCGCCGGGCGACGCCGTCGACGGCCCGGCCATCGTCAACGAGGCCAACGCCACCACGGTGGTGGAACCCGGGTGGCGCGCCGAGCTTACCGTCCGCGACCACCTGATCCTCAGGCGGGTGGTGGCGCGGCCCGCGCGCGTGGCGATCGGAACCCGCGTCGATCCGGTGATGCTGGAGGTGTTCAACAACCTGTTCATGTCCATCGCCGAACAGATGGGCGCGACCCTCGCCAACACCGCCCATTCGGTCAACATCAAGGAGCGCCTGGACTTTTCGTGCGCGGTATTCAGCCACGAGGGCAGCCTCGTGGCCAACGCGCCCCACATGCCGGTGCACCTCGGCTCCATGGGCGAGAGCATCCAGACGGTGATCCGCGAGCGCCGGGGAACGATGAACCCCGGCGACGTCTACATGCTGAACGCGCCGTACAACGGCGGCACCCATCTTCCCGACGTCACGGTGATCACGCCGGTGTTTGACGCCGCCGGCAAGGACATCCTGTTTTTCGTCGGATCGCGCGGCCATCACGCCGACATCGGCGGCATCACACCCGGCTCCATGCCGCCGGACAGCCGGACCGTCGAGCAGGAAGGGGTCCTGCTCGACAACGTGCTGCTGGTGGAACGGGGACACCTTCGGGAGAACGAGATCCGGGCCCTGCTCGGCGGCGGTCCCTGGCCCGCCCGCAATCCCGATCAGAACCTGGCCGACCTGCGCGCCCAGATCGCGGCCAATGAACGCGGCGTCCAGGAACTGCGCAAGATGGTCGAGCACTTCGGGCTCGACGTGGTGACCGCCTACATGGGCCATGTGCAGGACAACGCGGAGGAACAGGTCCGCCGCGTGCTCGACGTCCTCAAGGACGGACAGTTCGCCTACGAAATGGACGGCGGCGCGGTCATCAAGGCGGCGATTTCCATCGACCCCGGCGCGCGCACCGCCACCATCGATTTCACCGGCACCTCGGAGCAGTTGGACAACAATTTCAACGCCCCCACCGCCGTCTGCAAGGCGGCGGTCCTCTATGTGTTCAGAACCCTGGTGGACGACGACATTCCGCTGAACGCCGGGTGCCTGAAACCGCTCAACATCGTCATCCCCGAGGGCTGCATGCTCAACCCGCGCTTTCCGGCGGCGGTGGTGGCCGGCAACGTGGAGACGTCGCAGTGCGTCACCGACACGCTCTACGGGGCGCTCGGAACCATGGCGGCCAGCCAGGGGACGATGAACAACTTCACCTTCGGCAACGACCGCTATCAATACTACGAAACCATCTGCGGCGGGTCCGGCGCCGGCCCGGGTTTCCACGGAACCGGCGCGGTGCATACCCACATGACCAACTCCCGGCTGACCGATCCCGAGGTCCTGGAATGGCGGTTCCCGGTGCTGGTCCAGGCGTTCTCCGTGCGCCGGGGCAGCGGCGGCCAGGGCCGGTGGGCGGGGGGCGACGGCGTGGTGCGCCGCATCCTGTTCCGCGAAGCCATGACGGCGGCGATCCTGTCGGGCCATCGCGTCGTCCCGCCCTTCGGCATGGCCGGCGGCGGGCCGGGAGAGGTGGGGCGCAACAGCGTGGAGCGCGCCGGCGGCGCGACCGAGGTCCTCGGCGGCACCGACCAGACCGAGATGGCGCCCGGCGACGTGTTCGTGATCGAAACGCCCGGCGGCGGCGGCTACGGCCCCACCGATTCGGACTGACGGTCCGCGAACCCCGGCTGCTTTCCCCATCCGGGGCAAAATCTGTGGCGGCGGCGCCACATGGACCGAACAAATCGGCGGGCCATTCCCGCGACGGATCGCGGCGAACCCGACATCCATCGCCCTAGCAAAAAAAGGCCCCATACGGGCCTATTTCAAGAGCTTGGCGCGTCGAGAAGCCACGGTCCAGGTCGTATGACCAGAAGCGATCAAATGGAATCCGCCACCTATTCCGCCCCACTGCTACTTTGACGAGGTCTTTCCGAATAGATACAGTCGGCGGACAATACCAACGGCCGGTGACGGCCGGTATTGTTGGCGAAAGTGAAATCATCGCCGAAGGGGGACGCGTTGACGGTTATCGGGCGGATGGGCGCATGCATCGTTGTTGCGGTATGCCTGTCCGGCGCCGGCATGTCCCAGGCCCAACCGCTGGAAAAGGAACTCAAGGGGCTGCTCAAGGACAACCCCGAAATCCTCGCCCGGCAGAAGGAAGTGGAGTCCGCGCGCAAGGGCGTGGACGTGGCCATCGGCGGCCTGCTGCCCCGGCTGGACGCCACCGGCGAGATCGGCCCCGAACACATCAGCAGCCCGCTCACCGACGAGGGCGAACAGGACTGGACCGAAACGCGGCAACTTGCCGGCGTCAAGATGACCCAGAACGTGTTCGACGGCTTCAACCGGCCGGGGGAGGTGAAGACGGCGCGCCTGAATCTCGAAGTGGCGGAGTTCACCTTCATCGGTACCCGCCAGAACACCCTGTTCGAGGGCATCAGGGCCTACGTCGAGGTTCTGCGCCATCTGCGGCTGGTGGAGCTGTCGCGCCTGACCGAAGACACCATCAAGGTCCAGCTCAACCTCGAGGACGAGCGCGTCCGGCGCGGGGCCGGCATCGCCGTGGACGTGCTTCAGGCCAAGTCGAGGCTGCAGGTGGCGAAGGAGCGCCGCGTCGCCTTCGAGGGCGCGCTCGAAGACGCCATCAGCCGCTACATCCAGCTCTTCGACCACGCTCCCGACCTCGCCAACATGGTGGAGCCGGTTCCGCCCGAGGATCTCCTGCCGCGCGACCTCGAGCAGGCCGTTAAGATCGCCGAGGAGGAAAATCCGGCCGTCAACAGCGGCCTCGCCACCGTCGCCGTCGCCTCGGAGCGCCGCCGCCTGGCGCGGTCGGATTTCTACCCGACGGTGGATGTGGTGGCGGAAGCCAACGTGGAGAAGGACTTCGATCTGGTGAGGGGAACGCGGCATGAATATTCGGTCGTGCTGCAAGCCACGTGGAACCTGTTCAACGGGTTCGCGACCAAGTCGAGCGTGGCCCAGGCGGCCTTCGACTACCGGGCCAGCCTCGACAATCTCGAAACCGCGACCCGCAAGGTGGCGGAGAGCACGCGGATGGCGTGGCACGAACTGACGACCGCGCGGCGGCGCGTCGAGCTTCTGGAGAATGGCGTCAACATCGCGTCGGAGGTGTTCGTCGCGCGCCGGAAGCTGCGCCAGGCCGGCAGGGAAACGGTGATCAACGTCCTCGACGCCGAGAACGAGGTCAACAACGCCCGCATCAACCTCGTGGATGCGTCGTTCGATTCAAGCCTCGCGGTCTACGGGGTCCTGCGGGGGATGGGGCGCCTGGACGCGAGTCACCTGCAACTCGACACGAAGTGACAGGCACCGGGCGCCGCCGCCGGCCGCGCTCCCATGTGCTTCAGGTCTTGGTCTCGGGATCGAGCTTGAGCGACACCGAATTGATGCAGTAGCGCTGGCCGGTGGGCTGGGGACCATCGGGAAAGACGTGCCCGAGGTGGGCGCCGCAGCGGCTGCAGTGGACCTCGACGCGGACCATGCCGTAACCGGTGTCCGTTTCGGTATCCACGTTCTCCGTGCCGATGGGCTGGTAGAAGCTCGGCCAGCCGCTTCCGGAGTCGAATTTCGTTTGCGAGGAAAACAGCTCCTGGCCGCAGCAGCGGCAGGTGTACACGCCGCTGGTCTTGGTATCGCAGTATTCGCCGGTGAACGGCCGCTCGGTGCCCTTTTGCCGGCACACGGCATACTCCTCGGGCGTCAGCTCCGCGAGCCACTCGTCGTCCGATTTGATCATCTTGTCGGCCAAAACGATATCCTCCTCCGGCAATCCACACGCGGCCGCTTCGTCGAGCGCTCCGCGCCCGCCATGCGGCGGGGGTCACCCTGAGATGTTTCCCCGGATCCGCTCTTTCAAGACGTCCGCGCGCGGAAAAAGGCCGCCGCGACACGGCGAGCCGATCCTACCGATGAATTTCGAGATTGCGGGCCTCGGCGCGGCCGTCCGATGGCGCCCGCCAACCGCCCAGGTTACTCGCCCGGGTCCTCGGACAGCTTCCGGACCAGGTCGTCCAGGGCCTCGGCGCTCTGCCCCTCGTCCTCGGCGGCGATGGATTGATCCGCGTACAAACCGCCCACGGGTTCGGCGGTCTCGTCCGATCCGGCGACGGTCGCGTCGTCCATCAGCGCGGCCTCGAGTTCCTCCTCGTCCGGCAGGGTCTCCTCGGGGAACACGCGCTGCAGGCTGCGCACCACCGACTCGCGCAGTGTCGAGGGGTCCACGGTCGCGGCGCCGATCTCTCTCAGCGCGACCACCGTCGATTTCTCGTCCTCGGGATCGACCGTCGGGTGCGCCCCGGCGCCCAATTCCCGCGCGCGCTTCGCCGCCAGCAGAACCAGCTCGAATGCGTTCGGTACGGCCTCGATGCAGTCTTCTACGGTTACCCGCGCCATGCTCTTCTCCTTACAGTCCGACGCCGACGGAATACCCGACGGCGGAGCAAAACGCAATCATCCTTGAAATACACACGACCAGGGCCCGTCCGCGGTTTCGCGGACGGGCCCGACCCGAATTCCGGGACCGCCGATCCGAGGACCGGCGATCCGCTGTTCGACGACCGCGATCAGGCCGCTTTTTCGCCCTGTTCGATCAGGTTCGCCGTCTCGGCGTCGATGGCCGCCGGCGCGCCCGACGCGATTTCGATCTGCCGCGGCTTCATGGCCTCGGGCACCTCGCGCACCAGGTCCACGGTCAACAGGCCGTTCTCCAGGTGCGCTTCCGCGACCTCCACGTGATCGGCGAGGCGGAACTGGCGCTTGAACGAGCGACCCGCGATGCCGCGATGCAGGTAGGTGGCCGTCTCGGCCGTTTCCTGCTTGCGGCCCTCGATGGTCAGCACATTCTGATGAACTTCCATGGCGAGTTCGTCGCCGCCGAAGCCCGCGACCGCCAGGGTGATCCGGTACTTGTCCTCGCCGGTTCTCTGAATGTTGTAGGGCGGATAGCCGTTGTCGCCCTCGGCCCAACGATTGGACTCCTCAAGGGTGCGCATCAGCCGGTCGAAACCGACGGTGGAACGGAAAAGCGGGGAAAAATCAAAGGTTGTCATCACGTCACATCCTCCAGTTACAAGCAATGTGTCTCATCGCGGAAAGCCACACGATGTCGGCTTTCTGGCGACGCCGGACCCACTTTTGGCGTCCGGCACGAGTGAGGTATGATCGGTTTAGCGAGCCGTCAAGGGGCCAGGGTACGGTTTTTTCCGGCCGCGGCGCGCGCGCCGTGTTCGCGGCTTGTTCAGGGGGGGCGTGGCGTGTCGGGGGCGCCCGGACGAGGGGGCGGCTATCGCGGCTGGAGCCGCCGCCACTCCCAGGGGGGAAGGAAATCGCCGCGCCAGACGCCGATCCGGTCGGCCCGCGCGGCATCCTCGAGCGGCAGGTAGCGGTCCGTATGGTCGCGGTAGGCCATCGCCGCGCCGTTGCGGACCATCAGCGCGTTCACGTCCTGCCCATCGGTGTAGCAGACAGCGAGAACGTTGCCGGCCTCGTCCGTCGTGTCGCCCTCGCAGGTGACGCTGGAACCGCCGAGTGTGCGCAAGAGCGCGCTGGCCGCCGCGAGGCCGCACCGCCATGGCTGGCCGGTGGCGGTCTTGCAGACCTGGTCCAGCTCCGGCGACGCGATCCCGTACAGCCGGACGGTAACCCCGTCCGCACACCGCGCGTGACTGCGTTTCCCGCCGATCATGATGGTATCGCCGTCGACGACGCACGCGTGCCCAACGATATCGGCGCGGGCCGGCAACACCATCGCCACCATGACCGCCGCCATCGCCAGTACCGCCGGCGAGCCCATGCGTTTCCAAAGGGGAGTCATCCGCCGAGTATGGCGCCCGATCGGTAAAGATATCGTCTACGGACGGCCTATCTGGCCGAACGGCCTTCGGCGCCGCGAAAAGGCCGGGCCGTTAACCGCCATTTAAGCCCGCCGGTTCTATGTTCGGTCCCGGTGGTGGCGCGGGACACCGCGACCCGCCCTTCCCAAATGCCCTGAACCGCCGAGGATTTGAAACGCCGATGACCGTGACGGCCGAGCCGAAAGAACAGCGAGGTCCATTCAGCCGGTGGCTGGGCCGCCGATCTCCCGACCGCCAGAATCATCGCCAGAACCATCTCCAGAATCATCGCCGGAATTCGCCGCGCTCCGAGCCGCTCTCTCGTTCCGTCACTGTTTCCACTGGATCCCAGGTCGCCGCGGCGCTCCTGCTCGGCGCGTTGGGCGCGTGGGCGACGGTCGCGACCATGAACTACACCGCTCTCGACAAACTTGTCGAGGAACAGGCGCTGGAAGTGGCCAGCGCCGAACAGGCCTATCAGGCCCTTCTCGGGAAGTTCGTTCGGCACCGGAGCCGGCTCCAGGTGGTCAACCAGGAAGTCCAGCGCCTGAACGAGATCGACCGCGCGGACCTGCTTGCCGTTCGGCGCATGAGCGAGCGCACGGCCCATCTCGTGGCCGCGTCCCAGAGATTGATCCAGCGAACGGGACTCGACATGGCGCGGCTGATGAACGGCGCCGGCGGACCGTGGCCGGACCAGGGACCGGAACGGCAACAGGCTCGGGGCCAGGGCGGTCCCTTCATCGAGGTGGCCGCCGGCGCGCCGCCCCGCGACCGGCTCAATTCGGACATCGAGCGGCTGGAGGGCCAGTTGCGCCATTGGGCCGCGCTCCAGGGCGTGGTCAAGCGCTTGCCGCTCAATCCGCCGCTCGACACCTTCGCCATCAGCAGCGGGTTCGGCGACCGCGAGGATCCGATCAATCGGCGGGACGCCGTGCATCATGGGCTCGATCTGATCGCGCCGCTCCGCTCGCCGGTCTACGCCACGGCGGCCGGGGTGGTCGTCTTCTCCGGCGTCAACGGCACTTACGGACGGTACATCGAGATCGAGCACGGCGCCGGACTGCAAACCCGCTTCGGCCATCTCCACCGACTGCTGGTCAAGCGGGGCGAGATCGTGACGCCGGGCCAGAGTATCGGACTGCTCGGCAACAGCGGACGCAGCACCGGCCCGCACCTCCACTACGAGGTGCGGTTCAACGACGAACCCCGCGACCCCATGAAGTTCATCCAGGCGGGCCGCTACGTCTTCAAGGAGTAGCGCCGCCGGCCACGAACACAGGTATCAGGCCGAAAGCGCCCGGTTTTTCTCGGACGTCAGCACCGTTTCCACGCAGACCATCTGCCGCAGGGTTTCGGCGATCAGCTCGCGCAGCCGTGGGTCGAGGCCGGGAACCTGCACGTCGATGTGCAGGTCCTGCCCGGCCGAACCGTGGATGATGCTGTACCACTGACTGGGGACCAGACCCCGCTTGGCGAATACCTGGATGACCCGCGGCATGACGCCGGGGTCGGCGGCGGCGATCACCGAAAAACAGGAAACGGGAAACGAGGGCGAGGGGGTGTAGCTCGGTTGAGCGGTCATGACGTATCAACTCCTGGGCTTGAATGTATCTCGACGGACGGATTGGTGACCCGGCCCCTAGCAGAGGACCGGGTTGGTAATCGTCCGAACGGGAGACACCCAAGTGAGTCGATACAAATACATGAAGGCATTATAGGGTTTCATCGCGCACCGTCAATTGCATCGCGAACGGCGGCGCGACCGCCATCCGTTCGCCCGCGTTCAAGAAAAAGCCGGGGAGGTAGTGGGGCCCGCGAGAGACCGCCACCACCCTCCTCCTCCAAATTCGTCCGTCCCACGACCCGGCGGCCTACCAGATCCCCCTACCAGATTTCGGGCGGCGGAAGATCGTCGGGCATGTCCACGTCGTGGAGCGGCACCGCCGGGCACCTGTCCGGGAGCAGCACGAGCTCGAAATCGTCCGCGTTTCTGCCCGTCGTCAGCGGATCGTTGAACGTCGCGACGCCCATGTCGAATTCGATCTCGATGGGCGGTCCCCAGTTCGCCACCGCCCCGTTCTCGATGAAGATCTTCTGGCCGTTGCTGAGCAGAATCATGACGTCGTCGGGAAGCTGGTTGCCGTCGCCGAAGAAGACGCCGAACTGGATCTTGACGGGGGTGAATTCCGGCTGGCCACACAGACGAATGACGTCGGCGTCCTCTCCGGCGCCGCCGCCGAAGTCCCAGTCCTTGATCACGTCGAAGGCGTTCTGGAAATTGGAGAAGTTGATGTCGTCCTGATGGAATTCGAAGGTGTCGGATCCGGCGCCGCCGTAGAGGGTGTCGTTTCCGGCCCCCGGGATGATGCGGTCATTGCCGCCGTCGCCGTAGAGCCGGTCGTTGCCGCCGAGCGGGTCGCCGATGGCCGCGTCGCCCAGGATGATGTCGTCGCCGTCGTCGCCGTGGATCTCGTCGTCGCCGAGGCCGCCGATCAGCGTGTCGCCGCCGTCGAAGACCAGCGACAGTTCGAACTGTCCGAACGTATAGGCGCCGCCGCCGGGCGTGCTGGCCTCCTGCAGGCGCACGCCGAAGGCCATTTCGTCGCCGGCGATGGCGGTGTTGAGCAGGGAGGTGACGTCGAAGTCGACCACGGTTCCGACGGAGAGGTTGTTGGTGGAAAACTGGCCGACGATGCCGTTGGCGATGATCTCGAAGTCCGATGTGCCGGCGATTGCGTCGCCCTGGTAGCTCAGGACATCGATCAGGAACGCCGCGCCGTCCTGGCCGTACAGGCCCTCGGCCAGCTCCACCGAAAACCGCAGGGTGGCCTGGTAGACGAGGGTGTCGACGTCGCCGATGTCGAACTCGGCGAGGCCGCGCACCGCCTCGTTGTGCAGGTCCCCGACCTCGGCCTGGCCTTGGGAATGGAAGTGGGTGCCCGACTGTCCGTGCGCCGACGTCGCCACCGAGAACACCTGCACCGCCGGCGGCGCGCCGTCGCGTTGGGTCCCGTCGCCCCAGATGGTGTCGTTGCCGGACCCGCCCTGGATGAAGTCGGCGAGAGCGCCGCCCCGGATCACGTCGTCGCCGGAACCGCCGTCGAGGGTATCGGCGCCGGCATCGCCGTTGATTTCGTCCGCGCCGTCGCCGCCGCTCATATGGTCGCCCTGGTCGCCGCCCTCCATGGTGTCGTTCTGGCCGCCGCCGGCCAGCGTGTCGGCGCCCGCGCCGCCGGTCAGCACGTCCCTGCCGTAGCCGCCCGTCAACTGGTCGGCGCCGGTGCCGCCGCGCAGGGTGTCGTCGCCGGCGCCGCCGTTCAGATAATCCTCGCCACTGCCGCCGAGAAGAAGATCGTTGTCGTCCGCGCCCCACAGGCGGTCGTCGCCGCCCTGGCCGAGAATGGTGTCATTGCCGGCGCCACCCAGCAGAATATCGTTGCCGTCCGCGCTTGTTTCGAAGATCTCGTCGTCGCCGGATATCCAGTCGTTGCCCGCGCCGCCATCGACTTCGTCGCCGTCGGCCCCGGCGATCACCTTGTCGTCGCCCCCATCCGAGCAGATATCGTCGCTGCCGCCGCCGGTCTTGATCAGATCGGCGGCGGCGGTCGCTTCCATGATGCCCAGGATCTCGTTACCCATTCCCGCGGGTACGATGATATCGGAGCCATATGGATTGGTTCTGCGACCGCTTGCCTCGGATTCGAAGGGGGTGAAGTTGGCCATTCAAATCTCCTTCAGGGGTCGGCGCGGCCGGCAACTTCTCACGCCAAAGGACCCGTGGACCTTTTATGCAACCTAAGGTCGTATTCTATGATTTGGCGCACCTTCCGTTACCCCAATTTGTGTAGGAATGCACGCCTACAGAAATTGGCGGATCCGCTCGGGTCGCGGCGCGGCGGGAGGCCCGTTCAGGACTTGCGGGGAGCGAACGCGAGAAGGGCGACACCGGCGGCGACAGCGACGATGGAGGCCCAGAAGGGAATGGGCGAATAGGTGGGAATCCGTCCGACGATCCCGACGACCTCGCCGAGCGAGCAGATGTCGGTGGTGAAATAGAAACACTCGCTGGCCTTCTTCACGTCCTCGCCGAACACCTGCTCGAAGAACAGGTACCACCAGGCCACGGCTCCGGCCAGCAGGCCGAACCCGAGAACGATGAGTGTCTTGCCGAGATCAGCCATGGAGTCGTCCGGTCGAGGGCGTGGCGTCCGCGTTTATCCGTCGCCAGCGAAAAAAGTGAAGAGGCGGGCGCGGGTTGAACCGAAAGCGCAAGACGAGAACGCCGTGCCGCTCAACGCGGGACCCGAAAGAGCGGTCACAATAGCGCCGCACCGGTTCGGGCGGAAGCGTGAATCCGAGGGGCCGAGACGCGTTCCGGCGCTACCGGCCCGGTCCGGCGCACCGGTCGTGGACCAGCTTCGCCGCCGCCACGTCCTCGATGGCCATGCCCAGCGACTTGAACACCGTGGTTTCGCCCGCCGGGACCGGTCTGACGCCCGCGAGCACCTCGCCCGAGTTCGGCGTGGATCCGCGCGCCGGACAACAGCACGTCGCCGGATTCCGCCATCGCCCCGGCGCGCGAGTCGACGATCACCACGTTGGCCATCGCCGCGTCGTCCAGCTCCCGCCAGTCGGGCCGCGGGGCGCCGACGGCGTTGACATGGCAGCCCGGCTTCAGCCACGCCCCCTCGAGGACCGGCGTCCGGGCGCTGGTGGCGGTGACCACCACGTCGGCCCCGCGCACCGCGTCCCCGGCCGCCATGGCCGCCGCGCCGATTTCCGCCGCGAACGCCCGGGCGTGGTCGGGCGAGCGGCTCCACACCCGGATGTCGTCGAAATCCCTCACCAGCCGCAGCGCCTCGGCGTGGCTTCGCGCCTGGGCGCCGCTCCCCAGGATCGCCAGGACACGGGCATCCGGCGCGGCCAGCGCGTCCGTCGCCACGGCGGAGACCGCGGCCGTGCGCATCTCGGTGATCCGGCCGCCATCCATCACCGCGAGCGGCATCCCGGTTCCGGCGTCGAACAGGACGATCATCGCCATGTGGGTGGGCAGCCCGCGTTCGGCGTTTCCCGGATAGAAGGTGACGAGCTTGCAGCCCATCTCGTCGCCGGCCGCCGGCATCACCAGCAGAAAGCCGTCGTTTCGGGCAAGCGCCTGACGGACCGGCTGGTCGACGCGTCCGGCCGAATAGGCGATCAGCGCCTCGCGCATCGCCGGGATCAGGACACTCATGTCCAGGGCGCCCCGAACATCGTCGTCGTCAAGAAACTGGGTCATGTCTTCCTCTCGCTCCCCGGTCGCGGACAGACGGACGCTGCCAGTTTAGCGTCCGTTTCGATCGGCGGGAAGACCTCTTTACTTTCCGCTGGTGATTTTCATTCGCAAGCCCTAGGATTGCCCCGTTTGAGGTATGTTCCTGGGAGGGAGACATGTCCGCGCGAGCATTTTGCGCGTGCGTCGGGATTACCCTTGTTGTCGTTTTCCTGATGTTCGCGGCCGGTTTCCGGCCACCGCCGGTCGCCCGGGAGGCCACCGCCGCCACGACCGCGGCGACCCCCGCCCGGGATGAACCCGCCCCGGAAGAATCCGCCGAGGAAGAAAACGTCGGGACGGACTACCGCCTCGGCGTGTTTCCGTTTCTGCCGGCGCTGACGCTGGACCGGGTTTTCGCGCCGGCGATCGCCGACCTCGGCGCCGGCCTCGGGCGCACGGTTCATTTCCGGACAAAACCCAACTTCGAAGGCTTCGCGGAGGCCCTGGCGGGCGGGACCTACGATTTCATTTTCGTCCATCCGTTCTTTTACGTCACCGCCGCCGACAAACATGGCTATGTGCCGATGGCGCGGCTGCGCGATCCGCTGGTGGTCGCCGTGCTGGTGCGCGAGGACTCGGCCATCCAAAATCTCGGAGACATGGCCGGCCGCACCCTGGGATTGCCGCCGAAGCTGTCGGCGGTCAGCGAGATCATGCTCGGCGAGTTGGAAAACAGTGAAATGGTACCGGGCCGGGATCTGCCGATCAGTCATTTCCAGTCGAAGATGTCGTGCGTTCACGCGGTGGTGATGGGCTCGATCGACGCCTGCGGACTACCGCGCTTCGCATTGGCGCACCTCGAGCTCGGCCCCTCCGAGCGTCTGAGGGTCGTCCATGAATCCGCGCCGTATCCAAGTCTGGTCTTCGCGGCCCATCCGCGTGTCCCGGCGGCCGACCGCGAGCGCGTCCGGGCCCGGATCCTCGGCTGGGAGACCTCCTCGAGCGGCGGGGACCTGCTGGCGGCGGGCAAGTGGAGCGGATTCGTCGCCGCCACCGACGAGGACTACGATCCGATCCGGCGCCTCGACCGCGAGCGGCGGAAGTTCTCGAACCGGCAATAGGCGCGTGGACAAAGCCCCATGCCGCTGAAATTCCGCATCGCGGCGACGATCTTCCTGCTGCTCACCGCGCTGGTGACGCTGCTGCTGTGGGTGACCCTGTCGCTGTCGATGAAGACCGTCCGCGACCAGTTTACCGCAAGCGAGGGGGTGTCGCTGCAACTGATCGGCGATCTGAGCCGATCGGCGCTGGTTACCGAGGATTACGCCAACCTGCAGGGTTTCATCAACGGCACCCTGCGGCATCCCCAAATCGCAACCGTCATGCTGGCCGACACGCGCGGCCGGATCGTCGTGGCGACCAAGCCGGAGTTCATCGGCCTCCCCCTTCCCCGGCCAAGCAACAGCGGACACCGGTATTGGCGGATGCAGGAGGTGCGAGGCCATTCGAACGTGCTCGGGACGCTCGCCATCGAGTTCTCCGACACGGCCCTTATGGCGGCCTACGAAAAAATCCGCAACGTGGCGCTTGGCGTGGCTATCTGCGGCACGATCTTCATCGCCGCCGTCGGCGTGATGATCGGCGACGTTCTGACCCGGCGGCTGCAGTCCCTGGCCGACGCGGCGGACGGCATCGCGGCCGGACAGCCCGCGTTTCCGCCTCACCTCTCGGGCCATGACGAAGTGGGCCGCCTGGCGCGCGCCCTGGCCAGCATGGTCAACCGCCTGCAGCGCAACATGACCGAACTCGAACGCGCCCGGGACCGGTTGATCCTCCCCACCGAGGCGATGACGCAAGGGTTTGCGCTCTGGGACTGGAACGACCGGCTGGTGCTGTGCAACAGCCGTTTTCGCGAGCTCTTCCGCGAAGTCGGCGATCAGCTCGTCGAGGGCCTTACTTTCAAGGAATTCTCGCGGCTGTTTCAGCCGTACCTGGCGGTCGGCGGTACCGCCCACGTGCCGTCTCCCGACTGGTGGCGGACGCATCTCCGGCTTCGCGGAGCGCCGCAAAGCACGTACGAAATGGGGATCGCCGGCGACCGGTGGATCGAAGTGCGCGAGTCGCGCACCGGCGACGGGGGCGTCGTGGTCATCTACACGGACATCACCCAGCAGAAAACCCAGCAGCGCGAACTGCGGGCCAGCGAACAGCGGTTGCGCGAGATCATGGCCTCGGTCTTCTACGGCATCATCACCATCGACGACAGGGGATCCATCGAGTCGGTCAACGACGCGGCGGAGCGGATGTTCGGCTGGACCGCGAGCCAGATCGTCGGGTCGCCCGCCGGGACGCTGCTCGTCGCCGCGACGCCGGGGGACCGAAGCGCGGATCCGGTGACGGTCGAAGCCCTGTCGGTCATGCCCAATCACGAAGTGCTGGAGATGACCGGGGTTCGCAAGGATGGCGGCACGTTTCCCATCGAAATTTCGCTGGCGAACATCGAACTCAAAGGACGGAGGACCTTTATCTGCACGGCCCGCGATATCACCGAGCGCAAGGCGGCCGAGCAACAGGTCCTGTATCACGCGACCCACGATCACCTGACCTCCCTGCCCAATCGCAGCGTGTTCAACGACAGGCTGTCGGAGGTCTTGGCCGAGGCCAAGCGCGCGGACGAGACGCTGGCCGTGGTATTCCTGGATCTGGACCGCTTCAAGGTGATCAACGACAGTCTCGGGCACCCGGTGGGCGACGCCCTGCTGGTCGCGGTGGCGAAGCGTCTTCGCCAACGGCTGCGCGCCGCCGACGTGGTGGCGCGGCTCGGCGGCGACGAGTTCGTCTTTCTGCTGCCCAGGATCGGCGACAGCCAGAACGCCGTCGGCGTGGTCCAGAAGATCGTCGACGCCATGCAGGATCCTTTCCACGTTCTCGGACACGAGCTGCATGTCAGCGCCAGCCTGGGCATCAGCCTGTATCCGAGCCACGGAGACAGCGCGGAGCTTCTGCTGAAACACGCGGACATCGCGCTCTACCAGGCAAAGGCCCGCGGCAAGAACCAGGCCCGCGTCTATGCCGCCGGCATGGCCATTCAGAGCCATCCGCACATCAGCATCGAGAGCGACCTGCGCCATGCCCTGGACCGCCAGCAGTTCCACTTGCTGTACCAGCCGCAGGTGGATCTGCGCTCCCGCCGCATGGTCGGGGTCGAGGCGCTGTTGCGCTGGAACCATCCCGAACTGGGCGTGATCCCGCCCGGACAGTTCATCGAGCTGGCCGAGGAGACGGGTCTCATCTGTCCCATCGGCCTGTGGGTTCTGGCGACCGCCTGCAACGATGCCCGCGCCTGGACGGCGATCGAGCGAGATCGCGGCCGCGCCTCCCACGAGACGGAGGCCCCGGGCGAAGAGGGCGCGCGCGCGCCCTTCCGGGTGGCGGTCAACATATCGGCCCGGCAGTTCCAGGATCCGAAACTGGGCGCGAAGGTCGCCGACACGCTGGCCGCCACCGGCACCGACGCCCGCTCCCTCGAGTTCGAGCTCACCGAGAGTGTCCTCATGCGCGAGGCCGACACCACGGTCCCCCTCATCGACGCCCTCGCCGACCTCGGCATCGGCCTCGCCCTCGACGATTTCGGCACCGGCTACTCGTCCCTCAGCTACCTCAAACGCTACCCCATCAAGCGCATCAAGATCGACCGCTCCTTCGTCGGCGAGATGGAAACCAATCACAACGACTCGGCGCTGGTGCGCGCGACGGTGGCCACCGCCCATTGCCTGGACATCGGGGTGACCGCGGAAGGGGTGGAGACCGCCGGCCA
The DNA here is from genome assembly GCA_963701445.1 of uncultured Alphaproteobacteria bacterium. Lineage (GTDB taxonomy): Bacteria > Pseudomonadota > Alphaproteobacteria > Rhodospirillales > Defluviicoccaceae > CAKZLS01. Next base: position 52,508 of record CAVPAM010000013.1, read on the forward strand.
GATCGACCTGCTTCGTCAGTACGGATGCCCCGAGGCGCAAGGCTTCTACCTCGGCCACCCCGTCTCCGCCGAGGAGATCACCAACCTGCTCCGGCCCATCTGACCTAGTGGTCCGTTTCTACATATGGTACCCATACGATCACGTTTCCCACTGCCTCGGCAGGAGGTCGCGCGCGGGCGATGGGGGCCCATCGTCAAGCACGTCCGACGCCCCGAGGGAGTGGGAAACGCGACCCGAAGGGCGGCCTTCCGAGCCCCCGGTGTCGTTGCGCGGCGCTTGTGATGCGACACATCACGCCGCGCCGCGCGCCTAACCAGGAACCTCGGAAGGCCGTCGTATGGGTACCACATGTTAGAAACGGACCACTAGTATCCAGCCTCCCAGGCGCCGGCCGTTGGCATCGATCGTCTTGATCGCGACCGGTGAAAATGCCATCTGGAGTGCAACACGGCCGAAAGGTCGGGGATCATTTTGCAAGGGGACGAGGAGGCTCTTATGAAAGTAGGGATTGTCGGCGCTGGCTATGTCGGCGCAACGGCCGCTTATGCCATGGTGATGCGGGGCGTAGGCAGCGAGATCGTCATCGTCGATATCGACGCGAAGACGGCGAGGGCGCAGGCCGAGGATATCGCCCACGCGACGCCGTTCGCCCATCCCATCGTCGTGCGCGCCGGCGGCTACGACGACCTCTCGGACGCGGCGGTCGTGGTGATCTCGGCCGGCGTCGGCCAGAAACCCGGCGAAACGCGCCTCCAGTTGCTCGGGCGCAACGCCGCCGTCTTTGCCGACATCGTCCCGCGCGTGCTGGCGGCGGCGCCGGACGCGATTCTGGTGATCGCCACCAACCCGGTGGACATCATGACCCAGGTCGCGACTCGCATTTCCAAGCTCCCGCCGACGCGGGTCATCGGGTCGGGGACCATCCTCGATACCGCCCGATACCGTGCCCTTCTCGGCGCCCATCTCGGCATAGCGCCGCACTCGGTGCATGCCTATGTCCTCGGCGAGCACGGGGACAGCGAGGTGCTGGTGTGGTCGTCGGCCATGGCCGGCAACATCCCGATCCTGTCCTTCGCGGCGCAGATCGGCTCGGCCATCACCGGCGCCGTCCGCGACGACATTGACACGCGCGTCCGCCGCGCCGCCTACACCATCATCGAGGGCAAGGGCGCCACGTATTACGGCATCGGCGCCGGCATCGCGGTCATGACCGAAAGCATCCTCTCCAACGAACAGGCCGTCATGACCGTCGCCATCGTGACGCCGGAGGTGGAGGGGGTGAAGGACGTGGCCCTCTCGATCCCGCGCGTCGTCGGCCGGGCGGGCGTGACCGCCGACCTGTTCCCCGACCTGGACAGCGACGAAGCGGCCGCGCTCCGGCGCAGCGCCGAGATCATCAAGGAAGCGGTGGAAAGCGTCGAGATCGGGTGAGCCGTCCCGCCACGAAACCGATCGCGCCGGCGGTCTCGACGGACAGGTGATCCAGGAGCCGGATCGGCCATGCTTGCGCGAGACCACCAGGAAGGATCCCGCATGAGCACCCTTTTCCACGCCGTCAAGACCAACGTGATCTACGGGCTGATCGCCATCATCCCGGTCGCCATCGTCATCCTGCTGCTCGCCAAGGTGGTCGAAGTGCTCAAGGGCATCGGCGAACCCATCGCCGAACGGCTGGACATGGCCCCCATTGTCGCCGCCCTGGTGGCGGTGGTGGCGGCGGTCGCCGTGATCCTGGTTGCGTGCTTCGTGATCGGCGCGGCGGTGCGCACCCGCGTCGGCGCGTGGTCGTTCGAGAAGGTGGAGAAGGCAATTCTCTCCCGCGTCCCCGGCTACGACCTCATCCAGAACGTCCTGAGCGGATTCGCCGAGAAGCGAGCAGCTTATCCGGCGGCGCTGGTCACCCTGTTCGGGCCGGGGACCGGCGTGTTCGGCTTGGTCATGGAGGACAACGGCGACGGCACCGTCACCGTGTTCATTCCGTCGGCTCCGACGCTGACCGTCGGCGCCGTCCACGTGGTCGACCGCGATCGGGTGCGCGTTCTCGACTGCGGCCTGATGTCGGTCACCGACTGCGTCTCCCAATGGGGTGTCGGTTCGGCCAAGGTTCTGGGCGCGGCGCGCGGCGGGACCGCGACATGAACGCCGTCGAGATCATCGACCGGCTGGGACTGAGGCCGCATCCGGAGGGCGGTCACTATCGGGAGGTGTACCGGCACGTCCCCGCCGGCGGTGGCCGGGGCGACCTCACGGTCATCTATTTCCTGCTCGCGGCGGGAGAACGCTCGGCCTGGCACCGCATCGACGCCACCGAGGTCTGGCACTATCACGCGGGAGATCCGCTCCGCCTGGATGTATGGGAGGAGGGTGGAGAAATCCTGTCCGCGACCCTCGGAACCGACTTGGCTGCCGGCGAAACCCCCCAGGTCATCGTGCCGCCGCACGCTTGGCAAACGGCGCGAAGCTTGGGAGCCTGGACGCTGGTCGGATGCACCGTCGCTCCCGCGTTCCTGTTCGATGGCTTCGAAATCGCGCCGGACGGGCTGGTCGCCGGAAACGGGAGCGTCGTAGGGATTTCCGCGGTCAGGGAGCGCGGCGACGCGGATGGCGCCGCGCTCCCGAATTCACAGCGGCCGGGTTAGACAAAACTCATGAAGACGCTGGACATGGCCGCCACGCCAAGCATCATGGATGCAGCCAGAACGTATCGCATCACACCGAGGGTCTCGCCGCCGCGCACCTGAGTTTCGCTGTAGGTCTGTTTCATGACGAATGCTCCTGTCGGGACGTTGATCGTTGGTTTTTCCACGGAGGAATACGGCGCGCCGCCGGGTTCGGTTCACCGCGACGCTCTTGAAGCGAAAGGAGCCAAGCGGTAGGGGCCGTCATGAAAGAACAAGAACCGGGCGCCACTGGTCCGGCACCGCCGCCGAAGACCCCCGGCGCGCTTCGTAAGGCGCTGCGATGGACCGTCCTCTCCGTCGGCGGCGCGCTGGGCGCGGCGATCCTGATCGTCGCGGCGTTCGTGATCTTCCGCATCCCCATCGATCTTTCCGGACTGCGCGGCACGGCGGAACGCCTGGCGTCGGAGGCCACGGGCCGCGTGGTCGGCATCGATGGCGCCATCACGCTGCGGCCGGCCCCGTGGCCGACGGTCCGGATCGAAGGCGTGCGGATGGGCAACCCCAGGGGCTGGCCGGAGGGGGATTTCGCATCCCTGGACAGCGCCCGGGCCCAGGTGGGGATCCTGCGCTTGCTGAAGGGCGAGATCCGGGTTGGCGAGATCGGCATCGACGGTCTCCGGGTGCGGATGGACGTCAACGCCGAGGGCGAGGCCAACTGGCTTTTCGAGGCACCCGGCGAAGCGCCGGCCCCGGAGCCCGAGCTCCGGGAAGAGGCGGGCGACACCGCTCCCGCGCTTCGATTCGTCGAGTTCGAGCGGCTCGAGCTGCGGGACATGTCCGTGACCTATCGGGACGCCCGCACCGGCGAAGTGTTCGAAGCCACCTTCGACGAGGTGAGCGGTGGCGCCGGACACCTGGAGCCCATGGAGCTCTTCATCAATGGGACCGCCCGGGCCGCGCCGTTTAGCGTGAAATTGACGGGTGGCAGCCTCGACGCGTTCATCTACGGCGAGGAGCCTTGGCCCATCGAACTGGTGACCGAGATTGCGGGCACCAATCTGACCGTGGCGGGCGAGGTCCGGGATCCCATGCGCCGCGCGGAGATCGACCTCGATTTCGATTTTCAGGGTCCGGCGGTGAAGAACCTGGAAAACCTGCTCGGAACCGCGCTGCCGCCGATCCGCTCGTTCGCGCTCCAAGGACACATGAACGGCGCGGCTGGACTGTTCCGGATCGACGGTCTGAAGGGATCGGCCGGCGATACGGAGTTCACGGGCGGCCTCGTCGCCGATGCCACCGGGGAGCGCCCGCGTCTCACGGGTTCCCTGGATATCCGGAGCATCGATGCCGGTCCGCTGTCGGCGGCGCTCGATACCCTGGAAGACGAGCAGCCCGCCGCCGCCGAACCCGCTCGCGAACCCGCGAAGCCGCAAGGCCCGGCGGCCCCCCGAGACCCCCTGGATCTCGACGAGCCTGTTCTGATCTTGGATCCCTTGCGGACCTTCGACGCGGAGTTCAACGTGACGATCCACGAGGTGGCGAACAGCCCCATCGGCCTCCGGGACGCCTCCCTCAAAACGGTCGTCGCGGACGGCGGGCTGACGGCGCTGATGGCGGTCACCGTCGCGGACGTGCCGTTCGCGGGGGAAATCCGTGTCGCGCCGGACACCGGCGGGACGCCGGCGGTCGATGTGTCCCTGTCGGCGGCGCGGGCGGATATCGGCGAACTGGCCCGGCTGCTGCTGAACGCCGAGGGCGTGGAAGGCGGGTTCGAGACCGCCGAGGTGTCGTTTTCGGCCCGGGGCGAAACCATCCGTTTGCTTGCCGAGTCCGCCGAATTGCGGTCTTCGATCGCCGCCGCGTCGCTGTCCTACGGCAATGTCGCCGGGGGGCGGCCGGTGAAATTCACCCTGGATGCCGCCGACATGGTCATGCCCGCCCTCGACCGCTCGCGGATTGCCGCTCGGGGAACGTTGCTTGGCGAGCCCTTTTCCCTTCAAGCCTCGGGTGGGAATTTTCTCGACAGCTACGTCGATCGAAAATGGCCCCTGGAGTTATCGGCGACCGGCGGCGGAGCCCGGCTTCGGGTGGATGGCACGGTCGTGGGGGACCGGCATGGCGTCGGCACCAGCTTGAATTTCGACCTATCCGGCCGGCGGATCGGCGGGCTCGCCGCGTGGACCGGCGTCTCGCCGAGGGCGCGCGAACGCTACAGGCTCAGGGGCGGCTTCGCGATCACCGGCGTGGAGAAGCGCCTGAGCATCCGCGAGGCGCGGATCGGCGACACCGCCTTGAGCGGCGACGTGGGCGTGCGGCGCGAGGGCGAGGACGTCGTCTCCTTCGTCGACGTGAGGGCCACCGTCATCGATGCGCGGCAACTGGCCGGCCTTGCTCCGGCGTCCGACGAGCGGACCGGCAGCACCGCGAAGGCTCAGCCGAGCGAGCCGCCGGAACAGCCGGCCCCGCCGGCCCGCCGCCAGCAGCTGGCCATCGATGTGCCGATCATGCCCTACGGCATCGAGATCTTCGATACCGACATCGACGTGGCCATCGACCGGATCAAGCTGGACCCGGCCGACGTGACCGGCGTGGCGTTTTCCACCAAGGTCCGCGACGGCCACGTGGAGAGGGCGCCCTTCCGCGCGACGGTCGCCGGCGCCACGCTGGCCGGCACCATGGCCGCCGATCTTCGCGGCGCCGATCCCGCCGTCGACCTCGTCCTGCGCTCGGAAGACGTGAACGTGGGAACCCTGTTGGAATACCTGGGCGTCGCCGAGGGATTGGACCTGACCGCCGGCCGCTTCGATCTCCGGCTTGCCATGCGCGGAGCCAGCACCCGCGAGATCCTGGAGCGCTCGGAGTTCTCCGCCGGAATTCGCAATGGCCGATGGACGATAAAAGATCCCAACATGGAGGGCGTCGTCGATATCGCTGTTTCCGAGGCAACCATCGGCGCCAGGCGCGGAAAGCCGGTCACCCTGTCCCTCGACGGCCGTCTCGATGCGGCGCGGCTCAAGATCACCCTGACCACCGATTCGCTCGCCAGCTTCGCGAACCGCAAGGACAAGCTTCGCATGGACCTCGGCGTCGCCATGCCCGGAACGGACCTCAGGCTGACCGGTACCGCGCCATTGCCCGTTCAAGCCGACGACCTGCACTTCACGCTGGATTTGAGCGGCGAGAAATTGAGCGGCGTCAACGACCTCCTCAATGTCTCGCTGCCGCCGATCGGGCCGTACCGGTTGACCGGCGATTTCGGCAGCCGCGCCTCCGGCTACTATGTGGACAAGCTGCGGCTCAAGGTGGCCGGCAGCACCCTCAACGGCACGCTCGATTTCTCGACCGCCTCGCATCCGCCGCGCCTGACCGTGGACCTGGACGCGGAACGCATACAGCTCGACGACTTCGATACCGGCGCCTGGTCGCCCCTCGACGAGTCCGAAACCCCGGCTCCGGTGGACAGGACCGCGCGCAAGGCGGCGGCGGCGCAAAGAACCGTCAAGAAGGCGCGGGCGGTGCTGTCGCCGGAGGTCATGCGCGCCATCGACGCCAGGCTGACCCTCGACGTGCGGGAAGTGCTCTCGGGACAGGACCCCCTCGGGCGCGGATCCCTGGTCGCGACCCTGGAGGACGGCCGGGCCCAGGTGGACCCGTTGATCCTCGACATTCCCGGCGGTTCCGTCAACGTGGGCTTCGCCCTCGAGCCCACCGCCACCGACGTGGGCCTGGAAGCGCGCGCCAGCATCGACCGCCTGGATTACGGCATCCTCGCCCGCCGCATCGATCCGGCGTCGGTGGTCGGCGGGATCATCAGCGCCGACGTGGATCTCACGACCCGGGGACGGGATCTCGACAACGTCATGGATGCCTCCAACGGCCACATCGACTTCGCGATCTGGCCCAAGAACCTGGACGCCCGCCTGTTCGACCTGTGGGCGGTCAACCTCTTCGTGGCCATGATGCCGTCGCTCGACTCCGAAACCAGATCCAAGGTCAACTGCCTCGTTGCCCGGTTCAACCTTCGCGACGGGATCATGCGCCCGTCCGCCCTGCTCATCGACAGCACCAACATTCAGGCATCGGGCGACGGCGTCATCGATTTCAGGAGCGATACCATCGACTTCAGGGCCGTGCCCGAGCCGAAACGGCCGCAGATGTTCAGCGCCCGGACCCCGGTCCGGGTGAGGGGGCGCATTCCGGATATCAAGGTCGCGCTGGGAACGGGCGCGATCATCGGGACCATCATCCGCATGGTGACGAGCCCCGTCGTCGTGCCGTTCCAGTGGATCTTCACCGAGAGCGAACCCGCCGACGGCCAGGCCGCCTGCCAACGGGCATGGGGCCGCCCGCCGCCCGGCCCGACGCCGGCCGGGTAAAGGCCCTCGACGGTCCCAACGCGTCCAACGGGGGTTCGATCGCGGATTTCCCTTGACCCTGTCATAATTGTGGTTAACCCCTTGTTGTTGAGCGTAAGCTGTCTTCACAAGCATCAAATCGCGTGAACAGGGGGAAGAACCAAGATGATACGTGAAATTGTGATTCGCTTGAGCGCGGCCGTGCCGGCGGCCGTGATGGTCCTGGGTGTCCTGGCCGGGACGCCGCAAGCGGCCGATACCGTCAAGGTGGGATCGTTTTTGGCGGTCACCGGCGGCGCGTCGTTCCTCGGCGATCCCGAGAAGAAGACGTTGGAGATGTACGTGGACGCCATCAACGCCGACGGCGGCATCGGCGGAAAACCGGTGGAACTGATCCTCTACGACTCCGGCTCGTCCGCCAAGGAGGCGCTGACCTTCGTCAAGCGCCTGATCCAGCAGGACCAGGTGGACGTCATCATCGGCGGCACCACCACCGGCGAAACCATGGCGGTGATCAACGAGGTGGAGGCGGCGGGGATTCCGTTCATTTCGCTGGCCGGCGCCGGGGTCATCGTCGATCCGGTCAAGAAGTGGGTGTTCAAGACCCCGCATACCGACCGCCTCGCGGTGCGCAAGATCTTCGACGACATGAAGGCCAGCGGGACTCACCAAGGTGGGCCTGTTGTCCGGCAGCGGCGGCTTCGACCAGTCGTGCCACACCAACGCCGTGGAACTGGCGCCCGAGATGGGCATGACCATCGTCGCCGACGAGAGCCACGGCAAGGGCGACACCGACATGACCCCGCAGCTCACCAAGATCAAGAACGCCGACGGCGTCCAGGCGTTCCTCTATTGCGGCTTCGGCGCCCCCACCAGCATCGTCGCCAAGAACGTCAAGCAGATCGGCCTGGCGATCCCGCACTACCAGACCCACGGCTCGGCCTCCATGAAGTTCATCGAGGGCGCCGACGGCGCGGCCGAGGGCGCGCGCCTGCCGGTCGCGGCGCTGCTGGTGGTCGACCAGCTTGCCGACGACCATCCGCAGAAGAAGGTGGCGACCGCCTACCGCGACGCCTACGAGAAGAAATACGGCGAGTCCATCTCCACCTTCGGCGGCCACGCCTATGACGGTCTGTTCATCGCCGTCCAGGCCATGGAACGGGCCGGCGGCACCGACAAGGAAAAGGTGCGGGCCGAGATCGAGAACACCACCAACTTCATCGGCGCCGACGGCATCTTCAACATGTCGACCACCGACCACCTGGGCCTCGACACCAATTCGTTCGTCATGGTCGAGGTGAAGGATGGCAATTGGAGGCTGTTGCCGTAAGATCGGCGCGCGGTCCCGGGACGGCTTTCCCGCCGTGACGGCGGGAAAGCCTCTTTTTTCTCAATCGGTGCCTGATATCCGTGTTCGCTGAGTTCCTGCAGTTCCTGTTTTCCGGAGTCACCATCGGGGCGACCTATGCCCTGGTGGGTCTCGGCTTCGCCATCATCTACAACGCCAGCAACGTCATCAACTTCGCCCAGGGCGAGTTCGTGATGATCTCCGGCATGAGCACGGTCTCCCTGCTGGCGGCGGGCATGCCCATGCTGGTGGCGGTGCCGGCGGCGGTGCTGATCACCGTCGCCGTCGGCGTGCTGCTGGAGAAGTTCGCGGTGGAGCCGGCGCGCAACGCCTCCATCGTCACCCTGATCATCATCACCATCGGCGCGTCGATCTTCCTGCGCGGCGCCGCCGAGGTGATCTGGGGGCGGGATTTCCACAGCGTCCCGGCGTTTTCCGGCAGCGACCCCATCATCATCGGCGGCGCCGCGCTGCTGCCGCAAAGCCTGTGGGTGATCGGCGCCACCATGGCGGTGATCGTCGCGCTCCGCTGGTTCTTCGGCCGGACCCGCACCGGCAAGGCCATGCTGGCCACCTCCCACAATCCCCTGGTCGCCCGGCTGATGGGCATCAACACCCGGTTCATCCTCAGCCTGAGTTTCGGGCTGGCGGCCATGCTCGGCGCCGTCGCCGGCATCCTCATCGCGCCGATCTCGCTCACCTATCCCAGCGTCGGCGTGATGCTCGGGCTGAAGGGCTTCTGCGCCGCCATCCTCGGCGGGCTCGGCAACCCCATGGGCGCCATCGCCGGCGGACTGATCGTCGGCGTCAGCGAGGCGATGACCGCCGGCTATATCTCGTCGGCCTACAAGGACGCGGTGGCGTTCGTGATCATTCTCGTGGTCCTGGTGATGATCCCCAACGGGCTGTTCGGCGCGAAGGGGACAGAGCGCGTCTGATGGGGTTCTGGCATCCACGGAGCGGCGGGCTGTTGGCGCTGGCGGCGATCATCGCCATCCTTCCCGCCTTCCTGCCCAACGCATTCTACTACGACGTGGTCATCCTGGTGGGGATCAACGCCATCGTCTGCGTCGGGCTCAACCTGCTCATCGGCTACGGCGGCCAGATCAGCCTCGGCCACGCCGGGTTCTTCGGGCTGGGGGCGTACGCGTCCGCCGTGCTGACCGGCACCTATGGCTGGCCGCCGCTGGCCGCGTTGCTGATCGGCGCCGTTGGCGTCGGCCTCCTTTCCTTCGTCATCGCCCGCCCGATCCTCAAGCTCAGGGGCCATTACCTGGCCATGGGAACGCTGGGCATGGGCATCATCATCTCCATCGCGCTGAACCAGGAGGTGGGCATCACCGGCGGCCCCGACGGCATGCCGGTGCCGGCTTTCTCCGTCGCCGGCTGGACCGTGTCGGGAGAAGCCACCTGGTACTGGATCGTCGGCGGCCTGCTGCTGGTCAGCGTCTGGCTGGCGCTCAACCTCATCGACTCGCCGGTCGGCCGGGCGCTCCGCTCGGTCCACGGATCGGAGGTGGCGGCCTCGGTGGCGGGCGTCGACGTGACCCGCTACAAGATCCTGATCTTCGTGGTGTCCGCCGTGCTGGCGAGCTTCGCGGGCAGCCTGTATGCGCACTACACCGGCTTCATCACCCCCGACGAGGCCAGCTTCTTCCACTCCATCGAACTGGTCACCATGGTGGTTCTCGGCGGCATGGCGTCCACCTTCGGGGCCATCGTCGGCGCCGCCATCCTGACCATCCTGCCGCAGCTGCTGACGGTGCTGCACGATTTCGAGATGCTGGCGTTCGGCGCCATCCTGATGGGTACGATGATCTTCATGCGCAAGGGACTGGTGCCCAGCCTCGTGGACCTGGTGAAGAGGACGCGCCGGCCGTGACCCTGCTGCGCGTCGAGAACCTGCACAAGACCTTCGGCGGGGTCGGCGCCGTCCAGGACCTGACCTTCGCCATCAATCCCGGCACCATCCATTCCATCATCGGCCCCAATGGCGCCGGCAAGACGACGCTGTTCAATCTGATCACCGGCCTCTACACGCCGACCCGGGGCCAGATCCATTTCGGCGGCACGGACATCACCGGACAGCCGCCGCACGTGCTCGCCCGCCACGGCCTGTCGCGGACGTTCCAGAACCTGCAGATCTTCCTCAACATGTCGGCCATGGACAACGTCATGGTGGGCTACCACCTGCGCTGCGACGGCCGGTTCCTGCCGTCGCTGTTCCGCTTCCCCTCGGTGGTGCGCAAGGACGCGGAATACCGCGAGCGGGCGGCCGCGCTCATGACCTTCGTCGGCCTCGCGGACTACATCGGCGCGGAGGCCTCGGCGATGCCCTATGGCGCCTTGAAACGGCTGGAGATCGCCCGGGCGCTGGCGGTGCAGCCGAAGATGCTGCTGCTGGACGAGCCCGCCGCCGGTCTCAATCCGTCCGAAACGCTGGCCATCGACGGCCTGATCCAGAAGGTCGCCGGACGGGGCGTCACCGTGGTCCTGGTGGAGCACGACATGCGCCTGGTGTGGGCGGTTTCCGACCACATCCTCGTTCTCGACCACGGCCAGAAGCTGGCCGAGGGAACGGGCCCCGAGATCCGCTCCAACCCCGACGTGGTCGCCGCCTATCTCGGCGAGGGAGGGCGCAATCGCTAGCACCAAGCCTCTTCTCGAGGTCACCGGCCTCGGCTGCCATTACGGCCCGATCCAGGCGCTGGACGACGTGTCGCTCACCGTCGGCGACGGCGAGCTGGTGGCGCTGGTGGGGGCCAACGGCGCGGGCAAGACCACCCTGCTCGGACCGTGTCGGGGATCCAGCCGGTCAGCGCCGGCGCCGTCCTGTTCGACGGCGTCGACATCACCGCGCTGGCGGCCGAGCGCCGCGTCCGCCTCGGCATCGTCCAGGTGCCGGAGGGACGCCAGGTTCTCGGCCCCATGACGGTGGAGGACAACCTCGCGCTCGGCGGTTACACGCGGACCCGGGCGGAGGTCAAAGAGACGCTGGAACAGGTCTACGAGATGTTTCCCGTGCTCCGGGAGCGTCGCGGCCAGGCGGCCGGCATCCTGTCGGGCGGCCAGCAGCAGATGCTGGCCATCGCCCGCGCCCTGATGGCCCGCCCGCGCATCCTGTTGCTGGACGAGCCGTCCATGGGCCTGTCGCCGATCCTGGTGGACGAGGTGTTCGAGAAGATCGTCGCCCAGAAGGCGGCCGGGACCACCATCTTCCTGGTGGAGCAGAACGCCTTCCTCGCGCTCTCCATCGCCGATCGCGCCTACGTGCTGGAAGCCGGCCGGGTGATCCTCACCGACACCGGCGAGGCCCTCAAGTCCAACGAAAAGGTCAAGGCGGCCTATCTCGGCCTGTTGAACGGCCGGTCAGTTCTTCGGGCGCATGTCGATGATGCGTTGGGCCTTGCCGATGGACCGCTCGATCTGGTTCACGTCCACCACCCGGACCCCGGCGGTGACGCCGATGTAGGACTTGATGCTGTGGGCCAGCCTCTTGGCGCAGGCCTGCTTGGTCTTCTCGTCGTAGGGCTTGAGGTCGGACCGGCTTTCCACCACCACGTCGAGCGCGTCGAGGTGATCGCGCCGGAACACCTCGAGCACGTAGTGCGGCGACAGGTGGCCGTCCTTGAGGATCAGTTCCTCGATCTGGCTGGGGAACAGGTTGACGCCGCGAATGATCAGCATGTCGTCGGACCGCCCGGTGATCTTCTCCATCCGCCGCATGGTCCGCGCCGTCCCCGGCAGCAGCCGGGTGAGGTCGCGGGTGCGGTAGCGGACGATGGGAAACGCCTCCTTGGTCAGCGACGTGAACACCAGTTCGCCCTGTTCGCCGTCGGCCAGCACCTCGCCGGTCACCGGGTCGACGATTTCCGGATAGAAGTGGTCCTCCCAGATGTGCAGCCCGTCCTTGGTCTCGATGCACTCGCTCGACACGCCGGGACCCAGCACCTCCGACAGGCCGTAGAGGTCGATGGCGTCCATGTCGAAACGCTCCTCGATCTCGGCGCGCATGGCGTTGGTCCACGGCTCGGCGCCGTGCATGCCGATGCGGATGGACGACTCGCGCGGATCGATCCCCTGGTGGTCGAACTCGTCGGCGATGGCCAGCATGTACGACGGCGTCACCATGATGATGTCCGGCTTGAAATCCTGGATGAGCTGGACCTGGCGTGGCGTCATTCCGCCGGACATGGGAATGACGGTGCAGCCCAGCTTCTCGGCCCCGTAGTGCGCGCCGAGGCCGCCGGTGAACAACCCGTAGCCGTAGGCCACGTGCACGATATCGCCGGGCCGGCCGCCGGCGGCCCGGATGCACCGCGCCATCAGCCCCGCCCAGGTCTCGATGTCGCGCTGGGTGTAGCCGACCACCGTGGGCTTGCCGGTGGTGCCGCTGGAGGCGTGGACGCGGACCACCTGCTCGCGCGGCACCGCGAACATGTTGAAGGGATAGCTGCGGCGGAGGTCGTCCTTGGTGGCGAAGGGGAATTTCGCCAGATCCGAGAGCTGCTTCATGTCGTCGGGGTGCACGCCGGCCTGATTGAAGGCGTCGCGATAGTGCCGGACGTTCTTGTAGACGTGCCCGAGGGTCCATTTCAGCCGGTCGAGCTGCAGCGCCGAGATTTCGTCGCGGCTGGCGATCTCGATGGGATCCAGTTCGTGTTTTCCCGGCGCCTTGTCGGTCATGGAGTCGCTCCCAGATGGTCGGTGTAAGTCCCGATTGTTTTTGTTTCTATACACGCTCGCGCCCGCCCGCGCACCCCCAAACGCCCCTGTTCCGAGTGTGTAATATCCATCGGAAAGGAGGTCGGAAGAGCCGCCAGGCGTATTCCGACGCATGCCCCCCGCCCGACCACACGCGGCGGACCGCGCCAAAAGAAATCCGCCCACCATGAATATAAAAATACATACTCGTCCAAAATTAAAGAAAATACTTGTAAAAATAGATGCAAATTTTAGTAAAATTTTATCGATATCACATTTTGACTTTAGGGCAATTTGACTCTATATTTAAGTTAATCTTAACGTGGATACTTTCTCGGGACAGGAGGTTGTCATGAGACGCAATATCATTGTCGAGGTTCTCAGGGACGACTCCGGAACGTCGGCCGTCGAATACGGGATCCTGGTCTGCTGCGTGTCCACCGCCGCCATCCTCTCCCTGACCTCTCTGGGCGAGGCCGTGGTGGCGATTGTTCGACCGGGTCACCAACGAACTGATGGCGCTCGCGCGCTGATCCAGGAATGGTACAGGGTATCGCGGCGTGGGGAACGGCAGAGGCCGCGGCCTCTCTCTCCCCGGACCACGCCTCGGGACGTGATTATCCGCCGAAGCGGTCGGTCGCCTTGATGAGCCGGTCCAGGATACCCGGCTCCGAATAGGCGTGCCCGGCGCCCTCGATCAGGTGGAACTCCGCCTCCGGCCACGCCTTGTGCAACGCGTAAGCATAGCGGGCGGGGCAGGGCATGTCGTAGCGCCCGTGGACGATCGCGCCGGGGATGCCGCGCAGCTTGTGGGCATTCCGGAGAAGCTGGTTTTCCTCGAGCCACACGCCATGGAAGAAGTAGTGGTTTTCGATCCGCGCGAAGGCGACCGCGAACCGTTCGTCGCCGTGGTCGCGGGACAGCTCGGCGTTCGGCAGCAGCGTGATCGTCTCGCCTTCCCAGAGGCTCCACGCCGTCGCGGCCTCGAGCCGGACGGCGGGATCGTCGCTGGTCAGGCGCTTGCGGTAGGCGGCGATCATGTCGTCGCGCTCGTCCTCGGGAATGGGCGCGACGAACCGTTCCCACTTGTCGGGAAAGATCTCCGACACGCCGTACTGGTAATACCAGTCGAGCTCGGCCCGGGTCAGCGTGTAGACCCCGCGCAGGACCAGCGCGCTCACGCGTTCGGGATATGTTTCGGCGTAGGCCAGCGCCAGCGTCGACCCCCACGACCCGCCGAACACCAGCCACCGGTCCACCCCGGCGAGCGCGCGCAGCCGTTCCATGTCGGCGACCAGGTGCCAGGTGGTATTCGCCTCCAGTTCCGCGTGAGGCGTCGACCGCCCGCAGCCCCGCTGATCGAACAGAAGAATGTCATACCGATCCGGATCGAACAGCCGCCGATGATCCGCCGAACACCCCCCGCCCGGCCCGCCATGCAGAAAAACCGCCGGCGTGCCGCCCGCCCTGCCGCAGCGTTCGTAATAAACCGAATGCCCGTCCCCCACGTCCAGCATCCCGGTCTCATAGGGTTCGATCGGCGGGTACAGCGTCCGGAGTGTGCTCAATGGTGCATGCCTGTCCGGCGGGGTGACGGGGTTAACGTCCACACTCGTATACATGCTCGCGCGCCCACGCGCACCAGCAAACACCCCGCATGCCAATTGTACAAGTTTCATCGAAAAGAAGGCCGGAATAGCCGTCAGGCGAATTCCGACGAATGAACACCGCCCAGAACGCATGCGGCGGATTACGCCAAGGCTAATCCGCCCCAAGCGGGCTGGATGCTAGACGCGACCCAACGACCCATTGATCAGGTCAATCCCGACTCGTGTGCTGCCGCACTTGTTAAGGGTTCTCGGACACCTGCCGTGGCGAGGTGGTAGCGGTGCTCGGCGTTGATCGGCAGGTGTCGGAGAAGCCTTAACAACAGTGGCGGTCCGCGCCACGCTGAGTGATGGTCCGTAGGTGGGAGTTGAGCGGACTACATCCGGTGGAAAGCTGACGAACGGTCGGGAGTTTCCGCTTACCCCCAGATAGCAGCTGTGTCGCTCGAGGGCGTCAAACCAACGAGTTCTAGCGAACAGGCGACATTCCGAATAGCAACGGCGGTCCAGACAGTGCACCATGCCTGACGTGCGATTCTCGGGGAAGACGTCGAATGGGTGAACGGCCGAAAACGATGCGTGGCGTGTGGCTTACCGGGCATGGGGGGCTTGATAAGCTCGAGGTGCGCGACGACATTCCGGTTCCCCGGCCGAGCTCGCGCGACGTGCTTGTTCGCGTGGCAGCGGCGGGCGTGAACAACACCGACATCAATACCCGCACGGGCTGGTATTCGGAAAGGAGCGGCGCGAGCGAAGGCGCCGGCTGGTCCGGCGCGGCGTTTCACTTTCCGCGCATCCAGGGCGCCGACGTCTGCGGGAGGATCGTCGCGATCGGGGAAGAGGTCGGCGCGGACCGGATCGGCGAGCGGGTGTTGATCGAGCCGTGCCTCCGGGAAGCCAATGGCAAAGAGCTGGAACGGCCTTGGTATTTCGGCTCGGAATGCGACGGAGGATTTGCCGAATACACCGTGGTCGCGTCGCGGCACGCCCACAAGATCGAGAGCACATTGAGCGACACCGAGCTCGCTTCCTTTCCATGCTCTTATTCCACGGCGGAAAATCTCCTGACACGGTCGCAAACCGGACCGGGCGATCGGGTTCTCGTCACCGGCGCGTCGGGCGGTGTCGGGTCCGCGGCGGTCCAGTTGGCGAGGGCGCGCGGGGCTCGGGTTTTCGCCGTGACCAGCCCCGCGAAATCGCAAGCCGTGCTCGCCCTGGGCGCCGAGATGACACTCGCGCGCGATGACAGCCTCGTCGACACACTCGGGCGCGACAGCATCGACGTTGTCGTCGATCTGGTCGCGGGAGCACGCTGGCCCGAATTCCTCGACGCGCTCCGTCCGGGGGGCCGTTATGCCGTGGCGGGCGCGATCGCCGGCCCCTTGGTCGAGTTGGACCTCCGAACCCTCTATCTTAAGGACTTGAGCTTTTTCGGCTGCACGGTCCTGGAACCCGAGGTCTTCGCCAACCTGATCGAATACATCGAACGCGGGTGCATCTCCCCCGTGGTGGCCGAAACGTTTCCGCTAGAACGAATCGCCGACGCGCAGACCCTGTTCATGTCCAAGCGGCACATCGGAAAAATGGTGCTCACACTCGATAGATAAGCTTCCGGGCGGGTGTGACGGCTTTGTCGAGAGGCTCGAAACCATTGCCGGCCGTCGCTCGCGCGCCTGGCGGGCCGGAAGGCCGCGAAAAGGGTCGCGCGCCCGGTTTCCCGTTTCCAAGGGTGAGATCGAGGAATTCTTATCAATTACAATGTCTTACGTGACAATCGCCGCGAATTGTCCGAGGAGTGGTAGCGTTCCCTTTTCCGGTTTGAAAGCCGAGCATTCCGGGATCGCATCGGAATGTTTCTTTTTATATCAATAGCTTGCCTCATTGCGAGATCGACAACGAGCCTTCGGGAAACTCAATTATTTCAATGGGTTGCGGATAAATTCTACTGTGCACGGGGTTGTTTTTCACTTTTTGCTTTTACCCCCCCCCCGGTCCCCTCTCGATAGTCCCCGCGCGGCCATTCACCATGGGCGTGGACACCGGGGACGGCCTCACGGACCGCCGGTCGTGGCGTCGTTCAGTGCCCAGTCGTAGGCATGGTCCGAGATGGATCGGACGGGGGCGAGCTGGCCGGCGAGGGCGGGGCCGGCGAAGCGGCGCAGGTGGGCGATGACGCTCTCGCCGGTGCCGCCGAAATCCTCCTGGAACCAGACGTAGATGCTGGAGACCGTCAGGTCGCCGCCGGCCACGCGGGCGCCGCGCGGATGGTTGACGTAGTCGCGGGCGCCCTTGTCCATCAGCGCGTCCGTGTTGGCCGCCGTGAAGGCCGTGGGCTGGAGATTGGGGCAGCCGATGGCCGCGCAGTTGACGGCGTAGTGCACCCGGGGATCGCGCCAGATCGGCCGCAGGATCCGGTGTTCGATGTCGTTGAGGGTGACGGTTTGGCCCTCGACGACGATGGCGTCCGCGCCCCAGGGGCCGTCCGCGAACACGCCCGGCGACGTGTCGATGTCGCGGATGCTGTCCACCGGATAGTGATCGAGCACGGTCTTGACGGTCAGGGCGTTGTACAGGTTGATCCAGTAGGCGCGCTGTTGCGGGCGGGCGTACCGGCTGATGGGGGTGGCGGCCAGGGCGCCGATGTAGGCCGAAAGCGCGGCCCTGTCGGCGGCGCTCACGCGTCCGTAGGCGACGCGGTTGATGCCGTCCCGGCCCTCGACCACATACCGGCCGAGCAGGCCGTCCCACGCCGAATGGTCGACGGTCGCGGTGGACGCCGGGTCATGGGCCGTCCAGCGATCCCACACATCGGCGGACGGCGCGAACAGGGAGTCGAGGGAGGCAAATCCGGCCGTGGTCGCCATCGCGGCCGCCACCAGGGCGGCGCGGGCGACGTTGCGGTAGCGATGTCGTTTCTCCACGAGGGCGTCTCCTTAACCGTGGGGCGGCCACCCGGGATATGGGCCGGCGTCGCCGGTCACCGCAAATCACGCTCGTGTGAGGATCGGCCGCCGTCGGGCCGGGGCGCGCGAGGCGTCCCGTCAGGACCGCGAGCCGTAGCGCACCACCGTGGCCTTCTCCCGGGTGATCAGGCCGCTGTCCACCATGGGCTCGATCGCCTCGAGGAACGCGTCGACGCGATCGGCGGTATCGACGATCTCGATGACCACCGGAAGGTCGGCGGAGAGGCGCAGGATCTTGGCGGTGTGCAGGTGGGCGCCGTGGCCGAAGCCCATGGGCCCCCGGAGCACGGTCGCCCCGGCCATGTGCATTTCGCGGGCCTTGAGGACGATCGCCTCGTAGAGCGGACGGTGGCCGTGACGGTCGCCCTCGCCGACGAAAACGCGGAGCAGGACGGCGTCCTCGGAGATGTTCATGTCGCGTCCTCCAAACCAGTGCTCTAGCGATTGTACGCCATTCCCAGGGTGTGGCCGAGCCAGACGCCGACCAGGCACAGAAACACCGAACCGAAGATGTTGGCGGCGGCGAACAGCCACTCGCCGTCCTGCACGAGGTTGAGGGTCTGCAGGCTGAACGACGAGAAGGTGGTGAACCCGCCGAACAGGCCCAGCATGAAGAACATCCGGACGGCCGGGGACACGATCAGCCGCGCGTCGGGCGCGGTCACGGCGGCGAACACGCCGATCAGGATCGAACCCAGAACGTTGACGAACAGGGTGCCCCAGGGGAACGTCTCGCCGATGCGTTCGGCCATGAACCCCGAGCACCAGTAGCGAAGCACGCCGCCGATCGCGCTTCCCGTCGCGACCGACAGGGTCATGATCAGCGGCGAAGAGCCCATGCGCCGCTCTCCGGGGGAAAGGGGGCGTCCGGTCCCGCGGTCACGCCGCGCGTTCCTTGCCGCCCCGGGTCAGGAAGGCCTGCACGCGCGGGTCCTCGCACTCGCGCAGAAGCCGCTTCGGGTCGCCGCCGGCGATCATCGTCTTCGTCTGCGCGTCCAGGAAGACGGAGTCGTCGCCGATGGCGAAGATGCTCGGCAGTTCATGGGTGACCATGATCATGGTGGTGCCGAGACTGTCGCGAAGCTGGGCGATCAGGTCGTCGAGCAGGGACGACGTCACCGGATCCAGTCCGGCCGACGGTTCGTCGAAAAACAGCAGTTCCGGATCGAGCGCCAGGGCCCGGGCCACGCCGGCGCGTTTGCGCATGCCGCCGCTGATTTCCGACGGGTAGTAGTCCTCGAACCCGGCGAGACCGACGAGCGCCAGCTTGAGCGACACGAGGTCGCGAATGTCCTTGGCGGAAAGATCGGTGTATTCGCCGAGCGGCAGGGAGACGTTCTCGGCGAGCGTCATGGAACTCCAGAGCGCGCCTTGCTGATAGACGATTCCGAGCTTGCGGGCGAGGGCCTCGCGTTCGCGCTGTTCCACCTCCCAAAGGCTGACGCCGTTGAGGAACACCTGTCCCTTGGACGGCTCCTTGAGGCCGCTGAGAGACCGCATGACCGTCGTCTTGCCGCAACCGCTGCCGCCCATGATGATGAAGATCTCGCCGCGCCTGACGGTGAAGGTCAGGTCGCGCTGGATGAGGAAATCGCCATACGCGATGGTGATGTCCCTGACGTCGATCGCCGCGTCGGTGCCGGGTGGTGTGCCGTTTTGGGTCAATGCGCGTGTCCCCGTGATGCCTCGCTCGCGCCGACGCGCGAGATTTGCCCGAGATCAATAAATCATCCGCCGGCCAAAAGCAGCCCGGCGCCGAAGATTTTTTCCGCCGCTCCGGACAGAGACCGCTGGAACGGGGACCACTAAAGCTGCGTCAGGCCGTGTTCCTTGAGCAGGGCCACCAGCATCTTGCCGTTCTTGACCCGGTGCCTGTGGTGCAGCCTGCGGGCGGCCTCGCGGTCGCCCTGGGCGATGGCGTCGACCACGGCCGCGTGATCCTTGTTGGAATTGACCGGCTTGGGGCGCAGGCGAAGGGTGACCAGCCGCACCCGGTGGGTCTGTTCCCAGAAACTGTTGACGATGGACAGGAGGCGCGCGTTTCCGGAGTATTTGACCAGCAGCATATGGAACTTCTCGTCGGCCTGGGCCCAATGTCGGAGATCGTCCCTCTCCAGCGCCGCGTCCATCTCCGCGACCGCCTGTTTCAGTTCCGCCAGTTCCGCGTCGCTCACGCCGCGCGCGGCCACCAGTTCGGCGGCGGTGGCCTCCAGGCAGGTCAGGATCTCGTAAATCTCGCGCATGTCGTCGGCCGACACGGGCAGAACGCGCATGCCGTGACGGGGGCGAACCTCCACCATCCCTTCCTCGGCGAGGCGGATCAGAGCTTCGCGCACCGGCGTGCGGCTCATGTCGAGCATCTGCGCGAGTTGCTGTTCCAGGACCTGGAAGCCGGCGGCCATGTCGTTTTCGAGGATGCGGCGCTTGATCTGTTCGTAGGCGCGCTCCGTCTGCGAGACACGCGCGCCGCCGGCCTTGGCGGCCTTCGGAGTTCGGGGTGTGGCCTTTTCGGTTTCGCTCCCGCCCGCGTCGGTCGGAGTTCCCATGATCAATGCCCACTCAAGTCGTTGCACCGGGCGGCCTTCAAAGTTCCAGCCGCCTGCCGGTTCTGTCCAATTCGTACACGGCCCGCTCGATCGCCAGGTTGGCGAGATAGTCGCGCCCCGTGTTCATGATATCGCCACGTCCCATCAGATGGTCAACAACATGGCGCTGGAGACGGAAGACGCAGTCTCCGGCGAATACCCGGTTCTCCCGCGGGAAACGCAGGTTTTTCTCGTCGTTCCGTCCATGGCGGCGGAGAAACAGGCGGCCGTCGCCATCGAGCCGCAGGACCGCGTCGGAGCCCTCCCATGAGAGAGCGGAACGTGTCCATGAGATGGATCGCAATCCTCGAGTACGATCTCCTGGCGACCGTCCGGCCCGAGTCGCAGAACCCGGTTGATGACGATGCTGGTGACCCAAACGCCGCCATCGGCATCGAAGGTCAGGCCGTCGGGCTCGAGCCGCCAGACGCCGCCGGTGGTGGCGCCGAGGTGTGCAACCGGATCGTGTCCGCGGAGATGCAGAACTTCCTGCCGGTCCGCATCAATGTCACCAACAAACCGGGCGGTTTCGCCGGTTGCATCGGCATGAGCTATGTTTACAGTCAGCCGGCTGATGGCTACACTATTGTCGGGCTGTGGGAGTCAGTTATTACCGCTTCCGTGCGGGGCGGTTGGGATCAGAAGATGGATGTTTGGTACCCCTTCATTATCGCCGGTTCGCCCGACGTGATATCCGTGTCGGCGGACGCGCCCTACGCGTCGCTCACCGAGCTGATCGACGCGGCGAAGGCCGATCCGGGCGCCATCAAGGCCTCGGCGGGCGGGGCCGGCTCGATCCATCATTTGAACCTGCTGGCCCTGATGGAGGGAACGGGCGCCAAGCTCAATTTCATCCCGTATCCCGGGTCTGCCCCGGCGCAGACCGCGGCGATGACGGGCGAGGTGAGCGTCGTGGTCACGTCGCTCGCGGAACAGCAGCAACTGATCAAGGGCGGCAAGCTGCGGGCCCTGGGCATGCTGGTTCCCGAGCCGTTCATGGTCGAGGGCGTCGGCGAAATTCCCTCGGCCTTTACCGCGTGTCCCGAACTGTCCAAGCACCTGCCGATCGGACAGGCCATCGGCATGGCGGTTCGCGCGCACTCGCCGGACGACGTCAAGGCGGTCCTGACCGACGCGTTCAACAAAGCTTTTGAGACGGACGCCTTAAAGAACTGGGCAAAGGACAATTTCTGCGCTATTTCGGGCCAGACCGGAGGCGAGGCGTCGGCGGAGTTTGCCCGCCTCGAGAGTTTGTTCGGCTGGACCCTGTACGAATTAGGAGCGGCCAAGATCGATCCGGCGGACCTCGGCATCCCCAAGCCGTAGCCGCTGCTTCAGCGGCGACCGCCGGTGTCGTAGGCGGGGACAGCCACCCCCCGGCTGTCCCCGCTGCTTCCTCTCGCGCCGGGACGTAGAAATGCCATGAGGGATAAGACCGGCCTCAGGAAGGCCGAGTTCTGGTCGAGCATCCTGCTGTTCGGCTTCGGCGCCGCCATAAAAATGACATGAGACCGCATGGCGCCGTTGACTCCGAAACCCAGACTCCCATTTCATGGGGCGAATGTTTCGATTTGGGTACGATTGTCATGGCATCGACACTTACCGCGGACACCCGGAGAGGTGACGCATTGCGCGGAAACGCTCGGGGCCGTGCCGATCTGGGGCAAGAGGGAGTCTCGCGCGTGTCGAAACAGAACCGTGTGACCAGAACCGTGGCCCAGCACCGTTGGGCCGACGTCAGCGACTGGGCGAGCGCCCTGGACGAACTGGCGGATCTGACCGACGAACAGATCGACCAGGTCGCCGAAAGGGCGCGCCCGCGCAATTCTCCGTGCAAGCCGAGTTCGCCCTAGGCCGCCCCGGCGTGGCGGCGTTTCGGCCTCGACGGAAAAGCCGTGACGAGCGCCGGCGGGCGGCCCCCCGGGCTCTCCGCCGGCGCCATCACCCGACCCGTCACCCCCTCATGCTTCCACCATGAGCCGGCGTCCGCGCGGACGGACGGCGGGCTGTCGACGCCGTCCGCGGCCGGACCGGGGGGGGGGTGTAACGCGTTTTTGCAAAAACAACCCCATGCACAGTAGAAATTCCGCCTTTTCGGGCTCGTTTTTCTCGATAATCGACAGCCGGGCGGGTGCGGAAAACGCCATTGGGCCGAACGCCGCCCCGCCGAAAAAAGCGGGCGGAACACGGCCGTCCCGACCGTCGGTACCGGGACCTTCAGCGGTCCCTTCGGCCGAAGTCCCAGAACGGGCGATCGATCTCGCGTTCCACGTCGGCGCGGCTGAAGCCGATGTCGCTCAGCATGCGGTTGTCGAGGGACGCCAGGTGCCGGCGCTGGCGCGAAACCTCCACCCAGCCGAGAACCGTGTCGGCGATGTCGACGAGGCGGAGCCCGGCGCGTGGAAGCGCCGCCGGGGGATGGTGAAGGAGGCTTGTCAGGGCGCGGGGCATGGGTCTCTCCAATCGTTGTCCGAAGTCGCGAAGGGTTGTCCGATGACGCCAATCTAGCGAAGGATCTTGCATAACGGAAACGAATGTTGTTTATATATAAGCATAACGTTTACTTATTGTATTGAGAGGTCGGCACATGGCCCACAACATCGACACGGCGCTGCTCAGGGCCTTCGTGGCGGTGGCGGAAACCGGCGGGATGACCAGCGCGGGGCGGCTTTTGAACCTTACGCAGGCGGCGGTGAGCCAGCAGATCAAACGGCTCGAGGACAGCTTCCGCGAGCCGCTGTTCGAGCGCGACCGGAGGCGCATCCGGCTGACCCCCCGGGGCGAGCGCCTGCTCGTGCACGCGCAGCGCCTGCTCGCGCTGAACGATGAAATCTGGGGATTGATGACGTCGCCCGAGTTCGAGGGCGAGGTCAGGCTCGGGGCGCCGCACGACATCGTCGGCCCCTTTCTTCCGCCTATCCTCAAGAGCTTCGACCAGGCGTGGCCCCGCGTCCGGGTCTCGCTGGTGTGCAGCACGACGCCGCTCCTTCTCGAAGCCCTCGAGCACGGCAAGGTGGACCTCACGCTGACCACCGAACGCACGTGCGAGCCCGGCGCCGAGGTCCTTCTTCCCGACCAACTGGTGTGGGTGGGCGCGCGCGACGGCCGCGCCCGCGCCCAAAAGCCGCTGCCTGTTTCCATCGGCGACCAGACGTGCGCGTTTCGCGACGCCGCCATCAAGGCCCTCGCCAAGGCGGGCCGCGACTGGAGGCCGGTCTGCGAACTCAGCAACATGGAGCCGCTGTGCGCGACGCTGCTCGCCGACCTGGCGATCGCGCCGCTGCTGGCCTCGACGGTGCCCGACAACCTCGAGGCGATCAAGCCGGACATCGAGCTGCCGGCGCTGCCCACGTATTACATCAACCTGCACCTGCCCAAGGCCGGCGCCAGCGACATCGCCATCGAACTCGCCAATCACATCCGCGCCCGGTTCGCCGCCCGTTACCCCCGCGCGGCGTGACCGCCTCCCACCGGCCGCCCCGATTGGGCGGCGCGGCGGCGGCCGGCGGAACAGCGCGCGGCGGGTCGCCGTCCGGCCCATTTTTATTGATAGCTAAAATCTATTAAACAAACATTTTAAATCGATTGGAATAATGAATGAGGCGGTGTCAATGTCATGGACAGGGACGTGATGAAAACCAGTCATCACATGATGAAATGCAAGCTGACCAGGGAGTAGGCGACATGTTGGTTCACGGGCAAGAGCTCAAGACGGAAGAGAACAGGCGCGACGCACTGCACCGGAAGATCTTGCGGGTCACCACGCTGCGCAATCGTCAACTCGGGCTTTGGGCGGCGTACATGATGGAAATGGACAACGCCGAGGACTACGCGGATCAGATTGTTTCATTGGGATTGCAGCGCGGCGGCGACGTGGCGATCGCCGACAAGCTGATGGCGGATTTCGCGGAGGCGGGCATGGACATAACCGCCGAGGCGATCTGCCTGGAAATGGCCCAGCGCACATTGTCGGCGGAGCGTCACCTGAGCCGTTCGCCGGATCTCCTGCAAGCCGCGTAGCGGTACGGCCCGGCGTGACGACACGGCCGGCCGGAAACGAACGTCAACGCAATCGGAATCTGGCGGAATAGATGATCGACGCGAAACGACTGATGGATCAGTTTCTTGGTGGCGGTGGTGGCGGACGGGCCGAAACCGTCGCCACCGGACCGGCGGGACTGGGCAGTGCCGGCGGGATCGCGGGTGGCGCTCTCGCCGGCGGCCTCGCGGGCCTGCTCACCGGCACCAAGACGGGCCGCAAGCTCGGCAAGACCGCGCTCACGTACGGCGGCATGGCCCTGGTGGGCGGACTCGCCTACAAGGCCTGGAGCGATTGGCGCGCCGGCAACCAGCCGGCGACCGCGCCCGCCGGCGGCCGGCCGCCGGCATTCCAGGCACCGCCGGCGGGATCGCCGTTCCTGCCTCCCGCCGGGGAGGCGAACGGCCTCGCCCAGGCGCTTCTTCGGGCGATGATCGGGGCCGCCAAGGCGGACGGCCACATCGACGCGGCGGAACAGCAGCGGATCTTCAAGCAGGTGAACGAACTCGGCCTGGACGCCGAGTTCGAAGGCGTTCGTCATGGACGAGCTCGCCCGCCCCCTCGACGTGGACGCCATCGCCGCGGGCGCGACGTGTCCCGAGACGGCGGCGGAGATCTACGCGGCGTCGCTGATCGCCATCGATCCCGACCGCCCCTCCGAAAAAGGGTACCTCGCCAACCTGGCGGCCCGTCTGAAACTGGAGCCGGCGCTGGTCGATCATCTCCATGCCACTGTCAGGACCGCCATGGCCTGAAACCGGCGTACATGGCCGCGACGGCGGACGGTGGTTTGCGCGCCGCGAGGTTTGTCTTAAGCTGCGGGCATGCCGACGCTTCGCCAACTGCAGTACCTGGTCGCCGTTTCGGACACGCTGAGTTTTCGGCGCGCGGCGGAAGCCTGCCACGTCAGCCAACCCACGCTCAGCGACCAGATCCGGGAACTGGAACTGAAACTGAAGGTCCAGCTCATAGAGCGCAGCCGCCGCAAGGTGGTCATGACCCCGCTCGGCCTGGAGATCGCGGACCGGGCGCGGCGGGTTCTGCGCGACGTGCAGGACATCGGCGAGCTCGCCGAGCGCGGCCGCCATATTCTCGAGGGGACGTTGCGGCTCGGCGTCCTGCCTTCCCTCGGGCCCTATCTTCTACCCATCGTCCTGCCTTATCTCCGGCAACGCTATCCCGACCTGACGCTGTATCTGAGGGAAGATACCGCCGAGGGATTGCTTCGGCAGCTGGACGACGGGGAGCTCGATCTGCTGGTGTTTCCCATTCCGGTCAAGCGCGAGGGCTTTTCGGTGGCCCAGCTTTTTCGCGAGCCGCTGTGGTTGGCGCTTACCAAGACCCACCCCCTGAGCGCCAAGGACAGGCTCGCTGCCTCCGACCTGAAGGGGCTGACGGTTCTGGCGCTCGAGACCGGGCACAGCCTCCACGCCCAGGTGTTGAACCTCTGCCGCGAGCATGGCGCGAAGCCGCTTCTCGACTTTGCCACCACGAGTCTCGACACCCTCCGTCAAATGGC
Organism: uncultured Alphaproteobacteria bacterium; assembly: GCA_963701445.1. Classification (GTDB taxonomy): domain Bacteria; phylum Pseudomonadota; class Alphaproteobacteria; order Rhodospirillales; family Defluviicoccaceae; genus CAKZLS01. Next base: position 78,250 of record CAVPAM010000013.1, read on the forward strand.
GGTCATGGGGGTGGGCGCGACGTTTCTTCCCGCCTTGTATGTGCGGGCGGAAGCCATGCAGGACCAGGACCTGGCCGTCATCCCCTTCGCGGAACCGTCGCCGAGCCGCGATATCGGCCTCGTCTGGCGGGCCCGGTCGGCGCGCCGCAGCGAATACCTGGCATTCGCCACGCATATCCGCGACGTCCTCGCCAGCGACGTGCCGGAAGTGATCACCCTGCCGTAAAAAGGCCGTCCCGGATCGCGCTGGGATAGAGATAGATAGAATCTATCAAAAGTCTGCTAAAAATCGATTTGCTGTATCATAAATTTTTAACCACCTTCGGGCTTGGATCGGAAACACACCCCGGGAACGCCGCGCGGGCGTCCGGGCAGGGATAAGGGCCACCTCAATGAGCACACCGACAAAAGATTTCGACACCTCCTTGTCGCCGCGAAGCCGAACGGACGCCGCGAAGGCGCGCGACATGGACTTCGACCTTTCACGGTACGTTCAGCTCATGCGCCAGGAGTACACCTACTGCCCGTCCCCCACGTCTCCGGTCCGCTGATTTTCCAACCTCCTATCAATTCGCGGTGGACATATGGTTGACCTGAACAAGTGCGCCAATTATGAAATCGCAAGACAGTGTTTCAACGAGGAGTTGGCCTTTCGAATTCGTTGCCGGCGAAACAGGCTTTTGGGGCTGTGGGCCGCGGCGGAACTCGGGATGCTCGGCGAGGAGGCGGACGCCTACGCGCGATCGATTGTCGCGCTGGGTATCGAATATTCCGACGATCGGGCCCTGATCGATCACATTGCCAGGGACAAGCGCGCGTCGGGCGCGCCCTGTCTCGAACACGCGGTCCGCGCCGAAATGGACCGCCTCTGGGATATCGCCTCGATGGAGTACGCGGCCAGCGGGCCGTCCCCGCAAACCAAGGCGGCGTAAGCCGTCCCTAGTTATTTGATCGCCAAGGTCCTCGATGAATGCTTCCCTCGCCAATATGACCGCTTCGCGCAACACGCCGAACCCCGAGTACCTGGGTATGCTCGCACGGGAGCCGGCCGCGAGCGCCCGTTGCGATTGCCGGATCGTCGAGGGGGAATCGCGGCGGCATGTCTGAGAGCCTGGTTAAACGCCGCGGCGAGGTGCCGGGCTGGGCGTTTGTCGCGCTTTCGCTGGCGGCGGCGCTGTTTGCCGCGTCGCTGGTCCCGCAGGTCGCGACCGGGGCCACCTTGCGGGTGGCCGTGCCATGGGTTCCGGCTCTCGGGGTTCAGTTCTCCTTCTTCGTCGACGGCCTAAGCCTCCTGTTCGCGCTGCTCATCAGCGGCATCGGCGTGTTCATCGGTCTTTACGCCCGCGATTACATGCGCGGACACGCCCTCACCGGAGCGTTCTTCTGCTACCTGATTTTCTTCCAGGCCTCCATGCTCGGCCTGGTGCTCGCCGACAACATCATCACGCTGTTCGTCTTCTGGGAGCTGACCACCGTCTCCTCCTACCTCCTCATCGGCTTCGACCACCAATCGGAAAAGGCGCGGAAGAACGCGTGGCAGGCCCTTCTCGTGACCGGCGCCGGCGGGCTGGCGCTACTCGCCGGCCTGATCCTGCTGGCCCAGGCCGGCGGGAGCATGGAGCTGTCGGAGTTGATCCAGGCGGGGTCGGTCATCCAGCAGGACCCGCTGTACGGCGCCATTCTGGTGCTCGTCCTCCTCGGCGCCTTCACCAAGTCCGCCCAGGTGCCGTTTCACTTCTGGCTGCCGAACGCCATGGCGGCGCCCACGCCGGTGAGCGCGTACCTGCATTCGGCGACCATGGTCAAGGCCGGCATCTATCTGCTGGCGCGCATGCATCCGGCTTTGTCCGGAACGCCGGAATGGATCTGGACGCTGACCATCGTCGGCGCCATCACGGCGGTGTGGGCCTCCATCGTGGCCATGCGTCAGACCGATTTGAAGCTGGCGCTGGCCTACACCACGGTCATGGCACTGGGCACGCTGACCATGTTTCTCGGCTCCGAGGCCCATATCGCCATCACCGCGGCCATGACCTTCCTGATCGTCCACTGCCTGTACAAATCGGCGCTGTTCCTGGTCATCGGGATTATCGACCATGAAACGGGCACCCGCGAGGTGGACCGCCTCGGCGGTCTGGCGCGGGCCATGCCGATCACCACGGCGGCGGCGGCGGCGGCGGCGTTCTCCATGGCCGGGTTCCCGCCGTTCCTCGGGTTCATCGGCAAGGAGCTGAAGTACGAGGGGGCGCTGGCGGTGGCGTCGGAACCCCTGCTGGTGGCCGGCGCGGCCATCGCCGCCAACGCCCTGATGGTGGGCCTCGCGGCGGTCGTCGCCATCCGGCCGTTTTACGGCGCCGCCCGAACGTACGATCGGACGCCGCACGAGCCACCCATATCCATGTGGATCGGACCCGCGATCCTGGCGGCCTTGGGGCTCGCTCTCGGGGTGGTGCCGCCCTACGTGGGCGAACTGCTCATCGAACCGGCGGCCGGCGCCATCGCCGGGATACAGAAGGACGTCAAGTTCGCGCTCTGGCACGGTCTCAACTTACCGCTGCTCATGAGCGTTCTGACCGTCGTCCTCGGCACCGGGATTTTCATGGTCAGCGCCGGGTTGCGCCGCTGGCTCGGCGCTGTCCTGGGGCGCCTGCCCTTTACCGGCGACGAGGCCTACGACGCGGTCAAGGGCGCCATTCTCAAGCTGGCCGCCGTCCAGACGGCGGTGCTGCAGAACGGATCGTTGCGGCGCTACCTGTTCGTCGTGTTCGCGGTTACCGCCGTCGCGGGGGGCGCGACCCTGATTTTCAAGGGCGGCGTGAGGTGGCCCGCGAGCTGGCCGGACGTGCCGGTGTACGAGTGGGCGATCGCGGTGCTGATCGGCGCGGGGGCGGTGCTGCCCATAGCGGCCCGTTCGCGGCTGGCGGCCATCTGCGGTCTTGGCGCCGTGGGTTCGGGCGTGGCCCTGATCTTCCTCATTTACGGCGCTCCCGACGTGGCGATGACACAACTGCTCGTGGAAGTGTTGTTCGTGGTGATGATGTCGGTGGTGCTGTTGAAGTTGCCGCGGTTCACCGGGACGGGCAATCCCGCGAGGCGCGGACGATTCGACGACGTGGCGGTGGCGGTCGTGTCCGGCGCGGTGATGACGCTGTTGACGCTGGCGGTGCTGGATACGCCGTTGAACGCTCACCTGACCCGCTACTTCGAGGCTAACAGTATCCCCGGAGGCAAGGGGGGCAATATCGTCAACGTGATTCTGGTGGATTTCAGGGCGCTGGACACCCTCGGCGAGATCATCGTCGTGGCCGTCGCCGCGCTCGGCGCCTTCGCGCTTATCAAGATGCGGCCGAAGGGGGCGGGCGGCTCATGAACTCGCTCATTCTGTCGACGGTGGCGCGGGCGGTGATCGCGTTGATGGTGCTGTTCTCACTTTATCTGCTCATGCGCGGGCACAACCAGCCGGGCGGCGGTTTCGTCGGCGGCCTGGTGGCCGCGTCCGCCCTGCTGCTTCACGCCATCGCCAACGGGGTGCCGGCGACACGTCGCATGCTCCGGGTCGATCCCAGGGCGGTCGCCATGATCGGAATCGCCGTCGCCATCGCCGCCGGCCTCGTCGCCGCGTTCACGGACGCGCCGTTTCTTACCGGCGTCTGGGCGTTTCCGGGCGGCATTCCGCTCGGCACCCCGCTGCTGTTCGATGTCGGCGTCTATCTCGTTGTCGTCGGTGCCGTGACCACGCTGGTGTTCGCCCTCGAGGAGGACGCCTGACATGGAAACGATCCTCGCGGTCCTGGTGGGATGGCTGTTCGCGGCGGCGGTGTACCTGATGCTGAGCCGCAGCCTCGTCCGGTATCTGTTCGGCCTGGTGCTCATCGGAAACGCCGCCAACCTGGTGATCTTCGCGTCTGGACGGCTGACCCGGGGCGAACCGGCATTGGTCCCCGAGGGGCTCGCCGAGCCGACGGTGGCGGTGGCAAACGCCCTTCCGCAGGCCCTCATTCTCACCGCCATCGTCATCGGCTTCGGCCTTCTCGCGTTCGCTTTCGTGCTCGCCTACCGCGCCCACGACGAACTCGGCACCGTCGACACCGACGCCATGCGCGTCGCCGAGCCGGCCGCGCCGGAGGAGACGGCGCCGGCCGCTCCCAGCGGGGAGAAAGCGGCATGAGCTGGATGCTCGTCGTCCCCATCGCGATCCCCATGGCGACCGCCGTGCTCGCCCTGCTCGTGCGCAACAACCGCCTGGCGGAACGCTGGGTCAGCGCCGGCGGCGGCGCGGCGCTGCTGGCGGCATCGATCGTATTGCTGGTGGCCGTCTGGGAGGACGGAACCCTCGTCGGCCGCATGGGCAACTGGCCGCCGCCCTTCGGCATCGTCCTGGTGGCCGACCTGTTCAGCGCCGTCATGGTCCTGATCGCCGGCCTCACCGGCTTGCTGATCGTGGTTTTCGCGCTGGCGACCGTCGACGAGGAGCGCGAACGTTTCGGTTTCCACTCCCTCTATCACGTGCTGCTGGGCGGCGTGTGCGGGGCGTTTCTCACCGGCGACCTGTTCAACCTCTACGTCTGGTTCGAGGTGATGCTGATCGCGTCGTTCTCGCTGATCGCGCTGGGCGGAGAGAAGGCGCAGCTCGACGGCGCCGTCAAGTACGCGGCCATAAACCTGGTTTCCACGATCCTGTTCCTGACCTCCATCGGCCTGCTCTACGGCGCCACCGGAACGCTGAACATGGCCGAACTCCGCGATGCCGTCCGGGCGGTGGAGAACGGGGGACTGATCGACGCCATCGCCGTGCTGTTCCTTGTCGCCTTCGGAATCAAGGCCGCGGTGTTCCCGTTGTTCTTCTGGCTGCCGGCCTCCTATCACACCCCGCCGGTGGCGGTGACGGCGATCTTCGCGGCGCTGATGACCAAGGTCGGCGTCTATGCCCTGATCCGCACGTTCACCCTGATCTTCACCAACGACGTCGCCTTCACCCACACCTTGCTGCTTTTCGTCGCGGCGCTGACCATGATCACCGGCGTGCTGGGCGCCGCTGTCCACACCGACGTGCGGCGCATCCTGTCGTTCCACATCGTCAGCCAGATCGGATACATGATCCTGGGCCTCGCGCTGTTCACGCCGCTCGCCATCGTGGGCGGGGTGTTCTACCTGATCCACCACATCATCGTGAAGGCGAACCTGTTCCTGATCGGCGGCGTGATCAACCGGGTTTCGGGATCCTTCGACCTCGACCGCATCGGCGGCCTTTACCGCAGCCATCCCGCGCTGGCCGCCATGTTCCTGATACCCGCGTTCTCGCTCGCCGGATTTCCGCCTCTGTCCGGTTTCTGGGCCAAGCTGATCCTGATCAAGGCCAGCCTGGAGCTGGAGCAATACCTGATCGCCGGCATTGCCCTGGTGGTCGGGCTGCTCACCATCTATTCCATGACCAAGATCTGGACCCAGGGGTTCTGGAAGCCGGCGCCGGCGGACGCCGCCGGGGCGCCGCCGCCGCCGCCGCTCTCCGGGTTCGAGCGGATCGCCCTGTTCACGCCGATCATCGCCATGTGCGCCATAACGGTGACCATCGGCATCTGGGTGGAGCCGTTCCTCGCCGTCGCCGAGCGGGCCGCCCAGGAACTGATCGATCCGGCGGGCTACGTGGGCGCCGTCCTCGGAGGAACCCGGTGATGAAAGCGATCGTCCGCGTCGCCAAGGGTGTCGAACTGGCGTTCTATTTCCTCTACGAACTGGTGGTCTCCAGCTTCCGGGTCGCGTGGGAGGTGGTCACGGCCCGCACCTATTCGAAGCCGGGCATCATCGCGGTGCCCCTCGATGTCCGCTCCGACGTGGGCATCACGCTGCTGGCCAACCTGGTTTCGTTGACGCCGGGTTCGCTGTCCCTGGAGGTGTCGCCCGACCGCCGCGTACTTTACGTCCATGTCATGTTCATCGGGGACGCGGATACGGAACGCGACAACATCAAGAACAATTTCGAGCGGCGGGTGATGGAGGTGGTGGAATGAGCGACTTGGGCCTCGAACTCGTTGGCTGGGCGACGGCGGCGTGCCTGATGCTCGTCATTCTGGGAATGGTGCTGGGGTTCGTCCGCATGGTGCTGGGTCCCAGCCTCCCCGACCGGGTCGTGGGTCTCGACCTGTTGACGGTGTTGATGGTCGCGTTCGCCGCCGCGTTCGCCATCGCCGTCAACGCGGCCGCGTTCCTTGACGTCGCCATCGTTCTCGCCCTCGTCGGTTTCCTCGGAACGGTGGCCTTCGCGCGGTATGCCGAGCGCCGGGCGGCCGCCGAGAGCTCCGGGGAACAACCGCCGGCAACCAAGGATCACCCGAGATGATCATGGATATCGTCGTCGCGGTTCTCCTGGTCTCCGGCGGCGCCTTCTGTTTTGTCGCCGGCCTCGGGCTGGTGCGGTTGCAGGACGTTTATCTTCGCATGCACGCGGCGACCAAGGCGGGCACCCTCGGCGCGGGACTGATCCTGGCCGGGGTCGCGGTGCACTTCGCCGAACTCGGTACCGACATTCGCGCGCTGCTCGCCATCGCGTTTCTGGTGATCACCGCGCCGGTGGCCGCTCACATGATCGGCCGCACGGCTTACAGGAGCCACGTGGCGATGTGGGAAGGAAGCACGGTCGACGAGTGGGAAGGGCGGGTGCCGCGCGCCGGGGACCCGGCGCCCACGCAACACGAAAGGAGCACGAAATGAAGCGGTTCAAGAATATTCTCGTTATCCCGTCGGAACCCCTGGCCACCGACCCCGGGTTGCAGCGCGCGGTCAGGCTCGCCGACAACAACGCCGCGCGCCTGACGGTGATGTGGCCGCTCGAGGAAGCGAACGACGGCGGCACCGGCCTGGAATACTTTCCCGACGTGGGCCCGGCGATCGAGGACGCCCTGGAAAAGGCCGTGGAACCGGCGCGCGAGCACGGACTCAGCGTCAGAACGATGGTCCGGACCGGACGGCCGTTCATCGAGATCATCCATCAGGTCCAGGAAGCCGGGCACGATCTCGTGATGAAGACGGCGCGCGGAAAGAAGCTGCACACCTCGCTGATTTTCGGCACGACCGCCCTGCACCTGCTTCGCAAATGTCCCTGCCAGGTCTGGATCGTCGACCCGAACCCAGCGCGCCACTCCGGCGTGCTGGCCGCGGTGGATCCGGACACGACGCGGGAGCACGGCGAAAAGATGAGCCGGACGATCATGGAATTGGCCACGTCGCTGTCGATCCTCGAGGAAGTGGACCTGCACGTGGTCCATGCCTGGAGCGTGCCCCACGAGGACATGATCAAGCATTCGCCCTTTCTTCGCATATCCAAAAGCAAGGCCGACGAGTACGGCAAGGATATCGAGGAGCGGCATCGTCAGGGCTTCGACGCCCTGATCGAGGAGTTCCGGCTGCGCGCTCCGCACATGAAGACGCATTTCCTGAAGGGCCTGCCGGAGATCGTCGTTCCGGAAGTGGTGAGGGAGCACAATATCGAGGTCGTGGTCATGGGGACGCTGGCCAGGACCGGCATTCCAGGCATGTTGATCGGCAATACCGCCGAGGGCGTGCTCAACCAGGTGGACTGCTCGGTGCTTGCGATCAAGCCGGAGGGTTTTGTGTCGCCCGTCCCGGTTTAGCCGGGAGGCCGCGGCCATGCAGCGGTTCAAGAACATTCTCGTCGTGTTCGACCGGGCCACTGGCAGCCGCAAGGCCTTGGATCAGGCCGCGGATCTGGCGCGGCTGAGCGGCGCCAGGCTGAATCTCGTGGTCTGTCTCTCGGAATTCGAAAGCGGTGGAGCCAGCGATCAGCTGCAGGACATCGTGGTCAGGGGCCTGCGCTCCCATTTCGACCGGATGGTCGAGCCGCTGCGCGCCCGCGACCTGGCCGTTTCGTCCGAAGTCAAGCTGGGCCGGCCGTTCATCCAGGTCATTCGCCAGGTCATCGCCAACGATCACGACTTCGTGGTCAAGGTCGCCGAGGGCGGCGGCCATCGGGGGTTCCGGTTCAGCAGCACCGACCTTCATCTTCTGCGCAAATGTCCGCGGCCGCTGTGGCTGTTGAGGCAGAAGGATCCGGATGTCGCGGGCCCCGTTCTCGCCGCGATCGCGCCGCCCGGCGACAACGCGGACATCGCGGCGCTGAACGCCAACATCGTGGCATTGGCCTCGTCCCTTGCCGTTCAACGCAAGCAGGCTCTCCACGTGGTCCAGGCCTGGGCGCCGCTGGATCCCACGCTGCTGCATCATCTCGGCCGGCCGGACTTCGACGATCCGGCGATCAAGCAAAAGCTGAACACGCGGCGCCAGCGCGCCGAAGCGGACTTCGACGCGGCCGTCCGCCCGTTCATGCGCGACGGCCTCGATGTCCACGCCCACTTCGTCGACGGCGTTCCGTCCCGCGTCATCGTGGATCTCGCCCACGATCTCGACTGCGAAGTGGCCGTGATGTCCACGCTGAACCGCGCGGGCGTCGCCGGCCTTCTGATCGGTGAAACCGCCGAGAACGTTTTCCGTCAGATCGAATGCTCGGTTCTGGCTCTGAAGCCCAGCGGTTTCGTCTCGCCGGTCACCGGCTGAGCCGACGTCGTTTGGCCGGATCCGGGATCACCGATCACGCGGCGCGACCCGGCGTCGCCGCCAGAGGAACTCAGTATTCTCCGAACATTGCCTTGGTGTGGTGGGGGGCAACCTGGTCCGGGAACTTGGCCTTGTAGCAGAGTTTGGACTTGTAGCTGCACGTCACGCCGTCGCTGAACTTGATCGACTTGATGTTATCGACGCCCACGCGGTCCAGGTATCGCCGGAATGTCTCGGCGGCCTCGGGTCCCAGGTACTTTTCCGTGCCGGCCATGTTCGGTCCGGCGGCGTCGTAGCAACCTTGCTCCACCCGGTCGCACACGATGCCGACCTCGGGCTCGTACACCTTGTTGTATTTGGGCTTCTGTTTTTCAGGGGTGCCACACGCCGCGACGGAAAGGGCGGCAAGCACAAGCAGGAGCTTGGTTTTCATCGGCGGTCTACTCTCCACGTTCATCCACTTACGATCGCGGTGCCCCTCTTAGCGCAATACGGGCCTGACCGCAAAACCCCATGTTGGCCCGGCGTTCCGGTCTGGCCGTACCGAGGGTTCCGTGGGCCAGCGCCCGTCAAACGAGCCAATATAGATCCCAAAGGTTGAATATTTGAACCGATCAATATTTTAACATGGTTTATTGGCGGTGGGTCGCGGGCGACCGCCAATGGCATGACCCGGGCGTCTCGGCCGCGTTACCGTCGATGATTTCGAAGGTGAGGCCCGAGTGCGCGACCAGCCGGTCCACGAGATGGTGGCCCATGGCGGACGCGGGGGTCCAGAAACCTCCGGGAAGGGCGTCCCTCGGAATGTCGCGGGCGAGGCAGAGAGCGGCTTCGCCGAACATTTTCGAGGTGGAGCCGTAGCCGGGATCCCGGTCTCCGGTGACCCTGGCGGCCAGCGGTTCGCCGTTCACGCACCACCCGTGGAAGCGGATGTCGAAAAAGCCCGCTTCGCGCGCTGCCCGCGACGGCCCCTCGCCGGGCTTCGGCAGAAAAATCGAGGTCAACAGCGACCGCGTCATGGGAATGGAGAGCGCGCCCAGGGCCGCGTAAAGGCCGGCGCGGATGGCGTAAGCCTCGACCGCGCTCCGGGCGACCATTCTCTCGTCGTAGAGAAAACCGGCGGTATACGGATAGTCCAGGATGGCGTTCGTCGCGTGCACGACGCGGGTGTTCACCGGCGCCATGAGAAATGGGGCGAGCCAGGACCTCGTTTCCCTGTCCCGGCTTACCCGATCCCATTTCGGCTGTTGGGGACCGTCGCGGCGGCCCGGCGGGCAGAGGGCGTACGGCGTCCGCAGCATCCGGGCGATGTCCGGATCCTTTCGCGCCCGGTTCAGCGACCCGGAGAAACTGGCGACCGTGCCGCCGCTGAGCCCGCCCTTTATCGCCTGAACCCGCGCCGAGACCGACGTGATCCCGCCTCCATGGCGCTCGCGCGCCGCCCGATCGAGGAAAAAGACGCCGAGATCGGACGGAATGGAGTCGAAGCCGCAACACTGGACGATGCGCGCGCCGCTCGCCCTGGCGGCGTCCGCGTGCCTGTCCCTCATCTCCCGAATGAACGGGATTTCCCCGGTCAGGTCGCAGTAATCCGTCCCGGCGGCCGCGCAGGCCGCGACCAGGTCCTTGCCATGGCTCATATACGGGCCGACGGTCGTCGCGACCACCTTGGTTTGCCGCGCCATCCGGCCGAGGAACGCCGGGTCGTGGGCATCTCCGACAATCGTCGGCGAGATCCGCCGCACCCGCGCCGAGCCCGTCCTTGACAGCATCGAGCCTGGATTGATCGCGGCCGCCGATGGCCCAGCGCACATCGCCGCCGGCGCCGTGGCGCGCCATGAGATACTCGGCGGTCAGCTTCCCGACGAAACTCGTGGCTCCCCACAGGATAATGTCGAACGCCCTGTCGTCGCTGTCGTCCATGGATCGCTCCGTATCGCCCGGACCCGGAATCGATCGTGCCTTCCGGCCACGCGGCGCGCAACCGGTTTCCGCCCGGCGGTGCCGTTCCGCCCGCGCGGTCAGCGGGAGCCGGTCATGGGCTCGATGCGGGGGGCGGGGCGGTGGACGGGCCGGGACCAGCGGACATGCGGCCGGGCTCGAAGTGGGGGATGGCGTCGACGAGGGTTCGCGTGTACGCCTCCCTCGGATTGTTGAGAACCTCGTCGGCGGTCCCCGTCTCGACGATGCGGCCCTTGTTCATGACGATGACCCGCTCGCACAGCAGGCGCACCACGTTGAGATCGTGGGAGACGAAGATGTAGCTCATGCCCAGGTCCCGCTTCAGGCGGTCGAGCAGTTGCAGCACCACCGCCTGGACCGACACGTCCAGGGCCGAGGTGGGCTCGTCGAGGACCAGCAGCAGCGGGTCCACGGCGATGGCCCGGGCGATGCCGACGCGGGCCTTCTGGCCGCCCGAGAGCTGATGCGGAAAGCGGGTCAGCAAGTCCCGCGACAGGCCGACCATGTCCGCCAACTCCCCGACCTTGGCGGCGATGCGTTTGCCGTCGCGCATGCCCTTCAGGCGTTTCAGCGGCTCGGCGATGGAGTCGAGCGCGGCGAACCGGGGGTTGAGGCTGTCGGTGGGATCCTGGAACACCATCTGGATCTTGGTCCGCTGCGGCAGCCGGGCAAACCTGGCCGCCCGGTGGGTCGTGATGTTTTCGCCGTCGAAGATGACGTCGCCCGACGTGGGATCGAGCAGCCGGGTGACGATGCTCGACGTGGTGGACTTGCCGCAGCCGAACTCGCCCACCAAACCCAGGCTCTCGCCCCGGCCGAGCGCGAAGGAGACGTTGTCCACGGCGCGGAACACGCGCGCGGACGGATCGGTTTTCGCCCACGGCCACCACGTGCCGGTGTCGCTCCGCCGCGGAAACTCCTTGACCAGGTCGATCACCTCCATGAGCGGGCGCGCCGACGGCGGTGGCGCCGGCCGCGCCACGGTTTTCGGCGGCGGTTCGGGCGCGAGAGGAACCACCTCCGCCTCGCCGGCGACGGCGGTGAGGTCGGCGAGCACGGAATGGGGCCCCGGCGAGGCGGCGATCAGCTTCTTGGTGTAGGGGTGGTTCGGTTGGGTGAACAGGTCGCGCACCGGCGCGGTCTCCACCACGCGGCCCCGTTGCATCACGGCGATGCGGTCGCAGTAGGCGGCCGCCATGCCGAGATCGTGGGTGATCAGCACCACCGACATGTGGCGTTCCCGGGTGAGGTCGCGGATCAGGTCCATGGTGGCCTTCTGGGTGGTCACGTCCAGGCCGGTGGTGGGCTCGTCGGCGATCAGGAGGCGCGGATCGCAGGCGAGCGCGATGGCGATCATCGCCCGCTGGCACATGCCGCCCGACAGCTCGAACGGATAGGACCAGTAGCGGTTCTCCGGATCGACGATTTTTACCTTATTCGAGCATCTCGACCGCCTTGGCGCGGGCATCCCGGCGCGACGCCTGGGCATGGCGCAGAAGCACGTCCTCGATCTGCTTGCCCACCGGCCGGATGGGGTTGAGGGCGGCCCGGGGGTTCTGGAAAATCATCGAGATTTCGCGGCCGCGTAACTCCCGCAGGTCGGCCTCGCGGACGCCGGTCAGCGGAATGCCGTCGAAGCTCGCGGAGCCGTCGACGGCGCGGCCCGCCCCGTCGAGCAGGCCGATGACCGTGAAGGCGGTGACCGACTTGCCGGATCCGCTTTCGCCGACGACGCCGAGCACCTCGCCCTTGTCCACCCGGAGCGACACGCGGTCGAGCGCCCGCACCACGCCGTTGCGGGTGCGGAAGTCCACCGAGAGGCCGTCCACCGAGAGGATGGGATAACGGGACATGGGCCGCTCCTCAGGTCCGCCGCAGGGGATCGACGAGGTCGCGAAGGCCGTCGCCCATCAGGTTGAAACAGAAGACCGCGAGCATCAGCGCGGCGCCGGGGAACAGCGCCAGCCACCATTCGCCGGACACGATGTAGGTGGCGCCCTCGGCGACCATGATTCCCCATTCCGCGTCGGGCGGGCGCACGCCCAGTCCGATGAACGACAACCCGGCCGCGTTGAGGATGGCCCAGCCCATGTTCAGCGACACCTGCACCATCATCGGCGGCAGGATGTTGGGGAAAAGCTGGGTCGCGAGAATGCGGGTATCGGTGCTGCCGCAAAGCCGCGCGGCCATCACGTAACCTGCCGTTCGCCGCACGCTGGTCTCGGCGCGCGCCACCCGGGCGTAGAAGGGCAGGTTGATGATGGCGGTGGCGTAGATGATGTTCTCCACGGAATTGCCGAGCGCGGCGACCACCCCCATGGCGAGAACGAACAGCGGAAAGGCCATGATGGTGTCCGACAGCCGACCGACGATACGATCGGTCCAGCCGCCCCAGAACCCGGCGGAGCATCCGAGCGCGCTGCCCACCGCGAACGACAGGATCACGGCGGCGAGCGCGATGCCCAGGTCCAACCGGGTCGCCACGATCACCCGGCTGAGCACGTCCCGGCCGAGGTGATCGGTGCCGAAGGGATGCGCCCAGGTGGGCGGTTGAAGGGTGTTGGAAGCGTCGGTGGCGAGCGGATCGTAAGGAGCGAGCCAGGGCCCGAACAGGGCGACCGCGACGATGAACAGAAACAGGGCGAAGGCCACGACGGTGACCGGGTTCTCCCCCATCACGTAGCGGAAATGCTTGAGAAAGCGGATCATGCGGCCCTCTCCGTCAGCCGTCGATCCCGACCCTGGGGTCGATCAGGGTCAGAACCATGTCGATGGCGAGATTGACCACGACGAACAACATCGCCATGGACAGAACGAAGCCCTGCACGGCCGCGTAGTCGGAGGCCACCAGGGCCTCGATGGCGAAGGAGCCGATGCCCGGCCACGAGAACACCTTCTCCACCAGCACGTTGGCGCCCAGCAGGAACGAAAACACCATGCCCAGTGTGGTCAATACCGGCAGGGCGGCGTTGCGCAGCGCGTAGGTGACGAGCACCGTCGATCGCGACAGGCCGTTGGCCCGGGCGGTCCGGACGTAGTCGCTGGACAGCGCGTTGAGCATGGCGGCCCGGGTCATGCGGGCGATGGGCGCGAGCGCGAACAGGCCGAGGGTGACGGCGGGCAGAACCAGTTGCCTCAGGCTGGCCAAGGCCGTTTCCGGGTCGCCGGCGATCAGGCCGTCGACGATGTAGAAACCGGTGACGCGGTCCGGCGGCAGGACGAAGACGTCCAGCCGGCCGAGCGGCGACGGGGCCCAGCCGAGAAGGTAGTAGAACACGTAGATCAGGAAAAGGCCGGTAAAGAACGTGGGCAGGGACACCCCCGCCGTCACCAGCACCCGGCAGAGATGGTCGACCCAGCTTCCCGGCCGGGTCGCCGCGAGGATGCCGAGGGGAACCGCGCACAGAACGGCCAGACCGAGGCCGGCGAAGGTCAGCTCCAGGGACGCCGGAAGCCGGGTCAGCAGTTCCTCGATCACCGGCCGCCCCGTGCTCAGCGACAGTCCGAGGTCGCCGCTGAACAGGTTGCCGGTGTAGATGAAGAACTGCTCCAACCAGCTCCGGTCCAGCCCCAGGGCCTCGCGAACCTGGGCGATGGACTCCGCGTCGGCCATGGCGCCCGCGAAATACACCGCCGGATCCCCGGGCAGGGCCCGGGTCAGGACGAACGAGATGACGATGATCCCGAACACCGACGGCACCGATTGCAGCAGCCGCCGGCCGATCTGGATGAGCTTGGTGCGCATGATCCTTGGGGATCCCTTACGTCTTGGTGATCTCCCGGCAGTCGAGCTGCCGGTGGAACCAGGAGGCGTAGCCGTCCACGTTCTTCTGCATGGCGGCGTCGAGATAGGGCTGGTAGAGCGGAATGCGCGGCACTTCGGCGAAGGCGATCTCGATCATCCGCTTGACGTTTTCGGCGTATTTCGGGTTGTCCACCTCCATGTGCAGGGTCTCGTCCACCAGGGTCTCGATCTCGTCGTTCTTGTAGTTGGACGAGTTGAACAGATGGCCGTGCTTGTAGGCCCAGAAGAAGTAGTAGTCGGGGTAGTTCAGCCAGCCGCCGAAGTTCTCCAGGTGCATGGGCAGGCGCTTCTCCACCAGGGCGGCGGTGCGCCAGTTGGCGCCGGGAATCTTGTCCAGTTCCGCCTTGATGCCGATTTTCGCCAGCGACTCCTGGATCAGCAGCGCCGTCGGCTCCTGCCAGTCGGCGAGGCCGAGGTTGAACGACAGGGTGGTCTCGAACCCGTCCGCCAGCCCGGCCTCGGCGAGCAACGCCTTGGCCTTTTCCAGGTTGGTCTCGTAGGGGAAGGGCTGCGGCCAATCGATGGTGGACGGTGCCGCGTCCTTGGCCCCGAACATGGGCTTGGCCCGGCCGTAGGCGGCCGCCGAGACGATGTCCTCGTAGGGCATGGCATAGGCGATGGCCTGGCGGACCTTGATGTCGTCGAAAGGTTTCTGGGCGACGTTGAGACCGAGGATATGCAGGCAGTTGTCGATGGGCGCGCCGGACACCTTCACCTTGCCGCCGTCGTTCAACTCCTTGGCGTCCTTGGCCGGAACGTCCATGTACAGGTCCGCGTCCGCCCGCTCGATCAGCGCCCGGCGGGTCGCGGCCGACGGCACCTCGCGGATGATCACCCGTTTCACGCCCGGCTTCGGCCCCAGGGCCCAGTCGTCGTTGCGCTCGTAAACGAACTGCTGGCCCGGGTCCCACCGCGAGATGGTGTAGGCGCCGGAGCCGGCGGCGGTGGTGTGCAGGTACTCGGTGGCCCAGGGATCGTCGGCGGTGGCGTTGGCCTTCGCGACCTTGGAATTGATGATGAACGGAACCGGCACGGCGAGGTTGGGCAGGGTCAGCTTCGACGGTTCCGGAAGATCGACGCGGAAGGTCATGTCGTCCACGGCGACGAACTGCTCCGGCGCGGTCATGGATCCGGCCTTCATCTGCACGGCGGGGAAGCCGCCGAGGCTGACGGCGCGGCTGAAGGACCATTTGACGTCCTCGGCGGTGACCGGGGTGCCGTCCCAGAATTTGGCCTTCGGATTGATCTTGAACGTCAGGGACTTGCCGTCCTCGGAGACGGTCCAGGACTCGGCGACCTCCGGCTCGATCTTGGTCGAATCGTAGGCCATGGATCCATCCGGCAGCGTCTTGACGCCGAACCGCACCAGACGGTCGTACAGGTTCACCGTCACCTGATAGCTGGGTCGGTTGGTCCCCTTGCGATGCAAATCGAGGCTGTTGATGCCATGACCGACGACCACCAGCAGCGTATCCTCGCGCCCCGCCGCCTCGGCGGGCAGGTAGCGGAGAAAAGGCAGGACGGAGGCACCGGTGGCGATGCCCACGGTCTTGAGAAAATCGCGTCTATGCATGGCCGAGTTCCTTCGTTCGTTCGGGGGATGATGAGAGGGAGTTGAGATAGGCGCGCCAGCCGCCGAAGGCGGTGACATCCTCGGCGCCGAGGGTTCCGATGGGCTCGCACAGGAACCCCTTGACGTCCGCGCCGCTCTCCAGCGTCAGCGTTCCGATGCCGAGGGGCCGGGGGATGCCCCGGATGAAATCGCCGAACCGGGACGCCGGCAGCGCCCAGACCTCGAGGGCGATGGCCGAACCGGTCTCGCCCCGAACGAGGCCGGGGCGGAACGGCGGTCCGCCGGGCAGGCTGTAAAGGCGATAGACCGGCGCTGTTTTCGCCGCGTACAGGAACCGGGCGCCGAGATCCGTGAGTTCGCGGTTCAGCGGCAGGCCCGACATGTGCGCGCCGACCGCCGCCAGCGCGATCTCGTCGGGTCCGGCCTCGATCCGGGGCGCGGCGGGTGCCGGCAAGGACCAGCCGGTGGCGCCCAGCGCGCCGCCGCACCGCCGTTGCAGCGCGGCCGCGACACTGGCGATCTGGGCGTCGCGGCATGCCGGCGCCAGCATGGTCACGCTTCCGGGAAGCCCGTCGGCGCGCGCCGTCACCGGCACGGTCATGCCGCACATGTCCAACAGGTTGACGAAGTTGGTGTACGCTCCCAGGCGGGAGTTCGGCCCCAGCGGGTCGGCGTCCACTTCGGCCACCGTGTAGAACCTGGGGATCGACGGAACGCAGAGCAGATCGACGCGATCCAGCAGGTTACCGGCGCGGCGCCTCAGTTCCCGCAGGCGGTAGTATCCGCGAAACGCGTCGGTGGCCGAGAACCGCTCGGCCTGCTCAATGATCCGGCGTGTCACCGGGAGGAATGCATCCGGCCGATCGCGCAGAAAGTCCCCGACGGCGGCGTGGCGCTCGGCGACCCACGCTCCTTCGTACAACATGGCCGCCACTTCGAAGAACGGGCCGAAGTCCAACTCGACCACGTCGCCACCGAGGGCGGCGACCTGCGTCCAGGGTCGCGGCGAACGCGGCGGCCTGGATGTCGTCGCCGAAGAACTCCCGCGTCGCCGCGTCGGGAACGCCAACCCGGAACGTCGGCGGCGGGGCCGCCAGCAGGGGCGCCGGGACGGGCCGGGCGTAAGGGTCCTCGGGATCGAAGCGGGCGGCGGCCCGGAAAACGTCGTAGGCATCCTCGACGGTGAGCGCGAACACCGAGACCGTATCGAGCGTCCGGCAGGCGGGAACGACGCCGGCGTTGGAGAGGGCGCCGAGTGTCGGCTTGAGACCCACGATCCCGTTGAGCGCCGCCGGGACCCGTCCCGATCCCGCCGTATCCGTGCCGAGCGCGAAGCCGACCAGCCCGCGCGCCACCGCCACCGCCGACCCGGAGCTTGAGCCTCCCGGAACGAGGGCCGGGTCCAGGGCGTTCCGGGGAACCGGGTAGGGCGTCCGCGTGCCGACGAGCCCGGTGGCGAACTGATCGAGGTTGGTTTTTCCGACGGGGAACGCGCCCGCGCGCCGCAGCGCGTCCACCACGAAGGCGTCGCGGGCGGCCTCGTAGGCATAGGCCGGACAGGCGGCGGTGGTGGGCGCGCCGGCCGCGTCGATGTTGTCCTTGATGGCGAACGGGATCCCCCACAGCGGCTTCGCCACCGGATCGAAGGGGCCGAGCGCCGCCACATCCGCCAAAACCTGTTCCCGATCCGTCAGGTGAAGGAAGATGCCCGCGTCGCCGGCGGCGTCCACGCGCCTCCACACCTCTTCCATGACCGCCGCGGGCTCGAGCCCGCCGGCGTAGGCGGCGAACAGACTAGGCAGATGAAAAGGCAGGTTCTGGATCATGCTCGCGATCTTCAAGTTAGGCTCGAAGACCACTAGAGCAGCTGGGAGTGATTTGTAATACTGCTAATATCGGCTCATAGTGCTGCAATAAACGCACCACACAAATTCGAAGGCAAACCGATGAGGCATCTTCTACCGCTGCACTACATCAGCGCGGTCGCGCGGGCGGGCTCCATCCGCAAGGCGGCCGAAACGCTGGCCATCACCTCGACCGCCCTGAACCGGCGGAATTCTGGCCATGGAGGAGGACCTCGGGGTGCCGATTTTCGAGCGCCTGCCGCGCGGCGTGCGGCTTTCGGCGGCGGGAGAGATCCTCATCCATCACGTGCGGGCGCAACTGAGCGACATCGAGCGGGTCAAGAGCCAGATCGCCGACCTTTCGGGCGAGCGGCGCGGCCATATCGCCATCGCCTGCAGCCAGGCCCTGCTTCCCTATTTCCTCCCGGAGCAGATCTCGACCTATCGGAGCGCTCATCCCGCCGTGACCTTCAGCGTCTTCCTGCGCGACCGGGCCGCCGCCGAGCAGGCGCTGGTGGACATGAGCGCCGATCTCGCGCTGGTGTTCGAGCCGGTGCGCCTGACGGAATTCTCGATCATTCTCACCGTCCGCCAGCCGGTGCACGCCGTCATGGCCTCCGGACACCCGCTCGCGCGGTCCGGAAAGCTCCGGTTGCGCGACTGTCTGGCGTATCCGATCGCCCTGCCGACGGCTCCCTACGGCGTCCGCCACCTGCTCGAGGCGGCGGTTCGCCGGACGTCCCTGACGCTGCGGCCGGTGGTGGAGTCCGACAGTTTCGAATTCCTTCGCCATCACGCCCTCGCCGAGAACATCGTGAGCTTCCAGATCCCCATCGGGGTCCCCATGAACACGAAGTCGCCCCATGTCCTCAGCCGGCCCATCGACGAGCGCGACGTGCCCCCGGGCATGCTCTACTTCGGCCAGCTCCGCGGCCGCATCCTCCCCGTCGCGGCCGCCCGCTTCGCCAACCAGATGCTGGAAACCTTCATCGAACGCTTCGATTGCGGGTGACGGCTACCGCGCCTCGTCCCTGATTTTGCGCCAGCGGGCGACGTTGCGCTGGTGTTCCTCCAGGGTGCGGGCGAAGGCGTGGCCGCCGTCGCCGTCGGCGACGAAGTACAGCTCGTCGCTCTCGATGGGATCGAGCGCCGCCGCCAGCGAGGCGCGCCCGGGGTTGGCGATGGGGCCGGGCGGCAGGCCGGGCGAGACGTAGGTGTTGTAGGGCGAAGGATGGGCCA
>CAVPAM010000014.1:0-32007 GCA_963701445.1 uncultured Alphaproteobacteria bacterium
TGCCCGCCAGATGCCGCGAGCGGTCCTAAAGTGCGTCGAGGTCGGTGTCGCCGGTTCGAATACGGACCACCTTGATGACGTCGGAAACGAAGATCTTGCCGTCGCCAATCCTGTCGGTGCGGGCCGCGCCTTGAATGGTCTCGATCACGCGTTCGAGCAGGTCGTCGCTTATCACACACTCAATCTTGATCTTCGGGAGGAACTGGACCGTATACTCGGCACCGCGATAAATTTCGGTCTGACCTTTCTGCCGGCCAAAACCCTTGACCTCGGATACGGTCATGCCTTGAATGCCGACGGAGGTAAGGGCCTCGCGAACATCGTCCAGTTTGAAAGGTTTAATGACGGCGGTCACCAGTTTCATCGTATCGATCTCCTGTCCGGAAAAGCGCTCGGCGTTCACCTCGTTCGCCTCCGGCGCGACGATTGCTTGGTTGTCGGAATAAGGTTCTGTTGCTGGAGCCGATGGCCCATCGCCTAGGTTGATAGTGCCGCCAGTCTTCACAAATCATGCCATTTCGGGATCGTCGCCGGTTTATGGTTGAAAACCAGGAAAATTCCAGGAACGCTGAGTATGCGGGCCATCCGGCGGGGCGGCGTGCAAACGCCTATTTTATGTGCGGTTTAGCTAAATTGACGAGATTTTGGGCAGTGGGTCCCAAATCAGTTGACCGCGAGATGACGTAACGGAAACCGAAAAATGAACTCAAACTCCGGCCAAACACCTCGGATCGTCCACGCGGACGTTCTTGTCATTGGCGGCGGTCTGGTGGGCGGGTCCCTTGCGTGCGCGCTCGCGGAGGCCGGTCTGATCACCGCCGTGGTGGAAATCGGGAATCCCGACGAGGCGTTGGCGGCGACCTTCGACGGCCGCGCGTCCGCGGTCGCTCTGTCGTCCCGGCGGCTCTTGGAGGGCATCGGTGCCTGGGAGAAAATCGAGCCCGAGGCCTGCCCGATCCTGGACATTCGGGTATCGGAGGGCGAGTCCCGGCTGTTTCTCCATTACGATCATCGCGAGGTGGGCGACGAGCCGCTCGGCCACATGGTCGAAAACCGCTTCATTCGCCGAGGCATTCTCGAAAAGATGCGCGAGGTTGACCGGATCCACCTCCTGGCGCCGGCGCGGGTGACGAAACTGGACCGCCGCCCCGGCGTGGTCGAGGCGGCCCTGGCCGATGGCCGGCGGATCCGCGCGCCGCTCGCGGTGGCGGCCGACGGCCGGTTTTCGCGGGTTCGCGAAGAGGCCGGGATTCGGGTTACCCGATGGTCCTACCGGCAATCCGGCATCGTCTGCACGGTCGCCCATGACCGTCCTCACGACAACGTTGCCCACGAGCGCTTTCTTCCCTCCGGACCCTTTGCGATTCTTCCGCTGCCGGCGAACCGTTCGTCCATCGTCTGGACCGAGCGCGAGGACCTGACCGCAGCGATGATGAAGCTGAACGACGCGGATTTCAGGGACGAACTGGCGGCGCGGTTCGGCGACTTCCTCGGCGGTGTCGAGGTGGTGGGGCCGCGCTGGAGCTATCCGCTGTCGCTTCAGTATGCCCACGCCTCCGTGGCGCATCGACTGGCGCTGGTGGGCGATGCCGCCCACGCCATGCACCCCATCGCCGGTCAGGGATTGAACATGGGATGGCGCGACGTGGCGGCGTTGGCGGAGGTTCTCGCCGATGCCCGCCGACTGGGCATGGACCTGGGAGCCGCGGATGTGCTGCAACGGTACGAACGCTGGCGGCGCTTCGACAACACCCTGATGCTCGTCATGACCGACGCGCTAAATCGCCTGTTTTCCAACGATATCGCGCCGCTGCGGCTGGCGCGCGACACCGGCCTCGCGGTGGTCAACCGCATTCCGCCGCTCAAGAAGCTGTTCATGCGCCACGCCATGGGAGTGGTCGGCGAACTGCCGAAGCTGATGCGGGGGGAAAATCTGTAAAGCGCGCTTGGCCGGAGCGTTTCAGGGATCGCGGCTGAGCCCTTTTTCTTTCAGGGCATCAAGGTACGCCGACCAGATTTCGTCCTTGTTGCGCCCCAGATTGTACAGCCAGTCCCAGGTATACAGGCCGCTGTCGTGGAGATCGTCGAAGGCGATGCGCACAGCGTAATTGCCCACGGGCTCGACCTTCATGATCCCCACGTGACGGCGGCCGGCCACGGTGTTTTTCTGGGCCGGGCTATGCCCCTGGACCTCCGCCGACGGACTTTCGATCCGCAACAGCTCGGCCGGCAAGGTGAAGGTCTCTCCCGTTTCGAAGTCGATCTCCAGGGCCTTTTCATCCCGCTTGAGACGGATCTCGACGGGATGATGAAGGTTGCCGTAAGTGGCGGTCATGGCGCTGTCCCGTTCGATTTGGCCGCCGGGCCGTCGGCGTCGAGGGGGCGGGCCTCGTCCGGCAGCATGATGGGAATGCCGTCGCGAATGGGATACGCGAGATTGGCCCGGTCGCTGATGAGTTCCTGGCGCGCCGCGTCGTACCGGAGAGGCCCCTTCGAGAGCGGGCATACGAGAATTTCCAGGAGTTTCGGGTCGACCGTGCCCGCGCTCATACTGAAATCTCCTCCACGCGGATGCCTTTCGCGCCGGCCTGCTCCGTTTCCTTCAATGGCTTGTCCCCCTGAAAGACGCCTCGCCGCCGTGCGACGCCATCTGGAACAGCGACATGAGCATTTGGCTGCGGTCCTGACACCCTCCGCACTCAAGCAGCGCCTGCTTCTCCGGTGGCTCGAACGGACAGAGCATGGAGAGCGCGGACACCAGCTCGTCGTCGGGAATGGTTTCCACCGCCGACCAGTCGACGGCCAGATCCTTCGTTCTTAGGTAGTCGTTGGCGGCATTGAGCATTTCGGCCCGATCGAACACATCCTCTGCGTCGTCCTCCTCGAGATCAAGGTGGAACGGCCCGAAATCCGGGACAACGCGGCGAAATCCCTTGGTCAATGGCATTTCTTCGACAATTCGAAATCGGCAAAGTCCTCGCAACGTGATCAGGTACCGGCCATCGTCGGTTTCGCTGAATTCGACGATCCGCCCGGCGCAACCCACCTGATACACGTCCGCGTTGTCGGGAACCGCGCCCGCTTCGTCGCCGAGGGGCTGGATCATGCCGATGGCCCGCGCGTCACCCAGCGCGTACTCCACCATTCGAAGGTAACGCGGTTCGAATATCTGGAGGGGAAGATGCCCGCGCGGCAACAGCAGCGCGCCGGGAAGAGGAAACAGCGGAAGGGTCGCCGGCAGTCGCGCTTCCGTCGGGTTGGACGACGGGCCGGTCATGAAAACAGCAACGAGGACAGGCGGCGGCGCGAGGCCACGGTCAACGGATGGTTCGACCCCAAGGCGTCGAAGATCTTCACGAGCTGCTTGCGCGCGGCGTCATCGTTCCAACCGCGTTCGCGGCGAAACAGTTCCAGCAGTTCGTCGATGGCGGCCTCCGGCCGGTTGGCGCCGTACAGCGCCATCGCCAGATCGAGCCGCGCCTGATGGTTTTCCGGCTCCCGCGCGACGGTTTCCTGCAACTGCGACAAGCCGGCGGTGGATCCGCCCTGTTCCGCCAACTCGATGGCGGCGATCGCCGACGCCACCTCCGCGACCCGCGCCAGCTCGGCGGTGAGGCCGTCGGCGATCTCCCGGGCGCCGGCCAGATCGCCGCCGGCGACCGCGGCTCGGATCAGTCCCGCGATGGCCTTCGGGTTGGTGGGATCCTCGGCGAGGATGTGTGAGAAAATTGCCGCCGCGCGCCGCGGATCTCCGTCGTCGAGGGCTGCCTGCGCCTGTTCCAGCGCATCGTCGAGGGGCGCGCGCGCGCCGCCGGTAAGCTTGTCAATGAACGCGCGCAGCTTGCTCTCGGGCTGCGCGCCGACGAAACCGTCGACCGGTTGGCCGCCGACGAAGGCGTAGACCATGGGCACCGACTGCACGCGCAACTGGGCGGCAAGCTCCTTGTTCTCGTCGATGTTGATCTTGACCAGCCGCACCAGTCCCGCCGCCTGCCGCACCAGTTTCTCCATCATCGGACCGAGCTGTTTGCACGGACCGCACCAGGGAGCCCAGAAATCGACGATCACCGGGGTTTCCATGGATGCCTCGATGACGTCGCGGGCAAACGACCGGGTATCGCCATCCTTGATGACGTCCCGCTGCGCCGCTTGAGCGACGGCCGGGGCGTTGGGGTCGATAATAACGGTCATGTTCAACTCACTTCCGGAAAGAGCGCCACGATTCGTAAGATGGCGGGATCACGGGCGTTGCTCAAGGGTTATCTCGCCTTTTCCTACAGCTCGACGACGCTCGGCTGGTGTCCGCATGACCGGATGAAGGTCAGGAGGTCGGCGGGCGCGATGGTTGTGGAGGCGGTGTTGGTCAATGGGTGATAGTTGAGCGTTTCATGGGCCATCATCTCGGCGTCGAGGACAACGCGGACCTGGTTTCCGGAGTCGTTGATCAGCGCGAACGGCGTCACCGAGCCCGGATCGATGCCGAGAATCTCCTTGAGCCGCTCCGGGCGCGCGAACGACAGTTGGGCCGCGCCGATCTGGCGGCGCAAGACCTTCAAGTCGATTTCCCGATCCTCCAGCGTCACCACCAGCCAGTACCCGCCCTTTTTGTCCTTCAGGAAAAGGTTCTTGCTATGCGCGCCGGGAAGGTCGCCGCGAAGCGCTTTGCTTTCGTCGACGGTGAAGACCGCCGGGTGCCGGACGGTGCTGGTTTCGATGCCAAGTTCGGCCAGACGGTCGAAGAGATCGCGTTCTGTTGCGGACATGCCGGCAGATTTATCTGCAAACTGGCCGCGTCTCAATACTTTGGCAACGATTGGAGACGATAATGCTCCTTGCAAACAAAATCGCATGTGGTCATATTCACAGCCTTCCGTCGGCTGACGGTCATGCGGGCGTAGCTCAGCGGTAGAGCGCAACCTTGCCAAGGTTGAAGTCGTGGGTTCGATCCCCATCGCCCGCTCCATTCTCCGGCCCTCCGGTATTTCCTTGAAAAGTCCCCGTTTTTTGGTTTGTAATCGGGCACAGCCACCCGATATGTGGACAAGTCGTCCGCATCCAAACACAAGAACGGGCGGCGGGGAGGAGACTGTATCATGCCGCACTTCACGGAATCCCATAAGGCCGAACTGATCGCCAAGGTGGTGGAGACCGCCCGGCGGAAACTGGGCGACGATCTTGCCCCCGCGGTCGCCGACTTCGTTCGCCGCTACTTCGCTCATGTTCCACCGGAAGATATTCACGGCGAGAGCATCGACACGCTGTTCGGAGCCGCGTTCGCTCATTGGCGGATGGCGAGCCAGCGTACCGCTGGGACGCCCCTGGTCCGGGTCTACAACCCGCAACTCGATGAACATGGCTGGCGGTGCGAGCACACGGTGGTCGAAATCGTCACCGACGACATGCCGTTTCTGGTGGCGTCCCTGACGGCGGAGTTCAATCGTCACGATCTCATGGTCACCCTGGTCATTCACCCGGTGATGCGGGTTCGCCGCGATCACGCCGGCAATCTCCTCGGCGTGGTCGATTCGATGGACGAAAGCGGCGAGGTCGTCGTCGAGAGCTTCATGCATTTCGAGGTGACCCACCAGTCCGGTGACACCTTGGATCGCGTCGCCGCCGAGATCCGGGCGGTTCTCGGCGACGTGCGCGCCGCCGTGGAGGACTGGGACCCGATGCGCGAGCGGCTTAAGGAAATCATCGACGGACCGGAACCGGCCGGAACGGGCCTGCCAGCGGACGATATCGCGGAAGTGCGGGCATTCCTGGAGTGGATCTACCGCCACAACTTCACCATGCTGGGCTACCGCAGGTATTCGCTCGAGGGAGAAGGCGAGAACGCGAGCGTGCGCATGGTTCCCGAATCCGGATTGGGCCTGCTGCGCGATCCGGATTACCAGGTCCTGGATGCGCTTCGCCATCTGGAGACGATGCCGCCGGAAGTCCGGCATTTCATCGCCAGGCCAGAGCTGCTGGTGGTGACCAAGAGCAATCGCGTCTCGCGGGTTCACCGGCCCGTGCACATGGACACCATCGGCGTCAAGGAATTCGACGAGAGCGGTCGCGTGGTGGCCCTGCATCTGTTCGTCGGCCTGTTCACCGCCGGCGCCTACAACCGCAGCCCGCGCGACATACCGCTTCTTCGCCGCAAACTGCAACAAGCCATCGAGATGGCCGGTTTCGAGCCTCTCGGCCACGATGGCCGGGCGTTGATGAACATCGTCGCGAACTTCCCCCGCGACGAACTGTTCCAGGTTTCCCCCGAACACCTCTACCGGACCAGCATCGGCATTCTCCACCTGCAGGATCGCCAGCGGGTGGCGCTGTTCATCCGCCGCGACGATTTCGAGCGGTTCATCTCCTGCCTGGTCTATGTTCCGCGCGACCGCTACACCACCGATCTGCGGCTTCGCATTCAGGATATTCTGGAGCGCGCGTTCGCGGGCAAGGTCACCGCCCACTACGGAGAACTGGGCAATTCGCCGCTCGCCCGGCTCTATGCGATCATCCGCACCACGCCCGGCCAGATCCCCGAGTACCGCGCCGACGAGCTTGAGGATCAGATCATCGAAGCCTCGCGCTCGTGGTCCGATCAACTGCTTACCGCCTTGGTCAAGGTGGAGGGGGAGGAACAGGGAGTCTCTCTCCACCGCCATTACGCGACCGCCTTTCCGCCTGGTTATCAACAGCGGTTCAATGCCGAGCAGGCGGTCGCGGACGTCGAAAGGATTGAACAGACACTGCAAAGCGGCGCGCTCGGCATGACGGTCTATCGGCCGTTCGGCGCCGCCGATCATCAGCTCCGGTTCAAGCTGTTTCACCCGGACGAGCCCATTGTCCTGTCGCAGGTCTTGCCCATGCTGGAACACCTGGGGCTGCGGGTCATCGACGAAGTCCCCGACGCGGTTCAGGTGGGCGGGGACCATGCCCGAACGGTGTTGATCCACGATTTCGGCCTGGAAACCGAAAGCGGCGCCGCCGTCGACCTCGGTGCCGTTCGCGACAATTTCCAGAACGCTTTCCTGAGCGTCTGGAAGGGCGAGGTGGAGAGCGACCGGTTCAACAGCCTGGTTCTCGAGGCGGGGTTGACGTGCCGCGAAGTGGTCGTCCTGCGCGCCTATTGCAAGTATCTGCGTCAGGCGGGGATCGCGTTCTCGCAAAGCTACATGGAGCAGACGCTGTCGGCCAACGCCGGTATCACGCGTCTGATCGTCGGGTTGTTCATGACCCTGTTCGATCCGGAAGGCGGCGGCGCCTCCGAGGCGCGAGCCCAATCTATTCGCGAGACCCTGGCGTCGCGGCTCGACGAGGTGGTCAGCGCCGACGAGGATCGGATTCTCCGCCGGTTCGCCAACGCCATCGAATCGACACTGCGCACCAACTATTTCCAGAAGGCCGCTGATGGGAGGCCGAAGCCTTACCTGTCGTTCAAACTCGACAGCCGCGCCATCGACGATCTCCCGCTGCCGCGTCCGTTGGTGGAGGTCTTCGTCTATTCGCCCCGGATGGAAGGCGTGCACCTGAGGGGTGGCAAGGTGGCGCGTGGCGGACTCAGATGGTCGGATCGCCGCGAGGATTTCCGCACCGAGATCCTCGGCCTCATGAAGGCGCAGATGGTCAAGAACGCCGTTATCGTGCCGGTGGGCTCGAAGGGCGGGTTCGTGCTCAAGCGTCCGCCCGTGAGCAGCGACCGCGAGGCGTTCCTCGCCGAGGGCATCGAGTGCTACAAGATGCTCATCCGCGGCCTCCTGGATATCACCGACAATCTGGTGGGCGGAGATGTCGTCCCGCCCAGCACCGTCGTCCGCCGCGACTCCGACGATCCCTATCTGGTGGTGGCCGCCGACAAGGGCACGGCCACCTTTTCCGATATCGCAAACGGCGTATCGGCCGATTACGGCTTCTGGCTCGGCGACGCCTTCGCCTCGGGCGGCAGCCAGGGCTACGACCACAAGAAAATGGGGATCACCGCCAAGGGGGCCTGGGAATCGGTCAAGCGCCATTTCCGCGAAATGGGGGTCGACACCCAGAGCCAGGACTTCACCGTGGTCGGCGTCGGCGACATGTCCGGGGACGTGTTCGGCAACGGCATGCTGCTGTCGCCTCACATCAAGCTGCTCGCCGCCTTCAACCACATGCACATCTTCATCGATCCGGATCCGGATCCGGTGGCCAGCTTCGCCGAACGCCAGCGGCTGTTCGACCTGCCGCGTTCGGCATGGAGCGATTACGACGCGACGCTGATTTCGGAGGGTGGCGGCATTTTCGACCGTAAGGCAAAATCCATCTCCCTTTCGCCCCGGATCCGCGAGACCTTCGGCATCGG
This sequence comes from uncultured Alphaproteobacteria bacterium, assembly GCA_963701445.1. GTDB lineage: Bacteria > Pseudomonadota > Alphaproteobacteria > Rhodospirillales > Defluviicoccaceae > CAKZLS01. Next base: position 8,324 of record CAVPAM010000014.1, read on the forward strand.
CGCCGAACGGCTGACGCCCAACGAACTCATGCGCCATTTGCTCAGGAGCGAGGTCGACCTGTTGTGGTTCGGCGGTATCGGCACGTACGTCAAGGCCGATCATAAATCCCACGGCGACGTGGGCGACCGCGCCAACGACGCCATTCGCGTGAATGGCGGCGAGTTGCGCTGCAAGGTGATTGGCGAGGGCGCCAATCTGGGACTGACTCAGCTTGGCCGCATCGAGTTCGCCCGCGTCGGCGGCCGCGTCAACACCGACTTCATCGACAATTCGGCCGGCGTCGACTGCTCGGACCACGAGGTCAACATCAAGATCCTTCTGGATGCCGCGATCTACGACGGCGACTTGACCGAAAAGCAGAGAAACAGCCTGCTCACCAAGATGACCGACGAGGTCGGCGGCTTGGTTCTGCGCGACAACTATCTGCAGACCCAGGCCATCAGCCTCATCGAGGCCGAGGGGGCCGGAACCTTGGAGAACCAGGGACGTCTGATCCGCATGTTCGAGCGGCTGGGCCTGCTCAACCGGGCGGTGGAGTTCCTGCCCGACGACGAGGCGTTGGCGGAGCGGGCGGCGAACAGGCAGAGCCTGACCCGGCCGGAGATCGCGGTGTTGTTTTCCTACTGCAAGCTTTGGCTGTACGACGACATTCTCAACTCCGATCTGCCCGACGACCGTCACCTGGCCGAGGACGTGATCCGGTATTTTCCCTCGCCGCTCCACAAGACCTACAAGAAGCGGATCGCCTGCCACCGTCTTCGCCGCGAACTGATCGCGACCTCCATCACCAACAGCCTGATCAACCGGGTCAGCGGCACCTTCGTCACCGAGATCGCCGAAAAGACGGGCATGCCGGCGGTGGACATTGCCCGCGCCTATATCATTTCCCGCGACGTCTTCGGGCTCCGCGACGTCTGGGAACAGATCGAGGCGCTGGACAACAAGGTGCCGGCGTCCGTGCAGGTCACCCTGCACCGCCAGATGCAGACCCTTACTCAGCGCGGGGCTCTCTGGTTCCTGCGCAACGGCGGCAGCCCCATCGACATTACCGTCAATATTTCCGCCTTCGGGTCGGCGGTGTCGGCGCTCGCCGACATGATCGAAATCGGTCCTGCCGGAGGAGATGAACGGCCAAATCCTGCATCGCGTCGGACGCTACCGGGAAGACGGCGTTCCGGAACCGCTGGCCCGCAGGGTGGCCTACGCCATCGTCATGCCGTCGGCGTGCGACATCGTCCGTCTGTCGGCGGCCCGCGGCGTCTCCATCGAGGAAGTCGCGCGGCTCTATTTCTCGGTCGGCGAGGACCTGGGTTTCGGCTGGCTCCGCTATCAGGCCGAGCAGCTCGCGGCCTCGAGCTATTGGGAGAAGCTGGCCGCCGCCGCGGTGATCGAGGAGTTCTACGCCCATCAGCGCGACGTCACCCAAGGCATCCTGGAGGCCGCCGGAGGGGCGTCCGACGGGGCGATGGAAACCTGGTCCGCCCCGCGCCGGGCGGCGGTGGAGCGATCGCGCGGATTGGTGGCGGAACTGGAAGCGGCCAAGGCCGTCGATCTGTCCATGCTGACCGTCGCCAGCCGCCAGCTAGGATCGCTCATCGAGCGCTAGAGCTTGTCCGCGCTTAATGGTTCCCATAGCCTGCGGTGTAGAAGTGGTTTTCGCCAGGAATAGAGGTCGCAAATGGCGCCTACGGACTTTCTTTCATACCTCGTCAAAGTATCGCACGGAGGCGCTTCGAATTAAGGCGTAGAGTTTCGCGAAAGCTGGTGAGATGGGATGAGGTCACGACGGTATGGCGACAAGAAGCGGTCCCTGGCACCGACAAATTTGAGCACCGCGATGGCTCTCGCGGTCTTATGGGTGGAGAGATGGTCGAGGATCACCATATCACGCCGGCTTGAGCATCGGCGTTTCGGCGTAGAAATCGAGGCGCTCGAGGTTGATCGCGCCCTGTGTGATGCAGGGGAGGAGCCGGTCAAGACGGGGGCTGGTCGTGAAAATTTTTGTGTGCCAGTACCTCAACGGCGCGCAATCGAACAGCCATTCGCTCTGCGGAGACCAGTTTGCGGGTCTTCTGAGCGTGGTATTGGACGATGTCTACGGGCTCAGGGCAGAAACAACAAAATTGTTAAATCCACGCGGGAAAGGCGGCGCGATCGACGGCATCGTTGACAAACAAGGGCGCCTTGATGCTGCGGTGGCAAAGCGCGACGAAAAAATTGGCCTCTTCTTAGCGGCCATGTGACGACTTGCAAACCGGCCTTTCGCTCTGCCTTTCTGCATTTAAGTCATTTTGATTTTCGCCAATTGCGTTACAGATGGGCCTGCGGCGTTTCGCGCCGGGCACGCAGCTCGTACTCTGATTTTTGTTTCGGGTGCGCTATGGTTGGGTAGGGAGGCGAGAAAGCGGAGTTTTTGTGGTCGATACTGACACTTTCCCGGACCGGGACCGTTCCATGAGGATACGGCGCCGGCCGCCGACCGGTTCCGGCCACCGCCCCCGCTATCGTGACAAGGGCGGTCGATGCGGTCTCTAGGCCGCCACACGCGGCTCTGGCTCCCGCTCGCGGTCCTGGCGGCCGCCGTCGCCGTTTCCTTCCACGAGCCCTTGTTCCTGACCGACCTTCGCGATCGCGTGTTCGATGCCTATCAGCGCTTGAAACCGCGGGTTTATCAGCCCTCTCCCGTACGCATCTTGGATATCGACGAGGCGAGTCTGGCCCGGATCGGTCAGTGGCCATGGCCACGGACCCGGGTGGCCGAGCTCGTCGAGCGGCTCAGGGATCTCGGCGTGGGGGTGATCGCCTTCGACATGGTGTTCGCGGAACCCGATCGCACCTCGCCGTCGCGGGTCATCCCCTTGTGGGAGGATATCCCCGAGCTCCAGCAGTGGGCGCGCAAGCTGCAGGATCACGACGACGTCCTGGCCGCCGCCGTCGCCGGAGGCGGGGTGGTGACCGGCTTCGCCCTGACGGATACGCCCGGCAAATACTCCCCCGCGGTCAAGGCCGGTTTTGCCACGGCCGGCGACGATCCGAGGCCGTTCATACCGCTGTATTCCGGCGCGATAACGACGTTGACGGCGATCGAGGCCCTGGCGGCGGGCAATGGCGCGCTCAACGTCACGATCGACCACGACGGCGTCATCCGGCGCGTTCCCATGGTGGTGCGCCTCGGCGAGACAATCTATCCGACCCTCGCCCCCGAGGCGTTGAGGGTGGCTCAAGGCGCCGGCAGCTATGTCATCAAATCGGCGGGTGCCAGCGGGGAACAAAGCCTCGGAACGCAAACCGGAATTGCCGCCGTGCGAATAGGCTCGTTCGAGGCGCCGACCGACAAGCAGGGACAGATGTGGGTCTACTACACCGACCCGGTCCCCGAGCGGTTCATTCCCGCGTGGAAGGTGTTCCAGGGCGACGTCCGGCGGGAAGACGTGGAGGGCTTTATCCTCCTGCTGGGGTCGAGCGCCACCGGCCTGCAGGATCTGCACGCGACCCCCCTGCGGATGTCCATGCCCGGCGTGGCCGTCCATGCTCAGATCATCGAACAACTGATCCATGGCGCGCATCTCACCCGCCCGGATTGGGCAAGCGGCGCCGAACAACTCCTGATGATCGTGCTGGGCGTGGCGGTGATCGCGCTCGGTTTCCGTATCGGTTCGCTGTGGACCGCTTTCATCGGCGGCGCGGCGACCGTGGGGGCCTGCGCGATTTCCTGGTATGCCTTCACCCGATACCAGATCCTCCTCGATCCGGTGTTTCCCGCGCTTTCGGTTCTGGTGGTCTATCTGGTCTTTTCGTTGCTGCGCCACCTTCAGAGCGAGCAGGAGCAACGATGGGTGCGCGGGGCATTCTCCAGCTACGTCTCTCCCAAGCTCGTGGAGCAACTGGTGGAGAACCCGAAACACCTGAAGCTGCGGGGCGAACGGCGTGAATTGACCTTCGTCTTCACCGATCTGGCCGGCTTCACCGCGTTGGTTGAGCGCTCGGAGCCGGCGGTGATCGTGCCCCTGCTCAACGACTACCTGGACGGCATGATCCGCATCGCCTTCGACCATGACGGCACCATCGACAAGATCGTCGGCGATGCCGTCCACCTGATCTTCGGTGCTCCCGTCGAACAAGCCGATCAGGCCGCCCGCGCGGTGGCGTGCGCGCTGGAGATGGACGCATTCGCCAACGGCTACGCGGAGCGGAGACGGAAGGAGGGGATCGCCCTTGGCGAAACCCGTATCGGTGTCAACACCGGCCCTACCGTCATCGGCAACTTCGGCGGCGAACTGCGGTTCGATTACACCGCCCACGGCGATGCCATCAACACCGCCGCGCGGCTGGAAAGCGTCAACAAGTACCTCGGGACGCGTATCTGCGTGAGCGGTCACACGGTGGAACTCTGCCCCGGTTTCCTCGGGCGGCCCGCCGGTACCCTCGTTCTCAAGGGCAAGTCCCAGGGGATCGAGGTGTTCGAGCCGTTGCCGGCCGAGGTCATGGCCTCCGACCGCGTATCCGCCTACCTCGATGCCTTCCGATTGATGGAGCGGAACGACCCCGGGGCCGAAGCCGCGTTCTCGGCCGTCGTCGAGCGCCACCCCGAAGACCGTCTGGCGGCATTCCACCTGAAACGACTGCGGAATGGGGAATGCGGCGTCACGGTCGTGATGGCCGAGAAATAATCCGGCTTCGCGCTAAAACGGAAAGGCGCGCTCCATGCGCGGGTGCCAGTCCCGCGACCAGCGGCGGATCTCGTCCATCACCAGTTTCCGCCGCGGATCTCCGGCGATGGCCGGGTTCGACCAGTCCTCGGCGGCCCAGACCCGGCCGTCGTCACCGGGCAGCAGCACGTCGGGATTCCACAGGTAGTCCACCTGGAGAAGCTCCGAGTCCTTGTGCCGGACAAACCGCGTCCCCACGAACACGGCGGGAGCGTAGAGGTTCAATTTCTTCGCATAGAGGTCGAGCGCCTTGTTGACCCAGTGAGGATCTCCCGACAATCCCATGCTGACATTGCGCACGTGCCAGCAATCCTCCATGGCTTCCACCGAAAGCGTGGTGGTCTGGAAGAAATAGCCCTCGTTATTGCAGCTTTCCCGGGGTTTGAAGTAATCCCGCCGGCCGATTTCAATGTGATAGAGCAGGATCACGCGATCGATGACATCGCCGCTGACTCCCACCAGGATCTTGCGGTACGACGTTCCGGCGGAAAGTTCATTGGATCCGGAATAGGCTTCCTTCCAGTCGCCCGGCGGGAGCGGCACCTGAAAACGGCCTATCGTCGAACTTGCTTGTGCGGGCCCGGCGGCCGCCGCCGTCGCCGGCCCCGTTTTCGGGGTGGTCCGGGGGCTCTCGCAAGCCGACAGTCCAAACAGGATCATCAAGGTCAGCAGCGCCGCACCGCTCCGGCGGAGGCGGATCGGCCGCGTCTCCGTTCTCAGCATCCGCCGCAACTGGACGATGTCTGGCTGGCGCCGCCGCCCGCCCTGGCCGCGTCGGCAAGACCCTTGCGGGTACTCAATTTCTGCATCCGGCCCGGCGGGGAAGCGTTGGCCGGAATATCGTTGACCGCCTGGATGACCGTCATTTCCAGCCCGGCGTTGATCAGGGCCGGGGACGGCTCCCCGGGTTCGGAGGGCGCTTGGGGCTTTCCGGGGGGCGCGACGCTGGTGGCCTGGTTTTCGCCGCAGGAAACCTCGCCTCCGCCGTCCACGTCGCGAACGCGGACGCGCCCTCTCTCCACCAGGACTTCCGTTCGCCTGTTGTCGTCCACGCGCACCACGAACGCGGTTCCGCGGACGCCGATGATGGCGCCGGGCGTGCGGACCTCATAAGCGTCGCTGTCCATCTTGCCGCTCACGAACCGCATCACACCCTTGCTGATGCTGACCACGAGTTTCTGGGTGCCCGCCGCGCCGGCGTACACGAACTCGTCGAGCTTGACCTGGGATCCCGGTCCGGTGGACAGCGTGGTGTTGTCGAGGAAGGTGAGGCGCGCGGAACTGTCCGCCCCGGTTTCGATCGATTCCTGCCAGAAGACCGGATCGGCGACGGAAATCGGCCGGGGCTCCGCCTGGAGAATTCCCTGGACCGAGCGCACGACGACGGATGCCTCGCCAATTTGCTGGACCTCGGCCCTCGCGGCCGCCGTGAGGAGAACAAACGCCAATGCCGTTCCGAGCGTCAGAAAGACGTGTTTAAAGTGCATGTTCATGGCCCATCAGACGAAGTTTGTATGATCGTGCATTTACAGCTTTTGCGCAATCCAATACCGGGCAAGCGGGTTAGTACATTCAAATGGCGGAAAATGGAGTAGTATCGTGGACACGGATAGGATTTGGACTACATCGAACAAAGCCCCGCGACCTCTTCGCGTCGTGGGAACAAATTGAACAGAGGTCCGGGGTCTTTTGAACAGGCGCATACTCATGATTGGGCTGCCGGTCGCGGTCTTGGCGGCCGCCGTTGCCGGCAACGCCTATCTGCAAGCGACCAAACCGTATGCGGAAGCCCGGCCGGCCCGCGAGCGTGTCTGGCCCGTAACCATCGTCGAGGCCGCGCCGGCGGAAGAAACGCCCGAGTATCACGCCTATGGCACGATCATGGCCGGGCGCGAGTTGGAGCTGCGCCCGCTGGTGGATGGCCGCATTACCGAAGTCAGCGATGTTCTGGTGGAAGGCGGAGTGGTCCGCGAGGGCGAGACCTTGGTGACCATCGATCCGTTCGACTTTGCCATCGGCGTGTCGGCGCGCCGCGCCGAACTCGACGAATCGCGGGCCAAGCTCGCGGAAATCGAGGCCGACGTGGACGCCGAACGCGCCATGCTCGAGCAGGACCTGCGGCAGGTGGCCCTTTCGGAGCGCGACGTGGACCGGCGCGTGACCCTGCGCAAGAAAGCCGCCACCTCGGAGAAGGCCCTGGACGACGCCCGCATCGTCTTGAGCGAGCGCCGCGAGGCCGTGCAGGTCAGGCGGCAGATGGTGGAACGGCTGGCGGCCCGCGCGGCGCAGCAACGCGCTCGCATCGCCCTGCTCGAAGCGTGGCTCCGCCGTGACGAAAAGGATCTGGAACGGACCGTCCTGACGGCGCCGTTCGACGCGTTCGTCGCCGACGTGGATGCCGCGATCGGCCAGCAGGTCGCCAGGAACAACCCGCTCGCCCGGTTGATCGACGCCACGAGACTGGATGTCCGGTTCCACCTCGGCGCCCGCGAGTTTTCGCGGTTGCTCGCCAGCGATCGCTATCAGGATCGCCCGGTGCGCGTGATGTGGCGCCTGGGAGCCGAAATCCGCGAGTTCGAGGGCGTCATCGAGCGGCAGCAAAGCGAAATCGATCCCACCACCGGCGGGGTCGAGCTGTATGCGCGCATCAAGGGCACCGGCATCGACGGACCGTTGAGACCGGGCGCGTTCGTGGAGGTCTATATCCCCGACCGCACCTACCCCGCGGTGGTCAGCCTGCCGCAAGCCGCCATGCACGCCGACGACATGGTATACAAGGTGGTCGATGGCCGGCTCGCCGTCCAGCGCGTGACCACGGTGGTCCGCCAGGAGGGATCCGTCCTGGTGGCCGGCCTGGAGCCGGGGACCATGGTGGTCACCACCCGCTTTCCGGAAATGGGACCGGGTCTGCGTGTCACCACCCAATAAGGAACGGTCGGGCGCATGAAGGGCGCAAGCATCATCGAGCTGTTCGCCCGCCACCGGACGGCCGCCAATCTCCTGATGACCCTGATGATCATCGGCGGTCTCGGGTCGCTGACCCGGCTGAATACCCAGTTTTTCCCCGACTTCGGCATCGACATCGTTTTCGTTTCCATCGAATGGCCGGGCGCCAGCGCCGAGGACGTGGACTCGAACATCGTCCAGGCCATCGAGCCGGAAGTGCGCTTTCTCGATGGCGTCAAGCGGGTCCGGTCCACGTCGCGGGAGGGAAACGCCAACGTAACCATCGAGTTCGAACCGGGAACGGACATGCAGGCGGCGCTCGCCGACGTGGAAACCGGAGTCGGACAGGTGCGGACCCTGCCGGAGGACAGCGAAAACCCGGAAATCCGCCGCGCCGTCCGATACGACACGATCAGTCACATCGTGATTTCCGGACCCTACCCGGAGATTGCGCTGAAGGCGGTCGCGAAACGCATGCGGGACGATCTGCTGGACCGGGGCATCGACAAGGTCGACGTCATCGGGGCACGCGGCGAAGAGATCTGGGTGGAGGTTCGGCCGGAGACGCTGCGAAGGCTGGACATGACGATCGCCGACATCGCCAACCGTATCGCCGAAACGTCCCAGGACATTCCGTCGGGAGACACGGGGGGGCAACTGGAGCAGCAGATCCGCAGCCTCGGCCTGCGGCGCAGCGCCGAAAGCGTCGGCAATGTCGAAATCCGCGCCCTGGAAAACGGCCAGAAGATCTTCCTCCGCGATGTCGCCAACGTTCGGGAGACGTTCGAGGAGGGCGGCACGACCCTGCGCCGGCACGACCAGCCCGCCATCGAGTTGCACGTTCGGCGGGCCGTGAACGCGGACGCGCTCGAACTGGCGGCCATCGTCGACGACTACATGGCCGAAATCCAACCCACCCTGCCGTCCGATCTCACCGTGGAGCAGTACGGCGTCAACGCCGATCTGATCCGCAGCCGCATCGACCTTTTGCTGTACAACGGCCTGGGCGGCCTGATCCTGGTCATTCTCATCCTGTTCCTGTTCATGAACGGACCGGTGGCTTTCTGGGTGGCGGCCGGTATCCCGGTGGCGCTGCTCGGAACGGCGGTGATGATGCTCATCACCGGCCAGTCCATCAACATGGTCAGCCTGTTCGGCATGATCATGGCGCTGGGAATCATCGTCGACGACGCGATCGTCGTCGGCGAACATGCGGAAACGCGACGCCGCGCGGGATTGAGCGCCCTGGACGCCGCCATTTCCGGAACCCAGCGCATGGCCATTCCCGTGCTGTGCGCGTCGCTGACGACCATCGCCGCGTTCTCGCCGCTGCTGCTGATCGGCGATATGATCGGTGAAATCATCAGCGCGATCCCGATCACGGTGGTCACGGTCATCCTGGCAAGCCTGATCGAGTGTTTCTTTATTCTGCCGGGGCACCTTCGCGGCGCGCTCGCCAACCCGCCGACAAAGGCCTCGGGCTTCCGCTGGTGGTTCGACACGCGCTTCGACCGGTTCCGCGACGGCCCGTTTCGCCGCGCGGTGGCGGTGTGCGTGGAGTGGCGGTATTTGACGCTCGCCGTCGCCGTGGGCGCCTTCATCGTTTGCCTCGGCCTGGTTGTCGGTGGCCGGATCGGCTTTCTGTTCTTTCCCGCGCCGGAGTCCAACTCCATCTACGCCAATGTGCGAATGGTCGCCGGGACGCCGAGGGATCAGACGGAACGAATGCTGGCCGAGCTCGATCGGGCCCTGTTGGCCGCGGAGTCGGCGCTGACCGAGGGAGCAGGCGGGCTGGTCCAGATGGAACTGGCGACCCTGGGCAGCGGCGTGGGACGGCGGCCGACGGCGATAACCGTGGACGGCGATCACGTGGGTGGCGTCGTGGTCGAGCTCATTCCCTCCGACGAGCGGACGGTTCGCACCGAACAGGTGATCGAAGCCTGGCGGGCCAACGTTCATGCCCTCGCCGGGACGGATACGCTGACGTTCGTCCCCGGCTCCTCGGGGCCGCCCGGCCGCGATCTCGATCTGAGGATCCAAGGCAAGGATCTGTCGGCGCTTCGAACGGCGGCCGACGAGATCAAGGCGCTGCTCCAGCGCTATCCTGGAATCAACGAGCTCGAGGACGACCTTCACTACGGCAAACGCGAGACCATACTGGAGGTCACGACGCGCGGGCGCGCCCTGGGTTTCGATACGGAGACGGTCGGCCGCCAGGTTCGGAACGCCTTCGAGGGCGCCATCGCCAAGCGCTTTCCGCGCGGCGACGAGGAGGTCACCGTTCGCGTCCAGCTTCCCCGTGACAGCTTGAGCGTGGGACTGCTCGAAACGCTGTATCTGCGCGGTCCCGGAGGCGCGGAGGTCCCCTTGAGCGAGATCGTCGATGTGAGCGAGAAAACGGGTTTCGCCCGCATCAATCGCGAAGATGGGCGCCGCCAGGTATCCATAACCGCCGAAGTGGACGCCCGGGCCATCACTCCGGGCGAGGTGGAGGAGGCTTTATGGCGCGACGGCCTCGCCGAAATCGGTCAAAGACTGGACGTCTCCTTTCGGTTCGCCGGCAAGGCCGAGGAACGCGACCAGACCTTCGGAGACATGCGCTTGGGCGCCCTTGTGGCGCTGGTGGCGATCTACATCATTCTCGCCTGGGTGTTCTCCAGCTATGCGCGCCCGCTCGTGGTGATGTCCGTGATCCCGCTCGGTTTCATCGGCGCCAGCCTCGGGCATTACCTTCTTGGCTACGACCTGACCATCCTCAGCATGGTCGCCCTGCTCGGCCTGAGCGGGATCGTCGTCAACGATTCGATTATCCTGGTGAGCACCATAGAGGAACTGCTCTCCGAGGGGCGATCCCTCCAGGAGGCCATCGTTGAAGGAGCGTGCGCGCGCCTACGCGCCGTCATTCTGACCTCGGCGACCACCATCGGCGGCCTGACGCCGCTGTTGTTCGAAACCAGCCTTCAGGCGCAATTCCTGATACCCATGGCGGTGACCATTGTTTTCGGGTTGCTGGTCACCACGTTGCTGGTTCTGCTGGTGGTTCCGGCCTTGCTTGGCGTTCAGGACGACCTGACGGCCATGATCCGCGGGCGCCTCGCGCGACCCCGTTCAACGCCCGCCGAATAGCCCCAAACCCATTCCAAGGGGCGATCTAAAGGGCGATGTATTTGCGAAGCGCCTCGGCTTCGGCTTCGGCTTCCTCGATGCGGCTCTTCACCACGTCGCCGATACTGACCACCCCCACCAGTTCGCCGTCATCGACGACCGGGACATGACGGAAGCGCTGAGACGTCATCATTCCCATGATCGCCGCGATGGGATCCTTGGACGAGCAGGTCACCACCTCGGTCGTCATCAAATCCCCGACGGTCTTGCCGAAAATCGACTCGCCGTAACGGTGCATGGCCCTCACGATGTCCCGCTCCGAGAGGATCCCGGCGATGGCTTTATCCGAACCGGTGACCAGAACCGCTCCGACCTTCTTCTCCGCCATGATCGACAGAACGGCCGAAACAGGTTGGCCCGCGGTCAGCGAGATTACGTCGCCACCCTTGTCCTTGAGAATATCCCTTACGTACATGAACGCCTCCCTGGCATGAACGCTTCCCTGGATCTGTCTTCTACAGGTCGCGGACGGTCTCCGCGATCAACATGTCCACCACGCGCGACGCGGCCTCTTTCGGTGTTGCTCCCTTGGCAATCGCGTCTTTGTACGTGGCAAGCTGCTGGTGCGCGCTTGTGCCACGCCGCACGATCTCGCGGCAATGATGAACTTGTCGCACGCACCCGAGCGCCTCCGCGTCCTGAGCCGTCATCTCGATCAATTCTTCCAGAAGATCGGCGCACGGCACAAGTTTCCCTTTTCCGAAATCGATCAGGCCTTCGTCAATACCGTACCGTTTCGCGCGCCAGCGATTTTCGTCGATCAGCATATTATTGTATTCCCGCCATCGCTGATTCTCGCGACGCAGGCGATACAACATCCTGACGATACATTGATATAGGGCGGCGATCGCCATGGCGTCGTCAAGAACGGTGCAAACGTCGGTAATTCGCATTTCCAGCGTCGGAAACTTGGCGCTGGGCCTGACATCCCACCAGATCATGCTGGCGTCCTCGAAGACCCCCGCGTCCACCAGAACGTCCACATGCCGCTTGTATTCGCCGTGGGATTCGAAGCGCGACGGCAATCCGGTGCGCGGAAGCTCGTCGAACACGCTCAGCCTGTAGCATTTCAGGCCGCTGTCCTCTCCCCGCCAGAACGGAGACGAGGTGCTGAGCGCCAGAAGGTGCGGCAGGAAATAGCTGACCTGATTCATCACGTCGATGCGCAGTTCGTCATCGTCGATGCCCACGTGCACGTGCATGCCGCAGATCAACAGACGCCGCGCCACGGCCTGCATATCCCGGGCCAGGACGTGATAGCGCTCCTTGTCCGTATGTTTCTGGGACTGCCATTCCGAAAATGGATGGGTCGAGGCGGCGATCGGCGCCAGTCCATGCTTGGCGGCCACGTCGGCCACGGTGCGGCGCAACCAGGCGAGATCCTGGCGCACATCCTTCACGGTCTTGAACGGGCGGGTCCCGACCTCGATCTGCGACGTCAGGAATTCGGGCCGCACCAAGTCCCGGATCCGGGCCTCGCATTCGTTGAACATGCTCTTGGGCGGGTCCGTGGCCACCTCGCGCGTTTCAACGTCGACAAGCAGATACTCCTCCTCGACGCCCACGGTGAAAGCCGGTTCCGCGTAAGTCATCCTCAGAAATGCTCCACCCTGTGGACGTGATCCATGGCGAGAAGCGTTTCCAGGGCTTCTCCGAACACCTCCGCCCAGCGCGCCAGTTCTTCCCGGGTCTCGCAATGATCCTGCCGCACTTCGATCGCGGCATTGGCGAGCCCGGCGGCGCCGGCATGAAGATTGATCGTATACGCAATATCCTTGCCCGAATAGGGTTCGTTGTCGCCCACGTTCAACCGCTCGTGCTTGCGCAGCATGGAGATCAGCGGCACCGCGAGGCGCGGGTCCCGGTTCCAAAGAACGCCCACGTCCCAGAACCGGTCCTCGCCACCCATGGAGGGGGTAAAGGTGTGAACCGAGAACAGGAGGGGCTCGGGGCCGATCCGCCGCAAATGCGCGAACACCGTGTCGATGGCATGGTGATAGGGCCAATGAAAGTTTTCGGCGCGCGCGGCCTGATCGGCCACGTCGAGATTCCGGTTGCCGGGAATAACGATGCCATCGCTGATCTCCGGGATCGATTGCGGGTCTCCCGGCTGCCGGTTGCAATCGATCAGCAACCGGGAATAGCCCGACAGCACCGCCGGCGCGTTCAACCGGCTGGCCAACAGCCGGGTCAACTCGGCCGCCCCGATGTCATAGGCGATGTGAAGGTCGAGCGCCCACGGCTCCAAACCCAACCGGCTCATGGATTGGGGAATGATCCGGCTGGCATGATCGCAGACAAGAAGGATCGGCGCCGTTCCGCGTTCATTGAAGACTTCGAAGGGCGGAGGATCGCCGGAACCGACGAGGGATACGCCCGTGCTCCCCGGCACCGGGGCGATTGTTTCCGAAAACGAGCCGCGAGTCATTCGAACCTTCGAACGTGGAATCCCTGGAACCATGCGGCACAAGCGATAAACCGACTGGCGACGGGAAGCAAACCCCTATATTAGCCACCCATGCCCACCTTGCGAAGGTCTGTTGTCCACTCTTCCCCGGCGGATCGCCCGGAGGACGGCCTGAAAGAAAGCCCAGAGGACGGCCAGAAGGCGCGCGTGGCGCTGGCGATCCTGCTGCTGGGCGCGCTCGGGATCGCGTTTGCCCCGATTTTCGTGCGCTTGAGCGAACTGGGGCCCACCGCGACGGCGTTCCATCGGATTCTTCTGGCGCTTCCCGCGCTTTGGCTGTGGCAGAACATGGAGAGCCGAGGCGCCCGCAGGCCACGACGCCCGGCCGGATGGCCCGATTACCTGGGGCTGATCGCCGCCGGCCTGCTCTTCGCCGGTGACCTGGCCTTCTGGCATTGGTCGATCCGCTTCACCACCGTGGCCAACGCCACCCTTCTGGCGAATTTCGCGCCCGTGTTCGTGGCCCTTTATGGTTTCGCCCTGTTCGGCGAGCGGTTTTCCCGCACCTTTCTGATCGGCATGAGCCTCGCGCTGGTCGGCGCGTGCGTCCTGATGGGGAGAAGCCTGAACCTGAGCCCGAGCCACCTGCTCGGAGACGCCCTCGGCGTCATCACCGCCATGTTCTACGCCGCCTACATCGTCGCGGTGGGCCGCTTGCGCGCCCGGTTTTCCACCGCGACGATCATGGCCTGGAGCGGCCTCGCGACCTGCGCGGCGTTGTTGCCGATCGCGCTGATTTCCGGAGAGAGCCTGGTCGCCACCACCGTTTTCGGTTGGGCGATGCTGGCCGGCCTGGCGTTGATTTCGCATGCCGGCGGTCAGAGCATGATCGCCTACGCGCTCGCCCATCTTCCCGCGGCCTTCGGGTCGGTCAGCCTGTTGCTGCAGCCGGCGGCGGCGGCGGTGCTGGCCTGGTGGATCCTCGATGAGGCGCTCGGACCATGGCAGGCCCTGGGCGCGGCGGTTATCCTCGCCGGCATCTATCTGGCGCGCCGCGGCAGCCGGTCCATGCTGCCGGCAAAATCTTGACGGGAGGTCGGTGATGACGACGGGTCACGGAAGACGGATCTCGGTTGTGGGCCTGGGTTACGTTGGGTTGCCGGTGGCCGTGGCCTTTGCCCGGGGCGGCATTCCGGTCACAGGTTACGATATCGACGAAAGCCGGATCCGCGAACTCCGAGACGGCAACGACCGAACGCTCGAGGTTCCGCCGGAAGACCTCAGCTCGGTCGCCATGGAGTTTACCAGCGATCCTGATGACCTGAATAACGCGGACTTCCATATCGTCACCGTTCCAACGCCGATTACCGCCGCGCGCCGGCCGGATCTGGGCCCGCTGTTGGCGGCAACGCGCACGGTGGGGGGCCGGCTGAAGACCGGCGACATCGTCGTCTACGAATCCACTGTTTACCCGGGGGCCACGGAGGAAGACTGCGTTCCGCTCCTGGAAGCCGCATCGGGGATGAAATGCGGTGTCGATTTCCAGGTCGGCTACTCTCCGGAGCGCATTAATCCGGGGGACAAGACCCACCGTTTCGAGGGAATTACCAAGGTGGTCGCGGCGCAGAACGCCGCCACGCTGGAGATCATCGCCCAGGTATACGGCGGCGTGGTGAAAGCCGGAATCCACCTGGCGCCGAATATTCCCACCGCCGAGGCCGCCAAGGTTATCGAGAACACCCAGCGCGATCTCAACATTGCCCTTATGAACGAACTGGCGGTGATTTTCGAACGCATGAACCTGGACACGCGGGACGTGCTGGCGGCGGCGGCCACAAAGTGGAATTTCCTGAACTTCACCCCGGGCCTCGTGGGTGGGCATTGTATCGGCGTGGATCCCTATTATCTGACCCACCGGGCCGAGCAGGTGGGATACAACCCCGAGGTCATCCTGGCGGGCCGGCGGATTAATGACGCCATGGGCCAATGGCTGGCCCGCGAGAGCGTGAAACGCCTGATGAAGAGACCCACCGGTCACCGGCTCGGCGTCATCGTGCTCGGGATTACGTTCAAGGAGGACGTCCCCGACGTTCGCAACACCCTGGTTACAGACTTGATCAGGGAACTTGAAAGCTTCGGCATCGATGTCCAGGTCCACGACCCCATGGTGGATGCCGATAGGGTGGCGGGCGACTACGGTATTCGGATGGCCCCGGTGGAAGACCTGAAACCCGCCGACGCGGTGATCCTGGCGGTCCCGCACCGGCCGTTTCGTGACGGCGGCTGGGTGATGATCTCAAACTTTCTCAAGAATAAATCGGGGCTCGTGGTCGATGTCCGCGCCAGCCTCGATCGCGCGGCGACGCCTCCCGGCATCTCCCTATGGCGGCTCTGACGGGACGCCAAGCCGGCGGGTATACGCGGGGCGGGGCGACCGCTGCCGTCGATTCCGGCGCCAATTGACGTGAACAAATTGTAATGCGCCGGCAGGAAGACCGTAACGTCGCGAACGCACATCTCTCCCACCAACAGAATTTCGTTTTCCTAAAAGGGAGCCTGTCCGTGAGCATGATACCGACTGAACTTCATCCATTGAAACGGCCGAGCCGGCGAATGAAGGCGTTGGGCGCCTTGACAGTCGCCGGCGGGCTGGCATTCGCGCCGCTCTTGCCGGCGCCGGCATTCGCCCACGCGGCGCCCGACGGCTTTGGCGATCTGATCGAGGAGGTCAGTCCCGCCGTCGTTCAGATCACCGCGACGAAGACCGCGACCGAGAGCGGCGCCGCGCCGCAAATTCCGGAACAGTTCCGCAACGGGCCGTTCAAGGATTTCTTCGAACGCTTCTCCAGGGACGGCGCTCCCCAGGGCACCCCGCGTTCGCAGCCGAAACAGGGCGCGCTGGGCTCCGGCTTCCTCATCGACGCCGGGGGCATCGTGGTCACCAACAACCACGTCGTCTCCAATGCCAGCGAGATCAAGGTGACCTTGAGCGACGGCAAGGAATTCTCCGCCGAACTCATCGGCGTGGACGAGAAAACCGATCTCGCGGTTCTCAAGGTCGAGACCGAGACCGCGCTTCCCGCCATGTCCTGGGGCGACTCCGACAAGAGCCGGGTCGGCGACTGGGTGCTTGCGGTGGGAAATCCATTCGGGCTGGGCGGCACCGCGACGGTGGGCATCATTTCCGCTCGCGGCCGCGATATCGGCTCGGGGCCCTATGACGACTTCATGCAGATCGACGCTCCCATCAACAGCGGCAATTCGGGCGGTCCGTTGTTCGACGCCGACGGCAACGTCATCGGCGTCAATACGGCGATCTTCAGCCCCAATGGCGGCAATGTCGGCATCGGCTTCGCCATCCCGTCCAACATCGCCCGCGAGGTGGTCGCGGAACTGCGCGAAAACGGCACGGTGGAGCGTGGCTGGCTCGGCGTGATGATCCAGCCGGTGACCCCCGACGTCGCCGAGAGCCTGGGGCTGGACGAGCCCAAGGGCGCCCTGGTCGCCGACGTCACGCCGGACAGCCCGGCCGAGAAGGCGGGGGTGCGCCAGGGCGACATCATTCTCGGCTTCGACGGCCGGGAGATCGAAAAGATGCGCGATCTCACCCGCGTCGTCGCCGACGCGGAGATCGGCGACAGTACGCGCGTCGACGTGTGGCGGGGCGAAAAGAAGATCGACCTCAAGGTCAAGGTGGGCGAAATGCCCCGCCAGGTTGCCGCCAACACTCATCGCGGCGAGACGCCAAACGATGATGCCGGTGTCGAGCTGGGTGCTCTCGGCCTGACCCTCGCGACCCTGGACGAACGGGCCCGGACCGAGCTCGGCCTGAGCGGCGAAACCAAGGGCGTGGTAATCGCGGGCGTCGACGGCGACAAGGACTCGGCCGAAAAGGGATTGCGGCCGGGCGACGTCATCACCCACGTGAACCAAGCCCCGGTCGATTCGCCGGCGGATGTGGTCAAGGCGGTCGAAAAAGCCGAGAGTTCCAAACGCAAGTCGGTTCTGCTTCTCATCGACCGGCAAGGCGAGCAGCGGTTCGTGGCGGTGGAGCTGGCGCATGCCTGACCAGGGTTTTCGCCGCGGTTGACCGGCTCGGTCGAAACAGCGTGTACCTGGCGCGATCCTCCCTAAAGTCGTAGCGCCGGCGGGCCCCGATCCTCCCCCAGGGATCGGGGCCTTTCTTCGTGGCTCGGCCGCGCCGCGCCCTTGTTTCCGCGCCCCGCCATCCCCATACTGCGCATTGAGCGCCGACAGATAGGGGAACAGCGTCATGCCGACATATTTACCGCGAATGCGTCCGTCACGGGTGTTGGCGTGGATGGTCTTGCCGGCTCTTGCCATCCTCCTGCCCGTGAACGTTTCCGCTCAGGGCGCCGTCGGAACGCTCACCGCCGTTGCCGGACCGCCGTTGCCGGCGGGAACGCCGATCGCCGTCGTCGCGGAGGAATTCACGGATTTGGACACGCGTCTCAAGGAGGTCATCGAGAAGGCCCTTGTCGCCCGCGGATACACGATCCAACCCGACGCCCCATTCGAACTCACCTACGACACCGAGATGTCCGGCCAGACCGATCCGGAACCCCCGGGGGTCGGGGAGGATCCCGTCGAGGCGGTCGCGAACGACATGGAGCGGACACCCGGGTGGAACGACGGAGGCGGCGAACTGGGCCGAAACCAACCGGACATGGCGGACGGCAACGTCGCGTCCATCCCCCTCGGAAGCAGCGCCACGGGATCCGATGAAAACGAGTACAGCCTCTCGTTTACCCTTGGCCGGGGTGGTTCGCCGGCCATCTGGCAGGGCACGGTGACCGCTGTCTTGCCGACGGGGGATCCATTCGAGATCGCCGAAACCATGGTCCCCATCCTGACCGATCATATCGGGCAGACGGTGCGGGGAAAGCAGATTCCGATGGAGTGACCGAAGGGGGACGGATCATCGTCCCTGCCCGCCCCACGCAGCGAACACGTTTTTGTGACAGTTGATTAACAATTGTTAATATACCGGACAGGTGGTGGTCATCTGCATGCGGTAATGTAGTGTGCTGGCGGACGGGGTGTCGTCCGCGCCTCTTTTTGGAGTGGAGCGCAAGCGATGAATGAATCCATGGCCGTTTCGAGCCGGCGCGAGCCGTTGGACGAGCACCTTTCGCGGTACATCCGGCAAGTGCGGAAATTCCCGATGCTGGACCGTGACACGGAGCTGGATCTGATCCGGCGCTGCCAGGACCATGGAGATCGGGAGGCCGCCGAGCAGCTCATCGGCAGCCACCAGCGCATGGTGATCAAGATCGCCGCCGGGTACCGCCGCTACGGGGTCCCGATGGGCGACCTGATTTCCGAGGGCAACGTGGGGCTGCTTCAGGGGATCAACAAGTTCGATCCCGATCGCGGCTTTCGCCTGTCCACTTATGCGCGGTGGTGGATCCGCACGGCGATCGGGGATTACATCTTGCGTTCGTCGTCGGTGGTCCGGACGATCACCAACGAGCATCGCAAGAAGCTTTTTTTCAACCTGTCACGGCTGAGGAAAAAGCACCAGGGCAACGGCGAGAGCGAGTTCCTGCTTTCGCCCGAGGCCGTGGCGTCCATCTCGGAGGAGTTGGGCGTCCCGGAGGCGGAGACCGTGCGGATGGATCAGTGGTTCAGTTCCCGGGACCAGTCGACGAATACCGTGGTTGGCGACGATGGCGGTGCCATATGGCAGGATCTGTTGGTCGACGACTCGCAGGATCAGGAGTCTTCCCTGATCGAGCGCGATGAACTGGACAAGCGCCGGGCCCTGATGAGCACCGCGTTGGCGAAACTGACCGAACGCGAACGCCACATCCTGACCGAGCGGAAGCTGAGCGATCATCCGCCTCCGCTCGCGGAGTTGAGCAAGGTGTACGGCATCTCCAGGGAACGCGTCCGCCAGATCGAGACGCGCGCGATGGAGAAACTCGGAGCCTTCATGCGCGCCACGGCCATGGCGCAACCCGCCATGGGCTGAGGGACGGCGACCCGGCCGGTTTCGCCGGATTGTGGAGACAATATGCTGGGATATCGGGCCGTCGCGGGTTAGGATTCGGAGGGACCAACCCGAGAGAAACGCCATGTTGATCCATGCCGACCTGGACCGCCGCGCGGTCAGTTATGTGGATGAAGCCGAATGGGTGACGTCGCCCGCGGACGGCGTGGAAAGGCGCATGTTGGAGCGTGACGGCGGCGAAGTCGCGCGGGCCACCAGCATCGTGCGTTTTCAGCCGAACAGTCGTTTCGACCATCACGAACATGGCTTGGGCGAGGAGTTCGTGGTGCTGGCCGGGACCTTCTCCGACAGCGAGGGCGATTACCCGGCCGGAACCTATGTCCGCAACCCGCCGGGGACCGCCCACGCGCCATGGAGCGAAGAAGGGTGCGCCCTGTTCGTGAAGCTTCGCCAGTTCCACCCCGACGATCGCGAGCGCGTCGTCATCGATACCCGCGATGCCGAGTGGTTTCCCGGCGTGGTCAAGGGCATTGCCGTTCAGCCGCTGCACCGGTTCGGCAGCGAGCTGGTGACGCTGGTCCGATGGGCGCCGAACACCGTTTTCCCCGCCCACCAGCATCCCGCCGGCGAGGAAATCCTGGTGCTCGAGGGCGCCGTGGAAGACGACGAGGGACGCTACGCGGCCGGGACATGGCTCCGCAATCCCCCAGGCAGCCAGCACATGCCGTTCAGCATCGACGGTTGCCTGCTCTACGTGAAGATCGGTCACCTCCCCTCGGTGCAGCCTTAAGATCGGCGTGCCCGGCGGGCGGAGCCGAGGGACGCTTCGCGCCCGCCGGCCTCGCCGTCATCCCGCCCGCCATGCGCAACCTCAAGGCGAGGCGAGGGACTCGCCTTGCCGCTTCTTCAACAGAGCGCGAGGCCAGAGCGGCCAGGCGTTGATGTAGAGGATTTTGCGGATGGGCGTCTTCACGACGATGAGCAGAAAGCCGATCGACACCAGGCACCAGATCGCGGCAAATTCGTTCAAGTTATCGGTCAGCAAACGAGCGGGGACCGGTCCAAGAAAAATGTGATAGAGCGTTATGCGCCATGATCCATAAATGATAGGCAAAACGAACATTGTCAGAGTATAGGTAAAAAATCCAGCACTCAGGACCGGTATGTTGTAACCGATTTCGCCCAGGGAATTGTACGGTATGTCCCATGCAAGGTGCCACTGACCGGGAACGGAACACAACATCTGGGAGCAAAGTATTTTGCCGGTCGTACAGGAATCCGCCCAATTAAATGGATAGAGTTGAATGAGCATGAAAATCGCGGACGCCGCACAAAGAACATAAACAGGACCTTGAATATATCGCCTGATTTCGGACGGTATGAAATGCATGAAAAGGGCATTCCCGAAAATCGGCTGGAATGCGATATGTATATATCCTAGTAATGTTGCTATCTGGTTTGCGGGATTACTGCAATCTCCGATCACCAGATATGTGAATGCCTGCAGCACTTCCATCAGGGAAAAGTAACCGAGCGCCGCCCAAAGGGGTGCCGGCTCCTTGCGAAATGCCGCGTATGCCGTTGAACCAAGCCCGATCACTGCCACGGTTGCAGATGCTTCTCCGCTCCAACACACTACATCGCCTCCATAAAGTGAAAATAGGATAATAATCTTGTATTAGGAATATGTCAACCCGCCACGAAACCGTGGTGGCGAGCGCCGCCCGTCCGGAAACGGCCGGTCTTCATGGGCGGTGGAGGCGCGCCCGATGGAATTCAGGGGTCAGGAGAGGAGAGGGCCATGCGGCGGGCGGCGACGTCCGGTTACAGGGCCTTCGCGCGGGATCAGGTCGATCGGCGTCCGCCAGTGATCGAGCCCCGATCCGGCGTCGCGGACGATGCGATGAAAATAAGTCTTGATCTTGCCGCACCCATTTGGGTTAAATGAGATGGGGTGAGTAAAGTGGACGTCAGGCTGAAGAGATTTGCTCCTTATTGCGTTTGAGCGTTTCGCAATATTGGAGAAGATAGTCTCGATGGAAAAAAACAAGATCTCGAATGTCCGCGAGGACGATGTCGAGTCGGTTTCCGTGCCGAAAGGTCCGAGTATCGATTACTTGTTGCCGGCGGTGACGCCCGACTCGTCAAGGGCGGGCGCGCCGGTTCGGATCACGCGGGAAGCGTTCAAACCGATGATCGAGCGCCCCCCCGCGTCGGAGAGCGACGTGCGGGGCATGTCGGACGCCGGACAGATGGTGTTCGCCATCAACCCGCGAAGCGCCGCCGGACGATTTCCGTTCACGCTCGGGGACCGGCGAACGCGCCGCAACGATCTCTGGTACCAGTTCCTGTCGCTCGCGTCCCGAGGCCAGACCATGCCGGACGACGACTTTGTCGAGATGGTTCTGTACACGACGGGCCGGATCAAGGATTGCAAAACGCTCGCGCACAAGCTGCTCGACCGGTTTCAGACGCTCGCGGGCGTGTTCAACGCCGAGCTCCATCAACTGGCCGACCTCGGCCCCATCGACCGGGACATCTACAACGCCTTTCAGGCCGTCCGGGGCGTCGCCGGTCACCTGGCGCGGCAGGAGATTGTCGAAAAACCGGTGATCACCAACTGGGACAAGCTGATCGTATATCTCCGCACGACGATGGCGCACAAAACCGTCGAGCAGTTCAGGGCCCTGTTCCTGGACCGGAGCAACGTCCTGCTTGCCGACGAGATGCAAAGCGAGGGAACCATCGATCACACGCCGGTCTATCCCCGCGAGATCGTCAAGCGCGCCCTGATCCTCGACGCCAGCGCCGTTCTCATCGTCCACAATCATCCGAGCAACCGGCCGAACCCTTCCCAGGGCGACATCGAGATGACCAAGGCGATCAAGAACGCCCTGGATAGCGTCGGCATGGTCCTGCACGATCACGTGATCGTCACCAAGAGCGGCCACACGAGCTTCCGCATGCTTGGCCTGCTTTAGAGCGGGGACGCTATCATGGTGAACGAGGCCATAGTTGGGATGATATGCAAGGAACGCTCCGCCGCAGTTGGGATCCACGGCGGAACCGCTGACATCTGGATTGTTTTCGGCCACAGACCTGCTTATACCAACCTGCATTGATAATAACCCATTGTGACGACCTTGGGAGGTTTCCGGCAAGTATTGCGGCGGGCCGTGATGCGGGAGCATCACAAGCGGCGTGCGACGCTGCCCGGAAGCCTCCCAAGGCCGCCCGAAGGGTCGTGTTTCGCGCTTCCTCGGGGCCCATGTTCGACGTTTGGGGGAACCGCTTGACGATGGGTCCCCATCGCCGGCGCGGTCCCTCCTGCCGAGGAAGCGCGAAACACGATCACAATGAGTCATTATCAACGCAGGTTGGTATTAGAGCGTTCTCGCATTAGACTGAATCGAAAGGGGATTCCCAGGAGCTGTCGCATGTGGTTGAAGATTCATGCTGGGGGAGGAGGCCAGCATGTATGGCGAAACCGTATTCGATGGATTTGCGCGAGCGTGTTGTGGCGGCGATCACGAACGGTCAAACGCGAGAAGCTGTTGCATTGCGTTTTGAGATCAGCCTGAGTTCGGTTGGACGCTATACAAGCGTTTTCGGGAGAAGGGCGCTTTGGCGCCAGACAAGTTCGGTGGGCACAAGCGATATGCGCTGGCGGACGAAGAGGAGCGGCTGCGCGGCTGGATCGCGGAGTGCCCCGACATGACGCTGGCCGAAATCAAGGCGCGTTTGCACGAGATCGGGATCGAGGTCGGCCAGACGGCGATCTCGAATTTCCTCCGTCACTTGGGTTTGCGCTATAAAAAAAACGCTGCGCGCGGCCGAGCAGGAACGCCCGGACGTCAAGGAGGCTCGCGAAACCTGGTTTGAACACCTGCCGACGCTCGATCCGACGAAGCTCGTCTTTGTCGATGAAACCTGGGCGACAACCCAGATGACACCCCTGCGCGGACGCAGTCCAAAGGGCGAAAGACTGGTTTGCAAGACGCCCCATGGTCACTGGAGGACGACGACTTTTCTGGCC
This sequence comes from uncultured Alphaproteobacteria bacterium, assembly GCA_963701445.1. Lineage (GTDB taxonomy): Bacteria > Pseudomonadota > Alphaproteobacteria > Rhodospirillales > Defluviicoccaceae > CAKZLS01. The sequence goes on from CAVPAM010000014.1 coordinate 31,562, forward strand.
GCGCTCCGCCATGATCGCATCGACGCCCCCCTGGTTCTCGACGGTCCGATCAACGGCGCCGCCTTTCTGGCGTGGGTCCAACAGTTTCTCGTTCCCACGCTGACGCCCGGCGATGGCGTCGTCTTGGACAACCTTGCCTCTCACAAGGTCGCTGGGGTCAAGGAAGCCATCGAGGGCGCGGGGGCGAGGCTGATATACCTGCCGCCTTACAGCCCCGACCTTAATCCCATCGAGATGATGTTTTCAAAGCTCAAAGCCTTGCTTCGAAAAGCCGGGGAACGCTCCGTCGACGCCCTCTGGACCAAGATCGGCTCCCTTCTCGACCAGTTCCCTCCAAGCGAATGTGCCGCCTTCATCAGGCATGTCGGATATGGTCAACCTAATATGAAAACGCTCTAGCTGCTGGAAAGGCTGATTCGCCCAACAAGCCGGAGGCCGACTTTGAT
>CAVPAM010000015.1:0-59610 GCA_963701445.1 uncultured Alphaproteobacteria bacterium
GCTGCAGTGCAACATAGCACGGTGGTTGCCGAGCCGCAATGCCCGCCTGTGCGATTGCGATGTGAAAGGACGCGGAAACCGCCTCAAAGGAGCTCCCCAAGCGATCACTCACGTGTTGTATTTTGTGCCCAGAAACAGGTAAGCTCGTCTAATCTGCGCGCATCTGTTGAATGCGCCACCGCCATTCTCGCCTGGGGCATCTCGATGCCGAGAATGGATCAACGGGACCCGCTTCGAACGGTTCGCGCCGCAACCACCAGGGGTCAAACACGAAGGAGAGACGATGCGCAAGAGCTACAGGCCGATATCGGCGATAGCGATGGGACTTTTGGTCATGGTCTTAACGGCGCTGGATGTCAGAGCCGAAGAAGCGACAAAATTCTGCGTCAATAACGTCGCCGAAGAGGTGATGCGCTTCGAGGTCACTTTCAAGGACGGCGACCAGGACATGAAGGTTGATTCTCACCGGCTGACAAAAGGCGAGAAATGCCTCGAAGTCCCGTCGACCGCGACGGAAATTGAGTTCAGCCTTTACGAGAAATTCCTCATCGTCTGGACAAGTGTGTGTTCGAAGTCCTGGCCAACGGCGCCGGCGGAAGGCGTTCGCGTCGAGTTGAAGGACTCGTCCTCGGGGTTGGAGTGCGCGGGCCTTTAACCCGTCGGCGGGCGAACCGGTAGGCAGCAGGTCTAAGCTGGCGTCCAGGGCACCTTGCTCGTCAAGATGCGTATTTTTTCTTGTCGAGGAGTTCCCAGACCAGGGCGATGGCGCACAGCTTGACCGGCACCAGAAACGGAATCGCGAACGAGAGCAGCAGCGGCGCGAAAATCATCGACACCACCATCCAACGCAAGACGATGAATACCGTATCTTTCTCGAACTCCTCAAGCTTTTCCATGGCTTGCCACGTTCCCTTGTGAGTAACGCCTCCAGCTTATCGGCAAGATGTTGAAAAAGCGTTACACGGATGCGCCCCCGTGCCGGGGGTGGAGTTTGTCGGCCGTGACCCAATGCAGGGGGTGGCGGACGCCGCCTCCGTCCCTCGGCGCGATCCCAGCCGAGCAGGATTTTCCCGAGAAAACAACGCCGACAACACTGGATCCGTTCCGGGATTGCGGTTATTGGGCTTGATGGGCTTGTGGCGGGCGAGAGGAAGGAGTGATGAAGGAAGACCTGTTGGCGATGGCAAGAGAACTGCTGGACGCCGAGGCTTGGCGGGAACTGGCGGTGAACGGCGGCCTCGTCGTGGGCGCCCTTCTCGTGGCTTTGATCGTTCATCGCCTGGTGTACGGGGCCGCCGCGAGGATGGCGCGCCGGACGCGCGGGACCGTGGACAACGCGTTGGTGGCTCACAGCCGCCGGCCGGCGCGCGCCATCCTGACGGTGATCGCGCTCTTCCTGGTGGTGCCGAACCTGAACATTCCGGCGGACACCATCGCCAGCGTCAAGCATCTGCTTACCCTGGCGATGACCGCCTCGGTGGGGTGGCTTGCGATCGGATTAACCGGAGTCATCACCGAAGTCATCACGGCGCGCTACGACATTACCGCCGCGGACAATCTCGAGGCGCGAGAAATGCACACGCGCGCCCGGGTGGTCCGCCGGGTGCTCGTGGCGGTGATCGTGGTCGTGACCGCCTGTCTCATGCTGATGTCCATCCCGTCCATCCGCCAGATCGGCGTCACCCTGTTCGCGTCCGCCGGTGTCGCCGGTCTGGTCATCGGCATGGCCGCCCGCCCGGCACTCTCGAATTTGATCGCCGGCCTGCAACTCGCCATGACCCAGCCCATCCGCATCGACGACGTGGTCATCGTCGAAAACGAATGGGGATGGATTGAGGAAATACGCTCAACCTTCGTGGTGGTCCGGATATGGGATCTCAGAAGGCTCGTGGTGCCGCTGTCCTATTTCCTCGAACATCCGTTTCAGAACTGGACGCGCACGACCTCGGACATTCTGGGCACCGTTTTCCTTTACGCCGACTACTCGGTGCCGGTGGGGGCCGTCCGGGAAGAACTGCATCGCGTCCTTCAGACATCCGACCTTTGGGACCGGAAGGTTTGGGGCTTGCAGGTGACCGACGCAAGCGAACACACGGTAGAGTTGCGGGCCTTGATGAGCGCCACCACCTCGGGCCGCGCGTGGGATCTGCGCTGCTACGTGCGCGAGGCCATGCTCGACTTCCTGCAGCGCGAGCATCCGCAATCGCTTCCCCGGGTCCGCGCCGAATTGAACCGCCACGCGGATCCCAAGGATCGCAACGCCGCGGCCGCCGCCGCCGGTTGACGCCGCCCGCTGACGTCTACGAGTTCCGCCGCGCTTCGGCCACCAGTTCCTTCATGGTGTCCAGATCGATGGCGCCGGGAACCAGTTGTCCGCCGATGACGAAAGCGGGCGTCCCGTTGACGCCAAGCGTCCGGCCAAGGTCGAGATTTCCGGCCAGCGTTTCGGCGACGCGCGGATCGTCCATGCCCGCCTTGACCGTGTCGCGGTCCAGACCGATCTTGGCCGCGATTTCCAGCACGCGGTCCTCGTTCAACGCTCCCCGGGCGCCCATCAGCGCCGCGTGAAAATCGAGATAGCGGTCGGGAGCGATGAACCAGACGGCCTGGGCGGCTTGCGCCGCGATCGTCGAGTCCGGTCCGAGGATGGGGAATTCCTTGAAGACGTAGCGAATATTGCCGTCGGTCTCGATCAACTCCTGGATCGCCGGGAACACGCGCTTGCAGTATCCGCACCGGTAGTCGAAGAACTCGACGATGGTGATGTCGCCCTTGGGGTTGCCCGCTACCGGCGCGTTGGGGTTGTTCTCCAACAGGTTCCGATTCTCGGCCACCGCGGCCTTCGCCTTCACCTCGCCCTCCACCCTCTGGCGTTCCTGCCAGAGTTGAATGGATTCGACCACCACCTCCGGATTTTTCAGGATGTATTCGCGGATCAAGGCCTCGAAGGCGGCTTTCTGCTCGGGCGACATCGTCTGGGTGGGCACGGACTGCTCTGCCGAGGTTGGGCCGGCCGCCAAGACCGTCGCGGGCGCCGCGCCCGCGAGCAGGGACAGGACCAATCCCATGGAAACAAAACCGATGAACCGCATTCAACCATCCTTTGCGCCGTGAGTTTGAAAATCCGCGCCGGGCCGATCATGCGCGAGACCCCCGTCACGGGCAAGCAAACCCGCCAGGATCCCCGGTCCGATCACGAAGTTGTTAAGAAGCTGCCCCGGTCAATGGCGGGGGTTGCCTAGTTGTCCCCTCGATTGACCTGCTGCAGGATGTCCTGCGCCTGAATCCATCCCGGCGATCCGGCGGGCAGCAGGGTCTCCGCCTTGCCGGCATGGAATCGGGCCTCGGGTTTCTTGCGCATCAGCATGGCTTCCTCGGCCAGCGCCAACGAACTGTCGCCCATCTGACCGTTGCGGCCATAGGCGATGGCGAGTTGGCGCCAGGCGAAGGCGCGATCGCGCTCGTACGCGACGGCGGCCCGAAGGTTGACGATGGCGGCCTCCAGAAGCTGCGGATCGTTGAGCGACAACTGCACCCGCGCCAGTTCGACCCGGATCAGCGGCGCTTGAGGCAGCAGTTTGGCGGCGGTCTCGTAGGGTCCCAGGGCCTCGGCCGGCCGGCCGCGCTCGAACAGCATTTCGCCCTTCAGTTCGTGGAAGTACGGATCGTCGGGATATTCGGCGATTAGGGAATCGATCCCGGTCAAAGCGGTTTCCAGATCGCCGGCGCGGAAGTTCGCGATCGTGCGAGCGTATCGCGCGGGCACGCTCGTGTCCGATTCGGGATAGCGCCGCTTGACCACGGAAGGCGCCTCCAGGAAGCCGCGAAGCTTGGCCACCATGCGTTCGTGCATCCGCTCGAATTCCGGGTTCGACGGTTTGTCGGAGTGCGGCGAGCGGGCCACGTGCTGCTGAAGAGCGGAAATACGGTCCCGGGTCAGCGGGTGAGTTCTGAGATAGGGATCCTGGCGGGACGGGCTCAACAACTCCTCGCCGCTCAAGGTATCCATGAACTCCATGAGGCCGCGCGCCGACTGTCCGGTCTCGTCCAAATACTTCATGCCCGCCGCGTCGGCGGATCCTTCCTGAGTCCGCGTGTAGGCGAGAAAATTGCGCTGCGCGATGTTCTGACCGCCGGCGCCCACCGCCGTCCCGAGGTCCGGGCGGCCGGAGGCAACGGCGGCGGCGGCGCCGAGCACCATGGCGACGATTTGCTCGGCCGTGGCCTTGCGCAGCTCATCGTGCACCCGCGCCAGGTGGCCGCCGGCGATGTGGCCCGCTTCGTGGGCGATCACCCCGATAACCTGATTGGCGCTGGCGGCGGTCATAATCAGGCCGGTATTGAGGAAAAGGTTCTGGCCCCCGGCAACGAATGCATTAAGCTGGTTATCGTTGACGAGAAAGATACGCACGTCATTGGCGTTAAGGCCCGCCGCCGTAAAAATTGGCGTTGCGTAGGCACGGATGGTATTTTCGCTCTCCGTATCCCGAATAAATGACAGCCTTTGCGCCGCGAAACCTGCCGGGGGAAGCAGAAACGAGGCCAGAGCTAAGAAAGCGGCAACTGTGCGAAAAATGGGTTTCAAAAAAAGTCTCGGTTCCAAGATCATGATAAAAGGTAGTGGGGGCCGTGGACCGCGTCAATTGGCGGCCGTGGCGATGGCCCTGATTCTGCTCGGATGCGGGTCGGACAGCGAAAAGGGCCTCGGAACCGTCGGATATGTGGAGGGCTTTCTCGGCGGCGTGGCCGCCGACGAGCCCAAGGCCGCGCTGGTCGGCCGAGAGGTTCTGGCGTCCGGCGGTTCCGCCGCCGATGCCGTGACCGCCATGTACTTCGCGATGGCGGTCACGTTGCCGTCCCAGGCCAGCCTCGGCGGTGGTGGCGTTTGTATCGCCTACGACAGCAAGACGTTGGAGGTCCGCGCTCTCGAATTCCTGGCGCGGCCGCCCGCGCGTGTTGGCCCTGGGGCGGACCGGCCCTCCGGCGTTCCGGCGAATGTCCGTGGCTTTTACGCGTTTCATGCCCGTTTCGGCCGGTTGCGCTGGTCGCAACTGCTGGCTCCGGCGGAAAATCTTGCCCGGTTCGGCGTTCAGGTCTCTCGAGCCTTCGGCAAGGACCTGAAGCAGGTGGAAAACGCGTTGCTGACCGAGCCCGAGATGCGCGGCGTCTTCAAGTCGAGCAACACGGAGCGAATGATCGCCGAGGGCGATTTCGTGCGCCAGCTCGACCTGGCTTCCGTGATTTCCAACATCCGCTCCAATGGACCCGGCGGGTTCTACACCGGTCCCCTGTCGCGGCAACTGGTCGGCGCGGTGAAATCGGCCGGCGGATCCCTGGAAAGCTCGGATCTGCATGACTATCAACCCATCTGGCGCGACACCATTCGCCTCGAATGGGGTCGCGACGTGGTTCATTTCACGCCCCCGCCCCCGGCCGGGGGAGCGGTGGCGGCGCAGATGTGGGCGATGCTCGAGGACGGCGACCGCTTCGCGGGCGCGTCTCCGGAGGAACGGCCGCACCTGATGGCGGAAGTCTCGCTCCGCGCCTTTTCCGAGCGTGAGCGCTGGGCATATGACCAGGGTTTGATCGGCATCGGCGCGGATGAATTGATCGCCGGGTATCATATCGACGAACTCATGCAAGGCTATCGCCCGGATCAGCATGTGGCGCCCCAACAGCTGGGGCTCACGGTCAAGCCGCTGCTCGAAAATCCGGCGGCGGCGTCCATGGTCGCGGTGGATCGCACCGGTTCGGCGGCGGCCTGCGCCGTTACCCTGAATAGCTTGTTCGGAACCGGACGGATCGCGCCCGGAACCGGGATCGTGTTGGCGTCGGTTCCCGGGCAGGGCGGCCGCGGCGCTACCGCTCTCGGACCCATGCTGGTGGTCAATCAGAACATACCGAAGTTCCGGTTCGCCGCCGCGGCATCCGGCGGGGCGGCCGCGCCGGTGGCGATGGTCCAGGTGGCGGCGGAAACCCTGCTGGAAGGTGTTCCGCTGCGGGACGCCATGGCCACGAAACGGGTTCTCGGCGGCGGGGATCCCGACGTGGTCTATTTCGAACAGCTCCTGCCGAGCGCCGAGTTGCAGTCCCTGAGTCGACGCGGCCACCAACTCGTGCAGATTCTGTCGGTCGGAAAGGTCAACGCCATCTCGTGCCCGGGTGCCATTCCCGATCAACCGGAAACCTGCGTGGCGGTAACCGATCCCAGGGGTTTCGGACTCGCGGCCACCGCCGACTGATCCGCGATGGCGCCGATGACAATGGAACACGAAAGAGGTTTCCGTTCCCGATGACCCTGAAGGCCTCGAAGCGCGGCGCCATCGCCCCGTTCATCGTCATGGACGTCTTGCGGGCGGCCAACGAGCGCGCCGCTTCCGGGCATGACGTTCTCCATCTGGAAGTGGGGCAGCCCGGGACACCGGCGCCCCGGCCGGTTCTCGATGCCGCCCGCCACGCCCTGGCCACCGACCGGCTCGGCTACACCGACGCCCTCGGCATCGAGCGTCTGCGCCGCCGGATCGCCGGCCACTATGGGGCGTGGTACGGCGTCGACGTGGATTGGCGGCGGGTGGTCGCGACCACCGGATCCTCCGGAGCCTTCATCCTGGCGTTTCTCGCGGCTTTCGACGCCGGCGACCGGGTCGCCCTGGCGAGTCCCGGCTATCCGGCCTACCGGAATATCCTCATGGCGTTGGGAGTGGAGGTGGTGGACATTCCGGTGGGACCCGACACCAACTTCCAGCCGTCACCCGGCCTGTTGGACCGCATCCCCGGGGATCTCGACGGCCTGATCGTCGCCAGCCCCGCCAATCCGACCGGCACCATGCTGCACCGGCGTGATCTCGAGGCCCTCGTGGCATATACCGCCGATCGCGGAATCCGTTTGATCTCCGACGAAATCTACCACGGCATCACGTACCGGGACCGGGCCGAGACGGCGCTTGCCTTCACCGACAACGCCGTCGTCATCAACAGTTTTTCGAAATACTTCTCCATGACCGGATGGCGGCTCGGATGGATGGTCCTGCCGCGCGCCCTTTTGCGGTCCGTGGAATGTCTGGCGCAGAATCTGTTCATATCGCCGCCGGCTATCACCCAGCACGCGGCCGCCGTCGCCTTCGACTGCCAGGACGAACTGAACGCCAACGTGGCCCGCTACGCGCGGAACCGCGAACTGCTGCTGGAGCGGCTGCCGATGGCGGGATTCGGCCGGATGGCCGCCGCCGAGGGCGCGTTCTACCTGTATGCCGACATCACCCATATGACCGACGACAGCCAAGCGTTCTGCCGCCGGATGCTGGCGGAAACCGGCGTGGCGGCCACGCCGGGCGTGGACTTCGATCCCGACCGCGGCAATCGCTTCATCCGGTTTTCCTTCTCCGGTTCCACCGAGGACATGGCCGAGGCCGCCGGCCGCCTCGCGGCCTGGCGAAGCTGAATCCGGACGAAGTCGTTTCGATCCCCTACACTTCCGGCGGGATTGCTGCTAAGGATACGGTCACTATATGTACGACAACGGATCGCGTTCGTCCGCTCCATCCGCGACTTAAAGGACTGGTTACTTGGCGCTCGACTTCACCTACGATCAGGACCACCACGTGCACGTCCACCGGGCGCGCGAGATTTTTGCAAAGTACCCGCAAGTGCGCGATCTCATGCGGCCGAATCCGGTAACGGCGCTTTGGGCCGTCGCCCTGGTGTCGGCGCAATGGGCCGTGGGATACGCGCTCGGGGGCGTTTCCTGGATCTGGGTGTTCGTCGCCGCCTACCTGTTCGGCGCGTTCGTCAATCACGCCCTTTACGTGATCATGCACGAATGCACCCACAACCTCGTTTTCCGGAACAAGACTCACAACAATCTGCTGGGAATTTTCTGCGATTTCGCGCTCGCGGCGCCCAGCGCCATGGCGTTTCGCAAATTCCATCTGCTGCACCACAAGTATCTTGGCCAGTACGACATGGACGGCGACATCGTCAGCCATAGGGAAGGACGGCTTGTGGGGAATTCCGCGTGGCGGAAAGCGCTATGGGTCTTTCTGCTCGGAATTTCCCAGGGACTGCGGCCGCTGAAGATCAAACGGGTCAAGTTTGCCGACAAGTGGATCGTCTTCAATATCGTCCTGGTGGTGGCCGTCGATATCCTGGTTTTCTTCGTGCTGGGTCCGAAGGCGCTTGCCTACCTTGGGCTGTCGACCCTGTTCGCCCTCGGCCTCCATCCGGTGGGAGGGCGCTGGATCCAGGAGCATTTCACCACCAAGGAAGGCCAGGAAACCTACTCCTACTACGGACCGTTGAACAAGACGTGCTTCAACATGGGTTACCACAACGAGCATCACGACTTCTCGAGTATCCCGTGGAACAATTTGCCGAAGCTGAAGAAAATGGCTCCGGAATATTACGAGCCCCTGAAATCGTATCGCTCCTGGACCGCCGTTCTCCTCAAGTTCATTTTCGACCCGTCCATGTCCACCTACAGCAGAATCGTCCACACACCGAAGAGCGCGACAGGTTAGGGCATCTTCGGTGTTTCATGGACGAGTGCGTCTTGTCTTTTTGACCCCGATCTGTGACTTATGGTTCCCAAGACTCGTCAGCTTTAGGCGGGTCTCTGTTTGACGCGGGTCGAAGGGGTGTTTGAGTGGCGGCGATTTTTTTCAGTAAGGCCATGCGCGAGCGCATGGACCGGTCGCCGGCGTTGAGGTGGGTTCGCTGGCGGTTGGAGGCTGGCGCCGTCGGTCTGTTCTGGCGGATCTGCTCGATCCTGCCGCCGGAGAAGGCGTCCGCCCTGGGAGAGCGGTGCCTCTCCGCCATAGGTCCCGGCCTGCCCAAATCGGCCGACATGGAGCGCAATCAGCGTTTGGCCTTTCCGGAACTCGGTGCCGCCGAGCGCAAGGATCTGCTGCGGCGGACCTGGGGCAACACCGGGGCGGTGCTCGGCGAATACCCGCATTTCGACGTTCTCTGCTTCAAGGAGTTCGAGAAACACTTCGAGATCGTGGAAAAGGTCGATTTCGACGACTACCGCGCGGGCCGGAAGAACGGCATCTTCGTGACGGCCCATCTCGGAAACTGGGAAGTTTCGGTGATCGCGGCCCTGCGCCTCGGCACGCCGCTGACCGTCGTCTACGCGCCGATCAGGAACCGTTTCCTGGAGCGCATCGTGCTTCGCCGGCGAGAGGGGCTTCGCTGCAAAGTGGTCAGCCGCGCCGAGGGCGCGCGCCCGCTGGTCCGCGAACTCGCCGGCGGCGGGTCCCTCGGCCTGGTGATCGACGCCCGCGACGATGACGGCGAACCCGTGCCGTTTTTCGGAATGGACAAGATGTCGACGGTCTTTCCCGCGCGGCTGGCAATGCGGGCCAACTGCGATCTCATTCCCACGCGGGTCGAGCGGCTGGGCCATGCCCGCTTCCGCATCACCCTCCACGCTCCGGTCCGACCGAACCCCGAGCTGGGCTCGCACAAGGAGCAGGCCATCGCGATGATGACCGAGGTCCACCGGATGTTCGAACAGTGGATCCGGGAGCGGCCGCATCAATGGCTGTGCAACAAGCGCGCCTGGGCCAAGGACATCGAACCGCGCGCGACACCGTCACAATCCGAAATCCGCGCGGCGCGAATCGGCGAAGACGTCCGCGCCGGTTAGCCGGACCCTTCCATCCCTAATCCAGCAGGCGCTGCCACCAGCCCTTGCGCGGCGAGTCGTCCTCTCGGGCGTCCTCGCGCCTCCCCACTTCGATGACGGTGGTCCTGGGCATGGGGTCCATGCGTCGATCATCGTCCTCATCTGTCTCCCCGGACGGTTCCATGCGGTCTCGGGGCATGGCGGCGTCATCGGGTTCGGGAGCGACCGGGCTTTCGGCGGGCTCCTCCTTTTCCGGAAGACCGCCGGCGCTTTCCCAGGCGTCCTCCGAGGGCGGTTCCGAGGGCACGTCCGCCTCAACGGCGGGTTCGGGCGATCCCGCCGTTTCCGCGAGAGGCCCGCCATCGTCATCGTCCGGGGCCGTCTCCGGCCAACCCGTTTGCAGCAGATCCCCCTGATCCAACTCCTCGAAATGGTCGTCCGAGGCCCTTTCGCGGGCCGTCGCCGTCGCCTTTTCGCCGTCGCCCCGGGTAGACCGGCGGCGTGTTTCCCGCTTCGGCGCCTCGGCGGCCTCGGGAGCCTCCTCCGCTTCGGTCATCGCCGCCGCGCCGGTTTCCGCCTCCGTTTCGCTATCGGATCCAGAACCGGAAGCGGCGAGCGCCGGTTCGTCCTCCGTGGGCGTATTCCAACCGTACTCGGCCGGCTCTTCGAGCGGAACGGAGACATCTCCGCCCCCCGTCAAGCCATCTTCCTCGGCGCCCGCTTCCAGGGGAATGACCGCATGCGCATCGTTGTCCTCGGAAGGGGACGATTTCCGGGACCGGCGGCGGCCGCCACGTTTTCCGCGGCGTCTCTTCTTGGGGGCCGCCTCGGCCGGCTGCTCGACTTCGCCATCTTCGCTTTGCCGGTCGTCCTCCTCGGCCGCGGCGGCGTCATCGCCGGTTTCGCCGGTTTCACCGGAATCGCCGTAATCGTCGCTTTCGACGTCGTCCTCGACGCCTTCCTCTCCCCCGGCGGCCTCGGCCGGAGCGTCATCCTCGCCGTACTTCTTGCGCCGTCTCGGTTTGCGGCGGCGCCCGCGCTTTGCGGGCTCCTCGCGTTCGATTTCCGAGTCATCGCCCCCGGCGGTGTCCCGTTTCCCGCCGCTTTCGGGCTCCTCGACCTGAACCGGGGCATGGTCGTCCTCGTCGGGCGCATTGACGATCTGCACGCGATCGATCCGGTAATCGGGCGAAATCAGCGAGTCGTCGCATGCCAGCGCGATGGCCAGACCGTACTGAGCCTCCAGCGCCAACAGCGACTTGCGCTTCTCGTTGACCAGGTACATCGCGACCACGGTGGGCAGCGCCAGGGTGAGGTGCGAGGAACGGTGGGCGAGGCCCTCTTCCTCGAGCTTGCGCAAAATCAGCAGCGCCGTCGTTTCGGTGGTCGGGCGGACGCCTGTTCCGCCACAATGCGCGCAGATCTCGAAGCTGGTTTCGAGCAGGCTCGGGCGCAGCCTCTGCCGCGACAGTTCCATCAGGCCGAACTGACTGATGTGACCGAGCTGGACGCGCGCCCGATCCGCCTTCATGGCGTCGCGCAATCGCCGTTCCACCTGGGACCGGTTCCTCGACGCTTCCATGTCGATGAAATCGATAACCACCAGCCCGGCGAGATCGCGCAGGCGCAACTGACGGGCAATCTCGTCGGCGGCCTCGAGGTTGGTCCGCAGCGCCGTCTCCTCGATATGGCGCTCGCGCGTGGCCCGTCCGGAGTTCACGTCGATCGCCACCAAGGCCTCGGTCGGGTTGAGAACGATGGATCCGCCCGATCTCAGATGAACCAGGGGCTGATGCATTTCCTCCAGTTGCTCCTCCACGCCGTAGCGCCGGAACAACGGGGTTTCCAGGTCGGCATAAGCCTTAACCCGCTTCGCGTGGCTCGGAATGAAGAGCTTCATGAATTCCTTGGCGATCCTGTACTCCTGCTCGCCCTGGATGATGATTTCCTCGATATCCCGCCCGTAAAGGTCGCGAATCGAACGCTTGATCAGGCTGGCTTCCTCGTAAACCAGCGCCGGCGCCATGGAGTTGAGGGTATCGTCCCGGATACTGCTCCACAGCCGGAGCAGATATTCGTAGTCGCGCTTGATCTCGGCCTTGCTGCGTCCGGCTCCGGCCGTCCGCACGATGACCGCCATGCCCTCGGGGATCTCGAGCTCGGCAAGAATCGTCTTGAGCCGACTGCGATCCGTTCCGGCGCTGATCTTGCGGGAGATACCGCCGCCACGGACGGTATTGGGCATCAGAACGCCGTATCGGCCCGCGAGGGACAGGTAGGTCGTCAGGGCCGCGCCCTTGTTGCCCCGTTCCTCCTTGACCACCTGGACCAGCAGAATCTGCCGCCGCTTGATAACCTCCTGGATTTTGTAGCGCCGCGACGGCGGCCTGGGCCGGCGCCTCGCGACTTCCTCGTCGTCGTCATCGGCGTCGTCCGTTTCGGCGAGTTCGCCGTTCTCGCCGGCGAGACCCGCCGGTTCGTTCTGCCGTTCCTCGACAATGTGTTCCTCGAGCAGCGCCTGACGGTCCGCGACCGGGATCTGATAGTAGTCGGGATGAATTTCGTTGAATGCCAGGAATCCATGCCGGTTGCCGCCGTAATCGACGAAGGCGGCCTGAAGCGAGGGTTCGACCCGGGTAACTTTCGCTAGATAGATGTTGCCCTTGAGTTGCCGGCGGCTCGCGACCTCAACATCGTAGTCCTCCAGGCGGGTATCGTCGACCACCACCACCCGGGTTTCTTCCGGGTGGGAGGCATCGATAAGCATGCGTTTCGTTCCCATGTATTCCATAACTCCTGAACGCCCCCGGTCGCTCCAACCGGTTGAACGGTGAACGACGAGGGCGGATCATGAACTGAACAGATTTCACTAAATGGCCAGAGGCGCCTGCGACCCCGCCCGCCGCACTCCGTGAAGTCGGTGATGCAAGAGGCGATGACCGCGCTGCTCTCATAGGCATGAATTTCGTCTTCTCATTTTCCGGCGGCCGTTGCGGCCTCCGTTTTTTGATCGTCCCAAGCCCTGGGAGTTCGTACTGTCGCCCACCTGCCACAACACACCTGTGGACAAATGGACACACCCGCCCGGACAATTCCCTCCTAACATAAGGGTAGGAATTCCTTTCTACAATCTTCTTGTTGTATAGTTCGGTCGCAAATTCATCCTTTCGCACTCTGGATCCTGGCGGAATATTCAAGGATCGGGCCGGTTGGATTTGGAAACAGCGGGCCTGGACACGGCGGGCGAATCGATGTTCGGAAAAATATGACCACTGGATGGTTGCGCGGGTGGCGCACTCGACGATTGTGATTTGCGGACCTGTGTGCGGGCACAAGTCGCGCGCTTCGGGAAAAACGATTTGAAGGGACGATGGGGCACCTTCCGAATGACTCTTTGACGGGCTGGGTACGCGGGTTGCTCAACCTGATCGCGATGGCGGCGCTTATCGTGGCCGCCCCGTTCGCGCTCCCTGCGGCGGCGTCGGCGGCCCCGGCCATCACGGTCACGGACGCGCGCGTCGGCACCCACCAAACCAAGACCCGAATCGTCCTGGATGTGACCGGCCCGGTTTCCTATCGCGTGTTCACGCTGACCGACCCTCATCGGGTGGTGATCGATCTTCCGGAAGTGAAATGGGAGTTGGCGCCCTCGGCGCTGTCCCGGACGGGCCTCGTACAGAAGTTGCGATACGGAATGTTCAAGCCGGGAAATTCCCGTTTCGTCCTTGAATGCAACCAGTCGGCATCGGTCGACGACATTTTTCTGGTGGAGCCCCGCGACGGCCACGGATACCGCCTGGTCCTGGACCTTACGGTTCGGGGACAAGAAGACTCCGCCAAGGCGGCGAGAACCGCGCCGCGGCCGCCAGCCCCGAAACCGATGCTGGACGTCAGCTTTACGCCGCCTCCCCCGGAGGGAATCGTCTTTACCGCGCCCCGGCCGGGGAGAGACGAATTCACTCCTCCGGTCCCGGTGGGGCTCATTTTCGCGCCTCCGCCGGCCCGGCCGCGTCCGGCGGTGGACACGCGGCTCGTGGTCATCGATCCCGGCCACGGCGGCATCGATCCGGGAGCCAGGGGCGTTTCGCGGGTCGACGAGAAACACGTGACCCTGGCGGTCGCCCGCGAGGTTCGAAGGCAGCTTGAACGGAAGGGCGGTTACAAGGTGGTTCTGACCCGGGACCGGGATGTTTTCATTCGATTGCGCGACCGCATGGCGATCGCCAGAAAATTGGGCGCCGATCTGTTCATTTCGGTGCATGCCGACAGCATGCGGGACAAGAGCGTTCGCGGCGCCTCCGTCTACACGCTGTCGGAACGGGCGTCGGACGCGGAGGCGGCCGCTCTCGCCGAACAGGAAAACAAGGTGGACCTCATCGCCGACATGGACCTGTCGGAGGAAACCCCGGACGTGGCGAACATCCTCCTCGACCTGGTGCAACGGGAATCCATGAACCGGTCGGCCCAGTTCGCGGAGATGCTCGCCACCGAACTGGGGCGGGAGACGCGGCTCCTGAGCAATGCCCACCGTTTTGCCGGTTTCGCGGTGCTCAAGGCGCCGGACATCCCGTCGGTCCTCGTGGAACTCGGATTCCTGTCGAATGCGGAAGACGCGCGGTTGCTGCGCCGCAAGGACCACCAGCAAAAGCTGGCCGCCGGCATCTCGCGGGCAGTGGACACGTACTTTACCCGCGTTCAAATGGCGCAACTTCAGTAGTTTTGGGCGCCGTCGCCGCCGCGTTTGTTCGGCCGTCCCCACGTGGGCCTTGTTAGCGGGGACCTCGGCTGACATATATCTTTATTTATGTCGCTGGTCGCGTGGCCGGAACGTTTCTCTTGGAATTGCGATGCTGAAAGCAGAATGATGTTACGAGTTGCGGCCGCGTTGTTTGGTTTCGTCTCCGTCACCGCGCTCCTGGGTGTTGGCGTCCTGGTCTATCTTTTCTTCCACTTCAGCGAGGACCTGCCGGATTACACCCAGCTCGATCACTACGAACCGCCGATCACCACGCGGATCTACGCCGGAGACGGGCGGCTGTTCGCGGAATACGCCATCGAAAAGCGGGTGTTCGTCCCGATCGAGGCCGTCCCCCGGCAAGTGATCCAGGCTTTTCTATCGGCGGAAGACAAGAATTTCTATTCCCACTCCGGCATCGATGCCATGGGAATCGTTCGCGCGGCGGTCACCAATATCAACAACCTCGGCACGGACCGGCGTCTTGTCGGGGCCTCGACGGTCACCCAGCAGGTCGCGAAGAATTTCCTTCTGACCAACGAGGTTTCCCTTGACCGGAAGGTCAAGGAAGCGATCTTGGCGTTCCGCATGGAAAAGGCGTTCAGCAAGGATCAGATCCTCGAGTTGTATCTCAACGAGATCTATCTGGGCCACGGATCGTACGGCGTCGTGGCGGCGGCCCTGAACTACTTCAACAAATCGCTCGACGAACTGACGTTGGCCGAAACGGCGTTTCTGGCGGCCCTGCCCAAGGCCCCGAACAATTACGACCCCGTGCGGAAATCCGAGGCGGCGATCGCCAGGCGCGACTGGGTGCTCGGCCGCATGCTCGAGGACGGTTACATCACGGCGGAGGAAGCCAGGGCGGCGGAGGCGGAGCCTCTGACCGTGCGGAGCCGGTCCGAAACCGAGGTCGTTTCGGCGAATTATTTCGCCGAGGAGATCCGCCGCGAACTGGCCCAGCGATTCGGCGAGAAGGCTCTCTACGAGGGCGGACTGGTGGTGCGCGCCACCGTGGACCCCCGCCTGCAGGCCATCGCCGACCGTGTCCTGCGCGACGGGCTGGAGGCTTACGACCGGCGCCATGGCTGGCGCGGCCCGTATGCCCGCATGAAGACCGCCGACGGCGAGACCGGCAAGCTCCCGGACGATTGGCGGGAGCGGCTCTCGCGGATCGCTCTCCCGCCCGGCATCGGCGACTGGCGGATGGCGGTAACCATGTCGGTGGACGGCAAGGCCGCGACCATCGGGTTCGCGGATGGCGGGGTCGGCTCCGTTCCGTTCGAGCAGATGAAATGGGCCAGGAAATGGCTACCGAACCAGAGTTACGGCGCGGCCCCGAACATGCCTTCGGACGTTCTCGCTCCCGGCGATGTCATTCTCGTCGAAGCCGTCGCGGAGGGCACCAACGGCAACGATGACCGCGCGTCAACTTTTGCGCTGAGGCAGCTTCCGGCCGTCGACGGCGCCCTTGTCGCGCTCGATCCGCATACGGGGCGCGTTCTGGCGATGACCGGCGGTTACTCCACGGAGCGCAGCGAGTTCAACCGGGCCACCCAGGCGAAACGCCAGCCGGGCTCGGCGTTCAAGCCGCTCGTGTATCTGGCGGCGCTGGAAAACGGATATACGCCCGCGACCCTTATCCTCGATGGCCCGGTGGCGCTGCCGCAGGGACCGGGCTTGCCGCTCTGGCGACCGAAAAATTACAGCAAGGATTTCTATGGCCTGACCACCATGCGCGTCGGCATCGAAAAGTCCAGGAACCTGATGACCGTCCGCCTCGCCGACGCGGTCGGCATGGAGAAGGTGGTCGAGACCGCGAAGCGGCTGGACGTGGTGGACGATATGCCTCCCTACCTATCGTTCGCGCTGGGCGCCGGAGAGACGACGCTGCTTCGCCTGACCACCGCCTATGCCATGCTCGACAACGGCGGCAAGCGCATAACCCCGACGCTGATCGACCGGATCCAGGACCGGCATGGCAACACCGCGTTCCGTCACGACGCCCGGCTCTGCAATGAATGCCGGGGAGTGGCCTGGAGCGGACAAATCGTGCCCGAGGTGCCGGATACGCGTGAGCAGGTAACGGATCCCGGCAGCGCCTATCAGATCGTTTCCATGCTCGAGGGCGTGGTTCAACGCGGGACCGGACAGCGCATCGCGTCCCTGGACAGGCCGCTTGCCGGCAAGACCGGGACCACGAACGACAGCTTCGACACCTGGTTCGTGGGATTTTCGCCCGATCTGGCGGTCGGCGTGTTCGTGGGTTTCGACGAGCCGGCCACATTGGGCGAAAAGGAGACCGGATCCTCGGTCGCGGCACCCGTCTTCAAGGCGTTCATGAAGGAGGCCCTGAAGGACACGCCGGCGATCCCGTTCCGTATTCCCCCCGGCATTCGTCTCGTCCGGGTGGACGCCAAAACTGGCCGGCCCTCCGGAGGCGGCGGAACGATCTTTGAGGCCTTCAAGCCCGGTACCATGCCCACCGTGGCCATCGACTCCCACCGCGACGGCTACAACACCTCGACCTCGACGACTTCCTCCTCGCCCGGCGGCTCAGCCGGGCCGTCCACCGGTACCGGCGGCCTGTACTGAACACTTCAACCCGCGGGACCCCCTGCCGACCACGCGGGAAACACGATCACAAAAGATCGTTACTAACGACCGTTGATATAAAATAACTAAAATTTTTTGTTGAAAATAAAAATGCACTAATTTGATTTGCTAAACCAAGCCGCTCGTCCCATCTTTAGGAGCGCGCCGGGGGCGACGATAGCCCCGGCGAAATGGCATTCGCCGCCGCATTCAAAAAGGAGGGAGGTTGCCCATGGCTTTACGACTGAACGATACCGCGCCGGACTTTACCGCCGAGACCACCGAGGGCCCCATCAATTTTCACCAGTGGATCGGCGACGGGTGGGCCGTTCTGTTTTCTCATCCCAAGGATTTCACCCCGGTTTGCACCACCGAGCTTGGCTATATGGCGGGGATCAAGTCCGAATTCGACAAGAGGAACTGTAAGATCCTCGGCCTCAGCGTCGATCCCGTCGGCTCGCACGCGGAGTGGGCCAAGGACATCGAGGAAACGCAGGGGCACGCGGTCAACTACCCGTTGATCGGCGATCCCGAACTCAAGGTCGCGAAGCTCTACGACATGCTGCCCGCCGAGGCGGGAGACGCCTCCGAGGGCCGGACCGCCGCCGATAACGCCACCGTGCGCACCGTCTTCCTCATCGGTCCCGACAAGCAGATCAAGATGCAGCTCACCTACCCCATGAGCACGGGCCGCAACTTCGACGAGGTGCTCCGGGTCCTGGACTCATGTCAACTCACGGCCAGGCACAAGGTGGCGACGCCGGTGAACTGGAAGCACGGCGAGGACGTGATTATCGTTCCGGCCGTTTCGAACGAAGAGGCCAAGGAACGCTTTCCGGAGGGCTGGAAGACGCTGAAGCCGTACTTCCGGGTGGTGCCCCAGCCGAAATAGGGAACGGGCGCGGAAAGACACGTTCGCTGTCAGAAGGGAAGGGCGACGGTCAGGTAGAGTTCCTCCTCTCCCGGGTTGTCGTCCCGTGTGCTGGCGTTGGAGAGGTGGGAAAGCTGCACGCCGACGCGGAGCTTGTTCTCGAATTCGTACGCCGCGCCCAAGCCGATGCGAAACAGGAACACGCCGCCCAGGTAGCTGCTGTCCCCCTGGGAGTAGCCGCTTACCGCGCCCATGGGCGTGACGATCACGTTGCCGATGGCGAAGTCGGCGTACAGGCCGCCGTAGCCGTTGACACCGCCGTCCGTATTCGCCATCAGCCCGAGTAGGGGGCCAAAACCGAACAGTTTCTCGCCGATCCTGACCTCCAGGCGGGCACTCGCCGAACGCTTGGAGTCACGGTCGCGCGTGAATAGGTCGAACACTCCGACACCGATATCCAGGTAGTGGGGGGTGCGTCCCAGGAGCTCGATGCCCCAAAGGTTTCCGACGATGTCGCGGCTTTCCTCGGCCGCGGCGATACAGGGAGCGGCAAGCCAGACGGCAACCGTCAGCGAACGCACAAGCGCCTTCAATGACCATCTCCCCAACCGTGCCATGCTACCTTAATGCGATATCCGCCGGCACGGGTAGGGATTTTTTAGCGGCAAGACGCCGCCCGCGCGATTCGGGGGGCTCGCGGTCGATCATACGATGGACCGCACGCAGCCTCCGTCCACCCGAAGCGCGGCCCCCGTGGTGGCGGAGGCCTGCTCGGAACACACGTAGACGACCATGTTGGCCACTTCCTCGACGGTGGCGAACCTCTGGATAAGCGACGAGGGGCGGACGGTGGCGAAGAAGTCCGTTTCCACCGCCTCCACCGACTTGCCCTGGCCGCGCGCCATATCCTCGACGAACTGCTCGACGCCCTCGGAGCGAGTCGGCCCGGGCAGGACCGAATTGACGGTGACGCCGGTGTTCCCGGCCTCCTCGGCGAGTCCGCGCGCAAGCGCCAGTTGCGCGGTCTTGGTGACACCGTAATGGATCATCTCGGCCGGGATCTGGACTCCCGACTCGCTGGAAATGAAGACGATCCGGCCCCACCCCCGCTCCATCATGCCGCCGAGATACCGGCGGGACAGACGGACGCCGCTCATCACGTTGACGCGGAAGAATTTTTCCCAGTCTTGATCGGAAATCTCCAGGAACGGTTTCGGCTCGAAGATTCCCAGGTTGTTGACCAGGATGTCGGCGGCCGGCGCCCGGGTGACGAAGGCCTCGACCCCCTCGGCGGTTCCGAGATCCGCCGCGATCCCCTCCGCGGATCCGCCGGGAACCTCCGCCCGCAGGCGCTCCAGGGCCGAGTCCAACGAGGCCGGGTTCCGCCCGTTGAGAACGACGCTGGCGCCCGCCCGCGCCAGGCCACGGGCTATGGCGTACCCGATTCCCGCGGTGGATCCGCTCACCACCGCGCGTCTTGCCGTGAGATCGATGATCATGTCTTGCCTCTCCGGACTGGAAACGACACCGCGCTACGGCGGGACCGCAATAGACGAAATATGGGCCCCCGACGGCGTCTTCACGACCAAAAAGCTACTGTGCATGGGGTTGTTTTTGCAAAAACGCTTTTACCCCCCCCCACCCACCACCCATGTCTCCGGTTGCACACGGCGGTCAAGACGGGATGACTTTCCCCGGGTTCATGATGTTGTCGGGGTCGAGGGCGTGCTTGACCGCGCGCATGACGTCGAGCGCCGGGCCGTGCTCCGCCGCCATATGGCCGAGCTTGCCGATGCCGATGCCGTGCTCGCCGGTGCAGGTCCCCTCCATGGCGAGGGCGCGGTCCACCAGGCGGTCGTTGAGCCGCCGCGCCTCGGCGATCTCGGCCTCGTCGTCGGGGTCGATCATGATGGCCAGGTGGAAGTTGCCATCGCCCACGTGGCCGACGAGGGGCGCGAACAGGGGGCCGGCGGCGATGTCCCGCCGCGTTTCGGCGATGCATTCGGTCAATTTGCTGATGGGCACGCAGACGTCGGTGGCCCAGAACTTGCGGCCGGGCTTCATCGCCTTCACCGCGTAAACCACCATGTGCCGGGCCTTCCACAGGCGGTCGCGTTCCTCCGTCTTGAGCGTCCAGCGGAAATCGCCGCCGCCGTGGCCGCGGCAGATTTCCTGTACCAGTTCCGCCTGTTCCCGGACGCCGGCCTCGGTGCCGTGAAACTCCAGAAACAAAGTGGGCTCGGCCGGATAGTCGAGTTTCGAATACCGGTTGACGGCGTCCATGGTGATCGCGTCCAGCAGTTCCATGCGCGCCATCGGGACGGCGGACTGAACGGTCTCCACCACCGTATCGACGGCGCTGCCCACATCGGGGAACGACACCACCGCGGCGGCGATGGCTTCGGGGATGGGGTGCAGCCGCAGGGTGACCTCCGTGATCACGCCGAGCGTGCCCTCGGACCCCACGAACAGCCGGGTGAGGTCATAGCCGGCCGAGGACTTGCGGGCGCGCCGGGCGGTCTTGATGATCCGGCCATCGGCCATGACCACGGTCAGCGCCACCACGTTGTCGCGCATGGTCCCGTAGCGCACGGCATTGGTGCCTGACGCGCGCGTCGCCGCCATGCCGCCGAGCGACGCGTCGGCGCCGGGATCGATGGGGAAGAACAGCCCGGTATCGCGCAGGTATTCGTTCAGGGTGTCGCGGGTGACGCCGGCCTCGACGACGGCGTCCATGTCCTCGGCATGGACGGCGACGATGCGGTTCATGCGGCTTAGGTCGATGCAAACGCCGCCCTCCACCGCCGCGATGTGACCTTCCACCGACGTTCCGGTCCCGAACGCGATGACCGGCGCGCGGTGGCGGGCACAGGCGGCGACCACGGCCGCCACCTCGTCGGTGCTCTCGGCGAACACCACCGCCTCCGGCGGCCGGTCGGGATTGAAGAACTCGTCGCGGCCATGCTGCTCGCGCACCGCCATGGCCGTGGACAGGCGATCGCCGACGATGCCGGCCAGTTCGCCGAGCAACGTGGTGTCGACACGGATCGGGCGCGCGGTCATCGCGAGAAAGTCTCCACCCATGGCCGGACGTCGAGGCATCGCGCCAGGGCCGCTCCCAGGCCGGTTCCCGCGCCCACCACCAATGCCGTTTGCCGATCGGCCATTCGCGCCTCCCCGATCCGTTGTTGTCCGTTCAAGCGATCGCCGGCGGCTTCCGCCCCCCGGTGGCCCAGTCGAGCAGTTCCACGGTATGCACCACCGGCACCCCGGTGCCGCCGCTGATATGGGTGATACAGCCGATGTTGCCCGAGGCGATGATCTCGGGCGTGGCGGCCTCGAGGTTGCCGATCTTGCGTTCGCGAAGCTGATTGGCCAGTTCCGGCTGAAGAATGCCGTAGACGCCCGCGGACCCGCAGCAGATGTGCGCTTCGGCGGGCTCGCGAACCTCGAATCCGGCCTCGGATAGCAATTGCCTCGACTGCGTGCGCAAACCCAGACCGTGCTGCATGGTGCATGCTAGGTGATAGGTTACGACTTGGCCCGTGGGAACCTTTCGGTCGCCAAGCCCAAGCTCCAGAAGAATCTCGGAGACGTCCCGGCCAAGGGCCGAAATACGCGCCGCCGCCCGCCCCCATTGGGGGTCCGAGCGCAACAGATGACCGTAATCCTTCAGCGAGACGCCGCAGCCCGACGCATTGAACACAATCGCGTCGAGGCCCCGTTTGCGAAGCTCCCGCGTCCACGCGGCCACATTGGCCCTGGCCGCCGCTCGCGACGCCTTTTCGTGGCCCATTTGGTGATCGAGGGCGCCGCAGCAGCCGACGCCCTTGGCCACCACCACCTCGCAGCCGTGGCGTGTCAGTACTCTTATCGTGGCCTCGTTGATCTCAGGGCGTAGTACCGTTTGGGCGCACCCGCTCAGCAAGGCCACCCGCATGCGCTTCTTGCCCTCGGCGGCAAACACCCGCGGCTTGTCCACGGGCGACGGCTTGGCGACCTTGGCCGGCGCCATGGCCGCCATGCCCCTCAAGCGGCCGGGCATGAACCGCTGGAATGGCCGGCCCAGCCTGCCAACCATCAGCGACCAGCGGAAAATGGTCGGGTTGGGAACCACGATGGCCAGCATGCGCCGCAAAAGGCGCTCCGGCAGCGGCCGTGTATAGGTCTTTTCGATATGGATCCGGGCCTGGTCCACGAGATGCGCGTAGTTCACGCCCGACGGGCAGGTGGTCATGCACGAGAGACAGGTGAGGCAGCGGTCCAGGTGCTTGACGACGGCCGGCGTGGCCGGTTTGCCGGATTCCAGCATGGTCTTCGCCAGATAGATGCGCCCGCGCGGACTGTCCAGTTCATCGCCGAGCAGCAGGTAGGTGGGACACGTGGCCGTACACAGGCCGCAGTGCACGCAGGTGCGGAGAATGTCGTTCGCTTCCTTGATGCCGGCATCGGTAAGCTGGGCGTCGGTGAACTGCGTTCGCATAGACTTATACGCCCTCGTACATGCGGCCGGGATTGAGGACCCGGGCGGGATCGAAACCCTCCTTGACCCGGCGGGTCAGCGCGGCGAGGGGAGCCGGTTGCGGCTGGAATACCGGAACCCTCGCCCGCGCTTCCGGCTCGGCGCGAACCAGGGTCGCGTGTCCGCCGCTCTTGACGATGGCGGCACGGACCATTCCGTGGCGGGCGTCCGGCGCGGGCGGAAGACTGACCCACAGCAGACCGCCGCCCCAATCGAAGAAATACTGGCCATCCGTTCCCGCCAGGATGTCCCTGGCCACGGAGGGTCCGGCGGCGGGAGGTACCGAGAGCTTCCAGATCTGGCGCTCGGCGTCGCTGACGAAGAAGCCCACGTCAGCGATTTCCCGCCACAACGACAGGGAGTGGCTCCTGCCGAGCTGCTCGACCTGCCCGAAGGGTTCCAGCAGCCCCCTGATGGCCCCGCACCGGAACTCGACCGAGGGGGCGGGTCCCTCGATCCGAATGGCGGTCACCGCTCCACCCGCCACCGCGACCGGCGATGTCTTGGAGAGAACCGCGACGTTTCCGGGCAGGTGGGCGGCGCCGGTCACCTCGTAAGGGGTCCCCAGCGCCTGGGTCAACGCCCTCACACCCGCGTCGTCCTCGCATCCAAGGACAAGGACCGTCCGCGTATCCTCGGGAGCGGGCAGGACGCGGACACTCACCTCGGTCATCACCGCCAGTGTCCCGAAGGATCCGGCGATCAACTTCGACAGATCGAAACCGGTGACGTTCTTGATCACCCGGCCGCCGGACTTGAAGAGTTCTCCCCGCCCGCTGACCGCCTGAAATCCAAGAAGGTTGTCGCGCGCGGCTCCGAAGCGGATCCGCCGGGGGCCCGCGAGGTTGCAGGCGACGATCCCGCCGATGGTGCCGCCGTTGTGCCCGACGCGTTTTCCGGAGACGCCCAGGAGCGGGCCCAGATTGCCCGGTTCGAAGGCTAGGTGCTGGTTCTTCCTGGCGAGCGCTTTTTCGATCGTGGATATCGGGGTGGCAGCGCCGGCGGTCATCACCAATTCTTCCGGTTCGTACAGGGAGATACCGGAAAACGAACCCAGGCTTAGCCATCTGGTGATGTCCACGGACCGTCCGTATCCTGCCTTGGTTCCGCCGGCTACCACCGCCACCGGCTCCTTTTCGGCAACCGCCCAGCGGACGGCTTCCGCGACCTGTTCCGGGGAGTCGGGCCGGAGCGTCTCGGTCATTGGCGGTTCGCCATTTCAATCCGAGCCGCCGGCATCAGAACCTGGGAATGTCCGGGAACTTGAGCTGGCCATGATGGACATGCATCCGCCCAAGTTCGGCGCAGCGGTGCAGGGTGGGGTAGACCTTTCCGGGATTGAGCAGGCCGCCCGCGTCGAAGGCGCATTTGAGGCGTTGCTGCTGTTTCATGTCGGTTTCGGTGAACATTTCGCCCATCAGGTCGCGCTTCTCGACCCCAACGCCGTGTTCGCCGGTCAGCACGCCGCCGACCCGGACGCACAGCCGGAGAATCTCGCCGCCGAACTCTTCGGCCTTTTCCAGTTCTCCCGGTGCGTTGGCATCATACAGGATCAGCGGATGCAGATTGCCGTCGCCGGCGTGGAATACGTTGGCGCACCGCAGACCGAAGCGTTCGGACATCTCGGCGATTCCGTCGAGCACCTCGGGCATCCGGTGGCGGGGAATGGTGCCGTCCATGCACAGATAGTCGGGCGAGATCCGCCCCATGGCGCCGAAGGCGGCCTTGCGCCCGGCCCAGAAGGCCTGGCGCTCCTCCTCCGTCTGGCTGATCCGCAACGAAACCGCGCCCACCTTCCGCGCGATGTTTTCAACTCGCTCGATGAGATAATCGACCTCGGCTTCCGGACCGTCCAGTTCGACGATCAACAGCGCCTCCACGTCGAGCGGATATCCGGCGTGGACGTAATCCTCGGTGGCATGAATGGCCGGCTTGTCCATCATTTCCATGCCGCCCGGGATGATGCCGGCGCCGATCACGTCGGCGACGCACTGACCGGCCGCGCGGGCGCTCTGGAAACCGATGAGCAGCGCGCGGGCGGTTTCCGGAGAGCGCAAAATCCGCACGGTCACCTCGGTGATCACGCCGAGCAGGCCTTCCGATCCCGTGAGCACGCCCAGCAGATCGTAGCCGCCGCTGTCCAGTTCCTTGCCGCCGAGGCGAACAACGTCGCCGTTTATCAGCACCATCTCCACGCCGAGGACGTTGTTGGTGGTCAACCCGTACTTCAGGCAATGGACGCCTCCGGCATTCTCGGCGACGTTGCCGCCGATGGTGCAGGCGATCTGGCTGGACGGATCGGGCGCATAATAGAAGCCGCGATGGGAGACGGCGCCGGTGATGGCGAGGTTGGTGACGCCCGGCTGGACCACGGCGCAGCGGTTGTCGAAATCGACCTCGAGAACGCGATTGAACTTGCCAAGCCCGAGGATAATGCCGTCGGCGAGGGGCAGCGCCCCGCCGGACAGCGACGTGCCGGCGCCGCGCGGAACCACCTTGACCCCATTGTCATGGCAATAGCGGAGCACGCCGGACACCTGTCGGGTATCCTTCGGCAAAACGACGATGAGAGGGATCTGCTGGTATGCGGTCAGGCCGTCCAACTCGTAGACGCGCAGCGCGTCCTCGTCGACGATCACGCCTTCGCCGGGGACGATGGCACTCAGATCCTTGGCGATCTGAACGCGCCGAGCGATGACGTCCCCATCCGGTTCCGGCATTCGCATACGACACCTCCCGTTCCCATAAACCCGTTTTCGGCCCGAGGGCCGACGGGTCAGTTCAATCTAGGGAGTCGGGGAGCCGAGCGAAAGTCAAACAACACAAAAACGTAACAAACCGGCCGCCGCGAGGCGGGAAACCGCCCCTTCGTGTCGATTTTGGCGGGGTCAGCCTTGGCGGGTCTTGAACCGGGGATGGCGCTTGTTGATCACATAGAGGCGCCGCTTGCGCCGCACCACGACGCAGTCACGCTGGCGAGTCTTCGCCGACCGAATGGAGTGTCTTACTTTCATTGTCTTTTTCCGTCTGTCTTGGGATTGGCGCCCTGGCCAGCGTTATGGGCCGGACGATACGGTTTCATCGGCAAACTGTCAACTTGGGGACTGTGCGCCATCAGGGTTTGGCATCAAAACCGGCCGCCGCCTCCAGGACTCCGGCGGCGCGCAGCAGCGTCTCCTCGTCGAACGGCCGGCCGATCAACTGAAGTCCCAGCGGAAGTCCGCGCGCGCTCAGCCCGGCGGGGACCGAGATTCCGGGAAGCCCGGCGAGGCTGCTGGGCACGGTGAATACGTCGTTGAGATACATGGTGATGGGGTCGTCCATCTTCTCGCCGATGGCGAAGGCGTCGGACGGCGCGGTCGGCGTCAGGATCACGTCGCAGTCCTCGAACGCACGGGTGAAATCGCGGGCGATCAGGGTGCGCACCTTCTGCGCCTTCAGGTAATAGGCGTCGTAATAGCCGGCCGACAGCACGTAGGTTCCGATCAGCACGCGGCGGCGAACCTCGGCGCCGAAACCCTCGCCCCGGGTGTTCTGGTACATCTCGTCCAGCGTCTCCCCGGGAACCCGCAGCCCGAACCGCACCCCGTCGTAGCGGGCGAGGTTGGACGACGCCTCGGCCGGGGCAATGATGTAGTAGGTGGCGAGCGCATGGCGGGTGTGGGGCAGCGACACCTCGACGGTCTCGGCCCCGGCGTCTTTCAACCAGTCCATGCCGTTTCGCCACAGGCCATCGATCTCGCCGGCCATGCCGTCCAGCCGGTACTCCTTGGGAACGCCCACCCGCAAGCCACGGATATCGCCGGTCAGGGCCGCCTCGAAATCGGGGACCGCCACGGGGACGGAGGTGGAATCCTTGGGATCATGCCCGGCCATGGAGCCGAGCATGATGGCGGCGTCGCGAACGCTTCGGGTCATCGGGCCGGCCTGATCCAGGCTGGAGGCGAAAGCGACGATCCCCCACCGCGAACAGCGACCGTAGGTCGGCTTCAAGCCGACGATGCCGCAAAACGACGCCGGCTGGCGGATGGAGCCGCCCGTGTCGGTGCCGGTGGCCGCGAGGCAGGCGCGCGCCGCCACCGCCGCCGCGGACCCTCCCGAGGAACCTCCCGGCACGAGGTCCTTGCCGTCCCTGGGGCCCCAGGGACTCTTGACCGGTCCGAAATAGCTGGTGATGTTGGACGAGCCCATGGCGAATTCGTCCAGGTTGGTCTTGCCGAGCATGACCGCGCCGGCGGTCTTCAGTTTCGCCGTCACGGTGGATTCGTAGGGCGGGACGAAGGTATCGAGGATGTGCGAACCGGCGGTGGTGAGCACGCCCTCGGTGCAGAACAGATCCTTGATGGCGATGGGGATGCCGTCCAACGAACCCGAGGCTTCGCCCCTGGCCCGGCGCGCGTCCGACTCCGCCGCCCGCTCGAGCGCCACGTCCGGGGTTTCGGTGATGAACGCATTGAGATCCCGCGCCCGCTCCATGGCGTCCACGTGCGCCTTTGCCAGTTCCACCGACGAAAACGCGCCGGACGCCAGGCCGTCGCGGGCTTCGGCCAGGGTGAGATCGGTCGCGGTCGCGCTCATTCCACCACCTTCGGCACGGTGTAGAACGCGCCGGCGCCGTCGGGTGCGTTGGCCAGCACGGCATCGAGGCGACCGCCGTCGTTGACCACGTCGGCGCGAAGCTCGGGCGCCGTCTCCGTCACGCTGGTCATGGGGGACACGGCGTCGGTATCCACCTCGGCCAGTTCCTCGACCCAGCCGATGATCGCCGAGAGTTCCCGGGCCAGCGGCTCGAGGGTCTCGTCGGCCACGCGGATGCGAGCGAGAAGGGCGATGTTCTTGACGGTATCGATGTCCAGCGACATGGAGCGGGTTCCAACCAGACGGGGATGAGATCGAACGCGCGGGCTCTACGGAAATGAGATCGGACGTTTGCGGGCACAAACGTGGCCGGGACCCTATCACCGGTCCCCGGCGCGCGCAAGCGGACGGGCGACGGGTTTTATCGAAGAAGCGTCCGGATGGCCTCCGGCCCAATCGCCAACCCGTCAAAGAGCTTTTTATCGCGGATTGAATAACCATGTATTGGGGATACCGCGGAATGCGCGGTGTTCTGTGGAGGGGTTTCATGATCAAGGCTTACGCGGCGTTCGAACCCGGTGGCGAACTCAAGCCGTTCGAGTACGACCCGGGACCGCTCGGAGCGGACGCGGTGGAAATCGACGTCGAACACTGCGGCATTTGCCACAGTGACGTGAGCATGCTGAACAACGAATGGGACATCGCCGAATACCCGCTGGTGCCGGGGCACGAGGTGAGCGGGCGCATCGCCGCCGCCGGCGACCATGTGCGGCACCTGGCGGTGGGAGATCGGGTCGGTCTCGGCTGGCACGCGGGATACTGCATGACGTGCGAGCCTTGCCTTTCGGGCGATCACAACCTGTGCGCCGCCGCGCGGCAAACCATCGTCGGCCATCACGGCGGTTTCGCCGACAAGGTAAGGGCCGCCGCCGCGAGCGTGGTCCCGCTGCCGGAAACGCTCGACGCGGCCACCGCCGGCCCGCTTTTCTGTGGCGGGATTACCGTCTTCAACCCTCTGATTCAGTTCGGCATCAAGCCCACCGCCACGGTGGGAGTCATCGGGATCGGGGGGCTTGGACACCTGGCGCTGCAGTTCTACAACGCCTGGGGCTGCGAGGTTATCGCGTTCACGTCGAGCGCGGCGAAACGCGAGGAGGCATTGCAACTCGGCGCGCACGGCACGATCAACTCCCGCAACTCGTCCGCCCTGGAGGCGGCGGCCGGCCGGTTCGACCTCATCGTGTCCACCGTCAACGTCAAGCTGGATTGGAATGCCTACGTGGGCGCGCTCAGGTCCAAGGGCCGTCTTCACATCGTCGGTGCGACCCTGGAGCCGCTCGACCTGCAAGCCTTTCCCCTGATCATGGGACAGCGCTCGGTCTCCGGCTCTCCGGTCGGCGGTCCGGCGGTCATCGCAAGCATGCTCCGTTTTGCCGCGCGCCACCGGATCAAGCCCGTGACCGAACACTTCCCCCTCGACCGGGTGAACGACGCGATCGCCCGCCTCGAAAGCGGGCAGGCGCGTTACCGCATCGTCCTGGATCGCTGACTGCGTTGAGTAAACCACTCCTGTCACGTGCCGCCCCGGCTGGTCCCATGCGGAATTTTTGTTTTCGCCAGCCGAGCGAGAGTGTATCAGGGTTGGGAACCTTGAGAAAAACGCGAGAAGGGTGTCGGCATGAGTCTGGACAATCTGCTGGTTCATCTCGACCACGCACCCGCCTGCGCGAGCCGCTTGGACACGGCGATCGGCCTCGCCAAGCGCGGTTCCTCCCGGCTGACCGGCATCTATGCCGTTTCCGATCCGCACGTCCCCAGCGCGGCGTCGCGAAACCGCAAGGCGTTCGCCGCCAGGGGCGCGGCGGAAATCGAGGCCATGTTCAAGGAGCGCACGCGCGCCGCGGGCCTGGACGCCCATTGGGAGAAACTGATCTCCACCAACGATGCCCGGGTGAACCTCGACATGGTCCGCTGCTCGCGGAGTTTCGACCTCGCGATCGTCGGTCAATTCGATCCCAACACGTCGGACGGAAGCATCCGCGGCGATTTGGTCCAGCAGGTCGTGCTGCGGTCGGGACGGCCGGTCCTTGTCATTCCCCACTCCGGCCACTTCCCCACGGTCGGGCGGCGGGCCGTCATCGCGTGGAATGCCAGCCGCGAGGCCGTCCGCGCGGTCAATGACGCGCTGCCGCTGCTCACCGGCGCCGAAACCGTGACCGTACTGACGCTGGATCAAGCCGGTCAGCCGCGCAAGGACGTCAATGGACCGTTCATGGATATTGTCGCCCATCTCGCCGCCCACGGTATCGAGGCCAAGTCCGAGCGACTGGCATTCGATCGCGGCGCCATCGATCCGGCGGATCGCCTTCTGTCTCATCTGGCCGACGAAGCCGCCGACCTTCTGGTCATGGGCGCGTTCGGAGACATGGACGACCGGACCCAATCCCGCACCGGGCTGACCGTGCCGATCCTCAATCGAATGACGGTGCCGGTGCTGTTCTCCTGCTAGCGGTCAACGTCCTTCCCGCCACCACGCGGCGCCGAGACCGCCCATGACCAGGCCGAGCAGCAGAAGCCCCGGCAACATCGGAACTTCCGACGCGCCGGTCACCATGTAGGATTCGTTCCGCCGCAAACCCATCCAGCCCTCGCCGGAGGAGACGCGCCCGGCCTTGACGGCGCGGATGTCGGGCATGCCGTCGGCGAGCCAGGAAACGCCGCCACCGGACGCCCTCGCCAAGTCCGACACGATCTCGTCGGTGGCCCGCAGGTCATCGAGTTCGACCGGCGCGACCGCGCCCGACGCCGCGACCGCGGTGTGACTGCCATCGTCCACGCGATAGATGCCGACTTCCGAAACCGCCACGTCCGCGCGCGCGACCCCGTCGGCGCCGGGATCGAGAACCACGGTTCGGACGTCGCCGAACGGGCTTGTGACGGTGGCCTCCACGGACTCGAGGCGAAGACTGCGCCGCTCGATGAGCAACCGCCCGTCCTCCACCGTCGCCGACAGGCTCTCCTCCTCCAGTTCCGGCTCTTTCATCAGCCAGTGCGCCAGCCGGCGGAGAAGTTCGGCCTGAGGACCGCCGCCCTCGAACCCCCTGGCCCAGAGCCAGATATGGTCGCTCGTCAACAACGCGAGGCGCCCCGTTCCGACCCGCTGGACCGCCAGCAGCGGACGATCCCCGGGGCCTTGCATGAGCACCTCGGCCCCATCGAGTTCCACCTCGACGAGACGGAACCAGGATCCCCACGTGGGATCGGATGCCCCGGAGATATCGTCCGAGTCGCCGGACACCCTCTCGCCCGGAAGTCCCGAGGTGACGGGATGGCGGTGACCGAGCTCGGTGACCCGGGGGCGGAATTTCTCCTCCACGACCCGTCCGGTGGGCTCTCCCGGGATGACGGCGCCCAAGGGCGTGCGGAACAGACTTCGCGGTCCGGCGAACTCGGGCCCCACGGCCAGCAGCACCGCGCCGCCGTCCCGCAGATAATCGGCGATGCGTTGCAGGTAGGCGAACGGCAGCACACCCCGGACGACGTAGCGGTCGAAGATCACGAGGTCGAATTCATGGAGTTTCTTCTCGAACAGCTCGTCCACCGGAAAAACGATCAGGGACAGCTCGCGAAGAGGGGTCATGTCGTCCTTTTCGGGCGGACGCAGGATCGTGAAATGAATCAGATCCACGGACGGATCCGACTTCAGCAGATTGCGCCACGTCCGTTCGCCCGGGTGCGGCTGTCCCGAGACCAGCAGCACCTTCAACCGATCGCGCACGCCATTGATGGTCACGGCGGCGCGATTGTTGAGCGTCGACGCCTCGTCGTCCGCCGCGCTCACCTGCAGCTCGACGATGGTCGGCCCCGCGTGCTGGATGACGAGTGAATAGGCCCGCGGCTCGCCCACGATCGCCGTTTCGGTTTTCGCCAGAACGCCGTTCAGATAGATCCGGACCTCGGCCGGATCCGACCCCGTTTCGCGACCCGGCGGAGCCGTCTCGCTCACGGTGTACTTGACGGTCGCGTCCCGTCCGACCAGGCCAAAGGCAGGCGCCTGATCGATCACCACCCGGCGATCGCGTTCGTCCGGCGTGCCGGTCAGAAGCACGTGCACGGGGGCGGCCAGGTCCGTTTCCTCGTCTGGGCCGGGAACATCGTGGATCTGCCCGTCCGTCAACACAATGGCTCCAGCGAGCCGTTCCGGCGCGGTCTCGGCGAAAGCCCTTTGAACCGCGGAATAGAGACGGGTTCCGCGATCGTCGCCATCGCGCCCGGCGCGGATCACCCGGGTCTCCAGGTTCTCGAACCCGGCGAGCGTCTCGGTGAGCGACGCCAGGGCGGCCTCGGTCTGGGTGGAGCGGTCGCCCACGGTCTGGCTCAGCGACTCGTCGATCACCACCAACGCGAGGTCGCGTTGCGAGGCGCGCTGTTCGCGAACGATCAGCGGATTGAGCAAGGCGGCCGTCAACGCCGCCATGGCGATGGTCCGAAACAGCCAGCCGCGCCCTCCCCGGACAAGGGCGACGGCCACAAGGATCAACGGTCGCCACGGCCAAGGTTGCCACCACGGGCCACGGAACCAGGGGGGCCATTGTCAGATCGTACATTACTGCCCCAATCTCTCGATAATCGCCGGCAGATGCACCTGGTCGGCCTTGTAGCTTCCGGTCAGCACATGCATGACCACGTTGATCCCGAACCGGTAGGCCATCTCCCGCTGGCGGTCCCCACCCGGCACCACCGCGAACATGGGCCGCTGAGCTTCGTCCATGGCCCAGGCCGCGGCCCAATCGTTGCCGCCGGCGATGACGGACGTCACCCCGTCATTGACGTGCGCCCCGCTCGGTTCGATCCATACCGTGTCACCGACCCATCGGCCCGGAAACTCCGAAAGCAGGTAGTAGGAGCGGCCGAGAACGTGCTCCGACGGCACCGGAACCAGCGGCGGCAGATCCAGCTCGCGGGCCAATTGCCGCAGGTCTTGCGAACGGCCGCCGCCCCGGCGACGCGTATCGAACAGGATGGTGCCGCCGTTGCGCATGTAGGCTTCGAGCCGGCGGGCGGCGTCGGGCGACGGCGGCGTCATCCCGGCGTGGAGCGGCCAGTACACGAGAGGATAGAAAACCAGCTCGTCCCTCTCCGGGTCGACCCCCATCGGCGGGCCGAGCTCCACGGCCGTCCGCCGATTGACGACGGTGCCGAGGCCGGTCAGGCCGGCGCGGCTGACGGCGTCGATCTCCGGGTCTCCCGTCAGAACATAAGCCAATCGCGTGTTCAGGCTCGACGCTTCCGCGCTTCCGTCGGCAACCACCGTTTGCGCGGCCGCCGGCGCCGTTGCCATCACCGCCAGGATCACGGCCAAACCCGCCGGCCGCCGGCCGATGGATCGCGGCGGGAACCTCATCAGGCCGCGCAACGCCATGCTGACGGCCAGATCGACGACGGCGAGGAGCATGGCCATACCCAGCAGCCAGGGCCGGAGATCGATCTCCGTCGACCCGCCGTAACCGACACGCGCGACACCATCCGGCATGGGCCCGATCTCCGCGAGTTCGGAGAGGCTGGCCGACAGATTGAGCGCCCGCCGGTGATCCGCCGTTCCGTAGAAACCGGGGGGGTGCTCGGGACCGGCGGCGGTCGTGTCAAAACCGTCCGCCGCCACCGCCCGGGTCATCGGCGGCGGGGCGCCCAGTTTGCCGAAGCCGTCGAGCGTCTCGAGCGGCGCGAGAGGCGGCCCGTCGACACGGTCGACCACCCCCCGGCTCAACGCCACGATCCTGTTCAGCATGTCGACGAACAGGCCTGAAAGAGCCAGGTTGGACCATTCCGCGGTGGAGGTCGTGTGAACAAGCACCAGCCAGCCCTCGCCCGCGCGCCGGGCGGAAACAAGGGGTGTTCCGTCATCCAGTCGGGCCCACGCGCGCTCGGCCGGATCCAGGGACGGTTCGCCCAGAACCTGACGGCTGATCCGCACGTCGTCCGGGATGCTCAACCCGAAAAACGGGCTCTCGGTCGCGAAGGGTGCCAGGGAGGCGGGACTGCGCCATGACAGCGCCCCGCCGATGGCCCGGTCGCCCCCTCGCAGCCGAACCGGCAGCAGGGGATCGGCGTGCCGCGTGCCGCGCGCCATTCTCGGACCCGCGAACCGAAGCAGGATCCCCCCCTGCTCGACCCATCGGAGAACGGACTCGCGGTCGGACCGCTCAAGCCGGCCGGAATCCGCCAGAACGAGAACCGCCAGCTCACGTCCCAGAAGCTGGTCGATGGAGCCGTGCCGTACCTCCGCGAAGGGTGCGAGGGCGCGCTCCAGATAGTAAACGTCTCCCACCAACGGCCGATCGGCGTCGCCGTCGCCCTCCATCACCAGGCCCACGGGCCGGCGGCGCCAGCGGTCGTCGATCAGGATCACCGACCCGGCGGTCGCTTCGTTTTCGATCTCCACCCGCGTCAGGCGCGCCAGCAGTTCCGACGGCAGTTCAAGCGACGCGGTGCCATTCCGCGCGCCGTCAGCGAACGTCATCGGCGCGGTCGCGAGCACGCCGTCTTCTTCCGACAGGGCGCGGAGCGACGCCGACCATGGCTCCGCCCGCCGCCGCCCGGACGGCCGTGAAGCGCAACGCGCCGGTTTCGGCTTCGGGAGGGAGCAATGCCATCGCGGTGTCCACCGGGGGCGGCGCGATCACCGTCACCGTTCCGAACGGCATCAGCGACCGAGCGAGCACGCCGAGGGGCTCCGCCGGCTTGGGCTCGTCCACGCCATCGCTCAGCCATACGACCTCTCCCGGCGGCCAATTGGCGTTTTCTCTCAGTTCGGCGAGGGCATCGATCGCCGCCCGCCGGTCGGTGGCCCACGGTTTCGGCTCCAATCCCTGGGCCGCCGCGCGGGCGTCCGACACGGTCATGAGGCGGGCCGACCCCTGTTCGACGCCCTGGCTGGCGGGGGCGGTGGTGACCAAAACCACGTTTCGGTTCTCCCGCTCCGCGAGATCCACGAGTCCGCCCATTCGGGCGCGGCGCGCGTCCCAATCGTTGGCGGCCGCCCATCCGTCGTCGACAATCATGACCAACGGGCCCGAACCGGCCAGGGTCCCGCCGGTATTGATCAGCGGGTGAGCGGCGCCCAGGATAATCGCCAGGGCCAGCACCAGTCGCAGGGCGATGAGCCATGGCGGCGTCCGCGCCGCGCTTTCGTCCCTGGACGCCAGGGCGGCCAGAAAGCGGATCGGCGGAAACGCCATGTGAAGGGGCGTCGGCGGCGTGACCCGCAGCAGCCACCAGATCGCCGGCAATACGGCCAACCCGGCCAAGGCGGCCGGGGTCGCGAACGCGAGAGAGCCCAGTGTCAGCATCGCATCACCGCCTGGGTGCCTGGGAAAGGGTCGTGAACAAGGCCATCAGGGGCGGCTGCGGGGGCTGGTCGGTGTGGTGGGTCAGTAGTGTCCAGCCGGCGCTTCGGGCCAGTTCCCGCAGGCCGAGACGGTGCGCGGCGACGGCGGCGTGGTAGTCATCGCGCACCGACTCCGTCCGCCCCAACAGAACCCTGCCCTCGCCTTCCACGCCCTCGAACAGAATCCGCCCGGAAAACGGCAGGTTTTCCTCCGCCGGATCCACGACCTGGACGAGGTGGCCGCGGATGCCGCGACCGGCGAACGCGCCGATTCTCGCCTGGATCTCCTCCAGCGGCGACAGGAAATCACCGAACATGACCACGCGGGCGAACCGGGGGAGAGGTTCCAGGAGCGGGAGACCGTCGCTCGAGTGGCGTCGTTCCAGGGCGGCGGCCAGCCGATGCAGCGCCTGCCGACCGGAGCCGGGGGCGGTTCGATCGCCGAGCAGCCCCACGTGCTCGCCGCCGCGAACCAGGAGCGAGCCCAAGGCCAGAAGCAGGAGTTCCGCGCGCTCGATCTTTTCCGACCACGCGCTCTTCGAACGATAGCTCATGGACGGCGAGGCGTCCCGCCAAAGCCAGACGGTCTGAGCGGCCTCCCATTCGGTTTCGCGGATGTACACACGCTGAGACTTGGCCGACTGACGCCAGTCGATACGCTGGGTGGAATCGCCCGGCTGATACCGCCGGAACTGCCAGAAGGTCTCGCCCTGGCCCACCCGCCGGCGCCCATGCACGCCCTGGGAAACGGTCGCGGCAACGCGCTCCGCGGCGACCAGGAGCGGCGGCAGGGTTGCCGCGATTTCCTCGGCGCGATGAAGGGCCATGCCCGCTTGGCGCGAGCCTCCGGTCAAGTCGCCGTCCCGCCGATTGGATCGCTCGCCGTCCATGTTGTGTCTTACGCGATTCGTTCGCACAACAGATCGATGATCTCTCCGATGGTCACCCCCTCGGCGCGCGCCGCGAACGTCAGCGCCATGCGGTGACGGAGGACGGGATGCGCCAGCGCCAGCACGTCATCCACCGAGGGCGCCAGCCGTCCGTCGATCACCGCCCGCGCCCGGACCGCGCGCATCAACGCCTGGGACGCTCGCGGCCCCGGTCCCCACGAGACGTGCTTTCGAATGTCGTCGATGGACGTCGTTTCCGGGCGTCCGGCGCGCACCATTTCGAGGATGGCTTCGACCACGCTCTCGCCCACCGGCACGTGGCGGATCAGCCGCTGCGCGTCCAGCAACGATTCGGCGTTCATGACCCGTGGCGCGACCTCGTCCTGGGGGCCGGTGGTCGCCAGCAGGATCCGCCGCTCCGCCTCCAACTCCGGATAGGCCACGTCCACCTGCATGAAGAAGCGGTCGAGCTGCGCCTCCGGCAACGGATAGGTCCCCTCCTGTTCCAGCGGGTTCTGCGTCGCCAGGACATGGAACGGTGTCGGCAATCCATGGTAATGCCCGGCCACCGAGACGCGGTGTTCCTGCATCGCCTGGAGCAGGGCCGATTGGGTTCGCGGGCTGGCGCGGTTGATTTCGTCGGCCATCAGAAGCTGGCAGAACACCGGGCCCTGGACGAATCGGAAGCTTCTTCTCCCCGCGTCCGATTCCTCGAGAACCTCGGAGCCCAGAATATCGGCCGGCATGAGGTCGGGCGTGAACTGGACCCGTCTCTCCTCGAGCCCGAACACGGTTCCCAGGGTTTCGACGAGACGCGTCTTGCCCAGTCCCGGGACCCCGATCAGGAGCAGGTGCCCGCCCGACAACAGGGTGATCAGGGTCTCGTCGACGACGCGCCGCTGTCCGAAAATGACCCTGCCGATTGCGTCACGGGCCTTGACCACCTGACTCCCGAGTTGATCTATCCTATCTATAAGCTCAGAAGTGCTGGGTTCGGAGATTTCCGTTATGGAGCTTGTCACACTGCCTTCCCCGCGTTGCGCCAATCAGTGGCTTCGATGAAAAAATACCCGCCACACACACGCCCCGGGCCGAACGACGTCGATATCCGCGGCGAGAGCAGGACGGCGGCGCCGGGAAACGGGCGTTCGGGGGCGGGAAACATCCGGGTCGTCTGCGACGATATGGACTTCCGAATCGATCGGGATGGCGTGTGGTACTATCATGACTCGCCCATTCGACGTAAAGAGCTGGTGTGCCTTTTCGCCTCTGTGTTGACGCGCAACGAGGCTGGCGAGTATTGGTTGATCACGCCAGCGGAGATGTGCTTCGTCGAGGTGGAGGACGTCCCGTTCCTCGCCGTCGAGCTTTTCCGCGGTGGGGCTGGCCGGGAACAGATCATCAGCATGCGCTCCAATGTGGACGAAATCATCAGCGTGGACAACGATCATCCCTTATATGTGTCGGAGGATCCCGAAACGGGAGAGCCGTCGCCGTATTTGGTTCTGAGAGAGGGGATCGAAGCGCGTCTGACCCGTTCGGTTTTTTACGAACTCGTGGACCTGGGTCTGGAGGAAGATGTCGACGGCGAGGCGCTGTTCGGCGTGTGGAGCACCGGTTCGTTCTTCCCCCTGGGGCGGTTGGATCCCGATTCATGACCTGCGTGCCCACGCGTGACATCGTGATCGATCGCTTCGCCCATCGGCGCAGGGTTCCTCCCGTGCCGCCGGCGCCCGAGAATATTCCCAGCGAACGCGGCGATCACAGCCTGAACCGCGGCATGACGCCGATCCAACCGCTGAAACCGGCGGCGGTGCTGGTGGGGCTCGTGGATCACTCGGACGGCCTGACGGTGCTGTTTACGCAGCGCACGGCTCATCTCGCCCATCATGCCGGACAGGTCAGCTTTCCGGGCGGACATCTGGAACCCCACGACGGCGGCCCGGAAGAGACGGCCCTGCGCGAGACGGAGGAGGAAATCGGCCTCGATCGGCGCCACGTGGAGGTGGTTGGCCATCTGGATACCTACATCACCCGAACCGGTTTCGTCGTCACGCCGGTGGTCGGCATCGTCGATCCGCCCTTCGACATCCAACCCGATCCCCACGAAGTGGCCGACGTGTTCGAAGTGCCGCTGACGTTTCTCCTCGACCCGAGCAATCATCAGCGTTGCAACGCGGAGTTCGAGGGCGTGGTTCGCCATTTCTACGCAATGCCATACGGAGAGCGCTACATCTGGGGGGCCACCGCCGGAATGCTGGTGAATCTGTACGAGATCCTCTGCGTCCGATGACCCGGATACTTCTGCAATACCTGCTGCCGTTGCTGTTGCCCGCGGCCATCTATCTCGCCTGGGCGTGGTTCTCGCGCGGGCGCCAGCCGGCCGGGGCGCCTGCTGCTGGGTTGCGGGAGGGCCCGTGGTTCTGGCTCATCCTCGCCGGCGTGGCGTTGGCCGCCGGCGGACTGGTCTATACCGCGCTGATCGGCGGCGAGGCCCCGGGAGAAACCTATCAGGCCCCGCGTTGGGAGGACGGCAGGATCGTGCCCGGCCGCGTCGAATAAACTCGATGAGAGAACAGGGCCCGTCCGCGAGGTAGCCGCCATCTCATGACCAACGACTCCCCTTGACGAGAAAAAGCCGGGCCGCGCCCCCGGCGACGGCGCCGATGGCGGCGAAACCGTGCCACGGGCAACGGAGGGCGTGGGCAAACTCAGTCCGCAACCTTGGATGGAGGCGCCGGAAACGCGCGCCGTGCTGGACGCCCTGTCCGCCGAGGGGGCCGAGGTCCGCTTCATCGGCGGCTGCGTGCGCGACGCCATCTTGAAACATCCCATACGCGACATCGACATCGCCCTTTCGGAACGTCCCGAACGGGTCATGGAGCTGTTGGGCAAGGCGGGGATCAGGACCGTTCCCACCGGCGTCGAGCACGGCACGGTCACGGCCGTCGTCGGCAAGATGACATTCGAGATCACCTCGCTCAGGGTGGATGTGGAAACCGATGGCCGGCACGCGAAGGTGGCCTACACGGACGACTGGGCGATCGACGCGGCGCGCCGCGATTTCACCAT
Source organism: uncultured Alphaproteobacteria bacterium (assembly GCA_963701445.1). GTDB lineage: Bacteria > Pseudomonadota > Alphaproteobacteria > Rhodospirillales > Defluviicoccaceae > CAKZLS01. The sequence goes on from CAVPAM010000015.1 coordinate 38,276, forward strand.
CAATGCCCTGTCATGCACGCGTGACGGCGAGGTCTACGATTATTTCAACGGACTTCAGGATTTGGCCAATGGCCAGATCCAGTTCGTCGGCAATGCGCGTGAGCGCATTCGCGAGGATCTGCTGCGGCTGCTGCGGTTTTTCCGGTTTTACGCCTATTTTGGCCGGCCGCCGCCCGATCCGAAGGCGCTGGACGCCTGCCGGGCACTCGCGTCCGAGCTTCATATTCTGTCGGGAGAGCGCGTTCGCGTGGAGATTTTCCGCACCCTGATGGCCGCGGATCCCGCCGACGTTTTTCTGTTGATGCGAGCCTATGGCGTTCTGGAACACATCCTTCCCGAGGCTGGCGACGTGAGCCGGCTTCGTACGATGACCTGGCTCGACACCCACGCCATCCGCATCGACTCGGTGAAGCCCGACCCGGTGCGGCGCCTGGCCGCCCTTCTCCACACCGACCGCTCCGGCGCCGAGGCCGTGGCCGGGCGCATGAAAATGTCCAACCAGGAGAAACGGCGGCTTGTCGCGTTGGTCGGCGGACCCTTTCCGGTCAACCCGGATGCCGGCGAGCCCGCCATCCGCAAGGCGCTCAGGCATATGGGTCCGGACCTCGTCCGCGATCTGGCGTTGTTGAACTGGGCCGGCGAGCTGACGGTGACCGCGCGTTTGCCGTCGGCGAGAACACGGGCCTGGATCGGATTGATCGAGACGGCGGACTCCTGGACGCCGCTGGTCTTTCCCCTGCGTGGACGCGACATCACGGACATGGGCATCGAGCCCGGCCCGCGCGTCGGCGCGCTGCTCGGCGACGTCGAGAGCTGGTGGGAGGAGGGCGACTATCGCGCCGACCGCCAGCAATGCCTGGACCGCCTGAGGGACCTGATCGCCGGGTCCGGCTAGGGGCTAGGGCCAGGCGACATCCGGGGGGAGCGACATGAAGATCGCCTCGATGTTGCCGCCCGTTTTCAGGCCGAACAACGTGCCCCGGTCGTAGAGCAGGTTGAATTCAACGTAACGCCCGCGCTTTACGCGCTGATCCCGCTTCTGCGCGTCCGACCAGGGGTCGTGCATATGGCGCCGAACGATGGCGGGGAAGACCTCGAGAAACGCCCGGCCCACGTCCTGGACGAAGGCGAAGTCCGCGTCCCAGTCGCCTGAATTCAGGTTGTCGAAGAAAATTCCCCCGACACCGCGCGGTTCCTTGCGATGGGGCAGGTAGAAGTACTCGTCGCACCAGGCCTTGAACCGGGGGTAGTCGGCGACGGCGTGGGCGTCGCACGCGGCCCTGAGCGCGGCATGAAAGCGGTCGGTGTCCGTCCGGTCGGGATAGACCGGGGTCATGTCGGCGCCGCCGCCGAACCAGCTTTGGGACGTCGCGATCAGCCGCGTGTTCATGTGCGCGGCCGGAACCAGTGGCGAGCGCGGATGCACCACCACCGATATGCCCGATGCCCAGAATCGCGGATCCTCGGCCGCGCCCGGAATTCTGCCTCGCAACTCGTCGGTGAACTCGCCCTCGACGGTCGAGACGTTGACGCCGGCTTTCTCCAGAACGTGGCCGCGCATCAGCGCCATGGTCCCGCCGCCGCCCCCCTCGCGGTCCCACGGCTTGAGCTCGAAACGGCCCGCCGTCCGTGCTCCGGCTCCCTCATCCTCGCCGGCTCCTTCATCCTCGATTGACTCGAACGCGGCGACGAGCCGGTCCCGCAGCGACTCGAACCACTCGGTCGCGCGCGACTTCTGAAGCTCGTCCAGAGCGATCATTCGGCTTGGCTCTCCAAGGCGCCGGTTTGGCGCAGGGCCTCCCCAAGGACCATGGCGGCGGCGACGGCGACGTTGAGCGAGCGGCTCCCGGGTGTCATCGGCACCGTCACACGGGCATCGACCGCGGCATGGACCGTTTCCGGAACGCCGCCGCTCTCGCGCCCGACCATCAAGACATCCCCGGTCATGAACCGGAAGTTCGTGTACGCGGTTTCGGCCCGGGTCGTCAGAAGCACCAGCCGGCCTTCGCCGGCGGTGTCGCGCGCGTGGATGAAAGCGTCCCACGACGAATGCCGTTGCCACTGGAGCGCGTTCAGATAGTCCATTCCGGCGCGGCGGAAGTGGCGGTCTCCCATCAGAAAGCCGCAAGGCTCGATCAGATCCACGCCCACGCCGAGACACGCGGCCATGCGCATGATGGTTCCCGCGTTCTGCGGAATATCGGGTTCGAACAGTGCGAGGCGCATGGGCGGATCACGGAGCGGACGAGGAGATGAGGGACCGGCACATAAGATGTTTCCGTTTTGCGGCCGTTATAATATACCCCCGGTGGGAGCGACAGTTCCATTCGCCTTGCGCGCTCAGGTAGAAGTCGCCCGCAAGGAAGACGACACAATACGCACAAAGTGGTTCAGGCAAGTTTCGGGCGTTGATTTCGGTTCAGAAATACGGTTATTTTGCAGTGCATCATTGTGCGCTGGCCGTGGATCTCGGGCCGGCGCGGGTCGTGGCGTTGCGCCCCACCGTTCGCGAAGACCAAGAAAGGAATTCCCATGGCAGACACGGCATCGACTTCTCCAGAGCATCTGCAGGATGGAGAAACCCGGCGCGATTTTCTGCTCATCGCAACCGGCGCCGTCGGCGTTGTTGGCGCCGGTCTCGCGGTCTGGCCGTTCATCGCCAGCATGAACCCGGCCGCCGATACGTTGGCCTTGGCGAGCACCGGTGTCGATCTTTCCGCCATCGAGGAAGGACAAGCCATCACCGTGGTCTGGCGCGGCAAGCCGGTGTTCATTCGCCATCGCACCCCGGCTGAAATCGAGCAGGCGGAATCGGTGCCGCTCGCCGAGTTGCCGGATCCCCAAGCCGATGCCGCGCGGGTCGAGAAACCGGAATGGCTGGTTCTGATCGGGGTCTGCACGCATCTTGGATGCATTCCCCTTGGTCAGAAACCGAGCGAACCCAAGGGCGAGTACGGCGGGTGGTTCTGCCCCTGCCACGGTTCGCACTACGATACATCCGGAAGAATACGCAAGGGGCCGGCGCCGGCGAACCTGCCGGTTCCCCCATACGAGTTTTCCGATGACACCACAATCATGATCGGCTGAGGAGCGCACCCATGGCAACGAAGACCTGGAAAAATCCCGTGGTGGCGTGGATCGACGAGCGCCTGCCGGTCTTTTCGATGATGAATTCGGAACTGGTCGATTATCCGACGCCGAGAAATCTCAATTACTGGTGGAATTTTGGATCGCTCGCCGGGATCACGCTGATCATCATGATCGTGACCGGTATCTTTCTGGCGATGCAGTATACCGCTCACGTGGACCATGCGTTCGAGAGCGTGCAGCGGATCACGCGCGACGTCAACTACGGTTGGCTGTTGCGCAACCTGCACATGAACGGCGCCACGATGTTCTTCATCGTGGTGTACATTCACATATTCCGGGGCCTCTACTATGGTTCCTACAAGTCGCCGCGCGAGGTCCTCTGGATCATCGGCGTGATTCATTCTGCTGGCCATGATGGCCACGGCGTTCATGGGCTACGTGCTTCCCTGGGGTCAGATGAGCTTCTGGGGCGCCACCGTGATCACCAACCTGTTCTCCGCCATTCCGCTCGTGGGCGAGTCGATCGTCACATGGCTGTGGGGCGGGTTCTCGGTCGACAATCCCACCCTGAACCGGTTCTTCGCGCTGCATTACCTGCTGCCGTTCGTCATTTTCGGCTTGGTCTTCGTGCACCTCTGGGCACTGCACGTGAAGAAGTCCAACAATCCGCTGGGCATCGACATCAAGGGGCCGCAGGACACCATCCCGTTCACCCCCTATTACACGGCGAAGGATGCGTTTGGCCTCGGAGCCTTTCTGATCTTCTATCTGTTCTTCGTGTTTTTCTATCCCGACTTCTTCGGCGAGCCCGACAACTATATCAAGGCCAACCCGCTGCAGACGCCGCCGCACATCGTGCCGGAGTGGTACTTCCTGCCGTTTTACGCGATCCTCAGGGCGTGGACCGCCGACTTCATCCTTTACTGGCCGATATCGTGGCTGATGTCGGCGAAGCTGGCGGGTGTCATCGCCATGTTCGCGTCGATCCTGGTGCTCCTGTTCCTGCCATGGCTGGACCGCTCTCCCGTCCGAAGCGCGCGGTTCCGGCCCATCTACAAGCAGTTCTTCTGGATCTTCCTGGCCAACTGCATCTTGCTCGGCTATATCGGCGGGAAGCCCGCCGAGGGGATATACGTTCCTATCGGTCAGGCGGCGATGACGTACTACTTCGCGCACTTCCTGATCATCATGCCCCTGCTGGGCTTCCTGGAGAAGCCGAAGCCGTTGCCCGCGAGCATCAGCGCGGCGGTGACCAAGACGCCGGCCGGCGACACCCACTCAGCACCCGCGGAATAGGAGGCCGCATCATGCGAAATACTGTTTTTGCCGCCGCCGTCCTAGCCGCCGTGTCCGGTTCCGCCCTGGCGGCCGAGATGCCGAAGGCACCCAGCCAGGACTGGAGCTTTGATGGCTTGTTCGGCACCTTCGACCGGGCGTCCACGCAACGGGGCTTCCAGGTCTACAAGCAAGTGTGCTCCAACTGCCATTCCTTGCAGTTCGTCGCCTACCGGAACCTCGAGGCCCTTGGCTTTACGCCGGACCAGGTCCAGGCCATCGCGTCCGAATACGAGGTACAGGACTGCTGCACCGACGACGGCGAACCGTTCGATCGGCCAGCCAAGCCGTCGGATCGCTTTGTCAGTCCGTTTCCGAACGAACAGGCGGCGCGATCGGCCAACAACGGCGCCCTGCCGCCGGATCTGTCGCTCATCACCAGGGCGCGCGTCGGTGGACCCAATTACCTGTTCGCATTGCTCACCGGTTACCAGGAGGAGCCACCCGAGGGCGTCGAACTGATGGAGGGAATGCACTACAACAGCTACTTCCCGGGCCATCAGATCGCCATGGCGCAACCGCTCTGGGGTGATGACGTCGAATTCGCCGACGGCACGGAAGCAACCATCGAGCAGCAAGCCAAGGACGTGACGTCGTTTCTCGCCTGGGCGGCGTCCCCCGAACTGGAAGCGCGCAAGCGGATGGGGGTCAAGGTGCTGCTGTTCCTGATCGTGTTCACCGGCATGCTGTACGCGGTGAAACGCAAAATCTGGTCGGACCAGCACTGACGGCCACGCCGAAACGATCCACGAAAAAACGGCCCCGTCGCAAGACCGGGGCCGTTTCCGTATTCGCCTTTTGCGGGCCAGCGAACCGGCCCGTCGGCAACCGGGTCAGTTGTTCTTGGCGCCTTGTTTGACCCAATCGCGAATGATGCTCTGCTGCGCCTTGAGCAGGGGGCGCTGGTCGTGCGGCATCTGCACCTGGGCGCGGCCCTCGATCAGGACGTTGAGGTTGCTTGTCAGCGGTTCCCCGGGAACGATCACCGGGCCGTGCTTGGTCCCCTGCATCAAGCCTTCGTAGGTGCTCATATCGAGGCCGCTCGCCGTGTAGCCGGCGCCGCCAGGCTGGTGGCACTCCACGCAACGGCTCGAGATGATCGGGTATACGTCCAGTTGATAGCTGACCACTTGATCGGCCGCCCGCGCGGTGTGCGACCAACACGCGCCGGCAACGAATGCCACGGCGAGAGAACCGAACAGGAAGGTGGCGGGTTTTATTTTGCGAGTCATTTCAAAGTTCCCCCTTGGCATGGTTTCGGCGGCTGAATCGCCAAGTCGACAAGGGTTCAAGTTTAGCACCTGCGGGAGAATTTCCAACCTCGATCAGTATCAAACGGCCAGATGAACCATAATTCTGGTATGGACTCTACCGCACGGCCGCCGCGATGTTCCCGCCGTCCACGGTGAGCACAGCCGCCGTTGTCTTGCGGTCGAGCGCAAGGTGTACGAACGCCTGGGCCACGTCGGCGGCGGTGACTTCGCGGCCGAGCAGGTTGCCGGACATATAGTCGGTCTCGCTGACGCCGCGCGCCTTGGAGCGGCTCGCCACCATTTCGTCCGTCAACAGGCCCGAGCGGATCCGGTCGGCGTTGACGGCGGACGCGCGGATGCCGTCTTTGCCGTAGTCGACGGCATATTGGCGCATCAACGCCAGCGCCGCGGCCTTGGGCAGGCCATACGGACCGAAGTCGGGCCCCGGGTTGATGGCCTGTTTCGAGGCATTGAACAGGAGGCATCCGCCGGTGCCCTGAACGGTCATGATCCTCACGGCGCTGCGGGCAACCGTCTGGTGAGCCCAGAAATTGAGCTCGAAGCTGTCCCGCAGGACCTGGTCAGAAACCTCGCCGATCCGCCCCTGCCAGGCCGCGCCGGCGTTGGAGACGACGATATCGACGCCGCCGAAGGCCGCCGCCACCCGATCGAACGCGCCCCGGACCGCGTCCGCGTCGGTCACGTCGCATCCGATACCCAGACCGCCCACCCTGGCGGCCACCGCTTCCGCCGCGCCGCCGTCCAGATCCAGCACCGCGACTTCCGCGCCTTCCGCGCGGAACGCGGCGGCGCAGGCGGCCCCGATCCCCGAGGCCCCGCCGGTGACCACCGTCACGTGACGGGCCAGCGGCTTTTCGGCGCCCTTGCCCAGCTTCGCCTGCTCCAGCGACCAGTATTCGATCTCGAAGATGTCCGGTTCGGGGATAACCCGAAAGGCGCTCATGGCCTCGGCCGCGGAAATCACCTCGACGTTGGTTTCCGCCAGGTCCGCCGCCACCTTGGCGTCCTTCTTGGACGCGCCCAATCCGAACAACCCGAGTCCGGGCACGAGAATCACCCTCGGCATGGGGTCCAGTTCGGTTTTCGGCACGGCCAGATTGCGGTTGTTCCGCGCGAAATAAGCATGATAGTCGGCCTTGTACGCTTCCATCGCCACCCGCGCTCCGGCGGCGAACGCGTCGAGCCGGTCGGCCGCGGGCGGTGGCGTGATCAGCGGCTTCGGCTTCGTGCGGATCACGTGGTCCGGGGTCGCGGTGCCCTGCTGGCTGTAGCGGTCCACCTCCTGTCCGTTGACGAACTCGAGGATCTCCGGACCGGCGCGGAAGTCCAGAACCCATCGCAGCGAATCGCCGTCCTCGCGGTCGAGAGCCGCGAGACCGCGCAGAATGGGCGCCACCTCGGCGACCGGGGCGATTCGCTCCGGCAGGCGCATCGGCGTCAGCGATTTCGGCCGGGCCTTGCCGACCCCCTTGGGCAGCGAAACGCCGGCCACCGTGGCGCGGCCGGCGCCGGCGATCCGCTGTTCGGCCAGGGTGACCTTGTCGATCATCCGCCGGTAGGCTTCCTCGGCGGTCTCGCCAAAGGTGAAAATGCCGTGCTTGAGCAGGATCAACCCCTCGACGCCGGGGTTGTCGCGGTAGACTTGCATCGCTTTCTTGGCGAGCGCGAACCCCGGCATGATGTAGGGCACGTAGCCCATGGACTCGCCGTAGACCTCCTTGCAGAGGTCGTCGCCGTCGGGCTGGTCGGTCAGCGTCAGCACCGCGTTGGAATGGGTATGGTCGATGAACTTATGGGGCAGAAACGCGTGCAGCAACGTCTCGACCGACGGGTTGGGCGAGGTGGAGTCCAGAAGGTTGCACCTTTGGGCGTTGACCATGTCCTCGTCGCTCAGCGCGTCGCGGGCGGCCAGCTTGAGAAGCGGCGCCAGGCGAACCGCCGGCAGCCCCGCCGGCTCGATGCTGCCCATGTCCCAGCCGCTGCCCTTGACACACAGCACCTCCGCCTCTTCGCCGGCGAGATCGGTCATGACCGTTTTCACCGACGTATTGCCGCCGCCATGGATCACCAGCCTCGGCTCCGAGCCGAGCAGCCGGGTGGTATAGGTTCTGAGCGCGAGGTCGCGATTGACGCCCTGGCCCGCGTAACGCGCGACCGCCGCTTCCGCGTCCTTGTCCGACCAACCGTTTTCCATGATCTCTCCCCGCTATGAATTCGCGCTCTTTATAAGCGGGGCGGGGCCGTATTCACAACAGGGTCCCTTTGGGCGTTCGGATGAAACACAGGGCCACTGGATCGGATTTCGGTCCCGATCGGTATTGTCTCGGTTTAGCCCGGGTCCCGCACAAAGGCGCTGTGCCGCCGGGATTTGGATTGGTAGAATGAGGCTTCGCTCGGTGACGCGCTGTCGGAGGGAGGGAACGCAAATGGCCGCGAAGAAGATCCTCATGCTGGTGGGAGATTACGGCGAGGATTACGAGATCATGGTGCCGTTTCAGGCGCTGCGGATGGTGGGCCACACCGTGCACGCGGTATGCCCCGACAAGGCGGCGGGAGACAGCATCCGAACGGCGATCCATGACTTCGAGGGGGACCAGACCTATTCCGAGAAGCCCGGTCATAACTTCGCCCTCAACGCCACCTTCGCCGAGATCGACGAAACCGGCTACGACGCGCTGATCATCCCGGGCGGCCGCGCGCCGGAATACCTCCGTCTCAACGACCGCCTGCTGGACATGGTTCGCCACTTCGCGAGCGCCGGCAAACCCATCGCCGCGGTTTGTCATGGAGCGCAGATCCTCGCGGCCGCGGGCATCATCGCGGGCAAGCGGGTTTCCGCCTACCCCGCGTGCTCCGCCGAGGTGAAACTGGCCGGCGCCGAGTACGCCGATATCGACGTGGCCGACGCGGTCACCGACGGCAACCTGGTGACCGCGCCCGCGTGGCCCGCCCATCCGGAGTGGCTGGCGCAATTCCTTGCCGTTCTGGGTACGAGGATCACCTGACCCGCCCGAGGGCCAGGGAAAAACCGGAGGCGGCCGTCCTTCATGCCTGAAACGCTATCCGCCGCCCAATTGCCTGGCCTTCTGAGGCCCGGTCTGAATGTGTACGCACCGGGCGTGACCGGCGAATCGGCGCTCATCGTCGAGGCTCTGCGCTCCCAACCGGAGGCCAGCGCCGGTGTCCGCTACGTGGGCGTCTGGCTTCCCGGTATCAACCGGGTGGACTACGCCGGCCTGCACGCGGACGCGCGATCGACGGCGTTCTTCGTCTATCCCGACCTGCATGCGTCCTTCGCCGCCGGGCGCGTCGATTTTCTGCCGCTTTCCTACTCCGCCGCCTACGCCTACCTGAGGGATCGCGCACCCGTCGACGTGGCGTTTCTGCATCTGTCCCCGCCGGGAGACGACGGCCGATGCAGCGCCGGCGTGGCCAACGATTTTACCGCCGCCATCCTCCCCAAGGCCGCCGTCACGGTTGCCCATGTCAATCCCCGCATGCCACGGACACGGGGCGCCGCCACCGTCGCGTTCGCCGACCTGGATTATGTGATCGAGGAGACGCGCCCCCTGCTGTCGGAGGATCCCGCGAGCGATCCCGATTTCGACGCCATCGGCCGCCACATCGCCACGATCGTGCCGGACGGCGCCACCCTGGAAGTGGGCATCGGCCGCGTGCAGAACGTGTTCGCGGCGTTTGCCGGCAAGCGGGATCTGGCACTGCACACGGGGGCCATCACATCGTCGGTGCTGAGCCTCGTGGAGGCGGGAGCCATCGCGTCGCGCGATCATGCCATCACCACCGGCATGGCGCTGGGCGGCGACGCGCTGTACGACTTCGTCGCCGACAACCCCCGGGTCCGTTTCGCGCCCGTCGGCTGGACCCATGACATCGGGACGCTGCGCGGGATCGAACGCTTCGTCGCGATCAACTCGGTGATCGAGGTCGATCTCCTGGGGCAGGCCAACGCCGAGATTGTCGGCGGACGCCAGGTCAGCAGTGCCGGCGGAATCACCGATTTCATGCGCGGCGCCCGGCTGTCGCCCGGCGGCTTCGCCATCGTGGCGCTGCCGTCGACGGCGCGGCGCGGGACGGTCTCGCGCATCGTCTCCCGGCTGGACGGCGACGCGGCGGTCAGCGTCGGGCGCGGAGACATGGATCTCGTGGTCACCGAGCATGGTATCGCCGACCTGCGCGACAAAACAATCGACCAGCGGGCCGAGGCGCTGATCGCCGTGGCCGCGCCCCGATTTCGCGACGGGTTGTCCGCGGAATGGCGCGAACGGCGGAAACGAATGTAGCCCCCGTTCAAGTGCCTTGCGAGCGCAGCTTTCGAAGCAGGTCCTCGATCCCCGCGTGCTGGGGAACTTCGCCGGGACGGGCGAGATAGTTTTCCAAGGTGTCGATGGCGGATCCCACGTTCCCAAGCTGGTAATGCAGGACCGCCTGTTCCCACCACAGTTCCGTCCGTTCCGGGGCGAACAAGGTCATGGTGTGGAGCACGTCGATGGCGCGCTCGAGGTCGCCTTGCCGGACGGCCCGCAGCTTGATGTTGTTCTGAAGGCGGATGAGGATGTCCCGATTGCCCACGGTCCCATAGTGCGAGGGCGACATTTCCGCGGCGGCGCCGTGCAGGTCCTTGAGGCGTTGCCGCAGGTCCCGCGCGGTCATGACCCGGCCGCCATGGAAGGGATCGAAGATCGCGCGTTGTCCCCGCGCCTCGATACGCAAAAGGAAGTGAGAGGGAAAGTTCAGGCCGAAAACGCGGGCTCCGCACGCACGGGCCACATGGAGGTAAAGGATGCCGAGCGCGACCGGAAGACCCTTCCGGCGATCGATCACATACATCAGGTTGGCGTTGTGCATGTCTTCGTAGGTTTCGGCGTCGCCTTCGTAGCCATGTTCGCCCGCCAGCAGCTTGCGCAGGGCCGATATCTGCATGGCGACGCTGGCCGACGGACCGACCAAGGCGCTGGCCTTCGCGGCCAGCACGGAGAGATGGTCGCGGTAGGGCCCGATGTCCGTGTCCGGCCGGTCGAGGGCCGCGAGCATCAACGCGGTCTCGGCCAGGTCGATGTCCGCGTCGTCACGGGATCCAATTTCGCGAAGTGCTTTTTTCAGCTTCGACCGCTGTGACACGCCGCCTGATCTCCTTTCGTTTCCCTCAGGATCGTGGAGGGTTGAAAAAACGCATTGCCGACGCGAGCGCCCCCGTGACGATGCGCCTCGGAACGAGAAACGGCCCCAAGGTCGCCTGACTGAGCAGGCCGGTTACGTGGACGGTCTTGTGTCCGAGCGCGTCCATGGCTTCCTTGGCGACCGAGCCGGGATCGGCCGCCCCCGGCAGGGGACCCCGATCGAATCCCGCCCGCTCGCCGAACGCCGTCCGCGTCGCGCCCGGACACAGCGCGAGCACATCCACGGGGTCGTCTCGCATCTCCTCGGCCAAGGCCTCCGCGAAGTACAGATTGAAAGCCTTGCTGGCGGCGTAGGTGGCAAAAAAAGGCACCGGCGAGAAGGCCGCGGTGCTGGAAACGATCACCACTCCGCCGGGCCGGCCCGCGGTTCGGGCGCGCTCGATCATTCCCGGCAGCACGCCGCGCGTCAGGACGACAACGGCGACCACATTGAGCATCGCGGTATCGCGTTCGGACGCCGGGTCGTTGTCGACGAGGCGGCCGAACTGGCCAACGCCGGCGTTGTTGATCAACAGGTCGACGCCGAAGTCGTCGGCCCGGGCGATCAGGTCGTGGACCGCTCGTTCGTCGGTCAAGTCGGCGGCGTGGGTTTCCACCGATCGTCCCTTCCGGAGCATGTGCTGGCGCGCTTCCTCGAGCTTTTTCTCATCGCGACCGCAGAGCAGGAGGTCCGTCGTTCGCGGCAGTTCCGAGGCAAACGCGGCGCCGATACCGCTGGTGGCGCCGGTGATCAGGGCTCTTCGGTAAAGGTTCATTTGGTCTCCAGGTTCGAAAAGAAGATCCTATCCGGCCGGCGCCGGGGACCCATGCGTGTTCGTATCATGATGTCTTGCCCTTGGGCGGATTCCAGCCATCGAGCCACTCTTCCAACGGCACCACGTCGGCGGGCTCGCCGTTGTCGCGGAACCACGAATCCACCGCGTAAGTGGCGCCGTCGCCGCGGTCTATGACGGTCGCGGTAACGTGAGGAACCCCGTCGCTCAGAAAAACGAGGCGCATTCTCGGCTGCCCGCGGCGGTGCCAGTGCAACAGCCCTTCGTTGTCCAACATCACCAACAGGGTATCCGTGTTGGTCGCTTCGTCCACGCAGTCAAGCTGGCCGGAGCGGAAAAATCCCACGATGGTTCCTCCTCTGTCGTTGGTGGTACCGGCCTTGACGCCCGCCTCCTGTTCATATGTAGCAACGCTCGAAGCGATTCGAGTCCGTTCCTCGGCCGCGTCGGCGGACGGATGACCGAGCGGCGCGGTGACCGCCGCCCACTGCGCGTCACTGAACGCGAGGGTCTCTATCGTCTTGCAGGTATGGTCGCGGCAGTACGGAAAATGCTTCGGAGACGGCTGACCCATGCCGGTTTCGGGCAGGGTCGGGAACGTCGTGCACCCCGCGGCGCCCAAAAGAATACAACTCAGCGCGATCGAAAGCTTCGATGGGACGGAGCGCCGGCCAGAAACCGCGGAAAACAAAGTCAGCATGACGAATTGTCAAAATCATTGTGGGAATACAGCGTAATCGAAAACACCACTCATTCGCAATCGTGACCCGACACGCGAAGCCTAGCATTTTTTTAATACTTATGGTAGCATACACTCGTAATACGTGTTCCGGTTGGCCAGCGGATCCGCTGGGGGGACCCTCTCGTACCGAGGAGAGACAGATGAAAGCTGTATTAGGCTTGGCGATGGCCCTGGTCGTGGCGCTACAGGCCCCGCCCGCCACCGCCGAATCCCACGGCGAAAGCATAGCGAGGATTGGTGTCCTCCAATGCGTGCAGATCCCCGGCAGGGGCTTCAACATCATCGTCCACTCCAAATCTGTCTTTGACTGCGTGATGATCTCGCCGGAAGGACGCGAGCGTTATGTGGGCGAATCCGGGGTCGGTTTCGGTCTCGACCTCGAATGGACGAGGGACAAAGCCATTTCCTATGCCGTTTTCGCCATAGAGGGATCGGCCGTCATCGGCGAATATGCGTTGACCGGCACCTACGTGGGCGGCAGGGCTTCGGCGGCCGGGGTGGTTGGCGCCGGCGCTCAGGTGCTGTTGGGCGGCGGGCCCCGCAACGTCTCGTTGCAGCCCGTGGCGCTGGAGAGCTTCTCGGGCCTCGGCGCGACCGCCGGCATCGGGTATCTCAGCCTTAAGCCTGCGCGGCCGACGCCGCCGCCGAGGCTGGACCCGGTGACGGGTCAGGCCTGGTCGGCGCCGTCCGGCCCAACGGGATACAGCTACCGGTAGCCGCAATAGCGCGCCGGGGTGCTCACCGGGATATTCGGTCCGGATAGTCGGAAAAGACCGCTTCCACGCCCCAACGGAACAGCGTTCGAGCGGTCCCTGCATCGTTGACGGTATAGCAGCGCGGGCCGTAACCGGCGGCGTGGATCTCTCTCGCGAGGTCCCGCGTCATTCCCGTCGCGGCACAGTGCAACGCCGCGCACCCCAAGGAGTCCAGGCGCCGCCGCCAGTCGGCCGGCACGTCGCCCACGATGAGGGCGCGGGGGTAGTCCGGAACCACCGTCCTTGCCGCGAGCAGGGATTCGGCCTTGAAGCTGGAAACGATCGGCGGCGGAAGATCCCGGGGCCACTCCCGCGCCAGAATTCGGGCGACCGTGTCTCCGGTTGCCTCTTCCCGTCCGGGATCGGGCTTGATTTCCACGTTCGCGCCCAGTTTCAGTTCGCCGAGCACCGCCAGGGTTTCGCTCAGGGTCGGAATCCTCTCGCCCCGGAACGGCTCGCCGAACCAGCCCCCCGCGTCGAGTGCGCGCAGGTCCTCCAAGGCCATGTCCGCGACCGGCCCGGAGCCATCGGTGGTCCGCTCCAATGTTTCGTCATGAAACAGGACGACCTGACCGTCACCGGTCAGCTTGGCATCGAACTCCACCCACCGGACGCCGAGGGCGGCGGCCGCGCGCAGCGAGGCCAGGGTATTCTCGGGCGCGTGCCCGGCCGCGCCACGGTGGCCGATGACCGGCGGCTCGATCAGGCGTGCCGGCGGGGCGCTCACGGCGTGACCGCCGGGCCTATCCGTAACCGTACAGCCATCTCGTCGGCCCGGAATGGATGTTTCGAACGGAATGGCGGGTGTTCCTGGGGATGAAGACCTCGTCGCCCGGCCCGGCCTCGTATCGCACGCTCCCGATGATCACCTCGAGCCGGCCGTCGGCCACCGTCACCAGTTCGTCGGTCGAATGGATGAAGTCGTTCCATTCGCGGCCCGGAGGATCCACGAACGCATCGCACGAATATCCGCGTTGGCGCCACTCCGCCGCCACCAGGGCGCGGTCGACCGGCTCCGGAAACTTTCTCGTTGCCACCAGGCGGCTCATGACCTGATTTCCCTATTCGACACGGTGTATAATTCTGCACCGGCGCCGGCCTCCGGCGCAACGCAACATTGCCGGCCTTCGGGCCTTGAGCTCCCGCTCGAGGCGGAATTTTCTTGCTCAAAGCCCGAACCGCAACGAAAGTACGTGCCATGATCGAAACGCTGACCCACTTCATCGATGGCGCGGCCTTGCCCGGAACCAGCGGCCGGTTCGGCGACGTGTTCAATCCGGCGCTCGGCGAAGTCCGCGCCCGGGTTCCATTCGCCACCAAGGCGGAAACGGAAACCGCGATCGCCGCCGCCTCGGCTGCCTTCCCGGGCTGGTCGGCGACGCCGCCCCTGTCACGGGCCCGCGTCCTGTTCCGGTTCAAGACGTTGATGGAAGAGCACTTCGACGAACTGATCGGGCTCGTCGTCACCGAACATGGAAAGGTCCTGGAAGATGCCCGGGGAGAGGTCACCCGCGGCATGGAGGTGGTCGAGTTCGCGTGCGGCATTCCCCACCTGCTCAAGGGCGAATACACGGACAACGTGGGACGCGGCATCGACAGTTGGTCGCTGCGCCAGCCCCTCGGTGTCTGCGGCGGCATCACGCCGTTCAACTTTCCGGCCATGGTGCCCATGTGGATGTGGCCGGTCGCCATCGCGTGCGGCAACACGTTCGTGCTGAAACCGTCCGAAAAGGTTCCGACGTGCTCGCTGCGGGTCGCGGAATTGCTTACCGAAGCCGGCCTTCCGGACGGTGTCTTCAACGTGGTCAACGGCGACCGGGAAGCCGTCGACACGCTTCTCGCCGATCCGCGCGTCCAAGCCATCAGTTTTGTCGGCTCGACGCCCGTGGCGAAGTACATCTACACCACCGGCTGCGCCCACGGCAAACGCGTGCAGGCCCTGGCCGGGGCGAAGAACCACATGCTGGTCATGCCGGACGCCGACATGGATCAGACCGTCGAGGCCTTGATGGGCGCGGCCTACGGTTCGGCGGGAGAGCGCTGCATGGCGGTCCCGGTGGCGGTGGCCGTGGGCGACGCGGGCGACGTCTTGATCGAACGGCTGGCGCCTCGGGTGCGCGCCCTGAAGGTGGGACCGGGTCTCGATCCGGAGTCCGAAATGGGGCCGTTGATCACCGCCGAACACCGCGCGAGGGTGGCCGGCTATGTGGATCTCGGCATCGAGGAAGGCGCGGACTTGCTGGTCGATGGCCGGGACCTCAAGCTACAGGGTTACGAAGAGGGTTTCTTCATCGGCGGGTGCCTGTTCGACAACGTTCGGCCTCACATGCGCATCCATCAAGAGGAGATCTTCGGACCGGTGCTGAGTGTCGTCCGGAGCGCCAGCTTCGAGGAGGGCCTTGCGATCGCCAACGCCCACGCCTTCGGAAACGGCGCCGCCATCTTTACCCGGGACGGTGACATGGCGCGGGAATTCGGGCAGCGGATCCAGGCCGGCATGGTCGGCGTCAACGTGGCGATTCCGGTCCCGCTGGCGTTCCACAGCTTCGGCGGTTGGAAGCAGTCGCTGTTCGGGGATCACCACGTTCATGGCGGCGAGGGCGTCCGGTTTTATACCCGGCTGAAGACGGTCACGTCGCGATGGCCCTCCCAGCCGCGCGCCGCGTCCACCTTCGCGATGCCAACCATGGAATAGAACGAGTGGTCCGTTGATCACGACCACAGCGTCGCGGAACCGGACCGAAAGCCCAATGTATACAATCGCCCATTTGTCGGACGTTCATCTGCCGTTGCCGCCCTCGCCGGGAATCACCGCGCTCCTGAACAAGCGGCTGCTCGGCTACCTGTCCTGGCGCCTGCGGCGATCCCGCATCCATCTGCTGGAAATTCTCGATACCCTGGTGGAGGATCTGCGGTCCCAGGCACCGGACCACGTCGCCGTGACCGGCGATCTGGTCAACATCTCGCTCCCCGCCGAATTCGTCCAGGCGGCCGAGTGGCTGCCGGGGTTGGGATCTCCAGACCGGGTCACCGTCATACCCGGCAATCACGACGCCTACATCGCGGTCCCGTGGGCTCGGTCGTGGTCTCTCTGGGCGCCCTACATGGCCTCGGAAACCGCCAACGGCGTCGCGATCCCGCCCACCGGTTTCGACGACTTCCCGTTGGTGCGGAGACGGGGCCCCGTCGCCATTGTCGGACTGAGCTCGGCACTTCCCACGTCACCGGGATTGGCCACCGGAAAACTGGGTCCGCGTCAACTGGCGGCGCTCGTGGACCGGCTAGCGGAACTCGGGCGGGAACGTCTGTTCCGCATCGTTCTCATTCATCACCCGCCCATCGCGGGAACCACGAAACCGCGAAAAAGCCTGGTGGACTCCGAATTGTTCCGGCGCGCCGTCGAAGAGGCGGGGGCGGAACTTGTCCTGCATGGCCACGACCATCGTTTCGAACTTGGAGAACTGCGAGGTCCCGAGGGTCCGGTGCCGGTCATCGGCGTGGCGTCGGCGTCCGCGGCGGCATCGCGGCACCACGCGTCTCCGAGTCAGTACCACCTTTATGGAATCGAACGATCCGGGAGCGGCTGGACGTTGCGTTGGCGAACCCGGGAATTCGATGCTCCGGCTAGCAGGTTCGTCGAAGCCGGTGTAAAGACATTGGACTTCCGGCGTTGACCGGATCACCGGCCCGGTACGACGGGGGAAGCGGCGCGGCGCGACGGCCGCGATGGTGTTGGAGACAGGCCGACGGCATCGCGCGGGGGTACCGGCTCAAATCATGATCAGGTTCGATCTTTACATACTCAAGCAAATCCTCAGGCCGCTGGCGATTGCCTTGATCATGGCCCTGGTCGTGTTCCTGATCGAACGAATGCTGCGTCTGATGGACCTCGTGCTCGGATCCAACGGGCCCCTCAACATCGTGTTCGAGATCCTCGCCTACCTTGTTCCGCATTACATGGGCATGGCACTGCCGATCAGCCTGTTCCTTGGCGTTCTGATCGGGTTCAGCCGGCTTGGCCGGGATGGGGAACTGGACGCGATGCACGCCGCCAGCACCGGCCTTCGCCGTCTCGCCCGGCCGGCCCATGGCACGGCTCTCGTGTTGATGACCGTGACGCTGATCATGGTCGGCTACTTGCAGCCGTATGGTCGCTATGCCTATCAATCCCTGGTTTTCGCCGTCGGCAACGCGTCATTCCACGCGTTTCTGCGGGCGGGCGTGTTCGCGCAGGCGGATGGCGCCAGCTTCTTGATCGAAGAAATCAGACCCGACGGAATAGGGTTCGGCAAGGTGTTCATCCACGAAGAGAAGGATGACAATGTCAGTGTGGCCATTACGGCGCGGAGCGGCCGTCTCGGCTATGACGCGTCGGACGCCATACCGATGATGCGTCTCGCCAACGGCGTTCGACTGGAGGTCAAACCGGCCGACCCCTCCGGCGGCGAGTCGGCCCTGCCCACGATCAGCGTCTTGCAGTTCGACGAGCTCCGAACGGAGCTCGGTGGCGACACGGCCCAAATCTTCCGGCCGCGCGGCAAGGACGAGCGCGAGTTCACCCTCACGGAGCTGTGGCAGCAACGTTTCAGCCCGCCGCCGGACGTGCGCTCATCCGATATGATCGCGGAGTTCCATGGCCGGCTGGTGCGTATTCTCTCGGTTCCATTGCTTCCGTTTCTGGCCATTCCCCTCGCTCTCGGGCGCCGCCGGAGCGAGCGCTCCTTCGGCATCGCCATCGGGCTGGTTGTGCTGGTCGTCTACAATCAAGTGATCGATCTCGGTGAAAATGTAACCGAAACAGGCGCGATCGAGCCGTGGTTGGGACTATGGGCGCCGTTCTTCGCGTTCGCGACCGGCAGTCTGCTGCTGTTCTTTCGCGCCACGTCGCAGGTTCCCGGCAAGCGGATGTTCGGCCTCCAAGACCGCGTCAGAAGCGCGATCGCTTCCTGTGTGCCGGCCTGGGCGCGGGTCCGCAAAGAAAATCCATGACCGTCATCAGCCGTTACATCAGCTACAGGTTCTTGCGAAACTTCACCCTCTTGCTCCTCGGCATGGCGGCGTTCTCGTTGACGTTCGAGTTGATGGAGGAGGCCGATAACATATTGTCCAGGGTCGACGGCGACCTGACGGCGTTGCTGCGATACTCCGCCCTGCGTCTGCCCGACATCCTGTCGCAGATGGTCCCGATCGCGGCGCTGCTCGGGACCCTTTTCACCCTCAGTATCCTCATGCACCACAGGGAGATCGTGGCGGTCTGGGGCGGTGGCGTATCCATCGCCGGCGTCATGCGGGGGCTCCTGCCGGTCGGGTTGATCCTGGTGGTCGCGCAATTCGCGCTCAACGATCGCGCCGTCCCCGAGACGTTGGCCCAGTTGCATGCCTGGGGCGTCGGAAACATCGAGAGAGGCGGATATGCGAACGGCCTGGGACCGACCTTCTGGTTGAGAAGCGGAAACGACATCATCGCGCTTCCCGCCGACGCGGCGCGTGAACAGCGCCTCGTCGATCTCCGCATCTTTCGCCGCGATCAAGATGGCATGCTGATCGAACAGATCGACGCCGCCAGCGCCCGGCGCGACGGCGAAGTCTGGACTCTTTCCGACGTCACCCTTCAAACGGTCAACCCGCCGGCGATCACGCGGGTTCCGACGCTCGGGTGGGATGGCCGCATCGATATCGAGAACATGGACGCGCTCTCCCGCGACCTGAAGGAACTCAGGATCCATCAGATCTGGGCCCTCATCCAGAACGAGGGTTTCGGTCAACGGCCGACCAATCTGTACCGTACCTGGCTCAACTATCGAATCGCATCGGCGATCAGTCCATTGATGATGGTTCTGCTCGTGGTTTCCCTGGCCCAGCGCTTTCACCGGACCGGCGCCTTCGTTCGCCTGATGGCTCTCACCGTGGCGATCGGTTTTGGCTTCTTCATTTTTGAGAACGCGAGCCTCGCCATGGGCGAGGCGGGATTTCTGCCGCCCTGGATCGCGGCCTGGAGCCCGATGATCGCGCTCGCCTGCCTGATCGGCGCTTTCGTGGCGCGAGCGGAGGGGTAGCATGGAATAACCCGCGAAGCGGACTTCCGATCCGACACTCCTCGGGAAGTCTGTTGACAGGCCGTGGGTTATCCCTAGTTTGGCCATGGAAATTGCCGGGAGCGCCCACACTGCACCGAAAGGGGGCGCCTCCGAAAGCGCGGTCACCGGATCCCGTCCATGTTTTTCATCTCTCACGCCATTGAACGCCGCCCGCGCGACTCGTGTAACCGGCCATGACCAAGATCGGATTGGTGACCAATCTGGAAAGCCAATACAACCGGCGGCATGGGATAGAGGCCGTCGAGACGGTCGTAAACGGTGCTTCCGATATTCTGCATGAACGCCTGGCGACCATGGACCGGTTGCCCGGAGTGCTCGCCGGTTTCTCGGCCGCGGGCGTGGATGTTCTCGTGGTCAACGGCGGCGATGGAACCGTCCAGGGTGTTCTGACCGAGCTGCTGGAAGCGCGCCCGTTCCCACGAACGCCGCCGCTGGCGATCCTGCCCGGCGGCATGACGAATACCATTTCCGACAACGTCGGGCTGCGCGGCTCGCCGGCCAAGGCGCTCTCCACGCTGTTGGATGCCGCGCGGCGGGATCGCGAACGTCTCCGTCTCGTCGAACGGCCGATCCTTCGGGTCGAGAACGCGGATGGATATCCGCCGCAACGCGGCATGCTTTTCGGAACCGCGGGGATCGTCCGGGCCATCGAACTGTGCCGCAAGGAAGTCCATGGCCGGGGGCTCAAATCGGATTGGGCGAACGCGGCCACGTTGTTCGGACTGCTGGCGAACTGGCTGTTCCTGGGCGGACGCTCGGAGGTTTTTCGCGGCGACGAGATTACCATCTCCATCGACGGCGGGCCCGCCGAAGCGGGATCCCATGTGATCGTTCTCGCCACCACCCTGGATCGGCTGTTTCTGCGTTCCAAGCCCTTCTGGAACACGGAGTCCGGCCCGGTTCGATTCACCAGCATCGCGGATCCGCCGAAAAATCTTCTTCGCCGGGTCCCTTCCATCCTTTACGGCGGCCCCGACCGCGTGATTCCCGACAGCACCTACCGAAGCCGCGGCGCCAGACAGGTGGTCCTTGAAATGGACTGCCCGTTCATGGTCGACGGGCAGGTGTTCCGGCCACGGGCCGGCCAAGGTGTCCGCATAACCGCCGAGGACACGGTGCGGTTCGCGAGGCCCGGCGCGTCCAGCGGGTCGTGACCTTGATACGGATGGATTTTGAAACGTGCAGCCCCTTCCCGAACCATTGATCGCGATGATCGCCGACGAGACGAACGCGCCGGTTCCCGCGTCGATCGTCGCCATCGCGGAGGCGGCGCGCGCGCGCCATGGCACGGGAATAGCCGCGGTTCTGGGGTATGGCAGTTGCCTGCGCGAAGGTGACGACAGGGGCAAGGTGGTCGATCTCTACCTGTTGCCGGACGACTACCGCTCCGTCTACGGCAACCCGCTGTTGCGGGTGGCCAACGCGCTTCTGCCGCCCAATGTCTTCTATCTGGAGACAGCGTTCGAGGATCGGACCGTCCGGTGCAAATATGCCGTCGTCAGTCTCGGCGATTTCGAGCGTCTGGTCGGTCCCGAGACGTTTCATCCGTATTTCTGGGCCCGCTTCGCGCAGCCGACCGCCATCGTCTGGGCCCGCGACGAGGCCGCCAGGAAACGTGTGGTGACCGCGTTGGCGCGGTCGGTTTCCACGGTGATCGGGGAGGCCGCGCCCTTTCTCCCCGCCGACGCGGAGCCCCGGGATTTCTGGATCCGCGCGTTCTCCGAGACCTACCGCACGGAACTCAGGGCCGAGCGGCCGGGCCGGGCGGTTCATCTCTACGAGACCCACGCGGCGCGCTACGATCGAATCGTCGGCGCCTTGCGAGAAACGGACGGCGGACCGGGTCCGAACGGAGATCCGCGATCGGCGAGACGCAACGAACGGCGGTGGCGCCGGCGCCGCTACCTGGGCAAGGTTCTTTCCGTCCTGCGGTTGATGAAGTCGGCCTTCACCTTCCACGATGGACCGGTATACCTGATGTGGAAGATCGAGCAGCATTCCGGGGTAAAGGTAACGCTGACGCCGTGGCAGCGACGCCATCCGATCCTGGCGTCCCCGACCCTGTTCTGG
>CAVPAM010000016.1:0-68165 GCA_963701445.1 uncultured Alphaproteobacteria bacterium
GCGCTGTGGGCCGTGACGGCGGCGGCGGCATGGGTGGCCGCGTCCTCGGCGTGGGCCGCGGACGCCACCATCCGCTACCGGGCCGAGCCGGCCGGACGGGGAACCGCCGCCGAGAAATGCGTGGTCTGTCATAGCGTCGAGGCCAACGGTCCGTTTCGCTACGCGCCCAACCTTTACGGGATCGTCGGCGCCGAAAAGGGCCGGGACCGCGCGTGGTACGGTTATTCCCCGGCGTTGCTGAAGAAGGGCGGCGTGTGGACCGAGGAGGATCTCGACGCGTACCTGGCCGACGCCGACAAATTCGCGCCGGGCACAACCAAGACCATCCGGGTTCAGGACCCGGAAGAGCGCCGGGAGATCATCGCGTTTCTGAGATCGCCGCAGTCGTAGCGGTCCCCATCGCCCCGGGCGAGTGTTTTTTGAGCCGAATCACCTTGCATCCGGTTTTTCGGCGAGGTGCCTCGCGCTAGCTTTTCTTGTCGAATTTCACTTCGCGCATCATGAAGGCGGGACGTGGTCGCCCATGCCGACCACCGGCGAGTTGCGGGCTTGCCGCGATCCCGCCGCGGTTCCCGTTTCTTGTTCCCGGCCGGCTGTTCGGTTGCCTTGTGCTCGGTTGCCCTATGAGGCGGCGTCGCCGCGCGCGCCTTGGGTTCGGGCCGTGGGTCAACTTTTGGCTCGGGCCGGGGCTCCACCCTCGGCTCTGGCCGGGGCTCGGCGGCGGACGTGTCCGGCGCGTGCGAGTGGGGCCGGGGGTGGCTCCGGGAAGCCGGTTGCGCCGGCGTCCGCGACGAGCCCGCCGATCTGCCGGAACGGCGGCCCCGGCGCTCGGCGTCGGACTTGCGGCGGCGCGATTTTCCGCCCGACATGTCCAGTTCCGCCGTTTCCACCTCGGGCACGGTGATGCGGGGGATCTCCCGTCCGATCAGTTGCTCGATGCCGGCCACGTACTTGCCGTCCTCCGGCGTGGCGATGGTCAGGGCGCGGCCCTCTTAGTCCGGCGCGCGCCGTCCGGCCGATGCGATGGACATAGTCCTCGGCGGCGGTGGGAACGTCGAAGTTGAACACGTGGGACATGCCGGCGAGGTCCAGGTGGCGGGCGGCCACGTCGCTGCACACCAGCATCTTGATCTCGCCGCGCTTGAACCGCTCCAACACCTCGGTGCGCGCCGACTGGGCCATGTCGCCGTGAAGCATGGCCACGTCGTAGCCGTGGCGCAGCAGCGACCGGCAGACCACGCCCACCTCGCGCTTGCGATTGCAGAAGATCAGGGCGTTGCCCACGTCCTCGCTCTGCAGCAGGTGCCTGAGCGCGTCGCGCTTTTCCTTCTGGCTCGCGCCGCCCTCGCAGACCAGCAGGCCCTGGACCACGTTTTCCGACGGCGTCGACGGCGGCGAGACGGTGATTTCCTTGGGATTGCGCAGGAAAGCGTCGGCGAGCTTGCGGATCGCCGGCGGCATGGTCGCCGAGAAGAACAGCGTCTGGCGCATGCGCGACACGATCGAGACGATGCGCTCCACGTCGGGAATGAACCCCATGTCCAGCATCCGGTCGGCTTCGTCGATGACCAGGATCTTGGTGTCGGTGAGCAAAGGTGGCCGCGATCGAACACGTCGAGCAGTCGCCCGGGGGTGGCGATCAGCACGTCGGCGCCACGCTCCAGGACCTTGAGCTGCTCGGTCATGGACTCGCCGCCGATGAACAGCGCCTTGGACAGACGGGCGATACTTTCCGTAGGTCTCGAAGTTCTGCGCCACCTGGGTGGCGAGTTCGCGCGTGGGTTCGAGAATTAGCGATCGCGGCATGCGCGACTTCGCGCGCCCGGCGGCCAAGATCTCGATCATCGGCAGGGTGAACGACGCGGTTTTCCCGGTACCGGTCTGGGCGCAACCAAGGATGTCGCGGCCCATCAGGATAATGGGAATTGCTTGCTCTTGTATGGGCGTGGGGTGCTGGTATCCAGCATCCGTAACGGCGCGAAGCACGTCGCCGCTGAGCCCCAAATCAGAAAAATCCATGCGGTGGGGACTGTATGACCACTAAGTACTGAGAGTAACGCTTAAATATTACCACGATCAGTTTCGGAGCATAAGTATTTGCACGCGGAAGTCAACTCTTGTCGAGTCCCTCGCGACGGCCGGCTTCCTTGGCGTCGCGCGCGCTTTGCGATAGGCTGAACCATCACCATCGCAGAGGATCTCCGACCATGCTGATCTCCAGGGACAAATCATGCCTTCTCGTGGTGGACGTGCAGGCCCGGCTGGCGCCCGCCATGGCCGCCGAACGGATGGTCGTCGACAACACCCGGCTGCTGCTCAAGGCCGCCGGCCGGCTCGACGTGCCGGTTTTGGTCTCGGAGCAATACCGCCGGGGCCTCGGGCCAACGGTGGAGGCGGTGGCCGAATTCGTGCCCGACGGCGCGGTGGTGGAGAAGATGCATTTCTCGTGCATGAACGACGCGGGCTTCGCCGGGCAGTTCCGCCAGACCGGCCGGCCGATGGCGGTGGTCGCCGGCATCGAGGCCCACGTGTGCGTCCTGCAGACGGTGGAGCAGCTTCTGGAGAGCGGAAACGCGGTGTTCGTGGTGGCCGACGCCACGTCGTCGCGGACGCCCGCCAACCACGCCGCCGCGCTGGAACGCATGCGCCACGCCGGCGCCCGCGTGGTGACCACGGAAATGGTGGTGTTCGAGTGGCTGGAGAAGGCCGGCACGCCCGAGTTCAAGGAACTCAGCGCCCTGGTCAAATAGATGCCCGGCATCCCGGCCGAACGGCCCCACGGCGACCCGGTGGAATGGGCGCCCGGCGCTCGGGTCACGCAAGCAAAATTGCGCGGCGCTCTTGCGGGCGCCGCGGAAATGGCTGAAAAAAGGCCTCGCGTCGAGTTTCGTGGGCCAGAACAAGAAAAGGGGAAAAAGACCAATGTCCGGAATTATTCTGCCATACCGGGGTGTCTCTCCGCGCATCGCCGCGTCGGCCTTCATCGCGCCCACGGCCACCATCATCGGCGACGTGGAGATCGGCGAGGACACCAACATCTGGTTCGGTTGCGTCATTCGTGGCGACGTCAACGAGGTCCGCATCGGCGCCGGCACCAACATCCAGGACGGCACGGTGGTCCACGTGTCGCGCGAGAAGTACGGCACCTACATCGGCGACCACATCACCATCGGCCACATGGCCCTAATCCATGCCTGTACCCTCGAGGACGGATGCTTCATCGGCATGCGGGCGACGGTGATGGACGGCTGCGTGATCGCCGGCGGCGCCATGGTGGCGGCCGGCGCCCTGATCACGCCGGGCAAGCGGGTGCCGCCGGGCGAGCTCTGGGCCGGCACGCCGGCGAAGCGGGTCCGCGATCTCAGCGAGGCCGACGGCAAGAGCATCGCCGCGACCGCGCCGCACTACGTGCGCCTCGCCCGCGAATACAGGGACGCGAGCCATGGCTGAGGCGAACCGCGACCTGCCGCCGACCGAACACCGACAACCCGCTGATCGCCGAGGTTCTGGAGGGCCGGCGCAAAAGCGTCGCCCGGATGATGTCGATGGCCGAATTCACCGGCGGCGCCCATCGCGCGGCGCTCGCCGAGATGCACCGCCACGCCGGCCGCGCCCACGTGGTGGGCCTCACCGGGGTGCCGGGCAGCGGCAAGTCGACCATGGCCCGGCGCACTGACCCAGAAGATCCGCGAATCGGGGCGCACGGTGGGCATCGTCGCCATCGACCCGTCGAGCCCGTTCTCCGGCGGCGCCATCCTCGGCGACCGCATCCGCATGGCCGATCTCACCGGCGACCCCGGGGTGTTCATCCGCAGCATGGCGACGCGCGGCGAGCTCGGCGGCCTGGCGCGGGCCAGCCTCGACGTGGCCGATATCATGGACGCGGCGGGCTACGACGTGGTGATCATCGAGACCGTCGGCGTCGGCCAGGACGAGGTGGACATCGTCCAGGCGGCGCACACGGTGATCGTGGTCTCCGCCCCCGGCCTCGGCGACGAGGTCCAGGCGATCAAGGCCGGCGTGCTGGAGATCGCCGACATCCACGTGGTCAGCAAGTGCGACCGCCCCGACGCGCTGCACACCCTGGTCAACCTGCGCTCCATGCTCAAGCTCGGCGCCATCGGCAGCGGCCTGTCCACCTGGACGGTGCCGGTGCTGCCCACCTCCGCCCAGAACAGCGAGGGCGTCGGCGATCTGGTGGCCACCATCGACGCCCACGGCCGCCACCTGGTGGACACCGGCGAAATGGCCGGCCGGCGGCGGAAGATCCTCGAAATGCGCATCGTCAAGGCCGCCGAGGACATCGTCCGCGAGCGCCTGCTGGGCAAGGGCCGGGACAAGCTCGAGCGCCTGATCGACGGCGCGCTTGCCCAGAAGATCGACCCCTACACGGCGGCCGCCACCCTGCTGGACGGCGATTAGCCCGCAAGGCTCCCGGAGCGGCCGTGGCCATGGACGACGCTTGGGGATCGTTGGTATAAGCGGGGCGGAGAGTGCATCATCGCGAGAGAGGACAGTACATGCTCGGTATTGCGAAACGTGTCTGGTTCGGCTGTGCCATCGCCGGACCGGTGGTCCTGGCGGCGGCGGGCGCGCCGGCGCAGACATTGCCCAATCCCATGGAGTTCGGCACCGTATACCAACAACTGGCGTTCGAAGCGGCGGACACCGACGGCGACAATCGGGTGGACCTCGGCGAGTTCGCGCGGGACGCGGCGGCGGCGTTCAGCGGGCTCGACGCCAACCGCGACGGCAAACTGACGCCCAACGAGTTGCAACCGCATCCGGCGGTCAGCTTTTCCCGGGTGGACGGAAACAAGGACGGCGCGTTGACCTTCGACGAGGTCATGGCGTTCAAGGTCAACGCGTTCAGGGCGGCCGACAAGAACCAGGACGACGCCCTGTCGTACGACGAGATGGTCGAGGCCGTGCGGACGGAGGTGGGACGATGACGATCCGGTCATTCCGAAAAACCATGCGCTCTTCATCGTGGGCGGCGGTGTTCGTGGCCATCGCCGGCCTGTCCGTCGCCGGGTGCGAGTTCGGCTCGGGCGGTCCCGGCGTGGGAACCGTCGGCGGCGCCGCGCTCGGGGCCGGCGCCGGACGCGCGATCTTCGGCAACAACACCTCGGCGATGCTGATCGGCGGCGCCGTGGGCGGCATGGCGGGCAACGCGACGATCGACCGCCAGGCGGAGCAGCGCCGGATCGCGCAGACCGAGGAAACCCGGGACCGGGCGATGCAGCGGCAACTGGATTTCGAGCGCCAGCGCGCCCTGCAGCAGGCCGAGGTCGAGCGGGAAATCGAGGAGCAGCGGCTGTTCAACGAGTGGCGGCGCCAGCAAGGCAGGTAAGGCCGCGGCAAGGCCGGGAATCGGGGCCGTCGAGACCGGCGGTCCCGAGACCGGCCGCCCCGGAACCGGCCGCCTCAGAACTGAAACGGCTGGCTGATCATCATCTGGATGCCGAAGTCCTCGTCGGAGACGGCCGCGTCGGCGCGGACGATGAACCCGTTGGCGAAGGCCCTGAGGCCGATCCCGCCGCTCAGTTTCATGCTGGAATGCAGGTTGCGCAGGTCGTAGGACGGGGCGACGCGGCCGACCTCGACGAACGGCACGAACTGCAGCCACTCGACGCCGACGAACTTCTGGATCCTGGGCCAGGCGTCGAAGGGGTTCCAGTCCGGGATCAGGCGCAGCTCGGCCGCGTAGTAGATGGCCGACTGGTCGCTGAACCGCTGGGCCGGATAGCCGCGCATCCGCCACAGCCCGCCGAGCGTCGCCCCGGTATACGACGGCGGGCGGTTGGAGACCTGTCCGGACGACGACACGTTCCAGCTCGGCGAATGCGCCGTCCAGAAGTCGAGGGCGAGAACCCGCTGGCGGAACCAGTCGGACGCGCCGAAGTCCACGTACTGATCCACCTCGCCCTCCAGCACCGTCCACGACGAATTGCTGTCGAACCAGCCGAAGTCCCGCGAGACCTCAAAACGCACGCCCTGGCCGCGCGATGGATTGCGCGGGAAATCGCGGTTGTCCCAGAACACCGCGGCGTCGATGCCGTTGGTCTTGAACTCGTCCTTGTCGATATCCTCGGTGTCGATCCGCTGGTTGCGGTAGAACGGCAGGACGGAGACGAACGTCCGGCCGCTGTCCAGCGGATTGAGCGACGTGGCGCCGGTCTCTCCCGAGACGAGGAGGCCCCGTTCAAGCCGGTAGTCCGGCACGATCTCGTCGCGGCCGTGACCGATGGGCAGGAGATACTTGAAACGGCTCCGCGCGAAGGAATCCACGCCGCTGCCGCTGATGTAGTTGCTCGAATTCGACGTGTTGCTGCCGGCCGTCTCGCCGCGAAAGCGCGGGTTGCCGTCGATGTAGCTCTTGGTGTCGTCGAAATAGCCGATGGAAAACACCGGATCGATGAACAGGCGGCCGACCCAGGGCAGGCGCAGGTCCTGTCCGGCGAGAAACAGC
The DNA here is from genome assembly GCA_963701445.1 of uncultured Alphaproteobacteria bacterium. Lineage (GTDB taxonomy): Bacteria > Pseudomonadota > Alphaproteobacteria > Rhodospirillales > Defluviicoccaceae > CAKZLS01. The sequence goes on from CAVPAM010000016.1 coordinate 6,473, forward strand.
ATGGCGGCGCCCTGCGTCCCGGCGAAGGCCGTGCCGATCAGGCGCGACTGCTTCTCGGGAAACCCGTTCAGCCCGTAGACGAACCCGAGCGCGCCGCCGAAGTGCTCGTTGTAGAACGGAAAGGGCAGCGCCAGCACCTGCGGCTCGGCGGCCGCCGGTTCCTCGGACCGGGCGGCGGACGGCCACGCCGCCATGACGGCGGCCACGACCATCGACGCCGTGAGTCCGCGGAGGTTCATCCCAAGCTGTCCCGTCATCCGTCCGCTTCCCGGCCCTCCATTGCGCGCCCCGGATAAGTAACGCCCGCGCGCCCGGATAGAAAGCCCTTGCGACGGACGGCATGGCGGCGCGGGGGGGGGGGGTGTAACGCGTTTTTTGCAAAACAACCCCATGCACAGTAGAAATCCGCCGGCGGAAGCCGCGTTTTGGTTTGGTGGATTTCATTAAAATCAATATGTTAAATATAATTTATGATAAAAAAGTTTAGTAATTTTTGATAACTATCATAATAATAAATTGAAAAACATAAAAAATAGCGTTACCGACCGTCACATGCCGGCTTCCGGGTTGCGCCGCTCCGCTCCTCGCGAGGACGGGGTGGCGCGACCGTTCCCGCCGCCATCCCCGCCGTCATCGCGAGCGAAGCGCGGCGATCCAGAGCCGGCGCTCGCGGCATGCACGGCGCTGGACCGCCGCGTCGCTTCGCTCCTCGCGGTGACGGCGGGGGGAGGCGGCGTCGTCTCCGCCGTCTTCGCGATCTGGCGCCGATCCGAACCGCGCGCCGTCATTCGCCCAACTCCGCGATCCGTCGAGCCAACTCTTCGAGGCCATCCACGCCGTCCGCCGGGGCCAGTCGGCCTTGCTCCGCCAGCAGTTGCCGCGATGCCGAAGGGCCTCGGCATAGTGCTGTCTCGGCGATGTCGATCGATCCGGCCCCCTGCTGCCGATTTCCGCAAGCTTCACGTTCGAGACAATCAAGATCGCGTTGCCACCCGGCGTTTCCCGGATCGGCCCCGGCCAGCCGCTCGGCGATGTCCAGGGACGCCCGGTAGCTCTCCAGCGCCTGGGCGAGATTGCCCTGGGCCACGAGCACGTCGCCGATCTTGTCGTGCGACACCGACAGATCGCGTTGCCACCCGGCGTTTCCCGGATCGGCCCCGGCCAGCCGCTCCCGATGTCCAGGGACGCCCGGTAGCTCTCCAGCGCCTGGGCGAGATTGCCCTGGGCCACGAGCACGTCGCCGATCTTGTTGTGCGACACCGACAGATCGCGTTGCCACCCGGCGTTTCCCGGATCGGCCCCGGCCAGCCGCTCGGCGATGGCCAGGGACGCCCGGTAGCTCTCCAGCGCCTGGGCGAGATTGCCCTGGGCCACGAGCACGTCGCCGATCTTGTTGTGCGACACCGACAGATCGCGTTGCCACCCGGCGTTTCCCGGATCGGCCCCGGCCAGCCGCTCCCTGATGGCCAGGGACGCCCGGTAGCTCTCCAGCGCCTGGGCGAGATTGCCCTGGGCCACGAGCACGTCGCCGATCTTGTTGTGCGACACCGACAGATCGCGTTGCCACCCGGCGTTTCCCGGATCGGCCCCGGCCAGCCGCTCGGCGATGGCCAGGGACGCCCGGTAGCTCTCCAGCGCCTGGGCGAGATTGCCCTGGGCCACGAGCACGTCGCCGATCTTGTCGTGCGACACCGACAGATCGCGTTGCCACCCGGCGTTTCCCGGATCGGCGGCGGCCAAGCGCTGGAGCACTCTGGCCCGCGCTCGTACAGTGGCACGACGTCGCCAAGGGCGGCGCGCTCCCGAAGGTAGGTCCCGGCGCGGACCAGAACGTAAGCCGAGTTCACGGCTGTCGGTCGTGACATGGGCGGCGACGGCGCGGGCGTGGGTGACGAGGCGTTCGCAGGCGGGCCAGGTATTGGGCTCCGGTTCGGGGAAGGCGGCGTACATCGCGCGGAGCGCGCTTTCGGCCCAGGTTCCGGCCGCGACGCCGAGGGCGTCGCGGGCGGCGGCCTGGGCCAGCCGGTGGACGGAGAAGACGCGCCGGGCGGGCTCGAAGTCGATGAGCGAGAGGTTGTGGAGCTTGCCCATGGCCTCCGCCAGCGCCTTCTTGTCCGTGGCCACGCCGGCGAGAGCCGGCGGGTAGCACTGGGGCGGTTGCTGGAAGAGTTCCTCGGGAATGGCGTCCGGGGCATAGAAGGCGGCCAGCGACAGCACGGCGCGCGCGCCCGGGGCCTTGGCTTCGGCTTCGCTGATGGCCTGGTTGAAGGTGGCGAACACGGCGCGCGGATACTCGGCGTCCTCCGGCGCCTCGCTCATATGCTCGACGAGGGCGTCCACATAGTCGGCGGCGGTGACGGTCACGCAGTCGCGCAGGTAGGCCGCCGCGTGGGAGAGGGCGAGGGGCAGGCAGCCCAAGTTCGGTCGGCGATGGTCCCGGCGTCGTCGTCGGTCAGGTCGTCCCGGCCGCTCTGTCGAGGAGGTAACGGATGGCGTCGGGCGGGGGCCAGTTTCGATCTCGATGGCGCTGACGGTCTTGGGCCAACCGCCGAGGCGGGAGGTCGCCAGCACCTGGGCGTTGCCCACGGGCGCCCACTCGCGCAACGCCCGGGGATCGTCCACGTTGTCGTAGACCAGCAGCCACGGCTTCTCGAAGCCGCCGTGGGCGATGAAGTCGAGCGCCTTGCGGGCGGTGGCGGGGCGGTTCTCGGACCTGATCGAGGCCGGGGATGAACACGGATGCAGTTCCACCAGCGCCGTCTCGATGCCGTCGAAACCGTCGGCATCGTCGGGCTTGGCGGCGTTGAGCCACCAGACGCCGGCGTAGCTCTCCTGGTTTCGGTGCGCGTATTCGCGGGCCAGCACCGACTTGCCGATGCCGCCGAGGCCATGCACGACCACCGGCTGGGTCACCGCCGCCGCGCCGCCGGACCGGAGCGCCGCGTCGATGGCCGCCAGATCGGCCTCGCGGCCGGTGAAGCTGGGGGTCGCCTTGATGTCCCGGTGGACCACGGCGCGGGCCTCGCGCCAGTAGGGCGCGCCCGGGGTGGCCTCGCCCTTGTGGCGGCCGGGCTTCACCGCCGCCAGCACCACGTCGCGCAGCAGCGCCGGGTCGGCCCGGATGGGCACGAGGTCCCAGTAGGCGAGGGCGGTGAGCAATCCGGTGGGCGTGCATTCGTTCACCCGCATGACGATCAGGCGGGCCCGCTTGTTGAGGGGATCATGGGCGATGACGTTGAGCCACTCGGCGGCGCAGTGGTCGCTGGCGAGGTATTCGTTGGACAGCAGGGCGATCACCCGGGCGCCGGATTCCAGCGACGCGTGCATGCGTTCCATGAAGTTGCGGTTGGCGAAGTCCCATTGCTGGAGGATCGACGCCGTGGCCCGCGTCCTCCAGGATGCGGCCGATTTCAGCGGCGAACGCGGCGTCCGCGCCCGCCCGGCTGATGAAGAAATCGATGGGCCGTTCCGCCCCCTCGTCCATGACGCGCCCCCCTCGTCGGAGGATTACCCGTGGCCTGGATGGCAGCGAAAGCGGAATCCGGGGGTGTGTCCGTGTCGATGGGCATCACCACCACCAATGCCGTCCTTGCGAGGAGCGGAGCGACGCGGCAAACCGGTCGGGCGTGGGGGATGTCTCGGGTGGCGGTTCTGGATTGCCGCGCTTCGCTCGCAAAGACGGTCTGGGGGGTGCGGTTGGCGGGGGCGGAGGAAACGGAGCGCGCAAAAGAAAACCGGCGGTTTTGCGCTGGGGCAAAACCGCCGGTTTGGTCTTCGGTTGTCCCCTGGGGGAACTCGCGGAGCGTTACGCCTTCGCGGAGACGTAGGTTCCGGGGGCGTCGCAGAGGACTTTCAGCTTGCCGGTGCCGGGCTCGCGGGCCGGGACCATGTCCTTGCCGGAGAGCTTCTTGGCCCAGGCGTCCCAGTGCGGCCACCACGAACCGTCGGCGGCCTTGGCGTCGGCCAGCCAGTCGTCCGGGTTCACCGGGTTCTTGGCGTTGGTCCAGTAGCAGTACTTGTTGCCGGCCGGCGGGTTGATGACGCCGGCGATGTGGCCCGACGCCGCCAGCGTGAAGCTGTTCTTGCCGCCGAGGATCTGGGTTCCCTTGTAGGTCGACGTCCACGGCGCGATGTGATCCTCGCGGGTGGACAGGAAGTACGTGGGAGCCTTGACCTTGCCGAGGTCGATGGGCACGCCCGCGAGCGTGATCGCGCCCGGCTGCACCAGCTTGTTGTTCTGGTAGAAGTTACGCAGATAGAAGCTGTGCATGGCATACGGCATGCGCGTCGAGTCCGAGTTCCAGTACAGCAGGTCGAACGGGAACGGGTCGTTGCCGAGCAGGTAGTTGTTGATGACGAACGACCAGATCAGGTCGTTCTCCCGCAACATGTTGAAGGTGCCCGCCATCTCGGCGCCGTCGAGATAGCCGCGCTCGGCCATCTTCTGCTCGAGATACGAGATGGTGCCCTCGTCGATGAACACGCCGAGTTCGCCCGGCTCCGAGAAGTCGAGCATGGTGGTGAAGAAGGTGGCGCTCTTGACCCGGTCGTCGCCCTTGCCGGCCATGTAGGCCATGGTGGCCGCCAGCAGGGTGCCGCCGATGCAGTAGCCGACGGCGTTGATGTCCGTCTCGCCGGTGGCCTGCTCGATGGCGTCGATCGCCTTGACGGTGCCGTCGGTGACGTAGTTCTCGAAGCTCTTCTCGGCCAGTTCCGCGGTCGGGTTGACCCACGAGATCAGGAACACGGTGTGGCCCTGGTCGACGGCCCACTTGACCCAGGAGTTCTTGGCGCGCAGGTCGACGATGTAGAACTTGTTGATCCACGCCGGGACGAACAGCAGCGGACGCTTGACCACCGTCTCGGTGGCCGGCGTGTACTGGATCAGCTCGAACATCTCGTTGCGGAAGATCACCTTGCCGGGCGTGGTGGCGATGTTCTCGCCGATGACGAACTTGTCGTAGTCGGTCTGGGCGATGCGGAGCGAGCCCTTGCCGCGCTCCATGTCCTTCAGCATGTTCTTCAGGCCGTTGACCAGATTCTCGCCGCGCGATTCGATGGTGGCGCGAATCACTTCCGGATTGGTCAGCGCGAAATTGGTCGGCGACAGGGCGCTGACGAACTGGCGGGTGTAGAAATCGGCCTTTTCCCTGGTCTTCTCGTCGACGCCCGGGACCTCGTTGACGCCCTGTTGCATCCAACGCGAGGCGAGCAGATAAGACTGCTTGATGTAGTTGAAGACGTCGTTCTCTTCCCAGGCGGGATCCTTGAAGCGCCGGTCTTCCTTGGCCGGTTTAATGAAAGGCTCTGTTTCCTGACCCATCATGCGGCTGGCCGTGTTCTGCCACAGCGCCATGTAGTCCTGCCACAAGGACATCTGGGACTTCACCACCTGGCTGGGGTCGGCCATCATCTTGGCCGTCAGCTCCATGAAAGTATTCCCGACGCTCAACGGGTCTTCCATGCCCATCGATGGCATCTTGCCGCCGTTTTTCGACATCCATTCTTGCAGCAGACTTTGAGTACGCTCGGCGATTTCCGCAAACGACTTGGAAAGTTCTGCCGGGTCAGGCATCTGCAGTTGTGTGCCTTGTTGATCGGCCATGACTCAATCCTTTATGATCCCTCGGAGCAAAGTCAGCTTTCGCGAGAAAAACGTCCCGCGCCGACAATGATATATGTGATAAGTGAGAGGACCCGCGCGCTGGTCCATGAAATCGTTTATAGCCCCTTAACCACCATCGGGCAATGTTGAAGTCGCAAATGGGGGCATGGCGCGGGCCGGCCGCCAAGGAGTAAGGAAAGTCAATGCCTAGCGAGGGTCTGCGCAGCCAATCGATCACCATTTTCGCGACCGCCCTGGCGCTTGCCGTGGCGCTCGCGGTGGCGGGCGGGTGCGCCTCCGGCGGCGGCGAGGGCGGGTCGGCGGCGGGCTCGGACGCGCCGTATCCCAATCTCGGCGACGTGCCGGACCGCCCCGCGACCATGACCGAGGCGGAGCGCGCGCAATTGGAACAGGGGCTGGTGGCGGACAACGAGCAGCGCGAATACTCCGAAGAGGTGATCGAGTTCCAGGCCAAACCCGTGTCCCCGCTCGCGCCGCCCGCCGAGACCGGCGCCGACGACGCGGCGGTCCCCAACCTGGGATCGGTGACCATGCCGGACATTCCGCTTTCGCCGCCTCCGGCGCCCGCCGCCGCCCGTCGCGCCGCCGTCCGCGCCCAGGCGGCGTCGCCAGCGCCGGCCGTCCGGCTTCCGTTCCGCCCGCGCCGACACAGGCGCCGCCGGCGGCGTCGTACACGCCCGTGCCCGCCGCGCCGGCCGTATCGTCGGGCGACGCGTCGACCAGCGACCTGAACCGGGCGCAACTGGACTCGCTCGGGACGCCCGCCGCTCCTCCCGTGTCCGCGCCGCCCCCGGCGGGCGATCGCTCCCCGGCCACCGTGGTCGTTTCATCGGCCGGAGTCGCCGGCGCCGACGGCGGCGCGCCGGCACCCGCGCCGGCGGCGGCGCCGGCCGGCTCCGTCAAGGTCGCCACCATCCTGTTCGGCGACGGATCGTCCGCGTTGGGCGGCCCCGAACGCGAGATCGTCCGCGAGGTCTCCGAACTGTACCGGTCGAGCGGGCGGAACGTCCTGGTGGTCGGCCATGCCAGCGGCCAGACCGAAATCACCGATCCGGCCGGCGGCCGCGAGGCGAAGCTCCGGATTTCGGCGGATCGCGCCAACGCCGTCGCGGCGGAGCTGCAGAAACTCGGCGTCCCCGGCAACCGGATCACGGTCACCGCGGCGGCGGACGACCTGCCCGCGTATTACGAAACCATGCCCACGGGCGTCGCCGGAAACCGGCGGGCCGAAATCTTTTTCGAGTAGCCAGCCCCCGACGAAAGGGCCCGAGACGAAAGGGCCCTGGGCGAACGGGCTCTCGACTAACGCGCCGACATCGGCGATATCTCGAACCGATCGGACCGTCGTCCGCCGATCGACACAACGCGAACCGGATCCGGGGTTTCCGGATCAGTCTTCAGGTGACCCGATCCGGGGTTCCCGGATCGATCCGGGGTCCGGATCAGTCTTCAGGTGAATGAAATGGAAAACGAGTTTCACGCGATCAGGCGTCTGCCGCCCTACGTTTTTGCCGGAGTGAACGCGATGAAGGCGCGGGCGCGCGCCGCCGGCGACGACATCATCGACTTCGGAATGGGCAATCCGGATTTTCCGACGCCGCCGCACATCGTCGAAAAGATGGTGGAGGTGGCCCACGATTCACGCACGCACCGCTATTCGGAATCGCGCGGAATCAAGGGCTTGCGCCGCGCTGTTTCGGCGTATTACGAGCGGCGTTTCGGCGTCGACATCGACCCGGATACCGAGGCCGTGGTGACCCTGGGCTCCAAGGAGGGCCTCGCCAACCTGGCGTCGGCCATCACCAGCCCCGGCGACGTGATTCTCGTCCCCAATCCCAGCTATCCGATCCATCAGTTCGGGTTCATCATCGCTGGAGCGGCGGTGCGCAACATTCCGGTGGCCGCCGACGACAAGTTCCTCGCGGCGCTGGAGCGCGCCGTGGCGCACAGCGTTCCGAAACCGACGGCGCTGGTGCTGAACTATCCCAACAACCCCACCGCCGAACTGGCGACCCTGGACTTCTACGGACAGGTGGTGGACTTCTGCCGGCATCACGGCATCTACATCATGTCGGACGTGGCGTACGCGGAGATCTACTTCGACGGCAACCCGCCGCCGTCGATCCTGCAGATCCCCGGCGCCCGGGATATCGCCGTCGAATTCAGCTCCATGAGCAAGACCTATTCCATGCCCGGATGGCGAATCGGTTTCGGGTGCGGAAACCACCGGCTCATCGCCGCGCTCGCCCGCGTCAAATCCTATCTCGATTACGGCGCGTTCACGCCGATCCAGGTGGCGGCGGCGGCGGCGCTGAACGGCCCGCAAGCCTGCGTGGCGGAGACCCGGGAGCATTACAGGCGGCGCCGCGACGTGCTCATCGAGGGGCTGGAGGCCGCCGGTTGGCATGTGCCCTCGCCGCCGGCCACCATGTTCGCGTGGGCGCCGATCCCGCCGGCGTTCGCGCACCTGGGCTCGCTGGATTTCTCCAAGCTGGTGCTGACCGAGGCCAAGGTGGCGGTGTCGCCGGGGATCGGTTTCGGCGAGCATGGCGACGGCCACGTCCGCTTCGCGCTGGTGGAAAACGCCCAGCGCACCCGGCAGGCATTGCGCAATATCAAGGGCTTCCTCGGCCGGTATCACAATGTGGTCGAGAGCGCCCAACTCTAGTGGCTCGTCTCCGAGGTCAGGGAAAAAAATGTCGATGAGCGAACCCTTCAAAGTGGCCGTCGCCGGGCTCGGAACCGTCGGCGGCGGAACCGTCAAACTGCTCCAGGCCAACGCGGATCTGATCGAGCGCCGCGCCGGCCGTCCGGTGGTGATCTCCGCCGTCGCCGATCTCGACCGCCGTGATCGCGGCTTTCCGGTGGACGGCTATGCCTGGTACGACGACGCCGTGAATATGGCCGAACAGGCCGACGCCGACGTGATCGTCGAGCTGATCGGCGGATCGGAGGGCGTGGCCCGGCGGGTGTGCGAAGCCGCGCTCGGCCGGGGCCGGCACGTGGTGACGGCCAACAAGGCGCTGATCGCGCACCATGGCATGGCGCTGGCGTCGGCCGCCGAGTCCGCCGGCGCCGTGCTCGCGTACGAGGCGGCGGTGGCGGGCGGCATCCCGATCATCAAGTCCCTGAAGGAGGGGCTGGTCGCCAACGCGCACCAGCGCGTCTACGGAATTCTCAACGGCACGTGCAACTATATCCTGACCGCCATGCGCACCAGCGGCCGCGAGTTCGACGACGTGCTCGCGGAAGCGCAGGCGTTGGGCTACGCCGAGGCCGATCCGTCGTTCGACGTGGATGGCGTCGACACCGCCCACAAGCTTGCCATTCTCGCGACGGTGGCGTTCGGATGCACGTTGCGGTTCGACGCGGTCCACATGGAGGGGATCCGGCACATCTCGTCCACCGACATCGCCTTCGCCGAGGAACTGGGCTACCGGATCAAGCTGCTCGGCATCGCCGCGCTGACCGACCGGGGCGTGGAGCGCCGGGTGCATCCGTGCATGGTCCCGGCGGGCGCCCCCATCGCCCACGTGGAAGGGGTGTTCAACGCCGTGGTCACCCATGGCGATTTCGTCGACACGGTGGTCCAGGAAGGACGCGGCGCCGGAGAGCGGCCGACCGCGTCGGCGGTGGTCGCCGATATCGTGGACATCGCCCGGGGGCAGCGCGGCGCCACCTTCGGCGTTCCGGTGGGGCAGCTCTCGGACCTGCCGGCGGCACCCATGAGCGCCCATCGCGGCGCCTACTACGTGCGTCTCGCCGTGGTCGACCGGCCGGGGGTGTTCGCCGACGTGGCGTCGATCCTGCGCGACAACGAGATCTCCATGGAGGCGGTGCTGCAGCGCAGCCGCTCGCCCGGCGAACCGGTTCCCGTGGTCATGACCACCCACGACACCGAGGAGGCCGCCATGCTGCGCTGTCTCGACGGGATCGCGGCCCTGCAAGCCTGCGTGGAGCCGCCCCGCATGATCCGAATCGAGCCGTTCTGATACGCCGCGAGACGGCGCGGCCGGGGAGGCGGTTGATTTGACCCGCACCGACACCCACACTCACGGCCCGGCGGACAGCGGCGCCGCATCGAGCTTCCTCGGCGTCGAGCACTCGCTGAAGGGCAAGCGCTGGCGGCTCCAGGCGGTGGACGAGCGCAAGGCCCAGGCCCTGGCGCAGCGGCTGCAACTGCCGGAAATCGTCGGCCGCATTCTCGCCGGCCGGGGCGTCGAGCTGGACGACGCGGGGTCCTTTCTCGATCCGACGCTCCGCGAAACCCTGCCCGATCCCAGCCGGTTCAAGGATATGGACGCCGGCGCCGCGCGGCTCGCCCGCGCCGTGATGGAGGGCGAGCGGGTGGCCGTTTTCGGCGACTACGACGTGGACGGCGCCACGTCGGCGGCCGTGTTGTGCCGGTTCTTCTCGGCCGTCGGCTCGGGCGCGCGCATCTATGTCCCCGACCGATTGAAGGAAGGCTACGGCCCCAACGCCGAGGCGCTGCTGCGGCTGAAGGACGAGGGCGTGTCGGTGGTGATCACCGTGGACTGCGGCATCAACGCGCACGACGCCCTGGACACCGCGGCCACCGCCGGTCTGGACGTGGTGGTGGTGGATCATCACGCGGCCGACAGCCGGCTTCCGGCGGCGGCGGCCGTGATCAATCCGAACCGCCTGGACGAGCCCGGAACCTTCGGACACCTGGCCGCCGTGGGGGTGTCGTTCCTGCTGGCGGTGGCGGTCAACCGCGCGCTCAGGACGGCGGGATGGTACCGAGAACGGCCGGAGCCCGACCTGCGCCAGTGGCTCGACCTGGTGGCGCTCGGAACCATCTGCGACATGGTGCCGCTCAAGGGCGTCAACCGCGCCTTCGTGGTCCAGGGGCTGAAGGTGATGGCGCGGCGGACCAACGCCGGCATCCGGGCGCTCGCCGACCTGACCGGCCAGGACCAGCCCCCGGAGGCCTACCACGCCGGGTTCGTGTTCGGTCCCCGGATCAACGCCGGCGGCCGGGTGGGCAAGTCGGAACTCGGCGCGCGCCTCCTCGCCACCGACGACGCCGACGAGGCGATGGCGCTGGCCCGGCAATTGGACGCGTTCAACGGCGACCGCCAGCGGATCGAGGCGGAGGTGCTGGAGCAGGCCCTGTCGCTGGTGGCCGAACAGGGCGGACGGGACGACGGTCCGCCGCTGATCGTCGCCGCCGGAGAGGGATGGCACCCGGGAGTCCTCGGGATCGTCGCCAGCCGCCTGGTGGAGCGCTTCAACCGTCCCGCGTGCGTGCTCGCGTTCGACGGCGACCGCGGCACCGGGTCTGCGCGATCCGTCGCCGGCTTCGACCTCGGAGCCGCCGTCAACGCCGCCCGCCAGACGAGGACTGCTGGTCAAGGCCGGCGGCCACGCCATGGCGGCCGGTTTCACCGTCGAACGGTCCAGGCTGGGCGATTTCCAGGCGTTCATGGCCGGCCGGATCGAGCGCCCCGCCGAGGCCGAACAGCCGTTGCTCTCCATGGACGGGGCGCTGTCGGTCGCCGGCGCGTCGCGGGAATTATGCGAGACGCTCGCCCAGGTGGGGCCGTTCGGAATGGCCAACCCGGAACCCCGGTTCGTGATTACCGACGCGCGATTGTCCTACGTCGACGTGGTGGGGGCGAATCATCTGCGCTGCGTTCTGGTGGACGGCGGCGGCGCGCGGCTCGAGGCGATCGCGTTCCGTTGCGCCGATACGGCCATGGGTCGGGCCTTGCGGGACCATTCGGGCGCGCTGTTTCATTTCGCCGGCCGGGTTCAGCGGAAGACCTGGAGGGGACGAACCAGCGTGCAGCTGGTGATCGACGACGCCGCGCCGGCGGGCCGGTAACCTCGAATTGCCACCCGGGCCGTTTCGGTGCGCCCTGGTTGATAATGCGAATGTCATGAAAAAAGCCGTTCAAACGGGTCGAGATACCCTCTAAGGTCCCGCGGTCGGTCAGGGATTCCGACGCAGGGAACTGGCTTTTGGTTGGGAAGACAAGCATGCCGCAGATTGTAACGCTGACGATCAATCCCGCCGTCGATATCAGCTGGGAGGTCGAGGACGTCGTCCCGACCCGCAAGCTGCGCTCGAGCGGCGGAATGGTCTTTCCGGGCGGAGGGGGCATCAACGTGTCCCACGTCATTTCGGTGCTTGGCGGCGAGAGCAAGGCGATCTTCACCCGCGCGGGGATCGTCGGAACGCTGCTGACGGAACTGCTCGACGACTACGCCATCGACCGGCGGGTCATCCCGGTCGAGGGCGCGACCCGTTTGAACGCGACGATTTTCGAGTGCTCGACCGGTGACGAATACCGCGTGACCCCGCCTGGACCGGAGATGCAAGAGCATGAATGGCAGGCGTTTATCGACGCGGTCGCGGAGATCGACTGCGAATACCTGGTTTGCTCCGGCAGCGTTCCGCAGGGTGTTCCCAGCGACATCTACGCTCGGATCGCGGCCACCGCCAAGGCGCGCGATATCAAGGTGGTTTTGGATACCTCCGGGCGGCCGCTTGTCGAGGCGCTCAAGGAAGGCGTTTTTCTGGTTAAGCCCAACCTGAGGGAACTCGAGCATCTGGTGGGACGCAAGGCGCCGACGTGGGAGAAGCAGGAGCAGATCGCGCAGCAGATCGTCGACGAAGGCAGGGCCGAGATCGTCGCCTTGACACTCGGGAAAGACGGCGCGCTGATGGTCTGGAAAGATGGGATGATACGCTTGCCCAGCCCGGATGTGGAAAAGAAAAGCGCGGTGGGCGCCGGCAGCAGTTTCGTCGCCGGGCTGGTGCTCGCCATGTCGCAAGGACGGCCCCGGGAGAATGCGTTGGCCCTGGCCGTCGCCTGCGGAGCCGCGGCGCTGATCACGTCGGGCACGGAAATGGTCCGAAAATCGGATGTCAACAGACTTTATCAGGATCTCTTGGACTTAGGGCTCGTGCACGCCTGATGCCGCCCACCGGCGCGCCCGGGCTCCGAAGGAGCGAGAGCGCCGCGATCCAAGGTGTTTCGTTTTAGGATTGGAAGTACAGCATGCGGCAAATCATGACATTGACGATCAACCCTTCGGTTGACGTCGTTTGGGAAGTCGAGGAGATGAGCCCCAACCGGAAGCTGCGGTCGTCCCGCGGGATCGTGTATCCGGGTGGCGGCGGTATCAATGTCTCACGCTGCATCACCGAACTCGGTGGCGAAAGCTGGGCGCTGATCACGCGTGGCGGATTGACCGGAACCCTGTTGACCGAGTTGCTCGATGAGATCGGTGTCAGCCGGCGCGTGGTCAAGATCGCCGGGCATACCCGCTTGTGCGGGATCGTGTACGAGCGGGCGTCGGCCCAGGAGTATCGCGTGACCCCTCCGGGACCAACGCTCCAGGACAGCGAATGGCAGGCTTGTCTCGATAGGGTCGCGGAGATGCAGACCCAATACGTGGTCGGAACCGGCAGCCTGGCCCGTGGCGTTCCGGTGGACTTCTATGCCAGGGTCGCCGCCGCCGCCAAGGAACGAGGCGCCCGGATGATCCTCGATACGTCCGGAGAGGCGCTCGCCGAGGCCCTGAACGCGGGCGTGTACCTGGTCAAGCCGAGCCTGCGGGAACTGCAGACCCTGCTCGGCCGCAAGGCCTACAACGACGAACAGCAGGAAGAACTGGCCCGCCAGCTCATCGACGAGGAAAAGGCGGAACTTGTCGCGCTGACGCTCGGCGAGGACGGCGCGCTCCTGGTGTGGAAGGACGGCGCGTTGCGGCTGGCGAGCCCCAAGGTGGAGGTCAAGAGCGCGGTGGGGGCGGGCGACACCTTCGTGGGCGCCATGACCCTCGGGCTGTCGCAGGGACGGACGCCGCAGGACGCGTTCACCCTGGCGGTGGCGGCGGGCGCGGCGTCGGTCATGCGCCCGGGCACGGAACTTTGCCACAAGGAAGACGTGGACCGGCTGTACGCCGAGATCCGCGCGACCCAGCCTCAGGCGGACGCGTAAGGAAAAAGGCGCGCCGCCAGGAGCGGCGCGCCAGATTTCGTCGGATCAGTATCCGATCGTTATTTCTTGAGAATCTTCGGCACCCGGTTCATCCGCAACCGCGACGATTCCGGAAAACCGGAGCCCAGCAACGGGCGCAGGTAAAGCTGGAACTTGCTGGTCACATCATGGCCATTGTCGGAGAGGAACTCCTGCGACATCACCTTGGTCTTGGCGGCGATTTCCACGAGCGGAGTCAAGTGATACTCGACCGAATAGAACCCGGTGCGGTGAATGGTCACCGATCCCGTGTGCTGTCCCTTGCTGTCGCCGAAGTGGGCATACTGCACCGCTTTCTCGCCGACTTCCCGGGCCTCGCGGGCATCCACGTCGGAAACGCAGCCGAGGAACGAGCGCTGCAGGTAGCCGAAGGTATCGCCGCGGACACGCGAGATGTTGGTGTGGGACTTGATGTAGTCGGTGAGCAGGTCGGCGAGCGCGCCGCTGCCCGAGAGCTGAATATTGCCGTGGGCGTCTTTTTCCACTTCCTTGGCCAGTTTGGCCATGATCGGCGTGCCGCTCTCGTCGTGAATCCCCTCGGACACCGCGACCACGCAGCGGCCGTGCTTGTTGTAGACTTCCTGGACGTTCCTGACGAACCGGTCGAGGTTGAAGTCCACCTCCGGCACGTAGATCAGGTGCGGGCCGTCATCGTCGAACTTGCGGCCCAAGGCCGAGGCCGCTGTCAGAAATCCAGCGTGCCGGCCCATGACGACCGCCACGTAGACGCCGGGAAGGGCCCTGTTGTCGGCATTGATGCCGGCGAACGCCAGCGCCACGAACCGCGCGGCCGAGGGAAATCCCGGCGTGTGGTCGTTGACCATCAGGTCGTTGTCGATGGTCTTCGGAATGTGCACGCAGCTGAGGTCGTAATTCTCCGCCACGGCCTTTTCGTGGAGAATGCGAAGGGTGTCCGACGAGTCGTTGCCGCCGATATAGAAAAACGTATCGATTTCATGGGCCTTCAGAACCTTGAAGATCTCCATGCAATATTTTTCGTCCGGCTTGACGCGGGTCGATCCCAGCGCCGAGCAGGGCGTCTGGCCGACCATCTCGAGGTTGTGCGTGGTTTCGCGCGTCAGGTCGATGAACTCTTCGTCGACGATGCCGCTGACCCCGTGGTAGGCGCCGTAGACGCGCTCGACCGATGGAATCTTGCGCGACTCGATCACGGTTCCGACCATGGACTCGTTGATGACCGCCGTGGGGCCGCCGCCCTGGGCGACAAGAACTTTCCCCTTTAGCATGGGCTCTCCCTCCACTATCCCTAAGAAACAAAGATTTTCATTGCCTGACCCATGATCCCCACCGTCGGGCGGGACCTCGGGGTAATTTCGCGGCGCACCCTATCACGGCCCCCAGGCCCTTCAAAGTACAAAACCGCGCAACCCAGGGCGCCGCGCCGCGCGCATCGACACCCTTGATTTTCCATGGCGAGGCGGGTACCAGAAGCAACCGAGACCCCATCGTCTAGAGGCCTAGGACACCACCCTTTCAAGGTGGCGACACGGGTTCGAATCCCGTTGGGGTCGCCAATGTCTCCGGGAAATCGCTTTGACAGGCGGGCGGCCGGGTGATCGGCCAAGTTCTGGGCTCACCGTTGTCCCCCCGCGATGGCTCAATCCCGCATGCCTTGGCCGCCTGGCCCTGGTAAGCCGCCGCCGGCGGCCCGCGACCGCCGGCAACGCGGCGCTTGCATTGGCGTGAAACGACGTTAATTCGTCGACGCAGCATGACCGACATTTTTCTCAGCTACGATGACGAGGACCGGCCGCGGGCGCGGGCGCTGGTGGCGGCGCTTGAGGAGCGTGGGTTGTCGATTTTCTGGGACCGGTCCATCCCCGCCGGAAAAACGTGGTGGCAGGCGATCGGCCTGGCGCTCGCGGGAGCCCGCACCGTCGTGGTCCTGTGGTCCCGGACGGCGGTGCAGTCCACCTGGGTCTACGAGGAAGCCGAAGCCGGCCGCAAGCGTGGCATCCTGATCCCGGTGTTCATCGATCCGGTTCTTCCTCCCATCGGTCTTCGCAGTGTCCAGGCCGTCGACCTGTGCGGCTGGGATGGCTCGAAATCCGATCCGGCGTTCGAGAAATTGCTGATGGATATCGGCGCCCTTATCGCCGCCGGCGCGGAGACCGTGGAACAGGCAAGAACAAGGGAGCCCGGCGAGTCCCGCGAGGCGGATGAAGACCCGCGGAACGAGCCGGAAGATGTCGACGAGGACGAACCCTATCATGACGACGACGAGTACAGTTCCAGCCGGTTCTATCTGCTCCTGGGCGGGCTCATTCTCGGCTGTGTCATCGGGCTGTATCTGTGGGGGTAGGGACGCGGTCTCCGTCCCGCCACCGCGCCGCCGAAGCTTACGGCGCTGGGCCGATGGCGCCGCTGGTGAGATCGGTGCCGAACCATTTTTGCGACAGCGCCGCGAGCGTGCCGTCGCTCGCCATCTCGAGGACCGCCTGCTGCACGGCGCGGGCGAGATCGGGATCGCCCTTGTCAACGGCGACGGCCACGGGCTCGAAGAACAGAAAGCCGGGAATGACGCGCGCGGGGGCGCCGCCGGCGATAGCGGTTCGCGCCGGCGCGAAGGACATGATGACGGCGTCAAGTTCCTTGCCGTCGCCCTTGGACAGCGCCGCCAGGGCCTGCTCCTTGTCGGGGTAAAGTTTGATACGCGGATCGGCGATCACGTATTCCACCGGCTCCCTGAGCATTAGTACCCGGAGGCGGCCGTTGAGGTACTGCTCGAAGGTTGTGTCCTTCTTGGTGCCGACGACCCTGCCGGAGGCGTCGGCGGCCTGGAGGATGGACAGGTTGTCCTTGTGCACCAGCATGACCGCGGCGTCGTAGCGGTAGGTGGCCGGAAACGCGATCCTTTGGGCGCGGTCCTCGGTGGGCGTGATCGAGGCGACGGCGATGTCGAAGGCCTCGCCCCAGCCGCCGGCGAGAATGGTGTCCCATCCGGGGGTGACGAACGTGACGGGAAGATCCATGCGCTTGGCGATTTCCTTGGCCACCTCGATGTCGAAGCCCTCCAGGTTGCCCGATTTGTCCCGTCCCGCCTGCGGCAGGGTGTCGGGCGCGGCCGCCACGATCAGCGCTCCGCGCGCGGCGATCCGATCTAGGACCTCGCCGGCCGAGGCCGTCCGCGGGCAGCCGAGGACCGCCAGAACACAGATCGCCATTGTCAAACCGGCGAATGGAGCGCGCATGTTCTTTCCTCCCTCCGAGTGTACCGTTGTTCGTAACCGGGTTTTAAAGCACGTCGGGACCGCCGGCTAAATGGCTTTTTCGATCCTGCCGTGTCGACGAATCCGAGCCGCGGCGGTCATCGCGCGGCAACACAAGGACTCGGCGGTTGGCGATCCCACGCCACACGCATAATCGGCGGCTTTTCTCCAACCACTCAGGATAATGGAGAAAGACCGCCTGCTCACCATTTGTTTCGATTTTGCCGGCTACAATACGACCGAAGCAGACATCCGGGCCGAGAAAGCCCAAACGCGCAATAATCAATTTCAACCACGGATGAGCGGATTATCGTGAACTTGACATCGCGTCGCCGCATTTCCCCGCCCAAATGTTACGAGAATGCAACAAAATCGCTTGGCGGATGAGGAGCTTGGCGCCGGAGTACCGGTTCCCGTGTTCGGACGCTGTGGAGGCCGCTGAATGGTGACGCCGACGACTGGAAGTGCCGTGTCTTTCGTGAGCGCCACCGGCGACGACCGTATCGACGCCGTGTTGAAGGGGGTGAAATGGGGCGGTCCCGCCGGAACCGGGTTTGATGTGACCTATAGTTTTCCCCAATCCGGAAACAGCGTTTTCTCGACGAGCACCTCCAGCGGATACGGGCAGACGACCGGATCGGGCGAACCTTGGGATCCCGACGCGCGAAGTCTGAACTCCGTTCAACAACGGTATTTCTCGGAGGCCATGGACGCGTGGTCCGAGGTGGCGAACATCGCGGCCGCCGAGGTTCCGGACAACGCCTCCGTGGTCGGCGACATTCGCGCGGCCTTTTCCGGCCGGGTGGACGACGGGGGGGCGGCGGCCTGGGCCTATTACCCGTTTCCCGGGGCGGTGGGCGGCGACGTCTGGCTCAATCCCTTCATTTCCAATTTCAACAATCCCGCTCCCGGCAACAGCGGCTTCTATATCTTCCTTCACGAGACCGGCCACGCGCTCGGCCTCAGCCACTCGTTCGGCGGCGGGAAGGGGACGCTCGACGGTTTGGAGGACACCCACAAGTATACGGTGATGTCGTATACGAGCCATGGCGGCGTCAGCGGCTACGCGCACACCCCCATGCTCTACGACATTCTGGCGATCCAATACCTGTATGGCGCCAACATGGCCACCCGGAGTGGCGACACGACTTACGCTTTCAGTCCGTCGAGCGAGAGTTTCATGACCATCTGGGACGGCGGCGGCGTCGACACGCTCGATGCCTCGGCGCAATCGCTTCCGGCGCGTATCAGCCTCGTGGCGGGCACCTTCAGTTCCATCGGCCCGAAGGCTTATGGCGGGTCGGCGTTCGAGAACGTGGCCATCGCCTTCGGCGTCACCATCGAGAACGCCACCGGCGGTGGCGGCTCCGACATGATCCTGGGAAACGCCGCGAACAACATCCTGACAGGCGGCGATGGCAACGACACGCTCGCCGGAGGCGCTGGCGACGACACCCTGGCGGGCGGCGCGGGCACCGACACGGTGCTTTATGCCTCTCCGTTGGACCACTATGCGATCACGCCCGGTGGCGGAACGTCGCTGACCATCCGGTTCGCGGGCCCAAGCGTTATCGGCGAAGGAACCGACGTTCTGTCCGGTATCGAGTTGTTTTCCTTTGCCGGGACGGTCTACGGCCTCGGTCAACTGGCGTTCCCGACGGTCCCGACCGACAAGGTTTTGTTCGCGCCCGGCGACGTCAGCTCATATGGCGGCACGCAGGACGTGACCGGGACGTTCGCCGTTCTCGATGGCGGATCGACCCTGCAACTCGAGGGCAACACGTGGAAGAAGATTTCGTTCCTCTACACCGTCACGCCGGACACGGTGATCGAGCTCGATTTCCGGAGCGCGGCCGAGGGCGAGGTTCAGGGGATCGGTTTTGACGACGACGACGGTTTCAGCCCCGAGTGGTTCTTCCAGCTCTACGGGGATCAGGACAACAACAAGTGGAACCGCGATTTCGACACGTACCGGGGCGACGACTGGGTCCGTTTCCGCATCGAGGTGGGAGATTTCTTTACCGGAGAGATGGACTACCTGACCTTCGCCAACGACCATGACGTGAGCAATCCGACCGCCGAGGCCGAGTTCCGCAACATTCGCGTGTTCGAGGAGCCCGGGACGAGCCCGCCGAGTGATGCCGTGACCTTTGCCACCGAAGCCGTGAGCTCGTATGACGCCGCGCAGGACGTGACCGGGACCTTCGCGGTGGTCGACGGCGGATCGACCCTGCAACTCGAGGGGAACACCTGGAAGAAGATCCCGTTCTTCTACGAGGTCACGGCCGACACGGTGATCGAGCTCGACTTCCGGAGCGCGGCCGAGGGCGAGGTCCAGGGGATCGGTTTCGACGACGACGACCGCTTCAGCCCGGAACGGTTCTTCCAGCTTTACGGGGATCAGGACAACAACAAGTGGAACCGTGATTTCGACACCTACGGCGGCGGCGACTGGGTCCATTTCCGTATCGAGGTGGGCGATTTCTTTACCGGGGTCATGGACTTCCTGACCTTCGCCAACGACCACGACGTCGCCAACCCCACCGCCGAGGCCGAGTTCCGCAACATCCAGGTGTACGAGGACACCGCACCGGAGGGGAGCGAGGCGCTGCTGTCGTGACCGGCGCGGGGCGGGAGCCGGGGGCGTGACCGTGGTGTGAGAGGGGTCAGATCGTCTCGGCGTGGTGACAGGCGACCATGCGGTCCTCCACGAGGCGCGGTTCGGGGCGCTCGGCCGCGCACACCTCGGTGGCATGGGGACAGCGCCGGTGGAACGCGCAGCCCGGCGGCGGATCGAGCGGCGAGGGGAGTTCGCCCCTGAGCACGGTCCTCTCCTTGCGGTCCTCGGGGTTGACCCGGGGGGTGGCGGCGAGCAGCGCGCGGGTGTAGGGATGCAGGGGGCGCTCGAAGATGGTTTCCTTCGGTCCCTGTTCCACCGCGCTCCCGAGATACATCACCAGGACCTCGTCGGCGATATGGCGGACCACCGAGAGGTCGTGGGAAATGAACAGATAGGCGAGGTTCAACTCGTCCTGCAGGTCCATCATCAGGTTGAGCACCTGGGCCTGGATGGACAGGTCGAGAGCGGAGACCGGCTCGTCCGCGACCACCACCTTGGGGCTCAGCATCAACGCCCGGGCGATGGCGATGCGCTGGCGCTGCCCGCCGGAGAACATGTGGGGGTAGCGGCTATAATGCTCGGGCCGCAAGCCGACGCGTTCCATCATTTTCCGCGAGGCGTCGGCGCGCTCCCTGGCGCTCAGGCCGGTGTTGATGGCGACTGGCTCCTCGAGGATGGTGCCGATCTTCTTGCGCGGGTTGAGCGAGCCGAAGGGGTCCTGGAAGATCATCTGCACGGTCTTGCGCAGGTGCCGACGCTGGGCGCGTGTGGCCGTGGCGCCGTCGATGCCGTCGAGAACGAAGGATCCGGCGGTCGGCGGTTCGATCAGGGTTATCAGCCGGGCCAGCGTCGATTTTCCGCAGCCGGATTCGCCCACCACCGCCAGGGTCTTGCCGGGAGCGACGGAAAACGAGACTCCGTCGAGCGCCTTCAACGTCGCCGCCTTGGTGAACGGCCCGCGGCCCACCTGGTAATAGCGCGCGAGGCCGCTGGCGCTGAGGACCGGGGCCTCGGTCATGTGGGCTCTCCCCGGTCGTTCAGAGGCGTGTGGCAGCGCACCGCGTTGCCGCCGTCCACCGCCAGTTCGGGCGGTTCCAGGCGGCAGCGCTCGGTGGCGAACCGGCACCGCGGGTTGAACAGGCAGCCGCCCGGCCGGTCGAATTGTCCGGGAACCACGCCGGGGATGGTGGGCAGGCGCCGGTGGCCGACGCCGCGTTCGGGAAGGGCGGCCAGCAGCGCCGCCGTGTAGGGGTGACGGGGTCGGCTGAAAAGGTCCGCGACGGGCTGGGTCTCGACGATCTGTCCCGCGTACATCACCACCACCCGCTCGGCGGTTTCCGCCACCACCCCCATATCGTGGGTGATGAGGATCAGCGCCATGCCCCGGTCCCGCTGCAGCGACAGCAGAAGATCGAGGATCTGCGCCTGAATGGTCACGTCGAGCGCCGTGGTGGGTTCGTCGGCGATCAGAAGGCGCGGGTTGCAGGCCAGCGACATGGCGATCATCACCCGCTGGTTCATGCCGCCCGACATCTGGTGGGGAAACGAGTCGAGTCGGCCGGCCGGCGCCGGGATGCCCACCTGGTCCAACAACTCGATGGTGCGCTTGCGGCGCTCCTGCCGGCTGCCGCCCTCGTGCACCTTCAGCGTCTCGCCGATCTGGAATCCGATGGTGAAACAGGGGTTGAGGCTGGTCATGGGCTCCTGGAACACCATGGCTACGTCCTTGCCGGTCAGTTTCCGGCGCTCGGCCGGGGACAGCGACAAAAGATCGATATCGGCGAACCGCAGGCGCTCGGCCGTCACCCGGCCGGGATAGCCGATCAGCCCCATCAGGGCGAGCATGGTGACGCTCTTCCCCGATCCGGACTCGCCGACGATACCGACGACCTCGCCCTCGTCGACCCGCAATTGCATGCCGTCGACGGCGCGGAAGCTTCGGCCCTCGGCGCCGAATTCGACGCTCAGGTTGTGGATGTCGAGCAGCGGCATCAGCGTTTCAGCTTCGGGTCGAGGGCGTCGCGCAATCCGTCGCCCAGAAGGTTGAAGGCCAGAACGGTGATCAGGATGGCGAGACCGGGGAAGGTGACCACCCACCACGCCCGCTGGACGAATTGCAGCGCGTTGGCCAACATGGTGCCCCATTCGGGCGTCGGTGGCTGCGCGCCCATCCCGAGGAAGCCGAGAGCGGCCAGATCGAGGACGGCCGTCGAAAAGCCGAGGGTGGCCTGAACGATCACCGGCGCCAGGCAGTTGGGCAGAACCGTGATCAGCATCAGCCGGAAGGCGCCGGCTCCCGACACCCGGCTGGCGGTGACGTAGTCCCGCGACATCTCGGTGATGACGGCGGCGCGCGTCAGCCGGACGAAGTGCGGCAACTGAACGATGACTACGGCCATGGCCGCGTTGAGCAGGCTGGGGCCGAGAATGGCGACGATGACGATGGCCAGCAGCAGGCTCGGCAACGCCAGCATCACGTCCATGGCGCGCATGATGGCGGTCTCGACGACGCCCCGGAAGAAGCCCGCGATCAGACCGAGCGCCACGCCCGCGGCCAGCGCCAGGGTCACCACCAGGAAGCCGATGGAGAGGGACACGCGAGCCCCGAAGATAATCCGCGACAGGATGTCCCGGCCGAGGTCGTCGGTACCGAGCAGGAAACGGGTGGACCCGCCCTCGGCCCAGAAGGGTGGCGCCAGAAAGGCGTCGCGGAACTGTTCGTTGGGGGGGTACAGCGCCAGAACATCGGCGAACAGGGCGACCACCACGAGGATCGCGATGACCGCCAAACCAATGACCGGGCCCCGGTTGGTGCTGAAGTACCGCCAGAATTCCACGATCGGATGCGGCGGGGCCTCGGCGGCGAGGCCGATTTTGTCCACGGTTTCGAGCAATTCGGCGGGGACGGCGGTTTCGTTCGGTGGCGTCATGGTCATCTCTGATGCCGGATGCGGGGATTGATCAGGCCGTACAGGATATCGACGAAGAGGTTGACCGCCATCACAACGCTGGCCACCAGCAGAACGCCACCCTGCAGCACGGGGTAGTCGCGCCGGCGCACGGATTCCACCAGCCACTTGCCGACGCCGGGCCAAGCGAAGATGGTTTCGGTGAGAATGGCCCCGGCGAACAGCACGCCGACGGCGAGGCCGATGACCGTGACCACCGGAATCAGGGCGTTGCGCAGCGCGTGCAGGGCAATGACCCGGAACGGCGACAGGCCCTTGGCGCGCGCGGTGCGGATGTAGTCCTCGCCAAGCACCTCCAGCATGGAGGACCGGGTCATCCTGGCGATCACCGCGAGCGGGATCGTGCCGAGCGCGATGGCCGGCAGGATCAAATGGCTGACGGCGGACCGGAAGGCGCCCTTTTCGCCGGACAGGAGGGTGTCGATGAGCATGAAACCGGTGACGGGCTCCACGTAATACATCACCGAGAGCCGCCCCGAGACCGGGGTCCAGCCAAGCTGCACCGAGAACATCAGGATCAGCAGCAATGCCCACCAGAAGATGGGCATGGAGTAGCCGGTGAGGGCCACGCCCATGGTCGCGTAGTCGAACACCGAGCCGCGGCGGACCGCGGCGAGGATACCGAGGGGAATGCCGATGACGATGGCGAACACGATGGCGCAGAGGGACAGTTCCACGGTGGCCGGGAACAGCGCCAGGAATTCGCCGAGCACGGGGGTCTTGGTGACGATGGAGCGCCCCAGGTCACCCGACAGAACATCGGAAATATAGATGCCGTATTGCGAGAGAAGCGGCTTGTCGAGCCCGAGCTCGGCCCTCAGGGCGGCATGCCGGGCCGGATCGATACCGCGCTCGCCGACGAGGAGCTCGATGGGATCGCCCGGCACCAGCCGGATGAGCGCGAAGGTCAGCAACGTCACGCCGATGAATGTCGGGATGACAAGGCCAACACGCTTGAGAATGAAGGTCAGCATGCGCGATCCGAGCAAGTCCCGGCCGCCGGGCGGGTGGGGACGAGTCCCTCCCGCCCGGTTTCGGGAACGTGAGCCGGTTTGGTCCTATTCCTTCAGGTCGACGCCGTTGAAGATATGGCCGCCGAACGGGTCGATTCTGAAGTCATCCACTTCCTTGCGCATGGGCTGGAACACCACCGAGTGCGCGATGGTCACCCAGGGGGCTTCCTCCTTGAAGATCACCTGGGCTTGCTCGTAAAGTTCCGTGCGTTTGTCCACGTCGCTGGTGAGTTTCGCCTGGACGATCAGGTCCTCGAACGGCTGGTGGCACCAACGCGCGCGGTTGGGTCCGTCCTTGGCGCCCTCGCAGCCCAGCAGGACATTGAGGAAGTTGTCGGGGTCGCCATTGTCTCCGGTCCACCCGAGCATCACGGTCTGGTGTTCGCCCTGTTTAGAGCGCTTGAGGTATTCGCCCCATTCGTAGGTGACGATCTTGGCCTTGACGCCGACCTTCTCCCAGTCGGCCTGGATCATCTCCGCCATGCGCCGGGCGTTGGGGTTGTAGGGCCGCTGGACCGGCATGGCCCAGATGTCGGTCTCGAACCCCTCGGGATAACCGGCGTCCGCCAGCAGCTTCTTGGCCGCCGCCGGATCGTACTTGTAGTCCACGATGTCTTCGTTATACGACCAGATGGTCGGCGGAATGGGGTTCTTGGCCTTCTTGCCGGCGCCGAGATAGATGGCGTCGATAATGGCGTCCTTGTTGATCGCCATGTTGAGCGCCTGGCGCACGCGCTTGTCGTCGAACGGCTTTTTCTCGGTGTTGAATGCGAGATAGCCGACGTTGAGGCCTTCCTTCTCCAGGACCTTGAGTGCCGGATCCGCCTTCATGGCCTCGAGGTCGGCCGGATTGGGATAGGGCATCAGATGGCATTCGCCGGCCTTGAGCTTGGCGTAGCGCACGGCGGCATCCGGCGTGATGCTGAACACCAGGGTATCGATGGGCGGCTTGCCGCCCCAGTAGTCCGGGTTGGCCTTGTAACGGATGACCGCGTCCTTCTGATAGTTCACAAGCTGGAACGGGCCGGTGCCGACGGGGTTCTGGTCGATGTTGTCGGGGGTGCCGGCGGCGCGCATCTTGTCGGCGTACTCGGCCGAGAGAATCGAGGCGAACTGCATGCCGAGGTTGGCGATGAACGGCGCCTCCGGCTGGTTGAGAACGAAGCGGACGGTGTGATCATCGACCTTTTCGATACTCTTGATCAGGGCCGGCATGTTCATGCTGTTGTAGTATTCGTACTGGCCGCCGGAGAGCTTGTGATCGGGATGATTGGGGTCTCCCTGGCGATTGAAGCTGTAGAGCACGTCGTCGGCGTTGAAGTCCCGGGTCGGCGTGAAGTCCTTAGTCGTGTGAAACTTGACGCCCTTGCGCAGGTTGAAGGTGTAGGTCAGGCCGTCGTCGGACACCTCCCAGGACTCGGCGAGGCCGGGAACGATCTTGGTCGTGCCCCGATCGAACTGGACGAGCTGATTGAAGATGTTCCGGGCCGTGGCGTCGAAGGTGGTTCCCGAGGTGTAGAGCGAGGGGTTGAAGCCCTCGGGGCTTCCTTCCGAGCAAAAGACGAAGGTCTTGGCATGCGCGACGCCCGCCAGACCGAGTGCCGCGGCGACGCCCAGCGCGGCGCCCACCAATCGAATGGTCATCTGGTTTCTCCCCACTTGTTTTATTGATCCCGTTGGACCGCAAAAGCCTTCAGGTATCTGCGAATAAGCGAGTTTGACCTTTTCGGGGGGACCACGCAAGACCGACATGGCGTCGATCGCCAGATCCCGGCGCGAGGAGATCGCGAAACTGCGCGATCCAAGGACGAAAAAAACGGACAAAAAAACGGGGCGCCGTTTCGGGCGCCCCGTTTCCGGTCTTTTGGACCGGTGATCGTCCGGAGATTACATGGACGGCTTGTTCACGATGATCTCCGCGCGACGGTTCTGCGGCTCGGCCACACCGTCGCCGGTGGGAACGAGGAGATCCTCCTCACCGCGGGATTCGGCGGTGATGACGCCGGTGAAGCCGGCCGCCATGAGCTGAGCGGCAACCGCGTCGGCCCGCTGCTGGCCAAGACGCATGTTGAACGCCGCGGAGCCGACGGTGTCGGTGTTACCGATCACCGTGATGGCGGTGCCGGGCGCGGTGGCGCCGGAGGCGGCCGCGTTCACGATGTCGACGGCTTCGGGTGTCAGGCTGTACTTGGCGAAGTCGAAGAACACGAGATAGCTTCCCGGAGGAACGGCCGCGACGGGCGCGGGCGCCAGGGCGGCTTCGACCTTGGCCATGGACTCGTTGAAGCTGTCACGGCAATAGGCCCGGTCTTCTTCCTGGAAGGGCCAGTTTTCCTCGGCTTCCTGCATCCAGCAGTCGAGCATCACCTGGGCGTTGGCGGTGTCGGCGGGAGCGACGGACGCCGCGCCTTGGCCGAGCGCCGAATTCAGGCGTTGGCTGGCGGCCGAAATCTCGCCCGCGTACTCGGCCGGAATGTTGTAGCTGCCCATGTCGGGCGCCGGCACGTTCTCGCCGGCGGCCGCCGACATGGAACTGCGCGCGAACCGGTCGGAATCACGGTAATCGCCTTCACCGTATTCCCAATTGGTCAGGGTGAGATAACCCTTCGACAACTCGGCGGTGTAACCGGAGCCGGAAGGGGTCATCTTTTGCGCTCTTTGCCTTTCGGTGCCCGTGCAGGCGACAACCGTGACCGCGGTCAGGGCCACAACGCAAAACTTCATAACGCCATTCATAGTAAACATCTCCAAATCAAATTCCGACCGCGCCGATCAGCCAGCCGTGCAAAAGGGAACGAGTGTGTTGGTTCGGGTTTGAACAGTAGAAAGAGAATTTTGCAAGCCTTTTAATACCCGATCCGAACGTTTTCAGGCAGAAACGGACAAAAAAAACGGGGCGCCGTTTCGGGCGCCCCGTTTCCGGTCTTTTGGACCGGCGATCGTCCGGAGATTACATGGACGGCTTGTTCACGATGATCTCCGCGCGACGGTTCTGCGGTTCGGCCACACCGTCACCGGTGGGAACGAGCAGATCTTCCTCACCGCGGGATTCGGCGGTGATGACGCCGGTGAAGCCGGCCGCCATGAGCTGAGCGGCAACGGCGTCGGCCCGCTGCTGGCCAAGACGCATGTTGAACGCCGCGGAGCCGACGGTGTCGGTGTTACCGATCACCGTGATGGCGGTGCCGGGCGCGGTGGCGCCGGAGGCGGCCGCGTTCACGATGTCGACGGCTTCGGGTGTCAGGCTGTACTTGGCGAAGTCGAAGAACACGAGATAGCTTCCCGGAGGAACGGCCGCGACGGGCGCGGGCGCCAGGGCGGCTTCGACCTTGGCCATGAACTCGTTGAAGCTGTCACGGCAATAGGCCCGGTCTTCTTCCTGGAAGGGCCAGTTTTCCTCGGCTTCCTGCATCCAGCAGTCGAGCATCACCTGGGCGTTGGCGGTGTCGGCGGGAGCGACGGACGCCGCGCCTTGGCCGAGCGCCGAATTCAGGCGTTGGCTGGCGGCCGAAATCTCGCCCGCGTACTCGGCCGGAATGTTGTAGCTGCCCATGTCGGGCGCCGGCACGTTCTCGCCGCCGCTTGCCGCCATGGATTTGCGCGCGAACCGGTCGGAATCACGGTAATCGCCTTCACCGTATTCCCAGCCGGATGTCTGAAGGTAGCCCCGGGACAATTCGCCCTGGTACCCCTGATCCGAAGACACGGCTCTCTGGGCATTTTGGCGCTGGGTGCCGCAGGCAGCCAGCGTAACCGCGGCGAGAGCCACCACGGAAAACTTCATAAGACCATTCATACCTAATTCCTCCCTAGATCCAACTCACGAACATGGTCGACCAATTCACTAATCCTTCCCTAGCGTTACACTC
Organism: uncultured Alphaproteobacteria bacterium; assembly: GCA_963701445.1. Lineage (GTDB taxonomy): Bacteria > Pseudomonadota > Alphaproteobacteria > Rhodospirillales > Defluviicoccaceae > CAKZLS01. Next base: position 33,812 of record CAVPAM010000016.1, read on the forward strand.
TAGCCCACGATGCCAAGTGTTCCAAGAAACATCTACTTTACCGCGATAGCAACGTTAGCGGCACACCTGCGTAATATCGTGCCCACAAACCCCTATCGCACCCAACATCCCTCCACCGACCACGCACCGGGCTTAAATAACGCGGCACCACTCCCAGTGCGAGATCATTTACGTTACTGCTTCAACTCTTTCTTTGCATCTTCCGCGCCTTTCTCAACGCTCTCGGCCGCGTCCTTGACGGCCTCATCGGCCTTTTCCTTGGCCTCCTCGGCGGCTTCCTCGGCCTTGTCCGCCGCGTCTTCGGCGGCTTCCTCAGCCTTGTTGGCCGCGTCACTGGCCGCGTCCTTCGCATCCTCGGCGGCCTCGGTGGCTTGTTCCTTGGCCTCCTCGGCGGTGCTTTCCGCCGGTTCGGTCACTTTCTTCATGGCGTCTTCGGCGGCTTTCTGCGCTTCCTCGACCTTTTTCTCCGCCGAGTCAGCGGCGCTCTTCACCGCTTCCTGCGTATCCTTGACCGCCTCGTCGATTTTCTTTCCCGCCTTCTCGGCCGCGTTTTCTTCCTCGCACGCGCCCAAAACGGCCGCCGACGCTAGAACCATCGCGATACCAAGGTGTCGAGCGGCGCTTCCAATCTTAAACATCAAATTTTGTCTCCAACATCATCATGTAATCAACAGGTGTTCTACTTGCCTGCTACCAGAATTTACAGAACCGACCATCTTGATGGCCAATCCGTGACATAACTTGGGCCATTCGGGAATGACGCCCCAACCCCTGAATGCGTTGCCTTCGGCGCGCCAACCGAAATAGACGAACGTGACTTCGTTACCACAGCATAATGGGGTTTTGTAAAGCGTAATTAGGTATTTGTAGGCTTCAGAGGCCGATTTTTGACTTTTTCCGAGGGGGATGTTGCGCAAAAGACACTATACGGGGCAAGGATGCGACGATACGGGAACGGGGCGGATAGTGGAGCCGCGCGGGGACGAGCACGGCGCAACGATCTCGCGGATGGTCGAGCCGTTTGCTTGGGATCGCAAGGAAATGTTCTGCCCCCGCGTCAGTTCTTTCTGGCCGAGCACCGATGCTGTCCGTTATAATTTTGTGGATAAAAAATTCAATCGGTGCTCGGGGTATTGAACGACATGAAGGATGATTACGGAAAGCAGGGCCTAGAAGACGTGGCGCCGTCGTCGCTGCAATCACACGGTTCGGGCCGCCACGCCGTATCGACGGCAAGGCTCAAGGCGATCATGGAGCGTCACGAGTCCTGGGTCGGGTCGGGATGGGAAATGGGACAGAAAGCCGATCTGCACCGCGCCGACCTGCATCGCGCCAACCTTCGCGGGGCGCTTCTGCTGGATGCCGATCTCCATCGCGCCGACCTGCATGGCGCCGACCTCGAGGACGCGGACCTCGACGGCGCCGATCTGCACGAGGCCGATCTGCACCGCGCGGATCTGCATGGCGCCGAACTGCGCTGGGCCGATCTTCACGACGCCGACCTGCATAACGCCGACCTCAGTGGCGCCATCCTGCGCGAGGCCGATCTGCATCGCGCCGATCTTCACGGCGCCGACCTGAACGACGCCGATCTGACGGATACGGATCTGCGGGGCGCGAACCTCAGCGGGGCCAAGGGGCTAACGGCGTCGCAAATCATGGGCGCTTCCTGCGATCCCGGCACGCGGTTGCCCGCGAATTTGAAAGGTCCTGTATCTCGGAGCGACGAACAGTAGGAGGCGGCGCGGGTCCCGCCGCTTTCGTTACCGTTACGCGGACGGCGGCGTGGCGAGGGCGCACCACACGGGGGTGTGGTCGGACGCTTTTTCCCAGCCCCTCGGCGTACGGTCGATACCGGAATCTTCCAACCGGTCGGCCGCGCGCGGCGACAGCAGAAGGTGATCGATGCGAAGGCCGCGGTCGGCGTCCCAGGATCCGCCCCGGTAATCCCACCAGGTGTAACGGCCGGTCTCCGGCGAAACGGCGCGAATGGCGTCGGTCAATCCGAGGTGAACGATCTTGCGATAGGCGGCGCGAGACTCCGGCCGGCACAGGGCGTCGTCGCGCCAGCGCGCCGGATCGTAAACATCCCCGTCGTCCGGGGCCACGTTGTAGTCGCCGCCGAGGACAAAGGGATCCTCGGACGCCAGCAGCGATTTCACATGGACGCAGAGACGTTCCATCCACGCCAACTTGTAGGCGAACTTGTCGCTGTCCACGGGGTTACCGTTGGGCAGATAGATGGACGCGACCCGAATCCCGGCGGTGAAGACCTCGATGTAGCGCGCCTGAGGGTCCGTGTCGCCGCCGGGAAGCGCCGTTTCGAGGACGTCCATGGGGCGCTTCGACAGCACCGCCACGCCGTTGTAGGTCTTTTGCCCGGCGACGGCGCAATTGTAACCGAGGTCGCCGATCTCCAGGGCCGGAAACGTCGTCGTCGGTGGTTTTCGTTTCCTGCAGGAGCACCACGTCGGGCGCCGCGTCCTTCAGCCATGCAAGGAGGTGCGGCAACCTCGCCTTGATGGAGTTGACGTTCCAGGTGGCGATCCGAATCGAGGATTTCGCGGTCGGGCGATCCTGGGGGGCAGCGGCTTGTTCCGCGCGTCAGACGGAGAACGACGACCCGCAGCCGCACGTGGACGAGGCGTTCGGGTTCTTGATGGAGAAATACGACCCGATCAGATCCTCGACGAAGTCCACTTCGGAGTCCTTGAGAAGATCCAGCGATACCTCGTCGATGACCACCGCGACGCCGTCCCGTTCGAAAACGCGGTCGTCGTCGTTGCGCTGGTCGTCGAGGCTGAAGCCGTATTGAAACCCCGAACAGCCGCCGCCGGACACCGCGACGCGAAACACCAGGTCGTCGCGGCCTTCGTCCGCGATCAACTTGGCGATTCGCTTGGCGGCATTCTCGGTGATGCCGATGACCGCCTGTTCGCTCGTTGCCACATCTTCGAGCATGACCGTTCCTTTCGCTCGTCCGCGCCCGCTAACGGGGCTCATACCCTTTGTTTATGTAGCCGTTGGCGATCGCTTGTCAAACCTCCAGGACGGGTCGCCGGGGGCCGCGGGAAACCGTCGTTGCCTGAAGCGGTGACCGTGGGTACGCTCGCGGCATGACCGCCATGGAGAATTTGGCGCCGTGGGCATGCACACCCGCCAGCAGTCGCGGCCGCCTCCATCCCGAACGCGAAAGCGAGACCCGGACCTGTTTTCAGCGGGACCGCGACCGCATCATTCACTCGGCCGCGTTCCGAAGGTTGGAATACAAGACCCAGGTCTTCGTCAACCACGAGGGCGACTTTTTCCGGACGCGCCTGACCCACAGCCTCGAAGTGTCCCAGATCGCCCGGTCCATGTGCCGCAGCCTCGGTCTCAACGAGGATCTGGCGGAGGCATTGGCGCTGGCCCACGACCTCGGCCACCCGCCGTTCGGCCACGCCGGCGAGGACGCGTTGCGCGAGATGATGGAGCCCTACGGCGGCTTCGATCACAACGCGCAGAGCCTGCGCATCGTCACGGGCCTGGAACGCCGCTACGCCGAGTTCGACGGACTGAACCTCACTTGGGAGACGCTGGAAGGCGTGGTCAAGCACAACGGACCGCTGGTGGGACCGGGCATCGACCGGGCACTTCCCCAGGCGATCGCGGAGTACAACGCCGGGCACGACCTCGAACTCGACACGTTCGCCAGCGCGGAAGCGCAGGTGGCGTCGCTGTCCGACGACATCGCCTACAACAACCACGACATCGACGACGGACTGCGGGCGGGTCTGTTCAGCGTCGACGATCTCGCGAACGTTCCCCTGGTGGGGCCGATGTTCGAGGAGGTGAGACGGACCTACCCGGGGCTGGAGACGTCGCGGCTGATCCATGAGTCCGTGCGCCGCCTGATCGGCCACATGGTGAACGACCTGGTCAACGAGAGCCGCCGCCGGCTGCGGGCGGCAAACCTCGCGGGTCCGGAGGATATCCGTCGGTTCGGCGGTCCGACGGTGGCTTTTTCGGCGGAGATGCAGGAAAACGACCGGGCGTTGAAGGATTTCCTGTTCGAGAACATGTACCGGCACTACAAGCTCAACCGCATGACCAGTAAGGCGCGGCGCCTCGTGAAGGATCTTTTCCAGTTGCTTGTCGATGAACCCGAATGCCTGCCCACCGAATGGCGCCGGAGGACGGGCGCGCCGAACTCGGTCGAAACCGCCCGGGTCGTGGCCGACTACGTGGCGGGGATGACGGACCGCTACGCGTCCGACGAATACCGGCGTCTGTTCGACGTCCAATCGAGGATTTCATGAACCTTTTCGGACACTTCCAGGCCGAACTGCTGCGCGCCGTGGATGACCTCGTGTCCGAGGGGCGCCTGCCGCCCGATCTGGATACCACCAGGCTCGCGGTCGAGCCGCCGCGCGATCCGTCGCACGGCGATATCACCACCAACGCCGCCATGGTGCTCGCCCGTCCGGCGAACGCCAAACCCCGGGAGCTCGCGACCCTGCTGGCGGGGCGGTTGCTGAACATCGAGTCGGTGGAAACGGCGGAAATCGCCGGGCCGGGCTTCATCAACCTGCGGCTCGCCGATTCCTACTGGCACGCGCGCCTGGCCGAAATTCTCGCCGCCGGGGTGGCCTACGGCGACTCCGAGGCTGGCGCCGGCCGCGCGGTGAACATCGAGTACGTTTCCGCCAACCCGACGGGTCCGCTGCACGTGGGCCATGGCCGCGGCGCCGTGGTCGGCGATGCCCTCGCGTCGCTGTTGCTGAAGGCCGGCTACTCGGTGATGCGGGAGTATTACGTCAATGACGCCGGAAGCCAGGTGGACAAGCTCGCCGACGCGGCGTACTGGCGCTATCTGGTCGCGCTCGGGGACCGGATTCCCGCCGCGGCCGTCGAGACCTTCGTCGGCGACACGGCCCTGGAATACCGGGGCGACTACCTCGTGCCGGTGGGCGAGGCGCTGGCCCGGGATCATGGCGACGCGTTGTCGAACATGCCGCGCAACTCGTGGCTTCCCATCGTTCGGTCGTTCGCCATCGACGCCATGATGGGCCTGATCCGCGAGGATCTGGAAACGCTCCACATCGCGTTCGAGACGTTCACCTCCGAGCGCGCGCTGGTGGATGGCGGCGCCGTGGATGACGCGCTGTCGGAACTGGAGGCGCGCGGGCTGATCTACACGGGCGTGCTCGAACCGCCGAAGGGAAAAACGCCCGACGATTGGGAGCCCCGGCCTCAAACCCTGTTCCGGGCGACCGAGTTCGGCGACGACGTCGATCGTCCGCTGATGAAATCCGATGGCTCGCGCACCTATTTCGCCACCGACATCGCCAATCACCGGGACAAGTACCGGCGGGGTTTCAAGACCATGATCGATGTCTGGGGCGCCGATCACGGCGGATACGTCAAACGGATGCGGGCGGCGGTCAAGGCCATCAGCGGAGGCGAGGGCGAACTCGACGTCAAGCTCTGCCAGATGGTCAATCTGCTGGATCGCGGCGAGCCCGTGAAGATGTCCAAGCGCGCCGGCACGTTCGTGACCTTGCGCGACGTGGTGGACCGGGTCGGCGCGGGCGTGTTCCGGTTCATCATGCTGACCCGGAAGAACGACGCCCAGCTCGATTTCGATTTCGAGAAGGTGACCGAGCAATCGCGGGAGAACCCGGTATTCTACGTGCAGTACGCGCATGCGCGATGCTGTTCGGTCATGCGCCACGCCGCCGCCGAGTTCGGCGCGGACGGGGTCGCCGACGAGGTCCTCGCCACCGCCGGGTTCGGTCATCTGACCGATCCGAGCGAGCTCGATGTGATCAAGACCATGGCGGGCTGGCCCCGTGTCGTCGAAAGCGCCGCCGAAGCCCACGAACCCCATCGTGTCGCCTTTTACCTGCAAGATCTGGCGGCCCTGTTTCACCTGCTTTGGAACAAAGGCAAGGATGACGCCCAACTGAGGTTCATCCATCCCACCGACCGGCCGCTCACGCTGGCGCGCCTGGCCCTGGTGCGAAGCGTGCAACTGGTGATCGCGTCGGGGCTCCGGGTGATCGGCGTCGAGCCATTGGAGGAACTGCGTTAATGTCGATCCAGATCAAACCGGACATGGCCGATCGCATAAAGGTCAGCGAGGAAGCCCATGGGGACGAACCGCCGCCGCCGCGCGCCGGACGCAACTGGCGTTTGATCGCGGGCTGCGCCCTGGTCGTCGTGCTGGCCGTCGCGGCGGCGGTGACGGCCGGGCGATGGTTGTTCGGAGACTCGGAACAAGCCGCCCGGACGCCGGCGGAGGCGCCGTTGATCAAGGCCGACGACGCCCCGGTCAAGGTGCGCCCGGAAAATCCGGGCGGCATGCAGGTGCCCAACCGGGACATGCTCGTCTACCGCCGCCTCGAGGGGGCGAGCGAGCCTCCCCCCGTGGAGCGGTTGCTGCCCGGCGCGGAACAGCCGGTGGTGCCGCCGCGGCCGGTGGCGGCGCCCGGTCGCGAGCCCGAACCCGAGGCGGGCGACGCGGAGGCGGACAGCGCGGCGGCCGGCGAACAGCCGGAGATGGAGGCTTTTCCCAACCCCGTGGACGAGGTCGAAGACGAGGCCGCGACACCGGAGCCGGCACCGACCGCCGCCATTCCGCCCAAGCCGGTAAAGACCGTCAAGCCGGAGCCGGCGCCCGTCGTCGAAAAGCCGGCCGCGAGCCCAAGTCCCGCCCCGGTCCCGGCGGGCGGCGCCTACCAGGTGCAGTTGGCCGCCTTGTCGTCTCGCGATCACGCGCAGGCGTCCTGGAGCCGGCTGAGCAAGAAGCACGCCGACGTCCTGGGCGGGCTCAAGGCCGATATCCTGAGGGCCGATCTCGGCGAGAAAGGGGTGATCTACCGGTTGCGCGCGGGTCCCGCCGGCGACGAAGCCGCCGCCCGGTCGCTGTGCGCGTCGCTGGCCGCGCGCAAGGTCGACTGTATCGTGGTCCGGCCCGGTGGGTAAGGCGGCGAACACGCGTCCCAGGGCTGTCATTTTCGGGTTGGCCGGACCGGAACCGAGCGCGCGGGAGCGGGCGCTGTTCGCCGATGCCGATCCTCTGGGCTTTATCTTGTTCGCGAGGAATTGCGTCCGTCCGGAGCAGGTGCGGACGCTCGTCGCGGAGCTTCGCGCGACCGTCGGGCGGGACGACGCGCCGGTCCTCGTCGATCAGGAGGGCGGGCGGGTGCAGCGCATGGGGCCGCCGCACTGGCGGGCGGCGCCGCCGGCGGCGTGTTTCGCGGCGATGGCCGAGGCCGACGAAGCGGCCGCGCTCGAGGCCGCGTGGCTCAACGCGCGGCTGCTGGCGGCGGACCTGGCGGATCTCGGCATCACCGTCGACTGCGCCCCCGTGCTCGATATTCCGCAACCGGGCGCCCACGATGTCATCGGCGACCGCGCCGCCGGCGCCACCCCCGCGGAGGCCGCCATGTTCGGCCGGGTCACCTGCGGCGGATTGCTGGCCGGAGGAGTTCTGCCGGTGATCAAGCATCTTCCGGGACACGGACGCGCCACCGCCGACAGCCACGTGGGACTGCCCGTGGTGCGGGCCGCGCGCGACGAGTTGGAGCGGGTGGACTTCGCGCCGTTCCAGGCCTTGAACGGCATGCCGTGGGGCATGACGGCCCATGTTGTCTATACGGCATTGGACGACGCCCGGCCCGCGACCATATCTCCCATTGTGATCGCGGATATCATTCGCGGCGCCATCGGCTTCGATGGCGTCCTGGTCTCCGACGATATCTGCATGGGAGCCCTTGGCGGCCCGATCGACCGGCGGGCGGCGGCGGCGCTGGCCGCCGGCTGCGATCTGGTCCTGCACTGCAACGGAGTATTCGAAGAAATGGAAAGCGTGGCCGCGGCCTGTCCGGCCGTCACTTCCGAAGCCCGGGACCGCCTGGAGCGGGCCGAGGCCCTGCGGCTCGCGCCGGAACCCTTTGACGCCGGCGAGGCGCGGATCCGTCTGGCGGCATTCCTCGATGGGATGACCGCATGAACTGGGAGCAAATCGCGGTCGAGTTCTCGGTGTGGGTTCTGCCGGTTCTCCTCGCCGTCACCATTCACGAGGCGGCTCACGGCTGGGTCGCTTGGAAACTGGGCGACGATACCGCGTACAGCCTCGGCCGGGTGACCTTCAATCCGGTCCGCCACATCGATCCGTTCGGCACGGTCCTGATGCCGGCCCTGCTGCTGTTCCTGTCCGGCGGAAAGTTCATGTTCGGCTTCGCCAAGCCGGTGCCGGTGAATTTCATGAGGCTGCGAAAGCCCCGCCGGGACATGATCTGGGTGGCGGCGGCGGGCCCCGGCGTCAACCTGATGATGGCACTCGCGTGCGCCGTGCTGCTGCATGTGACGCCGGCTCTTCCGGAGAGTTTCGGTCAATGGCTGGCGCTGAACCTGAACAACGCGATATGGATCAACGTCCTGCTGGCGGTGTTCAATATGCTGCCGCTGCCGCCGCTGGACGGCGGCCGGGTCGCCGTCGGGCTGTTGCCGGTGTCTCTCGCGCGGCCGCTGGCGAGGCTGGAACGCTATGGTTTGTTTATCATTATCGGCATGGTGTTTATCGTGCCCTGGATCGGTGCCAAGATGGGGGTGACGCTCAATGTCTTCGAGTGGCTGGTGGTGTATCCGGCGGCCCTTGTGACCCACGCAATCCTGACCCTCGCCGGGGTCCAGTGAGCGAGACGGCCATGATCGACGGCTTCGACGGCTTCGACGACAGCGACCAACGCCCGGACGCGGGGCCGATGACGGCGTTCGTGGTCGATATCGACGGCTACGAGGGACCTCTCGACATCCTCCTGTCGCTGGCCCGCGATCAAAAGGTCGATCTCAAGCAGATATCGGTTTTGCAGCTCGCGGATCAGTACCTGGCCTTCGTCGCGGAAGCCCGGCGACTGGATCTCGAACTGGCCGCCGAGTATCTGGTGATGGCCGCGTGGCTGGCGTACCTGAAATCGCGGCTTCTGCTGCCCGAACCGCCCGGCGCCGAGGAACCCTCCGGCGAGGCGATGGCCGCCGCCCTGACGTTCCAGCTGGAACGACTTGAGGCCATGCGCGAAGCGGGCCAGCACCTTCTGGCGCGAAACCAGCTGGGACAGGATTTCTTCGCGCGCGGTCAGCCGGAACAGTTCGGCGGCAACACGCTGACCGTGCTGCAGGTGGATCTTTACGAGTTGCTGAAGGCGTACGGCGGATACCTGCAACGCCGCGAGGGCGCGAAGCCCCTGCGTATCGAACCGCACGACCTGCACTCGGTGGAGGATGCGCTGCGGCGGCTGCGGCAGAACCTCGGCGATGCTCCGAACTGGGAAAATCTGTGGCGATACCTGCCGCCCGGGACCTTCGAGGGGTTGCGCGAGGGGCGGCTGTCGGCGCGCTCGGCGCTGGCCGCCACGTTCGCGGCCAGCCTCGAGCTGGCGCGTGGCGGCGGGGTGAGGTTGCGGCAGAGCGAACCGTTCGGACCGATCTATCTGCGGTCGTCCGGAAAAGACGGGGAGGACGCATGAACGACGTCGACCCCCAGCATCTGCGCCTCCTCGAGGCGGTTCTGTTCTCGTCGGCCGACGCGATGACCGAACAGAAGCTCGCGGACCGGCTTCCCGACGGCGCCGATCTCCCGGTGCTCCTGTTGGAACTGCGCAATCGCTATTCCGGGCATGGCGTCAATCTGGTGCGCGCCGGCAAGACCTGGGCGTTCCGGACGGCGTCGGACCTGGCGCCGCTGCTGCGGGTGGACAAGCGGATCGAACGCAAGCTGTCGCGGGCGGCGGTGGAGACCCTTGCCATCATCGCCTATCACCAGCCGGTGACGCGGGCGGAAGTGGAGGAGATCCGGGGCGTTCAGCTCAGCAAGGGCACGCTCGACGTGCTCCTCGACCAGGGATGGCTGCGGCCGAAGGGCCGGCGCCAGACGCCCGGCCGTCCGGTGACCTGGGGCACCACGGAGGCGTTTCTCGATCACTTCGGCCTGGAGAGCCTGTCCGATCTTCCGGGTATCGACGACTTGAAGGCGGCGGGACTTCTGGATACCCGGCCCGCCATCCAGGTTTACGGCGCGCGAGCCGGAGCCGAGGAGCGCGTTGCGGATGCCGACGCCGAAGATGACGCAGGCGATGACACGGATGACGTAGAAAACATCGAAGGTTGCGAAGACGAGGAAGACGCCAACGGGTAGGGCTCGCCGTGCCCCGTCATTGCGGCTCTTCAACCTTTCTGCCATTATCCGCCGGTAACGGGATAAGAAACCGAGAGAGTACAATTTTATGGGCACATTCAGCATCTGGCACTGGCTGATCGTCTTGGTGGTCGTCCTGATCCTCTTCGGGGGACGGGGAAAGATCTCCCAGATCATGGGCGATTTCGGGAAGGGGCTCAAAGCCTTCAAGAAAAGCGTCAAGGACGAGGAACCCGATGCGTCCGTCGGCGGCGACGAGCCGAAAGTCCTGAGGTCGGACTCGTCCGCCGCGACCGAAGCCGCCCGTGACAACGACAGGGCGGCCAAATCGTAAACCCGTGTGGGAGGAGACCGGCGGCATCGTCCGGCGGCCGTCACAATGGGTCATTATTAACGACCGTTGGTATTAGTTAGCGGCCATGTTGGACATCGGCTGGCAGGAGCTTTTTCTGATCGGAGTCGTTGCGCTGCTCGTGGTCGGTCCGAAGGACCTGCCGCGGACGCTGGGCGCCGTGGCTCGGATATACCGCAAGGTCCGGGACATGGCCGGGGAGTTCCAGAGCGGGATCTCGGAAATGGTTCGGGAAGCGGAACTGGACGACATCAAGCGCAGCGTGGAAAAAGCGGGGAGCTTCGACATGGAGAAGGAGCTCAAGGGCGCGGTCGATCCCACCGGCACCCTGAGCGACGATTTCGATCCGGAAGAGTTCAATCGCAAGCTCAAGGAAAGCGTCGAGGCCGGTCCGCCGCAAAGACGGATTGAAACCAAGGAGCCTCCGGCCGCCGGGTCCGGCGATGGCGGCGGTGCTCCGGCCCCGCCAAGCGAACCACCGCCAAGCGAACCACCGCCGAGCCATCCACGGCCCGGCGAGCCACGAGAATAAGCGGCACACCGGAAATGGCAGGGACGGACGGCGGGGACGCCCGCGCGGGGACGTAACGGGGCATGGCGAAAGAGCAAGCAGACAGCGATAAAATGCCGTTGATCGATCATTTGATCGAGCTGCGCCGGCGGCTGCTCTATTCCGTCGTGGGGCTGCTGGTCCTGTTCTTCATCTGCTACGCCTTCGCGGCCGACATCTATGGATTCCTGGTCCGGCCGCTGGCTGAAATCCTGGAGGAGCAGGGCGGCGAGCGGCGGATGATCTACACCGCGCTCTACGAAGCCTTCTTCACGTATATCAAGGTCGCGTTCTTCGCGGCGTTGTTTCTCGGCTTTCCCCTGATCGCCGCCCAGATCTGGATGTTCGTGGCTCCGGGACTGTACAAGAACGAAAAAAGAGCGTTTCTGCCGTTTCTTGTCGCGACCCCGATTCTGTTCTTTCTGGGCGGCGCGCTGGTCTACTACCTCATTTTTCCCATGGCCTGGTCGTTCTTCATCAGTTTCGAGGTTCCGGGAGGACCCGGCGCGCTCCCCATTCAACTGGAGGCCAAGGTCGATCAGTATCTTTCGCTGGTCATGCGCCTGATCTTCGCGTTCGGCCTGTGCTTCCAGCTTCCCGTGCTGATGACGCTGCTGGCCCGGGTCGGGATGATTTCCTCCCAGGGGATGAAGGACAAGCGCAAGTACGCCATTGTCCTCGCGTTCGTCGCCGCCGCCATCCTCACGCCGCCCGACGTGATCAGTCAGATCGGCCTCGCCGTTCCGACCATCCTGCTCTACGAGATATCGATCGTGTGTGTTCGCTTGGTGGAAAAGCAGCGCGCCGCCGAGGAGGAAAAAGACCACAACGTGGATGCCGAGGACATCGAGGGGGAGGACGATGAACAAGACCACGAACACGAGGACGCTCGGGAAAAGCCCTGAAGCACGGCGGTCCCGGTCACTGGGGCCTCGCGGGATGCAAGTCCGCCACGACGGGGCGGGAGTGCTTTTCATTCCTCTTGGTCCAACCGCATCTTGACCGGGAAATTCCGTTCCTCTAACCGGTTAGGGGGGTGAGCGGCGGTCTTCGGTTGACCTGTTGTCCATGATCGGGGCGCCGAGGCGAGGGGCGTTTTGTCGATGGGTCGGGGTTTGATCGTTCTCGCCATTGTTTCTGGGCTTCTCGCGGGCGCCATTCCCTACGGCGTGTTCCTCCAACGGTCCTGGAACGAGTTCATCGCCGGAGAAAAAATCTACCTGAAGACGCTTGCGTCCGCCGTGGCGGCGCGGTCCGAGCATGTTCTCAAGGGATCGATGGACCTGCTGGCCGAGATCGCCGGCCATCCCTTGCCGCACTGCTCCGACGGTCACCTCGCCGCGCTCGTGACGGCGGCCAGGAGCGAGACCTACGTGCGAGAGATCGGTGTCTATTCCGACCTCTGGATGGCGTGTACGTCGTCCGGCGCCATCGACATTCCGTGGCGGCCACCAGAGCCGGAATGGCGCGTCAAATCGGGCTACGGGGTGGTCCCGGCTCAGGCGGCCATGGGCTCCCTTGGCGAAACAACGATCACTCTGACCTTCCGGAACCACGCCTTGTCGGTGGACGCCGCGCCCCTGGTCGAAGCCGCCGGCGACGCGGAGGGGGCCGTGTCGGTGGCGGTGGGACACGCGGAGTCGAGACAGGCCCTGGCATGGTTCGGCGACCGCGAGCTGTTGAGCGCGGCGTTTTCGGAACGGGACGCGGGCCGGGTCCGGAACACGCATCGGGCTCTTCGTCGAGGTCAAGTCGAGCACCACGCCGGTGTTTGTCGTGGCCAGCGAACCCGCCAGCGATCTCGCGGGTCGCTGGCGGGCGAAGGTGGTTGCCGCTGGGGCTGCTGGCCTTCTTGGTCGCGGCGGCGGTTGCCGGGCTGATCTTCTTCGTCGGCCGCTGGCGCCTGTCCCCGGCGAATACCATCCGGTACGCGGTGAAAAAGCGCGAGTTCAACGCCAAGTATCAGCCGATCATCGACCTGAAGACCGGACTTTGCGTCGGCGCGGAGGCTCTCGCCCGGTGGCGGCGGCCCGATGGTACCGTGGTCCGGCCCAACGGGTTCGTCCCGTTCGCCGAGGACAACGGATTGATCGAGTTGATCACCGATCAAATGATCAAACGGATTATCGAGGACCTGGGAGGGTTACTGAGGTCCAACCCCGACCTTCACGTTGCCATCAACATCACGCCCGGCGAGTTCCAGAGCGACGAAACGGTGGCCATCATGAAGCGGATGGTCGAGGAGTCGGGCATCGAGTCGCGGCAGATCGTCCTGGAGGCGACGGAACGTTGCCTGATGGACCCGAACACGGCGCGCGGCATCATATCCAAGCTGAGAGCCAACGGACATCGGATCTCCATCGACGATTTCGGCACCGGTTACTCGAGCCTGTCGTATCTTCAGACGCTGGATGTGGACAGCCTGAAGATCGACAAGAGCTTCGTCGAAGCCATCGACGCCGACGCCGCCACCAGCGGCGTGGTTCCCCATATCATCGACATGGCGCGCGCGCTGAACCTGACGGTCATCGCCGAAGGCGTGGAGACGGAAGCCCAGGCCCGGTTTCTTCGCGAGCGCGACGTGCCCTACGCCCAGGGCTGGTTGTTCAGCAAGGCGTTGACGGCGAGCGAGTTCGCGGCCTTCGTCGGCGAGAATCCGATCGCCGATCCGTCCCCTTGAGTCATGCGCGGGCGCCTTGAGCCGGCAAGCCGGTCCCTGGGGCCGGAGACCAATCCTTGACCGACTCGCGGGCTTCGGTTAACCCCCCTTGACGGGGGTTTTAGGAGCGAATGGTTCGATGCTCGACATCAAATGGATACGCGACAATCCGGGCGCCCTTGACGCCGCTCTTCTAAGGCGCGGGGCATCGCCGGAGTCCGAGCGGCTGCTGACGCTGGACATAGGGCGCCGCGAGGCCCTGTCGTTGGCTCAGGAGATACAGACCCAGCGCAATGAGCTGTCGCGCGAAGTCGGCGCGCTCAAGCGCCGTGGCGAGGACGCCTCCGAGTTGATCGAAGCGGTGTCGCGCACCAAGGAACGGCAGGCGGAGGCGGAGGAGCGGGCCCGGGCCGCCGAGGCCGAGCTGGAAGCCGTTCTGGCCATGATCCCCAACACGCCGGCGGAGGATGTTCCCGACGGCGTGGACGAGACCGCCAATGTCGAGGTTCGCCGATGGGGCGAGCCCAAGGCGTTCGAGTTCGGCGCCAAGGAGCATTTCGACATCGGGGAAGCCCTCGGACTGATGGATTTCGAGCGCGCGGCCAAGCTGTCCGGGGCGCGGTTCGTGGTGCTGACGGGGGCTCTGGCCCGGCTGGAACGGGCCCTGGCGTCGTTCATGCTGGACCTTCACACCGGGGAACACGGATACACGGAGGTCAATCCGCCGGCCCTGGTGCGCGACAGCGCGCTGTTCGGAACCGGTCAGTTGCCGAAGTTCGGCGACGACCTGTTCAGGACCGCCGACGATTTCTGGTTGATACCCACGGCCGAGGTGCCGCTGACCAATCTGGTGGCCGGCGAAATCCTCGAGGAGAGCCAGCTGCCGGTTCGCCGTACGGCCATGACCTGGTGTTTCCGGGCCGAGGCCGGGGCGGCGGGCAAGGACACGCGCGGCATGATCCGCCAGCATCAGTTTTCCAAGGTGGAGATGGTCAGCATCGCCAGCCCCGACGAGTCCGACGCCGAACTGGAACGGATGACGCGCTGCGCCGAGGAGGTGTTGAAGCGGTTGGAGCTGCCGTACCGCGTGATCGTCCTGTGCACCGGGGACATGGGGTTCGCGGCGCGCAAGACCTATGACGTGGAGGTGTGGCTTCCCGGCCAGCGGCGCTACCGGGAAATCTCCAGTTGTTCCAATTGCGGCGACTTTCAGGCCCGGCGGATGAAGGCCCGCTATCGGCCGGAGAACGAGAAGGGCACGCGGTTCGTCCACACGCTCAATGGTTCGGGTCTGGCCGTCGGCCGGACACTGATCGCGGTTCTGGAAAACTATCAACGGGCGGACGGCTCGGTGGACGTGCCGAAGGCGCTGGTGCCGTACATGGGGGGACTGGAAGTGATCGGGCGCGATGGTTCACCGGCCCTTTGAACTCGCCAAGGCGCGGGTCCTCATTTCCAATGACGACGGAATTCATGCACCGGGCCTGAGTTTGCTGGAAGAGACCGTTCGCGGGCTCGTCGGGGAAACCTGGGTGGTGGCGCCGGAAACCGAGCAGAGCGCCGCCAGTCATTCCCTGACCATGCGCCGCCCGCTGTATGTCCGCCAGGTCGGCGAGCGCCGCTATGCCGTGGACGGCACGCCGACCGATTGTGTCCTGATCGCCGTGCATCAGGTGATGAAGGGCCGGCCGCCCGACCTCGTGATATCGGGCATCAACCGGGGCGGCAACCTGGGCGAGGACGTCACGTATTCGGGGACCGTCGCCGCCGCCAAGGAAGGCGCGCTGCTCGGTTTCCACGCCATTGCCTTCAGCCAGGTCTACGAGGATCGCAAGGAGGTGTCGTGGGCCACCTCGGAGCACTGGTTGGGAGACCTGCTTCGGCGGTTGGCGGCGGCGGAGTGGCCCAGGGGCGTCATGCTCAACGTCAATTTCCCCAACGTTCCGCCGGCCTCGGTAACGGGGGTCGAGGTCACCCGTCAGGGCCGGCGCAAGATCGGCGGTTTCATGGTGGAAGGCGTGGATCCCCGGGGCGAGCCCTATTTCTGGATCGGCGGCGAACGCGAGGAGGACCGTGGCCGGGAGGGCACGGATCTCGAGGCTGTCCACCGCGGCGCCATTTCGGTGACGCCGCTGTCGCTTGATCTGACCCACCAGCCGACGGTCCACGCGCTCAAGGCGGTGTTCGAATGAGCTCCGATTCGCGCAAAATCCGGTTGATCATGCATCTGCGGAGCGGGGGCGTGCACGACACCCGGGTGCTGGCGGCGATCGAGCGCGTTCCGAGGGAGGTGTTTACGCCCGCGTCCATGCGCGATCAGGCTTACGAAAACGCGACGATTCCCATCGGCTGCCATCAGACCATGAGCGCGCCCCTGGTGGTGGGAACCATGACGCAGGCGCTGCAAGTCGATGCGCGGACGAAGGTGTTGGAGGTGGGAACCGGTTCCGGCTACCAGGCCGCCGTGCTGTCGCGATTGTGCCGCCGCGTCTATACCATCGAGCGGTACCGGGAACTGCTAGAGGTGGCGGAAAAGCGTTTCTCCGAGCTGGCCATCACCAATATCACCGCCAAGGTGGGCGACGGCACGCTGGGCTGGCGGGAACAGGCGCCGTTCGAGCGGATCATCGTGACCGCCGCCGCCACCGATGTCCCCCCGGTGCTTGCTCAGCAGCTTTCCGTCGGCGGGATCATGGTGGTGCCGGTGGACGACGGTACCGGCGAACCCCGGTTGTTGAAGGTGGTGCGGACCGCTCAAGGACTCGATATTGACGACATGGGCGAAATACGGTTCGTTCCCCTGATCGCCGACACCGGACCGAAGTGATTGATGGCGTGCTCGCGCTTCAACATAATTGGCACATGACGAGAACCGCCCGGCCGCCGTTTCATATCCTAGTCACCATGCTGATGCTCGCCACGCTCCCGTTCGGCGGTTGCGGCTGGGTCGAGGTGCCGGGATCGGGGACCGGCTACACCCGCGGCGGCCAAACCGCGTCCAATCCGGCCGTGGCCTCGGCGGATGTGGTTCCCCGGCCGCCGGCGGCGCCAACTGCCACGGCCCGGACCTTTCGCGCGGTGCCGGGCGGCGGAAAGGCCGTCCAGGCGGCTCCCGGGGACACGGTCCACTCCTTGTCGCGCCGCCATGGCGTGTCGGTGGAACAAATCATCGAGACCAACCGCCTTCAGCCTCCCTATCACCTCGTTGTCGGCCAGTGGGTGACGCTGACGGGCGCGTACGCGGCGGCACCACCGGGCCGGGAAATCGAATCGGCGGCCCTTCCGCCCATCGCGGGGTCCCCCACGCCCGCCGCGCCCGCCACGCCCGTCGACGGCTCCGCCGCGTCCGTGCCCGTCGCCGAACCTCCGGCGCCCAAGCCGATGGTCGCCAGGGCGCCCGCGCCCGTTCCGGCGATTCCCCCCCTCCCGAGCTCCGGAGCGGCGGGTTCATCTGGCCCGTGGACGGCAAAGTCGTCTCAAGTTTCGGCCGCAAGACCAAGGGCCTCCACAACGACGGCATCAACATCGAGGTCCCGAGGGGAACGCCCGTGCGGGCGGCGCAGAGCGGCGTCGTCGCCTACGCCGGAAACGAGTTGCGGGGCTTCGGAAACATGCTCCTGATCAAGCATTCCGGCGGTTGGGTGACCGCCTACGCCCACAATCAAACGCTCAAGGTGGGCCGGGGCGACCAGGTGACCAAGGGCCAGATCATCGCCGAGGTGGGAACCTCCGGCAGCGTTACCACGCCGCAGCTTCACTTCGAGCTGCGGAAGGGCAAGAAACCGGTGGACCCGCTGAAATACCTGGGCAAGGGCGCCGTGTAGCGGTCTGTACGACCGGCCCCCTGGCCAATCCCCACGCCACCGCCTTCCATACCACCCCCCGGGCGCGTTCACGTCCGTTCGCCGCGCAACTTCGGCCGGTTCATCAAACATATGGATAATACTAAAATTTTACCTGTTTTGCATTCATAGTAATCGCAAAATAAATTTTCGTTTCAATTTGGGTATCATGGTATACATGCTTCCAACATGGATTTGAATTTACACGCTTAATGAACAATGGGGCGTTTGTTTTTCCGCAGGGTAATGGCCGATCACATGGAAAGGATCAACTCAGTGGCACTTCCAGATTTAAACCAACCCATCGATATCGATGGAGGAAGGTAACGATGCTGAATCTCCAATTTAGCACCGAAAACGGACTTACCGATTTTCTCCCGGTTCCGGCCGTGGCGGAAACAAAGCCGCAGGCGATGCAGGTGATTGTCTTCTCGTCCCAGAAGGGCGGATCCGGCAAGACCACCTTGTGCGGGCAACTGGCGGTTCAGGCCGAGATTGTCGGCGCGGGGCCGGTGGCCGTCGTCGACACCGACCCCCAGGGAAGTCTGTCGGACTGGTGGAACGCCCGCGAGGCGGAGACCCCCTTGTTCATGAAGGCGCAGGTCGATTATCTGCATGAAGACCTGAGGCAGTTGGAGCGCACCGGGGTCAAGCTGGTTTTCATCGACACCCCGCCGGCCGTGACCGACACGATCCGTCAGATCGTGGCGTTTGCCGATCTGGTCATCGTGCCCACGCGGCCCTCGCCGCACGATCTGCGCGCGGTCGGGGCGACCCTCGACATCATCGACGGCCAGCGGAAGCCGCTGATCTTCGCGGTCAACGCGGCCTCGCGCGCGAAGATCACGTCCGATACGGCGGTGGCGCTGTCCCAGCACGGGACCGTGGCGCCGGTGATCGTCAAGCAGCGCACCGATTTCGCCACCAGCATGATTCACGGACGCGCGGTCGTGGAGACCAATCCGGAATCGCGATCCGCCGGTGAAATCGCGGACCTTTGGCGGTATATCGCGTCGCGCCTCGACAAGGACGATCATCATGTGACTCGGGGCACCGGCGTGTTTCAACAACCGCGGAACAATGGCTTTGGCCGGAGAAAGGCCACCGCCCCCGAGGTGATAGTCCGGTGATGAACATGGCAGAGAACAACATCCGATTCCTCAACGAGCGTCTTTTTGCCCGCAAGGGCCAGGCGATGCCCGCGGTCCTCTCCGCGCATTCCCACGAGGTTGACACAATCGTGGCCGACGCGTGTCAGTGCGACGGCGGCGTCGGGGCGGCGGCGAACCACGCCAGGCAACCGAGGCGCTCGCCCTTGTCCTTTCTGATCCAGCGGCGCGCCACGGAGGGGGACGATCGCTCCCCGCCGGCGTCGGGCATGGAGAAGCACGGGCCGACGCCGGCACCCAGGGTTCCCGATCCGAAACCGGGGATCGTGTTCCTGGAGTCCGTTCGAGGGGAGCCCGGGGACTTCGAGCCCGACCGCAAGGGCCACGAACCGCGACGGCAGCTTACGGTCCGGCTCGCCCAGAACGATTTCCAGCGCGTCAAGTCTCTGGCCGGCGGCTGGGGCGAGACCTACCAGAGCTTTCTGGAGAAATGTGTCCGCAGCTACGTTCTCTCGGTACAGGCGGCGGAGCGCGCCCGCAAAGCCACGACGACCCCGCTGAGGTGGCCGCGTTAGGTTCCGTCAGTCCAGGCGCCGGCCCAGGCGCCCGGCGAGGTCCTGGATGAACTGCCACGCCACCCGCCCGGAGCGCCCGCCCCGGGTGACCGCCCACTCGCTGGCCTCGGCGCGCAGTTCGGCGGCGGGAATGTCGAGGCGAAACCGGGCGGCGTAGCCCTCGACGATGCTCAGGTAGGTGGCCTGGTCGCACGCGTGAAATCCCAGCCACAGTCCGAACCGGTCCGACAGCGAGACTTTCTCCTCGACGGCCTCGGCGGGATTGATGGCGGTCGAGCGCTCGTTCTCGATCATGTCCCTGGGCATCAGGTGCCGGCGGTTCGAGGTGGCGTAGAACAGCACGTTTTCCGGCCGCCCCTCGATGCCCCCCTCCAGGACCGCCTTCAGCGACTTGTAGGAGGTGTCGCGGTCGTCGAAGGACAGATCGTCGCAAAACAGCACGCACCTCCGGGAGGCCCCGCGCACGGCGGCGAGCAGGCGGGGCAGGGTGCCGATGTCCTCGCGATGGACCTCGATCAGCGCCAGGGCCCGGGGACTGTCGTCGTTCACCCGGGCGTGAACGGCCTTCACCAGCGAACTCTTCCCGGTCCCCCGCGCGCCCCACAGCAAGGCATTGTTGGCCGGCAGGCCGCGCGCGAACCGCCGGGTGTTCTCGAGCAGGATATCCGCCTGGCGCCCGATCCCCCTGAGCAGGTCGAGGTCCACCCGGCTCACCCGGCGCACGCATTCGAGGCTCTCGGTCTCCGCCCGCCAGACGAACGCGTCCGCGTCGTCGAGCGACGGCGCCGGCGGGGGGCCGGGGGCCGCGCGCTCGAGCGCTTGGGCGATGCGTTCGAGCAGGGACTTGAGCTCCGGATCGATCATGACGCCGACCGTATCAGGTTGGCGGGGCGGTGTCACACGGCCGCGTCGCCGACCGGGTCCGGGGCCCGAATCGGCCCGCGTTCGTTCCGCCACCGGGACACCCGATCCCCTTGTCGGCCGCCGTTTGGGCGTTAAAGTTTGCAAGCGGGGCGCGGACGGGTATATTCCGTTCTTTCTCAAGCCGAATCACCAGTTCGAGGAGTTTTCGATGTTCGTGTCGCCGGCTTACGCTCAGGCGGGCGCCGAGGCCGCCGGCCCGGGCGCTCTCGAGGCGTTCCTGCCCATCATCCTGATTTTCGTGGTCTTCTATTTTCTGCTGATCCGACCCCAGCAGAAGAAGGCGAAACAACACAGAGAAATGCTGGCCGCCGTGCGGCGCGGCGACAAGATCGTGACCGGCGGCGGCATCGTCGGCACGGTCACCAAGGTCGTGGACGACAACGAACTCATGGTCGAGGTCGCCGAGGGCGTGAGGGTGCGCGTCCACCGCCCGCTGATCGCCAACGTGCTCAGCAAGACGGAACCGGTCGGCGACACCAAGGATACCAAGGGCCCCGGCGCCAGCGGCGGCGGCGACGGCCAGACGCCGCCGCCCGCCAAGGGATCCATGCTGAAGAAATTCCTCGGGGGTAAGAGCGAATAGTGGTTTACTTCGCGAAGTGGAAGATCGCCCTCATCCTGCTCGTCTGCGGTCTCGGGTTGCTGTTCGCGGCTCCAAACCTGCTCACCCAGCGGCAGGCCGAAAGCCTGCCCGATTGGCTGCCGCACCAGCAGATCAACCTCGGTCTCGACCTTCGCGGCGGATCGCACCTGCTGCTCGAGGTCGAGACGTCGACGGTGATTCAGGAACGGCTCGAGGCGCTCGTGGACTCCGCCCGCGCCGAGTTGCGCCAGGCCCGGATCGGCTACAAGGACCTTGGAGTCGAAGGCACCGGCGTCGCGGTCACCATCATCGATGCCGACCGCGTCGCGGAAGCGAGGGAGTTGCTGCGCCGGATCGACCCCGACACGGTGATCGAGGGGGATGACGGGGGGCGTCTGTCGCTGGTGCTCACCGAGCAGGCGATTCGCGAGCGCGAGTCGGCGGCGGTGGATCAGTCGATCGAGATCATCCGCCGGCGGATCGACGAAACGGGCGTTCGCGAGCCCACCATCCAGCGCCAGGGCACCGATCGCATCCTGGTTCAGCTGCCCGGCGTGGACGATCCCGAACGCATCAAGGACCTGATCGGCCAGACCGCGAAGATGACCTTCCATCTCGTCGAGGAGGGCGACGCCGAGGCGGCGACCGGCCGCGTGCCGCCGGGAACCATGCGGCTGCCGTCGTCGGACGACCTCGATCCGTCGGGACGGCCGCGAATGCTGCTCGTCGGCAAGCGCGTGGTGGTCAGCGGCGAAAACCTGGTGGACGCGCAGCCGACCTTCGACGCCCGGACCAACGAGCCCATCGTCAACTTCCGGTTCGACACCGTCGGCGGCAAGCGTTTCGGCGACGCCACCAGCAAGAACGTCGGCCGGCGGCTGGCCATCGTGCTGGACAACGAGGTGATCAGCGCGCCCCGGATCAACGAGCCGATCCTCGGCGGCTCCGGTCAGATCAGCGGCCGGTTCACCGTGGCGGAAGCGCAGGATCTGGCGTTGCTGCTGCGCGCCGGCGCGTTGCCGGCGCCGCTCACCATCCTGGAGGAACGGACCGTCGGCCCGGGCCTCGGCGCGGATTCCATCGCCGCCGGCAAGATCGCCAGTGTCGTCGGCCTCGCCCTGGTCATCGTGTTCATGATCGCCGCCTACGGCTTTTTCGGCTTGGTGGCCGATCTCGCGCTGATGGTGAACATGGTCCTGATCCTTGGCGCCCTGTCGATCCTCCAGGCCACGCTGACGCTGCCCGGCATCGCCGGCATCGTGCTGACCATCGGCATGGCGGTGGACGCCAACGTTCTCATCTTCGAGCATATCCGCGAGGAGGTGAGGGCGGGGCGAACGCCCATCTCGGCCATCGACTCCGGCTTCTCGCGGGCGCTGACAACCATCGTCGACGCCAACGTGACAACCCTGATCGCGGCCGTGCTGCTTTACGCGTTCGGGACCGGCCCCGTTCGCGGCTTCGCGGTGACGCTGGCCATCGGCATCGCCGCCTCGATGTTTACCGCCATCATGTTGACGCGGTTGGTGATCGTTACCTGGCTGCGGCAAACCAAGCCGCGAGCCCTGCCGATCTAGGATAGTCCACATGCGCTTTTTGCGGCTGGTTCCGGTCAACACATCCATCCCGTTCATCGCGTGGCGGAAGGTGTTCTTCGCGTTCTCCATCGCCATGGTGGTGGCCTCCATCGCGCTGTTCGCGGTCCGGGGACTGAACTACGGCATCGATTTCCGGGGCGGCATCCTGCTCGACGTGCAAACCGACGGCCCCGCCGACCTCGGGTCCATGCGGAGCACGCTCTCCGGCCTCGGGCTGGGCGAGGTGGCGCTGCAGGAGTTCGGCGCGCCGGACACCGTGCTGATCCGCCTCCAGGAGCAGGACGGCGGCGAGGAGGCCCAGCAGGCGGCGGTCGCCCGGGTCAAGGAGGTCCTGGGACCGGGCGTGGAGTACCGCCGCACCGAGTTCGTCGGACCCAAGGTCAGCGACGAGTTGTTCCGCGACGGCCTGTACGCGGTCACGCTGTCGATGCTCGCCATGCTCGTCTACATCTGGTTCCGGTTCGAGTGGCAGTTTGGCCTGGCGGCGGTGGTGGCGCTGTTGCATGACGTGCTGGCCACCATCGGGCTGTTCTCCCTGCTCGGGCTCGAGTTCAACCTGTCGACCGTGGCGGCGGTCCTCACCATCGCCGGCTATTCCATCAACGACACGGTGGTGGTGTTCGACCGGGTTCGCGAAAATCTCCGCAAGTACAAGACCATGGACCTGGCGGAGGTGTTCAATCTGTCGATCAACGCCACCCTGTCGCGCACCACGATGACCAGTTTCACGACGCTGCTGGCGCTGTTCGCGCTCTACGTCCTGGGTGGCGAGGTGATTCGGGGGTTCAGCCTGGCGATGATCTGGGGCATCGTGGTCGGCACCTATTCCTCCATCTGCGTGGCGGTGCCGCTGCTGCTCTATCTCAACGTCCGCCGCGGCGCCCCCAGCAATGACGTCACCGCCGAGGAGGTTCCGTAGCCCCCGTGCCCGGCCTCGACATCACGCCGCCGCTGCCCCGGGGCAGCCAGCTGATCCAAGCCTACGGGGACCTCGCGTTCCGCATCTCGAGCACGGCTTACGCCGGCTCCGTGCTGGTCTTTCCCCAGCGCACCGTGGCCTGGCCGGTGACCGAGCCGGCCGGGGTCACGCTCGAGTCGTTGGCCGAGGTGACGGCCGGCGCCGAGCCCGGCCGGATCCTGGTGGTGGGATGCGGCGCCCGCTTCCTGCCCCCGCCCGCGGGCCTGCGCGAGGGCCTGCGCGACGCCGGCCTCGTTCTCGAATGGATGGACACGGGCGCCGCCTGCCGCACCTACAACGTCCTCCTGATCGACGACCGCCCGGTCACCGCCGCCCTGATCGCCATCCCCTGACGCCATGCCCGCGCCCGCCTTCATCCTCCTTCCCGGCATCGAATGACCGACGAATTCGACATACGCGAGAGCCTCCCGACGGACATGGCCGCGCTTGACGCGCTCTATCCTCTCGCGTTTCCCGACGAGGACATGCTGCCGCTGACGCGGGACTTGCTGCGGGGGGACACCCACGTCCTTTCGCTGGTCGCGATTGCCGGGCCGACACTGGTGGGGCATATCGTCTTTACGATGTGCGGCCTCGCCGGGCGGTCCGGCTCGGTCGCCCTCCTCGGACCGCTCGCGGTCGCTCCCCACAGGCAACGGCGGGGTATCGGCGGCGCCCTCGTCCGCGACGGTTTGCGACGCCTGAAAGGCGGCGGCGCGACCCAGGTTCAGGTGCTTGGCGACCCCGCCTACTACGGGCGCTTGGGCTTCGAACCCGACGGTGGTGTCGCGCCGCCGTATCCGGTGCCGGACGAATGGCGGGCGGCCTGGCAATCCATCCGCCTTCGCGACGGCGATCCGCCGCTTCAGGGCACGCTTTCCGTGCCGTCGCCGTGGCGGCAACCGGCGCTCTGGGCGCCATAGCGGCGGCGCGGCGCCGCCGGTTCCACGTCGAGGGCGCGTTGGAAACGCCGCGTCGGCCGTCTCCCGGGTTTGCCGGGGACGATCGCGGCCGGCCCGGCCGCTCGGCGATACGCCGGTCCATCCGCGGACCAAAAAAATGTGCCGTCGCGGCCGGACGTAAAAGAATTGCTAACCACATCCGTCGCACATTGGCGCTCGCCGGAGCGGCGCCGAGCCGGGCCGGCCTTCAAGGGTCAAATTGGCGAGGCGAGGGTGCGCATGTTCGGACGTCGCGATCCACAAGCGTTGGCGAAGCTGGAAGCCCTGACGAAGGAGAGTTCGCCGGCCGAGAGGGCCGGGATCGCGCGCGTTCTGGGCGACGTGCTGAACGCGGACCTGTCCGAGGACGAGCGCGGCGTCGCCGAGGCGATCGTGCACATCCTCTGCGACGACGTGATCGAATCCGTCCGCGCGGCGCTCGCCCAGTCGGTGTCGTCGTCCCTCTACCTGCCGCGAACCCTGGCCCAGCGTCTCGCCAGGGACATCGAGGAGGTCTCGATACCGGTCCTGGAACTCAGCTCGGTGCTGACCGACGACGACCTCAAGGAGGTGATCGGCAAGGGCACGCCGCGCCAGGTGGAGGCGACGGCCCGGCGCCCGGAGATTTCGGAGGCGGTCAGCGACGCCATCGTCGAACGCGGCCACGTGCCGGCGATCTCGACGCTCGTCGGCAACCAGGGCGCCGCGCTCGGCGCGGACACATGGGTCAAGGCCATCGAGCGCTACGGCGAGGATCGGGAGCTGATCCAGGCGGCGATCGATCGCGGCCGCATTCCCGAGCAGGTCGCGACGAAGCTGCTGGCGGTCGCGACCGCGCATGTCTCGGCGTTCGTGGTGCGCTACCTGAACGTTCCGCCGACGACGATCCCGGCGACGGGCGAACTGAACATCGAGGTGGACACCGAGAACCTGCTGGCGCGGGTGGTGCCGGACGACGTGGAGCCGAACCGGTATGCCCAGACGCTGCACAAACAGAACAAGCTCGGCCGGAAAGTCCTGCTGCGGGCGCTGTGCACCGGCGAGTTCGTCTTTCTCACCGCCGCCGTCGCGCGCCTGACCGGACTGTCGTATCACGATGTCCAGCGCAAGCTGTTCTCGTCGTCCGCGTTTGCCCGCAAGCAGATCCTGGCGCGCGCCGGTCTGGAGCCGGCGATGGTCGGCGTGTTCGAGTCGCTGCTCGGCATGGGCAACGTGACCGACCCCGTCGAGTACCAGCGCATGGCCCGCGAAACGGTATCCACCGCCCTCGGCAAGAACTACCTCCCGCCGACGCCGTTCGAACTGTTCGGCGGTTAGGGCACCGCCGCCGCGCCGCCGGAGGGTGTCCCGGCGACGACGGCGTCCGTCGGCATGAGCCGCTCCCGCGCCTGTTCCCGTTCCGTTCGAACGGGATTTCGCGGGGGGGGGGGGTGTAACGCGTTTTTGCAAAACAACCCCATGCACCGTAGAATTTCTCCGCAAGTCATTGAAATGATTGAATTTTTAAAATGCTCGTTGCCGCTCCGCAATGACGTAAGTCCGTTGATATAAAACAAAACATTCCGATGCGATCCGGGAACGACCGGCTTTCGAGACCGCCATTTTGCGTCAAATCGGGGGGAAAAATCGCCAAATACGCGCCGCGAAACGCGATTTTTGGCGGTTCAGGGAGGCGTTTCCGGGCGGCCCTGGAAACCGTGGCGTAGCCGCTGAAAGGGGCGAAAACAGCCCGGGGGAGAGGTTCGAGGGCTGTCAAACACGCGAGCCCGGACACGGATTTTGCTACACAATACTGAACCAGACCCCGGCGCCCGCAGTGCCTATCCGGTTAAGACAGACACCCACTACATCTAGAGTAAACAATGCGTAATGCCGACACCGCCTAATCGGCGGGTGATGACCCAGAGCTGCCGTTGGAATGGTTTGCAGCCTTCCATTATCATAGGTGCCGACACAGGCGCTGCTGAGCCCTTTGGAGGCTCTTACCGATTTGAGGACACGCCAAGATAACCGTGATAACCATGGCCATGGCATCGGTGGGAATGATGGACAAATCCAGATTTGGGGAAGGGAAAGTTGAACGCGCGGAAGTTATAACGAGGTATCGGCGCCTGAGGGAGCTCAGCCGAAAACATGGCGATGCGATTTTAAAAAGGCTTCCGAAAAAGACGTTGCTTGATTGGGGTAAGCGCCTTGGCTTGGTGCGAAGAAAAACCTTCATCGCTTCGAGCACTGGAGAAATAGCCCTTGCTTTTGATTTAGCGCTGTTTTCAACACGACCAGGAAAAATTTCTCCTGTCGAGCGGTATCGCAGAACATCGGAGTTTCCCGTAGGCAGTGAAGATGATCTGGTGCTTGATGCCATGTGTCGCTCACGTTTCTCCTTGTTCTTGGTCAAGCGTCGACATTTGGCCGCAGGACTGATCTTAGAAGACTTGTTACTCCAAGAGGAGGTGTGGCTCATGGACGAGGGTTTCGAACAAACGGTGCCAGATGGACATGCTCTTGCCAGCCGAGTAACTAAGCCCGACGCCTTTCACATGACGACCGGTGCGGCAATTCCCATAACCCGTGAAGCCATGGAAGACGTAGCAGCGGCATTCCCTTCCCTTGACGCTTATCTCGCCGATCGCACAAACGTCAGGTTTATCGAGACCGTTTATCGAAGTGCTGTTACCCACGGGCTGATGGACACGGTGGTGATGGAATAGCGCATATCTAGGACTTCGAACGATGATCGATGACATAGAGAAATCTGTGGCGCTGGTGGAGAGAATGAAGGCTACATTGCCCATGCGTGCGTTTACGACCATGGAATTACGAAAAACCTTACAGCAAAGTTCGGAGCAGATTTTTCCGCACGAGTGTAGCGTCAATGAGATTAGATACATGGGCGACGAAGGCGGCATCGCGTGCAGTCTCGATTTCGGCTTTAGCGAGACCAAGGAGGTGCATATCGTCTCGATCACGCATCTCAGGTTCGACCGCAGCAATCCGCTTGCACGCGAGATCGAGGCCTATTGTAAGCATAGGATCAAGCGACTTAGAAAAGCTCCATCATGGGATGGGATGGTCTTGACGTGTTTGGCAGTTCGTCGAGGCGATCGGATTGTTTCAGGTACAGCCGCTCTTGGCTAATTCCTGCCATACAAGGATATGTGCGGCAACCCTACATGTGGTGGGTATCTGTCTAAACCCGATAGCTTGGCCGCGTCCCATATCTCTTGAAAAAGCAAATCGAGTTGATCCGGCGGCGGTTAAAATTTGCCGAGCGGATACACCGGAAAAGGCAGAATTGACGATGAGCGACAGCGCGAAAAAAGACTACGAGGAAAGCAGCGGGAACGTTTTCGCTGATCTGGGCCAAGGGAGGGGTTGACATAGCGTGCTCAATCCTTAGTATTTTAGTCAGACTTTCCTCGAAATATGACAATGGCGACGTGGGGCATTTCTCCCCCGGCGGCTGTTTTCATATTGATTAACGGCGAAAGGAGGCGACCCATGAAAGTACGCGATGTGATGCGAACAACCTCAAAATCCGTCGCTGGCCACGAAACGGTGCAGGCGGCGGCCAAGCGGATGAAGAGCGAGGACGTCGGTTGCCTGGTGGTCGACAACGGCGATCAGTCGGAGGGCATCGTCACGGATCGCGATCTCTCGGTGCGATGCATCGGCGACGGCAAAGACCCGTCGTCGATGACCGTTCGCGATGTCATGTCGGTCGGCGTTATCGATTGCCGCGAGGACGAGCCTATCGGTGCCGTCATCGAGCGGATGATCGGCGAGGGCGTGCTGCGTCTGCCCGTCCGTGATCGCAACGGGCAAGTGGTCGGATTGATCTCGGCACGCGATTCGGTGCGATCAGTGCCGATGTCGCAGCTATCGCAGCGCAAGTCGCTGAGGATTCGCTTCGTCAAAGACATCGTCTCCAGCCAAGGCCAAGTTCATCAAGTCCCGGTGCAAAACGTCTACGTGACGGGCAGTGGAGATCAAGAGCATGCCGTGGCGGAAGCCGTCGAGCGCTTCCAGTCGGACCGCGGGGTGCGGGACTGGAGATTGGTGGCAGACGGCTTGGAAATCGAAGAGGTGGCTTGAGGCTCGCCTGCTCCCCGCCGCCGGCATGGAACCCGTTGCCGGCGGTGGGGCATCGCGGCGGTACCCAGTCGTCTCACCATCACCAAGGGAGGACCTGATGCATCCACGGATACACGCCCAGGTTCCAAAACCACCGACCGATCCACCCCCACCACCGGGCGAAAAGCCTGACGAACCAACTCCTCATAGAGAGCCACCCATGCCGCCGCCGGCACCGCCGATTGAGCCGCCGCCGGAGCCGCCGCCAGCCGCGTAAAGCGTGAGTACCCGCCCCTGGCTAGACCTTCTCGTGCCAGCCTACCGCCAGCCACAGCGGCAATACCCTCAGCTTCGGACTAACTCCCGGCGTGACGCTGACCCGGGGCGGTCCTGATTGACGCTGAAACGGTGTCTCGAAAGCGGACAACGATCGGACTGACCGAAACGGTCGTTTGTGACCGCCTATAGGCTCTCAAGTAAGGCGCGAACTTTGCTGGCACGTCGGGGTACGTGGTCCTGACCCGAGGTGGCGTTTCGGAATTCGGAAATCACACTCGCTCAACGCCGATCAAGGCCAGATTGCATAAACGTAAGCGAGATATCCTAAGAGGAGAGCCGCACCTTCCCATCGAGCGATCTTGAGGCCTGTCCAGGCGAACGCGACGAGCGTCAGCGAGACGCCGATCATCACGGGATTGTCGAAGGTCACTATCTCATGCGGCACCACTCCGGGTGCGATGAGCGCAGTGACGCCGCCAATCCCGAGAATATTGTAAATGTTCGAGCCAACGATGTTTCCGAATGCGACGTCGCCCTGTTTCCTAATCCCGGCAACGACCGAGGTCACGAGTTCCGGCATCGATGTACCCACAGCGACGATGGTGAGACCAATGACCGTTTCAGAGATGCGGAACCCGCGAGCAAGCGCCACGGCACCGTCCACCAGAAACTTGCCACCAATGACCACCAGAGAAAGGCCGCCGACGGCAATGAGTGTCGAAATCAATATTGAACCAGGCGGTGGCGCAGTCGGCGCAAGGGCGGCATCAGTCTCCTGTAATGCATTGCTTTTTTCATAGACGGCGCCGTGGCCCGCCGAAGTGGCCGATCGCTCCTGCCGGAACGCAAGATAGATATACGCTACGAGTGCGACGACAAAAACCGATCCAACCAGGCGACCGAGGGGCATCGTGAAGGCGAAGACCGAGAACAGGATCGCAACGGCCAGCATGATCGCGCCATCCCTCTTCAGGGCGGAAGAGGCAATGACCATCGGACTGATCAGCGCAGCGATACCGACAATCAGGAGGATGTTGGCGATGTTGGAGCCGACTATGTTGCCGTAGGCAATGCCCGGCGCATTCGAGAGCGCGGCCTGCACCGACGTCACGAGTTCGGGAGTGGAAGTTCCAAAACCGACAAGCGTCAGCCCAATCACAAGCGGAGACACCCCAAGGGCAGTCGCAACCTGCACAGCCCCTCGAACGAGAAGCTCGCCCCCAGCTATCAGCAGTACAAGTCCGCCAACGAGCGGTAACCAGATTTCGAGCATATTCAACTCCAACTCTCAGGTGCTCAGATTAAAGAAAGGGTTGGAAACTCCCAAAAAATTACTCTGTGCGCCAAGCCCCTTCGAGGTTCGGCGACCGTCGTGCGTGTCCGCTAATTTACGCCAGCCTAAAGTAAACCCCGAACCATGCCCTAGGGTTGCGCGAGTTGATTGCGTCATGGCCAAAAACGGTCATTTCTGGCACAATCCTTCCAGGCAGCCGCTGGAGGAGTTTGACGCCGCTGCCTCGGCACATGCTTAGAGGTGCATGGGTCCGGGAATCAAGCGAGGCCGCCGTTCCCACGCCAATCGATCCCACTCGGTTTGAGCCGACGGGACCCAGAATGTCCGTCTCCGCCATCAGGACCGCGTCGCAGCCTCGCGTTCGGTCTCGGCCTGTTCGGCGGCCCAGGCACCCGCGGCTTCCACGGCCACCGGCGAGGTGGTGGGCAGCACGCCGAGGTAGCTTTCGGTCTCGGCCACTGGGACACCCGGGCGCTGCGTCATGCGGTAGAGCGCATACAACGCCACGGCACCGAAAGTTGCCGCAAGGACCAGCCAGAACGCGAACGGGCCGAATCCCTGCATCGCCCAGCCGGTTATCAGCGGGCCCGCGATAGCGCCCAATCCGAAGGTGAAAACCAGCCCTCCGGATGCCGATGGCATCTCCTCGGCGGATAGGAAATCGTTGGTGTAGGCGAGAAACAGGGCGTAGAGCGGCGTCGTCACGCCGCCGGCGAAGAAGGCCGCCACCATCAGTCCCCACTGATCGCCGCCGGTCATCCAGCCCAGCCCGCAGGATGCCGCTCCGACAGCGGCCGCCCCCAAGATCAGCTTGCGGCGATCCATCCGGTCGGAAAGCCAGCCGAACGGATATTGCAGCACCAGCGCTCCGGCGAACATCACCGCGACAAACAGCGCGATTGAGTCCGCCGACATCCCGATCTGGGTGCCGAAGACCGCGCCCATGCCCGATTGCGTAGCGTAAAGGCCGCCGAGCAGGAAAATTCCGACGGCGCCGAGCGGCGAGCTTGAAAACAGCTTTCGCAGCGACATCGGACGTGTCACCTCGACCGTCGGCGCGGGCGTGACGCTCAGAAGGATCGGCGCGAAAGAGATCGACACCAGGATCGACGCGCCTATGAAGAGCGCCGCGGTACCGGCATCGCCCAGCGTCAGCAGCCCCTGCGCGCCGATGATCCCCAGCGTCTGCGCAATCATATAGGCCGACAGCACCTTGCCGCGTGTGTCGTTGGTCGCGGCGTTGTTAAGCCAGCTTTCGGCCGCCACGTAGATGCCCGACATACAAAATCCGATAAGCACCCGCAGCAACGTCCAGGCCCAGGGTTCGGCCAGCAGCGTAAACGCGATCAGACCCGCGGACATGAAGCTGCCAAGCGCCGCGAAGACGCGCACATGACCTACCCGCCGGATCAGCAGAGGGGAAAAGCGTGCGCCTGACAGAAAGCCCATGAAATAGCCAGAGGTGACGATGGCCAGCTCAGTGGCAGAAAAGCCCTCGATCCCGCCACGCAGGCCGATGAGGGTGAAATGCATGCCGTTACCCAGCATGATGAACAAGATCCCTATCAGAAGGGCCCAGACCCCGGACAACACTTGCAGCATGAATCATCCTTTCGCAGCTTGGGGTCACCTCGTGCTGTTCGCGGCATTATTCGAGAAAACCATCGCCGCGGTTGCCGCAGCGCCGCATACCCCGGGAGCGTCCGCTCGTCATTGCGAAGAAGATGGGGACGTTACCCGAAAACCCTTGTTCATGTCGCGGCTGGTCTCCCGCCAATGCTCAAGGGTTTCAGCGCCGATTGACAACTTGGTCCTGATTGCGTCACATGGGGCGCGGTTAGCGAAGCCGTGGAACAGGGCGCACGTTGTGCTTGATCAGGGCGAGGCTTGCCCGCCACTTATACATAGCGTAATTCCGGTGGTCACTCTCCTGGGCCAATAATGCGGGGTCGCATATCAACGCCCCAAAGGGCCAAGCAAGGAGAGTGACCACCGGAATTACGCTATGTATTAATCCCAAAGGCGGTCCGCTTAGGGAGTCTCTACCCAGACGGCAAACGACAGGTGCAGACCTTGACATCGCTGGCGAGAAAGTCCGTTTCCGAAACCCGCGCGATGGCGGCCTTGGCATTGCTCTCGATCATTGTCGGCATGGCCGCCGGGTTGATCGGTGCCGCTTTCCGCTACTCCCTCGAACGCGCCGATGCGTTCCGGATGATGGTTGTCGCGGAGACAAGTGCCTATCCCATCCTTGGCCCACTGATGATGATGGCCGGCGCCGCGCTGGCCGCGGGATTGGCTGCGTGGCTCGTGCGTCGCTTCTCACCCGATGCGGCGGGAAGCGGCATCCCGCACGTTGAGGCGGTACTCGAGGGCTCACTCACCCCGGCGCCCGCGCGCCTCATCCCAGTGAAATTCGTGGGTGGTTTACTGGCCATCGGCAGCGGCCTTGCCCTCGGCCGCGAGGGCCCAAGCGTACAGATGGGTGTAACCGCCGCACACGTCATCGGAGGCCTCTTTCGGCGCGACCCGGAGGACCGCCGCGCACTGATCGCGGGCGGTGCCGGAGCCGGTCTTGCGACGGCCTTTAACTCTCCAGGCGCCGGCGCGATCTTCGTGCTCGAAGAACTGGTGGGCCGCTTCGATGCGCGTATCGGATTGGTGGCCCTTGGCGCATCGGTGGGTGCGATTTCGGTATCGCGCGGCTTGCTGGGCAACTCGTTGGATTTCAAAGTGCCAGAACTTGCCTCCGGTGGCGTGACAGAGTTGTGCTTGTTTCTCGTTCTCGGCCTGTTCGCCGGTTTGCTGTCGGTGGGCCATAACCGCGGTCTGCTTGCCACCCTTTCGCTGGCCGAACGGATCGGGGGACCAATCGAGTTGCGGGCCGCCGCGATTGGCGCCGTCGTGGGGCTCCTGGCTTGGAGCACGCCGCACCTTGTGGGCGGGGGCGATGGCATCACGCAGAACGCGTTGAATGGGGAGTTGCTTCTGGTCGCACTTCCAGCGCTTTTTCTGTTCCGTCTGGTTCTGGGCGCGGCGTCCTACGCCGCCGGTACGCCGGGCGGCCTGTTTGCCCCGTTAATGGTTCTGGGCGCCGTCTCCGGTCTGGCTTTCGGCTATGTTGTCGACGCCGCGATCCCGGGCCTCATGGTCCGACCGGAGGCCTTCGCGCTCGTCGGCATGGGTGCCTTTTTTGCCGGTAGCGTCCGTGCACCGCTCACTGGGATCGTGTTGGTGATCGAGATGACAGGCAGCTCGACGCTCCTCCTGCCCCTGCTTGCGGGGTGTTTCGGATCGATGCTGGTGGCCGAAACGCTTCGTGAAGCGCCGATCTATGCCGCCCTGAAGTCGCGCGCGGCACGGTCGACGCGCTAATCCATCGCGCGGTCATAAATCCGGGGGTCAATTCCGCCCATCCGTTCGGCCCGGGCGAGGATCGTCACTCGATGTCGGCGAGATCCCAGGTGTCCACCTGTTTGCGGCGGATCCAGGGGGTTACGGTGGCGTTGAAGGTCTTGAAGTGGGGGCTCGTCGAGGTGGGCCTGGAAGGCGGCGGGGGTGTCGTAGAGCTCGTAGAGGAACACCCGGTCGGGGCGCTTGGGGTCCAGGCAGACGTCGAAGCGGCGGCAGGGTTCCTCGCGGTCCAGGGAATTGCGGGCCTGGGCGAGGACGGCCTCGCGGAAGGCGTTCACGTGGGCGGGGTAGATCTCGAAGGCGACGGTGACGGCGTGCATGCGGGGCGTTCCCGTTACGTTAAGTTTCGGTTTCAGGCGCCGAAGCGTTGGCGCAGGTCGGCGACCTGTTCGGGCGTCAACAGGCGGAGGGCCTGGCCCCGGAGCATGAGGTAGAGCCGCGCCGTCTCCTCCAGTTCCTCGGTGGCGTAGACGGCGTTCTCCAGGCTGGTGCCGGCGACCACCGGGCCGTGGTTGGCGAGCAGGACCGCATGGTGTTTGCCGGCGAGCTTGCCGACGGCGTCGGCCAATGTTTTGTCGCCGGGGGGGAAGTAGGGGACCAGCGGCAGGCGGCCCACCCGCATGATGTAATAGGCGGTGATGGGCGGCAGCACGTCGGCGGGGTCCACGCCGGCGAGGAGGCGGCCGGCGGCGTCGAGGCGCGACAGCCGGGCCGGGTCGAGGGTGCCCATGGAGGCGTTGGTGGGGGTCATCAGCCAGCCGCCGTCGTCGAGCCGGACGCTGATGTTGCCGGTACCGCCGAAAGTCAGGCCGCGATCGAACGGCGACTTGGCCAGGACCCAGATGGTGTCGCGGGCGCGGGTTTCGGCGGTCATGGCAAGAGCTCCCAGGCCTTGAGGAAGAAATCGGCGGCGCCGAAGTTGCCGGACTTGAGGGCGAGGGCCATGGGCGGGGATTCAAGATCGCGGGAGATCGCGCGGGTCCAGGGGGCGCCGGGGTCGATCTCCGGGCCGATCTCCAGCG
>CAVPAM010000017.1:0-24498 GCA_963701445.1 uncultured Alphaproteobacteria bacterium
TCACCGAAAGCTGGCCGTCCTCGATCATGGATTCCACCTCGGGCTTGGGAAACGAACACAGCGTCCGCTCGACCCGTTGACGCGAACACCGGCATTGGTGGCGCAGCGCCCTTGGACGATAGACCCGAACGCCATCCTCGTGGAACAGCCGATAGAGGATTTCCGACGCGTTAAGTCCGGGATCCAGGAGTTCCGCGGCGGTCACCGTGCTCATCATCACGACCGCGCGGCGCCAGTCGTCCTCGTCCTGTTCCAGGTCGGCGGATCCGGTTGAGGGAAGGCGCTGGATCATCATCGCGCCCGCGCGCCAGCCCCGGGGCGCCGCGGCCACCGCCGCCGACCCGGGCGAGGCAAACAGCGCGATGGCGGTATCCAGTTGCTCGGACTGCTGGAAATACGTGTGGGCGCAGTCCGACAGGGTGGCGCCCTCCAGCGGGGTGATCCCCTGATAGCGCTCGGTGTCCGGTCCCTGGTCGACCGTGAACGCCATGTGCCCGGCCCCCAGGAGCCGCGGCACCGGGCTTTCCGGACCCGGGCCCGTGGCCTCCAGACGTTCGGAGTCGAACCGCGCGTATCCCCGGATGGCGCCGTCGCTTGTGATATCCGCGACCAGCAGCGTGACCGGACCGTCGCCCTGAATTTGCAGGGTGAACAGGCCGTCGTACTTCAGGCCGCTGGCCAGGACCGCTCCCAGCGACAGGGCCTCGGCCAGGATCCCGGCGACCGCTTCCGGATAGCCGTGGCGGGCGAGTACGCTGTCCACCGCCGGCCCCAGCCGCACCAACCGCCCGCGCAGGCCCGGGGCCTCGATCTGGAAGGGTTGAACGTAGTCGCTAAAGATATCCGCGTGTTCCATGGCCTTCCTTTCCGCTCCCGCCGCCCCATGGCCGCTCGAGTGTCAGGCGCGCGCGCCGCCGGTCACGCTTCCCTGACCCGAGGATGCGCGACCGCGCGGCTCAGCGCAGACACCAGGCGAGAATTCCCTTCTGGGCGTGCAGGCGGTTCTCGGCCTCGTCCCAGACCACGGACTGCGGACCGTCCATCACGCCGGCGGTCACTTCTTGGCCGCGATGGGCCGGCAGGCAATGCATGAAGATGGCGTCCGGCTTGGCCCGGGCCATCAGCGCTTCGTCCACGCGGAACGGACCGAGCAGGGTGTGCAGCTTTTCGCCGTCCGTGCTGCCCATGGACACCCATGTGTCCGTCACCACCAGGTCCGCGCCCTCCACCGCCTCCAGCGGGCTGTCGGTGAAGGCCACGTCGCCGCCCTCGGCGCGCACCCAGTCCAGCAATCCATCGCGCGGGTGCAGGGCCGCCGGACACGCCAGCCGAAGCCGGAAGCCGAACCGAACGGCGGCGTGCACCAGGGACCGCGCCACGTTGTTGGCATCGCCGCTCCATGCGACCGCGCGGCCCGCGATCCCGCCCCGAAGCTCCTCGTAGGTCATGACGTCGGCCATGAGCTGACAGGGGTGGGACAGGTCGGACAACCCGTTGATCACCGGTACCGTGGCGTGTTGCGCCAGTTCGTCGAGCCGGCCGTGGTCGCTGGTGCGGAACATGATCACGTCCACGTAACGCGACAGCACGCGGGCGGTGTCGGCGATGGTTTCGCCCCGGCCAAGCTGGGATTCCTGTTCGCTCAGCAGAATGGCGTTGCCGCCAAGCTGCAGCATTCCCACCTCGAAGGACACCCGCGTCCGGGTGGACGGTTTCTCGAAGACCATGGCGAGCGTCCGTCCCGCCAGCGTCTTGTCGCTGTCCGGGACCTCGCCCCGCTTGAAGGCGCCCGCCATGGCGAGGATTTCGCGAAGGGTCGTCCGGTCGAGTCGGTCGAGATCCAGGAAATGCCTTGGCGTCGCCATGCGTCAAGCCGCCTTTTCCGCCAATCCGGCGAACCCGCGATCCATGATCGCCAGGGCTTCCGCGACGTGGCTTTCCTCGATGATCAGCGGTGGCAGCAGCCGCACGACGTTGTCGGCGGCGGGCACCGTGAGCATGCCGTTGTCGAACAGGGTCTTCACCACCGCGCCGTTTTCCGCCACGCATTTCACGCCGAGCATCAAACCGCTTCCGCGCACCTCGGCGATCCCGTCGGGGTACTTGGCGGCGAGGGCGTCCAGCCCGTGGCGGAACGTCTTGCCGATCGAGCGCACGTGGTCGAGGAACCCGGCCTCCAGGACGACGTCGAGCACCGCGTTGGCGACCGCCATGGCGAGCGGGTTGCCGCCGAAGGTACTGCCGTGGCTTCCCGCCGTGAGCGCGGCCGCGGCCTTTTCCGTGGCGAGGCAGGCGCCGACGGGAAAGCCGCCGCCGAGGCCCTTGGCGACGGCCATGAGGTCCGGTTCGATGCCCGCCCACTCGTGGGCGAACAGGCGTCCCGTCCGGCCGACGCCGCACTGCACCTCGTCGAGGAACAGGAGCAGCCCGAACTCGTCGGCGGCGGCGCGCAGGCCGCGCAGGAATTCGATGGTGGCGGCGTTGATGCCGCCCTCGCCCTGGATCGGTTCGACGAGGATGGCCGCCGTCTCCGGGGTCACCGCCGCGCGCACTTCGTTCAGATTGCCGAAGGGAACCTGATCGAAGCCGTCCACCCTGGGCTCGAAGCCGTCCAGGTACTTGGCGGAGCCGCCGGCGGCGATGGTCGACAGCGTCCGTCCGTGGAAGGCGCCGGCCATGGTGATGACGCGGTAGCGTCCGGGGTTTCCGCCGAGGTCATGATAGCGGCGGATCATCTTGAGGCCGCATTCCATGGCTTCGGCCCCGGAGTTGCAGAAGAACACGGAATCGGCGAACGTGGCGTCCACCAGCCGGCGCGCCAGCCGCTGCTGCTCGGGAATGTGGTACAGGTTGGAGCAATGCCACAGGCGCTCGGCCTGCCGGCGCAAGGCGTCCACCAGGTGGGGATGGCAATGACCCAGCGACGCGACGGCGATGCCGGCGCCGAAGTCCAGATAGCGCCGGCCATCGGCGGTATACACGTACGCGCCTTCGCCGCGCTCGAACGCCACGTCCATACGCGCATAGGTGGGCATGACAGCCGGTATCACACAGACCTCCGAAAACACTTCGGGCCGGTGGCGCGCACCGGCCCTACTTGAGAAGGGCGCCATGTTAGGAGCCTCCCGGGCCGCAGTCAACGCCCGCTCTGCCGGACGATTCCGCCGCCGTCAGGCCTTCAGCTTGTAGCCGGTCGCGAACATCCAGTAGCACAGAATCCAGAGCGCCCACATTGACCGCCGCCATGACCGCGATGCCGATCAGCGGGTCCATGTCCGCGCGTCCGATGAAGCCGTAGCGGAAGCCGTCGATCATGTAGAAGAAGGGGTTGGCGTGGGCAATGTCCTGAAACAGCGGCGGCAGCCGGTCGATGGAATAGAACGTGCCGGACAGGAACGACAGCGGCGTGACGATGAAGTTGGTGACGGCGGCCATGTGATCGAATTTCTCCGACCAGATGCCGCCGGCCACGCCCAGCAGCGACAACATCAGCGACGCCATGAACGCGTGATAAACAATGAAGCCGATGCTGTGAATATGGACCGTCACGAACAGGCTCATGACCGCGGTGACGACGATGCCCACGGCGATGCCGCGGGTGACGCCGCCCATGGCGATGCCGAAGGTCAGCTCGTGAGCGTTGAGCGGCGGCATCAGGGTGTCGACGATGTTTCCCTGAACCTTGGCGATGATCATCGAGGACGAGGTGTTGGCGAAGGCGTTCTGGACGATGGCCATCATCACCAGGCCCGGAGCCAGAAACTCCATGAACGGCACGCCCCCGACCATCTCCACCGCGCGGCCCAGAGCCAGCGCGAAAATGGCGAGAAACAGCAGCGTCGTGACGACCGGCGCGAGGATGGTCTGGTTGTAGACCTTGGCGAAGCGCCGGACCTCCCGCCAGTACAGCGTCCAGAGCCCGAGCCAGTTCGACCCGGCCGGGTCCGTCGCGAAATAGGGTTGGGGCGCGTCAGGACGCATGTCCATCCAATCGATCATTCCGATTCGAAGCTGTATACGATGGAGGCGAGTCCCGTCGCATCCGTCTTTTTCTTGTCCGCGCCGGGCGACGTATCGTGGCGGACCTACCGGGCCGGCGCGCCGGCCGGCAATGTTTGCGCATCGGGCTCCGCGTCCTCGGACAAGCCTTTGCGGAACTTGTAGTTGTATGCGCCCCGTCTGAGGATAATCGAGGATATCTTCCATCTCCCACCGAAGCCCCGGATCGAATTCCGGAAACGGCAGGCTTCCTTTTTCCCGCCAGTCCTCGACCCTTGTCTCGGCGTCGCGGGCGCGCTCGGTGTCCAAGCCACGGTCTCGCGTGTAGTACATCGTCTGCGATGGGAAGGCAAAACCGGTTCCCGCTTCCTCGATAATGTCCGCCATGCGCAGCAGGATGTCTTCCTTGATGGCGAGAAACGTGTCCTGGTCCTGGCATCGCAAATAGGCGAAGACCTCCAGATCGAGCGAGTAGGCGCCGTATCCGACAAACCGGACGCGCGCCGGCGCCGGCGTCACCATGGGGTGCCCAAGCAGCATCTTGCGCAGTTCCGCCAGCACATAGCGAAGTTGTTCCGGCGTCGTCTCGTAGCGCAGGCCCAGCACTGTCTGGAGCAGCCG
Source organism: uncultured Alphaproteobacteria bacterium (assembly GCA_963701445.1). Lineage (GTDB taxonomy): Bacteria > Pseudomonadota > Alphaproteobacteria > Rhodospirillales > Defluviicoccaceae > CAKZLS01. The sequence continues at coordinate 4,621 of CAVPAM010000017.1, forward strand.
TTGGTCGCGGACGGCGAAGTTGTCCAGTTTCATTTGCGCAGAACTCGGCGTTGGGGACGGTGACCAGGGTGCGCTCCAGCGACCGGATGCGGGTCGAGCGCAGGCCGATCTCCTCGACGGTGCCGATCTCTTCGCCATAACGGCAGAAGTCGCCCACGCGCACCGGCCGGTCGGCGAACAGGGTGAGGCCGCCGATAATGTTCTCCAGCGTCGGCCGGACGGCAAGGGCTAGGGCGAGACCACCGACGCCGAGACCGGCGATGAGCGGCGCGATGGGGATGCCGACGGTCTCGGCCGCGTAAATCCCGATATAGGCCAAAAAGACGATGCTCAGCAATCGGAAGAGGATCCGCATCAGGGCGGCGTTGACCCGCCGTTTCTCCGGCGGTTTGTCCTGGTTTTGCGCAAAACCATCGGCCAATCGATCGGCGAGAAGCAGGGTCAGCCATACGAGGGCTCCGACCTTGACGACGATTCCGATGAACAGCATCACCTTGAGCGGGAAGCCGGCCATTCCGATGCCCCTGAGGGCAAAGCTGTCGAAGACGGAGGCGACCGCGACCGCGCCGATAAAGGAGAGCGGCCTGCCGAACCGGAACCAGGCGCGAGCGCTGCCCTGTCTCCGGTCCCACCACGCGCCGGCGCGATACAGCAGCCAGATCGCCACTCCCATGGCAACGAGGGAAAGCGCGGCGGCGATCCATTGCCATACGGCTTGCCCCAGGACCACATTGCTGGCCCAAGGCGGAAAACGGTCCGCCAGATTTCTCGGCAGCCACGAGCCGGGGCTGGTCAGGAGGTCTTCATAGAGGTTGATGAAAGCCCCTTTTTTATAAGGCAAATCCCTTGCCATCTCGTAGTAGTTCGGCAACTGCGCGACGGTTTCATTGCTGAAAAGAAACTGTCCGGCCTTGGGTCCTTCTTCGATCTTGACGATTTCGATATTGGTATTCGGAATGGTCCAGCGCTGGATATTCTGTTCCGCCACCTCCTCGTCGCCTGGAATCTGATCGAAGGACGGCAGTTCGACGCGGTCGAGGATCTCCCTGAGGAAAGCCATGTTGATTGCCATGCTGGAGATGCGGTCCAGCGCCGCGAGTTCGGTCGCGTCGAATGTTTCGCTGGCGCGGAACAGCGGCCGGTAGATGGCCGCGTCCGGTTCATCGTTCTGCCACGCCTCGATGCCGTCGCTGAAGTCGCGCAAGAAGCTTCGAAGGGTGTCGCGCGGGCTCGACGTATCGGCGCTTCGAGCGGATACGGCTCATCGATGGCGCTCAGGATCGCGTTGAGGTCATCCTGCTGCGCCGCGGCCGGAACCGCCGCGAGCGCGACCATTGCCGCGGCAAGCGCAACCATGGCGGACAATGCCCGGCGAGCCAGGCCGAGCTGGAGGCGCGCGTGCAAGGACTTCGGTCGCTTGTGTTCCAGGTGTTGCCTCATTGCAGTCCGGCCTCCGAGAAATACCTGGACGCACCCTCGTGCAGGGGAGCGGTCCGGCCGCTCGAGACCATTTCCCGGGCGGTCAGGGACCAGAACAAGGGCGACGCCTCGCGCAGGCGATCGAGGTTCTCGAAGAATGCCTTGGTCACCTCGTAGACAACGTCCGAAGGGATCTTCTCGGTCGTGACCAGCGTCGCCACGAGACCGAGCGTTGGAATGTCGCTGGACTGATTCTGGTACGTTCCCCTCGGGATCACCGTGGACACGTAAATCGGGCTGTTGTCCGCCAGTCTCTCGATGGCCCGCCCGGAAACGGGCGCGATCACCGCGCGGCACGTGGCCACGGCCTCCCTGACCAACGGGCTCGGATGTCCGATCGTATAAACAAACGCGTCGATCTCGTTGTCGCAGAGGGCTTCGGCCACGTTGGACGCCTTGAATTCGGAGATATCTTGCACGTCGTCGCGGCTCCAGCCGAAGGCGTCCAGGATGACATCCATGGTCTCACGCTTGCCGGATCCTGGCCGGCCCATGTGCACGCGCTTGCCCTTAAGATCCTTGAAGGAGTTGATGTTCGCGTCGTCGCGCGCGACCAGCGTGAACTGTTCCACGTAGGGCGCGAACATGGAGCGCATCGTGTCGAAGGGTCCGGCTTCCTCGAATGGCCCGATTCCCTTGAACGCGCTGTACTGCGAGTCCGATTGAGCCATGGCGAGGGCGACTTCGCCGGCACGCAGGTCCCGGAGGTTTTCCGACGACCCGCCGGTAATCTCGACGGTGCAGGAAATTCCGTGCTCCGCCGCGCGATCGTTGACAAGTTTGCAGATGGCGCCGCCCACCGGATGGTAGATGCCCCCGACCTTGCCGGTCGCGATGGTAACGGTTTCCGCGCTTTCGACCGCGCGCGCCTTGCCCATTGGGTTGAACGCGGCGAGCAAGACGGCCGCCACGAATATCGGGACGGCACCCTTGCCGCTTGGAATTCATCCGTCTGTTCCCCTCCAAGGCTGGCGTTTCAGCCTTATTCCAAAAGCCCGTGAACAGAACGGGCATCGGGCACGGGATCAAGCCAATGCGCCCGTGCTCGGATGTCTCGTTTGCACGCAGACGGTCCAACAGTCGCACGCCCACTCGATGATCCGTGATGCCGGCAGTTTGCCATACGATGTCGGAAAAGCAAGAAGGCTAATCCCCCTCGGTCTCGATATGGATGGTCCGGCCGCAGTGCTTGCAGTGAACGGCGTCGGGATCGTGGCGGCTCAGGCCGCAATCGGGACAGGGGTAACGCACCTTGTGCGGCCGAAAGATCGTCTGCACCAGGCGCAGGAACAGGGCCACTCCCACCACCATGATCAACACCGCCAGGAGCCGTCCGTGGGTGCCCTGCAGGGTGATGTCGCCGAAACCCGTGGTGGTGAGCGTGGTCACCGTGAAGTAAAGGGCGTCGATATAGGTGTGGATCTGCGATTCGGTATCGACCTCGAGAACGTAGACCAACGCGGTGATGAAGAAGATGAAGACGATCAGGTTCAGGGAACTCCCGATGATCTGCTCGTTGGACTTGAACCACGCCGAACTCGATCGCAGGTCGCGCAGGAGATGGTAGGAGCGCAGAAGGCGCAGCGCCCGGAGCACCCGGAGGAATCCCCAGTTCTCGATGAATGGCGCCAGCACCAGCGTGCCGATGACGATGATATCGGCCATGGTGATGGGGTCGGCCAGGAAATGCCATTTGCGCCGGGCGATCCATAGCCGCGCGGCGAAATCCAGGATCAGGACGAGGGCGATGGCGTATTCGACCGCGATAATCGGCATCGTCTCGGGAAACATCGACGTGACGATGAAAAACGCGATGGTCACGAGGTCGAAAGCCAGCAGCACGTAGCGAAAAATCCGCGCGTCGCGCGATCCGCCGAAATAGAGGTGTTCGAGCCGCGATTTAAGCCCTTTCATGCTCCCCGTTTCGCCCCCGATCCTTCTCCCGTTTCCACAAGGCGCCGTTCAGCGCCGCACTTTCGCCGGGAATTCCGTGGAAGTCCACCGCTAAGCCTCTGGCGGATCTCAGATCCATCTCAGTTTGCGGAAGAGGAGGACCTGAACCCCCACGACGACCGCGAGAATGCCGCAGACCGCGGCGAAGCCCCATCGGCTTTCGGCGAGGGGAATGCCGCCGACGTTTATGCCGAGCAGGCCGGTGAGGAACCCGAGCGGCAGCATGATCGTCGCGACGACCGTCAGGACGTACACGGTTCGGTTCATCTGATCGGACAGGCGCGTGATCAGTTCGTCCTGGATCACGCTGGCCCGTTCCCGGATGGAGTCTACAGCACGTCCCGATCAGATCGGGTCGATCGAGCCCGAAACCGTTTCGACTATGCAGGGGCCGCCATTTATGAAACATTTCCGTCATACTGGGAAGGCGTGGGATGGCGGCGCTGCACCCCGCCAATCAGTCTAACGGAGATCGGAATGGCCAGCGACAAGGGTAAGATGAAACGGAAGGATTTCGAAAAGCGGCTCGAGGACCTGCAGGTGGAACTGTGCCGCCTGCAGGAGTGGGTCAAGCACGAGGGCGCGCGGATTATCGTCGTCTTCGAAGGCCGCGACGCGGCCGGCAAGGGCGGCGTGATCAAGCGCATCACCGAACGGGTCAGCCCGCGCGTGTTCCGCGTGGTGGCGCTCCCGGCGCCGTCCGAACGCGAAAGGACCCAGATCTATGCCCAGCGTTACATCCCGCATTTTCCGGCGGCCGGCGAAATCGTCATTTTCGACCGAAGTTGGTACAATCGGCCCGGTGTCGAACGGGTCATGGGGTTCTGCACGGAACAGGAATACCAGCGCTTTCTTCAGGTGGTGCCGAACTTCGAGCGCGAACTCGTCGACCAGGGAATTATTCTGATCAAGTACTTCTTCGACGTGGGTCAGGAGGAACAGGAGCGGCGCTTCCGCCGGCGCATCGAGGACCCCATGCGGCAATGGAAGCTCAGCCCCATGGATCTCGAATCATACAGGCGCTGGTGGGACTACACCGCCGCCTACAACGACATCATGCTGGCGACCGACACGGACTATTCGCCTTGGAACATCGTCCGCGCCGACGACAAGCGCCGCGCGCGCCTGAACTGCATCGCCCACCTCCTGAGCGTCATCCCCTACAAGAAAGTGTCCTTCGACAAGCCGACCCTGGGCAAGCGCCAGAAAAAACCGAAAGACGTTCCCGACAAGCCGCTGTTCCGCAGGTACGTCCCGGAGGTCAACTGACGTTCAGTCTTCCCGCAGCCATTGCATCGCCTTTTCGCGCTGATCCAGCGTGAAGAACCTCACGTTTGCGCGTTTGCCGACGTCGGCGAGACGCTCCTGCTCGCCCTTCCATTTGGCGTCGGCGACAACCGCGACGCGATGGACGACGTCGCTCATCATCTTTCCCGCCATGGTCCCGGAGGTCTTGGCGCCCATTTCCCAGCCTTCGAGGTGTTCCCAGTCCAGAAACATGCGAATGCCGCCCTTGGCACCACCCGAGAGGCGCACGCCGACCTGTGGGAATCGCTCCTGCAGGTTGTCCAGCCCTGTTTCGATGTCGGCCTCGGAGACCATGCCACGGGCCTCGACGGTGAGAATCCGCGTGGCTTCGTCGGCGGTGACCTTGATCATTGCTTCCCTCCAAATCCCTTCGATGAGTGGCGGTATAGGTAACACATGCGGTGCCGGGACGGCTACAATGCATGATGGCCCGAACGCCTCGAAAAGCCACGCCGCAAACCCTGGAGAACGCCGCGCTGTTCTATCTCGGGCGCTTCGCGTCGTCGTCCGAGAACCTGCGCCGGGTGCTGATGCGCCGGGTGGAGCGATCGGCGCGCCTTCATGACACCGACCGCGACGAAGGCCGGGTGGCGGTGGACCGGATTGTCGCCCGCTTCCAGGCGTCCGGCCTGGTGGACGATGCCGCGTATGCCGGGAGCCGCGCCGCGACCCTTCACCGGCGCGGCGTTTCCCGCCGGGGGATCCGCGCCCGGCTGATGGAGAAGGGCGTGGCGCCGGACGACATCGACGGCGCGTTGGCCGGATTGGCGGAAACCGCCGGGAACACGGATTTCGCGGCGGCGGTCAATCTGGCGCGGCGGCGGCGGTTGGGGCCCTATCGTCCGCTCGCCGCGCGGGCTGAAATGCGCGAAAAGGACCTGGCGGCGCTGGCCCGCGCCGGGTTTTCCTACGACATCGCCCGGCGCGTCGTCGAGGCGGAGACGGCGGAGGACCTGGATCCATCCGATTGACGGCCGGCCCGCGCTTGCCAAAAGCGCGACGGCGGGCAACAGTGGCCCGCAAAAGCTCTGGAAGGGGAACCGATGACCGTCACCATCTATCACAATCCGCGATGCAGCAAGTCGCGCGCAACATTGGCGCTGCTTCGCGACCGGGGGATCGAACCCGCCATCGTCGAATATCTCGAAGCGCCGCCCAGCGCCGACGAACTGCGGCGCATCCTCGGCATGCTGGGGATGAAACCCCGGGACCTCCTGCGCCCCAAGGAAGCCCGCGAGGCCGGCCTCGACGATCCGGCCCTCGGCGACGACGCGCTGATCGAGGGCATGATCGCCAACCCCATCGTCATCGAGCGGCCCATCGTGGTCAGCGGCGACCAGGCGCGCATCGGCCGTCCGCCGGAAAAAGTTCTCGAGATCGTATAGAACGGATCCTTCGGCTCAGAGCCCGCGCAGGAATTGCGGCCGGATCGGCGTCGCGCCGGCGCGGGCGGCGGCGACCATGGCCATCAGGCGGTCGCGGTCGCGCGGCAGGTTGCCGGCCAGCGGCAGGCAGTTGGACGCGTGATTGGACCGGAAGATCACCGGCGAACCCGGGTCGAGGCCCGCCAGCAGCCGTTCCTGTTCGGCGAGCACGCCGTCGTCGTCCTGCCATTGGAACGGCTCGCCGTAGCGGGCGAACCGGGTCATGAAATCCTCGACGACGGTCTCCTCGAGATAAAGCTGGAGGGTGGACAGGTACGTGGGCGGCGCCGCGTTGACCAGTTCGGCGGTGCCGTCGATGTGCTCCCGCCACAACCCGCGACCGCCGAGGCCGAGGATCACCGTCGCCGAGACCTTGATGGCGGCCTCGCGCGCCCGTTCCAGGGCCGAGATCATGGTCTTCTGGGTCGCCCCCTTGCGGATCCGCTTGAGGATCTCGTCCGAGCCGGACTCGATGCCGAAATACACCTGCGTCAGCCGGTTGTCCCTGAGCGCCGCGAGTTCGTCCACCGGCTTGTGATTGAGATTGATGGGGGTGGCGTAGCACGTCACCCGCTGCAGCGCGGGAAAGGCGGCGGCAAGCCGGTCGAGGATCCGCAGCAGGTCGTCGGTCGGCAGCGCCAGCGCGTCGCCGTCGGCGAGGAACACCCGGTGCGCCCCGGGCCAGACCCTGGCGGCGGCATCGATGTCGGCGAACACCTCGTCCAGCGGCCGGGCGCGGTAGTCCTTGGTCTTGTACATGGAACAGAACGTGCAGCCATTGAACGAACAGCCGATCGTCGCCTGGATGATCAGGTTGTTGCCCTCGCTCGGCGGCCGCCACAGCGGCATGTCGTATGCAATGCGTCATGATTTGGAATCTAGTCCGGCGCGGCGTTTCCGGCAACCCGAACCGCGATCGTACGGGAACCATATGTCGGACGCGGACCCCTCGGCGTGATTTCCGCACAGGGTGTCCGTCGCGGGAAGGGAACTCGCTGGGTTTTCAGTTTCTCCGGGCAAGATCCCATAAGTTGAAAGCGACCGATTTCCGCCACGCGTGTCTGGTCAGGTCGTCGGGAGCGGGATGTCCGGAAACGAGATGAGCGGTTTGCTTTTTGGCCGTCATTGCGTCATGTTGGACTGGTTAATACACAATTGTCACAACTCCGCTATGCCCGGGGTTTTGTGAAACCCGGACCCGAGGAGTTGGCGCGGTGTCGAGTGTAGGCTGCAAATGCGCGATCGTGATGCTCCTGGCGGCAACGTTGATCGCGGGGTTCGCCAATATCGGCGAGGCCGAGGAAAGCGACGATCATGGATCGGTGACGATCGCGACCGGCCGGGTTGGCGGCCTCTACCACCCCGTCGGGGGCGTCATTTGCAAACTCGCCAATGAAAGCCTTGCCGAGCGGGGCTTGAGTTGCACCGTTGATATCTCCGGCGGATCCATACCGAATATCAAAGACCTGCGAAAAAGGAACGTTGACCTTGCCCTGGTCCAATCCGACCTGCAGCAGGACGCCTTCGACGGGACCGGACCGTTCGAGGATGAGGGCCCCTTCGAGAACCTGCGCTCGATGTTCGCACTCTATGTCGAGCACTTCACGGTCGTCGCCCGCGACGATAGGGACATTGAAACGTTCGAGGATCTGAAGGGCAAGCGGGTTTATATCGGCGGGACGGCTTCCAGCCGGCGCGACGCCATGGATGTGCTGGCGGAGGCCCACGGCTGGACGGGCGAGGAGGTTATCGCTGTCTCCGAGTTCGAGGGTGCCAACCTGGCCGAGGCCCTATGCGACGGCGAGTTCGACGCGTTCGTCTACACGATCGGACACCCCAACCCCACGGTTCGGGAGGCGACGGCGCTGTGCGACGCAAAGCTTGTGAAAGTTTCGGATCCAATCATCGAGAAACTCAACAGGGAAAACCCGTTTTACGTGGGCTCGGTGATTCCGGGCGGCACGTACAAGGGCATTCCTCGGGATGTTCGGACTCTGGGTGTGGTGGCGACGCTGGTGACGTCGGCCAAGGTGCCCGCGGACGTGATCTATCGGATCACCAAGGCATACTTCGAAAACCTGGAACTCCTTCAGGCTCTGTCGCCACTTGTTCCTGTCCTTGACCAAAGACGAAATGGTCGAGACGGGTCTCGCCGCGCCCATCCACGAAGGCGCTTTGAAGTACTTTTCCGAAGTCGGCCTCAAGTGATCCGGGACATCCCTCTCGGTGGGTCCCAAACAGGGATCCCGCGACCGCACACTCGGACCGGTGTCTGTAACGGGCGGCAAGCACTTGGGTATCCATGGACCGGATTACAACGCAGGGAGCAACGGACTAGCATGATCAGGATTATCCTCGAGCGGTCTCGCTGGGTATTGGTCTTCATCCTCGTGCTTCTCGCGCCTCGAACGCTCGCGCAGTCCAGCGATCTTGACGCGATCATTGGCTCGATGGAGGATCCATATCCCTTGCGGTCGGCGGATACGTCGAGTCCGCGCGACACCTTGCGAACCTACCTTCGCGATATCAGCACATTCGTGGACCTCTGGCGGAGCGGCAAGCCCAGCGCCGACATCGACAGGCCGCTCTTGCGAGCCGCCGATACGATTGACTTCGGCGAGGTTCGTGCCGTCGATCGTCTCGCGGCCATGACCATCGATATGATTTTGCTAAAGGAAATTCTCGACCGGGTCGAGCTGCCGCCGTACGAAGACATTCCGGACGATAAAGAGGTCGCGGAACAGGGGATCGTGCGCTGGACCATTCCCAATACGAAGATCGAGATCGCCAAAATTTCGGAGGGACCCAACGCTGGCGAATTTCTCTTTACGCAAGAAACTATTGAAAATCTTGATGGTTATTACGCCTCGGCGAAGGATCTTCCATACAAAAAGGGAGCATCTGTCGGACTATACAAGGAATACCTCGCCGCTCCTGGCCCGTGGATCCCCAGAGATTTTCCAGACCATCTGCCTGATTGGGCTAAAATAGTTGTTCTTGGACAAGGGGTGTGGCTGTGGATTGCCTTTTTTTCACTTCTCCTCGTTTCAGCGGTCTTGATCTGGTTCGTGTATCGTCAAGGTGTCCGGTGGGATGAAAAACATAGGACAGCCCGTCCATCCCTGAGATTTGGCGTGCCCCTGGCTCTGCTTTGTGCCGTTGCGATTGCTTACTTTTTCGAACTCTTTTCCATCGAGGCCATCGGACTGTATGAAGGCGCGGGCGCGACCGTGTCGTTCATTGCATTCGCCGTGCAGGTCGGAGGCCTCGCTTGGCTTGTTTTGGTGGTCGCCGGGCGGCTCGCCGATGGTGTCGCTTTCAGTCAAGCCGTGTCAGCCGAAAAGCGCCGGGTCGATGCCGCCTTGTTGCGGATCATTTTTCGCTTGGTCAGTGTCGTCATTCTCGTCTACCTCGGAATCTACGCGGCGGAAGCCGTCGGCATCCCGATCGCCCCGTTGGTGGCGGGTCTCGGCGTCGGCGGTCTCGCCATCGCCCTTGCCATCCGGCCGACCCTTGAGAACGTTATCGGCGGTCTCACCCTGTTCGCGGACCGGCCGGTAAGGGTCGGCGATTTCTGCCAATACGGCGACAAGATCGGCACCGTCGAGCAGATCGGCTTGCGGTCGACACGAATTCGTTCGCTGGAAAGGACGATCGTGACCATTCCCAACGCCGAGTTCTCGCAGATGCAATTGGATAACTTCGCGGCGCGCGACATTCGGCTGCTCAAGACGATCCTGCAGCTTCGCTACGAAACCACCCCGGACCAGTTGCGCTATGTTCTGGCCGAACTGCGCAAGCTGCTCCTTGGCCACCCTAAGGTGACCCCCGCGCCGGCGCGGGTGCGGTTCGTCAGCTACGGCGCCTATTCACTCGATCTGGAAATTTTCGCCTATCTCCGCTGTCAGGATCAGGACACCTTTCTCGCCATCAAGGAGGACATCCTCCTGCGCATAGCCGATATTGTCAGAGAATCCGGCACGGGCTTCGCGTTCCCCTCGCAAACCATGTACCACACGCGCGACGGAGGCCTGGATGCCGAACGGGGCCGCAATGCGGAAGCAGAGGTGGACAACTGGCGGGAACTCGATCAGTTGCCTTTTCCCGAATTCGATCCGGGACTTCGCTGGGAAATGGAGGATATCCTCGATTACCCGCAGAGAGGTGCCTACAACTACAAATACCGAAAGGGGTTGTCGGAAGACGCGGACCCGGAGCCGGAAACTTCATCACCCTCCACTCCAAAGCCCGCTCGCTGATGTACGGCGCGCCGGAGGCCGCCGGAAACGCTCCGCGCCTTTTCCCGTTACGCGGAAACCCGGACGGTGTTGGCTTGACGTCAAATCCCGCGTTCGTGTCGTTTCGAAATAAATGATTGATTGAACAGAGGCTTACAAGGAAGGGGGAACGGCTACCATGCTTAGATTGACGTTCGTAACGATTGTCGCGGCGACTGTGCTCGGCGGCTGTGTCGGTCCGCCGGTGCTGGAGCGCCAAGTACTTGGTTACGACGAGGTGACCTCGGAAATCGAGCAGAAACTCCTGTTGCTCAATATCGCGCGGGTGGATGTCGGACGCCCGATCCACTTCACCACCACATCAAGCATCGCCGCCACCTTTGACTGGACGACGTCGATCAACGTTGGAGGAAGTATCCAGGAGCCGAGTGGTACCGATTTCTTCAACCTCAACTGGGGCGCGAGCGCCTCCGAGAACCCGACCTTCAGTATCATTCCGATCTCCGGCCAGGACTTCACCCGTCGCATCCTGACACCGTTCAAGGACGATGTTTTCGAGTTCCTTGTCTTTCAAGGTGGAGCCATCGACCGGATGACGCGGCTGATGGGTGCCGGGATCGACGTCCAAAATCCGGATGGAAGCTTCTTGCGGTTTATTTCGAACGACCCGGCCAAGCCGAAGGAATACGAAGAGTTCCGCCGTATCGCCACGCACCTGCGCTGGCTCAATGACAATCGGAAATTGTTCGTGGGCTCGCTGATCTTCGATGAAACGCTGGTCGCCGACTTCAAGGGCGTTCCGCGCGCGGAGGACATCATCAATGGCTTGGACAAGGGGCTCCGCTGGCGGCAGAAGCCGGATGGCAATTACGAACTGACTCGACTGCAGGCCGGCCGAACCGTTGTCCTCAATTACGATCCGAAGGCCCTCAGCGATCGGCAACGGTTCGAACTGAATGAGAGGATCAAACGAAATCCGAGCGGTTTCGTTTACGTCGATATCCGCCCCGATGGCCCGGGGGGCGATTTCCCCATTCAAGGAGCCATCAAACTACGCAGCGTTCTGCAAATCATTGTCTTCATTGGCTCCGGAATCGAAATGGCGGCGGAGTTCGACGTCACGCCCGACAGAAGAACCGGCCCGGTTGCGGAAAACCCCACATCTGTCCTGCAAATCATCGTCAGCGACAGCGAACCCTCGACCAGGTTGGCGTCGGTGCGCTATGACGGCCGGTATTATACCGTTAACGACACTCAGTGGGACCGGGCGACCTTCGCGTCCCTGGGTGATTTGTTCCAGAGCGCCGTCGGTGACGTCGAGAACGTTGGAATACCGATCACCATTTCGAAATAGCGCCGGCCTCAAGACATCGCTTGCATCGCCTGGGCTTGGGCCTGACCTTGAAATGGAATGAGAAAGGAAACGAATATGAACAATCGCCCGCCCAAATCCAATCTGGGAACCGGCCTCGGTGCCGCCTGCTTGGTCTTTGCGCTAACGGTCTCCGTCCCCGTCGCCGCGGACGTCAGCGAGGAGACGATCCGGTCGCTGTCGGCACCTGATTCGGTCGATACCCGGATCGGCACGCTGAATTTCAAGGACGGCGTGCCGACGCCGGACACCGCAAAGACGGTCTACGACACGATCGATTTCGTCCGCGCGCTCAACGTCTACAACAACAGTTTCCGCGGTGCGTCGGCGCTGGCGCTGGTCAAGGGGTTCCAGAGCGTCGGCGCCGGGACGGGCGACGTCATCATCTTCGAAGAGCTGATGGATTCGGAATCGCTGTTCCTGACGGCGAATGCCGACACGATCTATTATTTGGGCTGGATCGACCTTTCGGACGGCCCGGTGGTGATCGACCAGCCCTCCGGCGGGCTCGGCGCGATCAACGACATGTGGTTCCAGTGGGTGACCGACATCGGAAAACCGGGGCCCGACCGTGGACTCGGCGGTAAATACCTTCTCGTCGGTCCCGACTATGATGGCTCGCTGCCGCTGGGCGGCTATTTTATCGCGCATGCCCGGACCAACAAGGTCCTCTACGCGCTGCGGGCCTTCATCGATAACGGTGACGACCCACGGCCCGCGGTCAAAAATATCAAGGACAACCTCAAGATCTATCCCTACCAGCCGGGCAGCTTTGGCACGCCGATCGCCGAGGCGCTGGAAGGCAAAGTGCGGCTCGCCGGCGAGCCGAAGATCCCCGAGATGAAATTCATCAATGTGAGCGGGATGTCGTTCAACACGATCCCGCCCAGCGATTACCGCTTCTTCGAGATGATCAACGAGAACGTCCAGAACGAGCCGGCCACCAGTTATGACGTGGAGCTCGCCGGGCAGCTCGCCGCGATCGGCATCGCGCATGGCAAGGAGTTCAAGCCGGACGATCGGATGAAGAAGATCCTCACGGACGCCGCCGCGGCGGGGCAGGCCTTTGGCCGCGCGCTCCAGTGGCAAGCGCTCGAAAAGCATCCCGACTGGGCCTATTACGAAGGCTCGAACTGGGCGAACATGCTGTTCGAGGGCGGCGCGTTGTTCGAAACGCCGCCGCCCGCCTTTGAGGACGGGATGTTCAAACCCTATCCGCCGACCGGCGCGCGGACGCTCGACAGCCGTACGGCCTTCTACTACGCCTACACGCTCGACAGCCCGGCGATGATCATGCGGATCCCCGAGGTCGGATCGCAGTACCTGATGGGATTCCTCGATTCCAGCGATGCACCGTTTGAGGGATCGAAGACCTACAAGATGACGCTGCCCAAGGGCATCCCGGCCAAAGCCTTCTGGTCGCTGACGGTCTACGACAACCAGACCCGCTCGATGCTGAGGACGCCGCAAAAGTATCCCCGAGCGGGGTCGCAGAGTTATCCCTCGCCCGCGGCCGAGACGGCTGGGGACGGCTCCACGACGGTCTATTTCGGTCCTAAAAAACCTGAGGGCATCGCCGACGGCAACTGGATCCAGACCGATCCGGAAAAGGGCTGGTTCACCATCCTGCGACTCTACAGCCCGCTGCCGGCCTTCTTCGATAAGTCTTGGCGGCCGAGCGAAATCGAGCTGGTGAACTGAGCGACCCCGCGCGGGCGCGGGCACCAAGAGGTCGCCGGTGTCAATGGCCGATGGGCAAACCGCGCCGCTCCGAGCGGGACGATCGGATATCTCAAGTCGCTCGAATCCTCCCGCTCCCAGGTATACGGGTCAACGTGCGCACCTTCGTTCCGTAAGCGCGGTCTATTCTCCCCCCGCTATCCGATGATGATGGCGGCGGGGCCCCGGAAGACCTTCAGGGTCCGCCACCCGGTCTCTGGGAAAAAAAGTGGTGCCCGAGGGTGGGAAAGCGCCGGTGGTCGGCTATAATGGGCCGGAGCGCCCGACAAAGCGCAATAAAATGAATGCACCACCAGATGGGGGTCGGTATCTCCGGGCAGCGGGCGGCGAAAGCCATCGGCCGCCAAGCCCAGCTTTTCCCTCTTCCGGCACCAGAGGGATGGGGACCGCGAATGACCCGGCTACAAAAAAATCCAGAAATCGATCCGCACAAGTACGACGCGTGGTTGTTCGACCTCGACGGGGTGATCACCGACACCGCGAGCGTCCATTCCAACGCCTGGAAGAAGATGTTCGACGACTACCTGAAGTCGGTGGCGGAGCGCGACAATATCCCGTTCAAGTCCTTCGAGATCGATCCCGACTATTACCAGTATGTGGATGGCAAGCCCCGGTACGACGGCGTCGACGCCTTTCTGAAGTCGCGCGGCATCGATCTCGAATGGGGCGATCCCGAGGACGGTCCCGAGAAGGAGACCGTCTGCGGGCTGGGCAACCGCAAGAACGCTATGTTCAACGACGTGCTCAAGGAACAGGGCGCGGTGGTGTTTCAGACCTCCGTCGACCTGGTCCGCAAAGTCCGCGCGGAGGGCAAGCGCGTGGCGGTGGTCACCTCGAGCAAGAACTGCGACACCGTCCTCGAGGTCGCCGGCCTGACCGATCTGTTCGACAACAAGGTCGACGGCAACGTCGCCGCCGAGCACAACCTCAAGGGCAAGCCCGATCCCCACACCTACGAGGTGGCGGCGGTGTTCCTGGGCGCGCCCGCCGAGCGCTGCGTCGTCATCGAGGACGCCATCTCCGGAGTGCAGGCCGGCAAGGCCGGCGGCTTCGGGCTGGTGATCGGCATCGCCCGCCACGACGAGCCCGCCGCCCTGCTGGAAAACGGCGCCGACATCGTCGTTTCGGACCTCGGCGAGCTCGAATATTAGCCCGACCATAAAACAACCATGGAGGAGGCGACGATGACCCTGAACATCGGCGATCTGCCAAACGCGCTCACCCACAAGGAAGAACTGGACAAACGGCTGGCGGGAAAGAAGGTGGCGCTGTTCCTCGACTACGACGGCACCCTGACGCCCATCGTCGACCGGCCCGAGGACGCCATCATCTCCGAAAGCATGCGCGAGGCGGTCAAGGACCTGGCCGGGCGCTGCTCGGTCTGCGTGGTCAGCGGCCGCGACCGGCCGGTGGTGCAGGAGCTCATGGGCGTCGACAGCCTGATCGTCGCCGGCAGCCACGGCTTCGACATCTGGAGCCCCGACGGCCGCGCCATCCAGCGCGAGATGGGCGCCGAGTTCGCCGGCCTGCTCGAGGAGGCCAACGCCCGGCTGCACGCGGTGATGGATCCCATCGACGGCGCGCTGGTGGAGCCGAAGAAGGCGTCCGTGGCGGCGCACTACCGGCTGGTCGCCGACGCCGAGCGCCACAAGGTCAAGGACGTTGTCGACGCCATCCTCGCCGACCACCCCGACGAACTCAAGGTGACCCCGGGCAAGATGGTGTTCGAGATCCAGCCGAAGATCGACTGGGACAAGGGCAAGGCCGTCCTCTACCTGCTCGAGGCGCTCGGTCTCGACACGCCCGACGTCATGCCCATGTACATGGGCGACGACCACACCGACGAGCACGCCTTCGAGGCGCTTCACGGGCGGGGCATCGGCGTTTTCGTCGGCCGCGCCGACGACCCCGAGGTGGGCGCGCGCACCACTTACGCGGACTACATCCTCGGCAGCATGGTGGAGGTGGAGCGGTTCCTGCATTCGCTGGCCAAGTAGCCGGCGGGCGCGGAGCGGACACGAGGCAAACGAACACACCGGAAGAAAACGAAAAAAGAGCGAGGAAACGTCATGTCGACCTGGACGCTGGCCTACGATTTATTCGTCCCCGATGAAGAGGGACTGCGCGAAGCCCTGACCTCCACCGGCAACGGTTATTTCTGCAGCCGCGGCGCGGCCGAATGGGCCGACGCGATCACCGAGCGCCTCGATCAACCGGGACCCTACTATCCCGGTACCTACATGCACGGCGGCTTCAACCGCCTGGCGACGATGATGGGCGGCCGGCCGGTGGTCAACGAGGATTTCGTCAACCTGCCCAACTGGCTGGTGATGAAGCTGCGCATCGAGGGCGGCGAGCCGTTCAGCCTCGAGACCGTCGAAGTGCTGTCCTACGCCCACGAGTTCGATATCCGCGACTGCGTGGTCAAGCGCGCGGTCCGTTTCCGCGACGTCCAGGGTCGCGAGACGACGCTGGCCAGCCGCCGCTTCGTCAGCATGGCGAGGATGCACCAGGCGGGCCTCGAGTGGACCATCACGCCGGAAAACTGGTCGGGCCGCGTCGAGGTGATCTCGGGCCTGGACGGCCGGGTCCTCAACTGGGGCGTCGCCCGCTACCGCGACCTGGAGAGCCATCACCTGGTTCCGGTGTCCACCGGCGCGGTCGGGGACGACGGCATCTCGCTGCTGGTACAGATGAACCAGTCGCGCATCTATGTCGCCAACGCGGCGCGCACCCGCGTGTTCCGGGACGGCGGCGCGGTGGCCGCGGACCGCGCGCTCCACCAGGAAGACGGCTACGTCCACCAGACCCTCGGCTTCGACGTCGCGGAGGGCGTCCCCACCCGGGTGGAGAAGATGCT
Organism: uncultured Alphaproteobacteria bacterium; assembly: GCA_963701445.1. Classification (GTDB taxonomy): domain Bacteria; phylum Pseudomonadota; class Alphaproteobacteria; order Rhodospirillales; family Defluviicoccaceae; genus CAKZLS01. The sequence continues at coordinate 20,995 of CAVPAM010000017.1, forward strand.
CGCGTTCTACACGTCGCGCGACAACGCCATCAGCGAGCCGCTGGTCAACGCCGAGGCCGCCGTCGCCCGGTCCGCCGATTTCGCCGAGGCCCTCGCGGACCATTCGCGAACCTGGAGCCACCTGTGGGCGGCCTCCGACATCGAGGTTCCCAAGGACGACCGGGTGCAGACCATCGTCCGCCTGCATATCAACCACATCCTCCAATGCTGCTCGCCCAACACCGTGGACCTCGACGCCGGCGTGCCGGCGCGCGGCCTCAACGGCGAGAGCTATCGCGGTCACATCTTCTGGGACGAGCTCTATATCTTCCCGTTCATCAACTCGCGGATCCCGGAGATCACCCGGTCCTTGCTGATGTACCGCTTCCGGCGGCTGGACGAGGCGCGCGCGCTGGCCACGGCGGCCGGCTACAAGGGCGCCATGTTCCCCTGGCAGAGCGGCAGCGACGGCACCGAGGAAACCCAGGTGGTCCACCTCAATCCCAAGTCGGGCAAGCTGGGATCCGGACTTCAGCCACAATCAGCGGCACGTCAACGCCGCCATCTTCTACAACATCTGGCAATACTACCGGATGACCGGCGACGACGGCTTTCTCTCCGCCTACGGCGCCGAGATGCTGCTGGAGATCGCCCGGTTCTGGGCCAGCATCGCGCACTACAATCCCGACCGGCAACGCTACGAGATCCATGGCGTCATGGGACCGGACGAGTTTCACGAGTTGGTCTATGGCTCGGACAAGCACGGCGTGCCCAACAACGCCTACACCAACGTCATGGTCGCGTGGATCTGCGAGGTCGCGCAGGAGGTTCTCGAGGTTCTTCCGGACAAGCGCCGCGAAACGCTGCGCGAGACCCTCGGCATCACCGACGACGAGGTCCGGCTGTGGTCGGACATGTCGCACAAGATGTTCGTGCCGTTCCACGGCGACGGCCTGATCACCCAGTTCGAGGGCTACGAAAACCTGGAGGAGCTGGACTGGGACGCCTACCGCGAGAAGTACGACAACATCCACCGCATGGACCGCATCCTCAAGGCCGAGGGCGACACCCCCGACAAGTACAAGGTGGCCAAGCAGGCGGACACCCTGATGCTGTGGTACCTGCACTCCGAGGGCGAGCTGAAGCGCCTGTTCCGCCGCCTCGGCTATGACTACGCCGACGACACCGCGCGCAAGAACATCGACTACTACTACGACCGCTGCTCGCACGGCTCCACGCTCAGCCTGATCGTCCACGCCGACATCGAGGCCAACCTGCACCCGAAGGCGTCCTGGGACATGTTCATCCGCGCCCTGGAGAGCGACGTCGCCGACATCCAGGGCGGCACCACCCTCGAGGGCATCCACATGGGCGTGATGGCCGGCACCCTCGACCTGATCCAGCGCGGCTACATGGGCGTCGAGATCCGCGACGGGGCGCTCACCTTCGATCCCAAGCTCACCGACAAGCTCGACGGCATCTCCTACACCATGCTGTTCCGGGGCACGCCCATCCGGGTCAAGCTGTCGGGCGGCAAGTTGAGCGTCACGCCGCAGCCGGGCGGCGCCGGGTCGGTCAAGGTCGGGCTCCGCGACACCGTCGCCGAGGTCAAGGCCGGCGAGACCAAGACGTTCGACCTGTGACACCCCGCGACCGCCCCGTCCGACCGGCGGGGCGGCTCTCGTTAGTATGAGTCCCCGCCGGCGATCGCTGGTATAAGTCCCCACGAATCGTAGTGCTTCGCCCGGACGGCATGGGCATGGGGCGCGGGAGCAGTCGTTGACGGAACACGCCGGCATTCCGTTTCTCCGCGAAACGGTCATCTTCCTGGTGGCCTCGGGCATCGTCGTGCCGGTTTTCCGCCGGCTGCGCGCGAGCCCGGTGCTGGGCTACCTCGTCATCGGCGGTCTGATCGGCCCCTACGGCGCCGGCGTGTTCGCCGACGACCTCGGCTGGCTGTCCTATGTGGTGATCTCCGACGTGGAGGGCATCCGGCCGCTCGCCACCCTCGGCGTCACCTTTCTCCTGTTCACCATCGGCCTGGAGCTGTCCTTCGACCGCCTCTGGGCCATGCGCCATCTGGTGTTCGGGCTGGGCGGACTGCAGGTCGGCATCGGCGCGCTGGTGATCGGCGCGGTGGCCTGGGGCTGGGGCCATTCGCTGGAGGCCTCGGTCATCCTCGGCCTGTGCCTGGCCCTGTCGTCGACCGCCATCGTCATGCAGCTTGCTCATGGAATGGCGCCGTCTCGGCACGCCGCTCGGGCGCTCCAGCTTCTCGATCCTGCTGTTCCAGGACCTCGCCGTCGTGCCCGTGCTGTTCCTGCTCGGCGTCTACGGCGCCGGCACCCAGGCCGGCGGCCCCTTCGTCTGGTTCGGCCTTCTGATCGCGCTGGCCCAGGCGGCCGCCGTGATCGCCGTGATCGCCGTCGCCGGGCGTCTCGTCTTCCGGCCGCTGTTCCGGCTGGTGGCGCACGCGGAAACCCGCGAGATGTTCGTCGCCGCCATCCTGCTGGTGGTGATCGGCGCCTCCGCGCTCACCGGCGCCGCCGGCCTGTCGCCGGAGCTCGGCGCCTTTCTCGCCGGCCTTTTGCTCGCCGGCTCGGAATACAGCCACGAGATCGAGGTCGACATCGAACCCTTCAAGGGGCTCCTCCTCGGGCTGTTCTTCATGACCGTCGGCATGGGCATCGACTTCAGCCTGTTCGCCGACCACGCGTTCTGGCTGGTCGCCTCCGTGATCGGCCTGTTCGCCATCAAGGCGGTGATCACCGGCGGGCTCTGCCTCGCCTTCGGCCTGCCGCGCCACATCGCCATCGAGGCCGGGCTGCTGCTCGGCCAGGCGGGCGAGTTCGCGTTCGTCGTGGTCGGCCTCGCCATGAGCCTCGGCGTCATGCCCCGGGACACCGGACAGTTCATGCTGATCGTCGCCGGCCTCAGCATGCTGGTCGCTCCGCTTGTCGCCGCCGCCGGCCAGCGCCTCGGCGCCCGGCTGGAGGAAACCGAGGAAACCAGGCGGCACGGCCAGGGTCCGGACACGTCTCAAATCATGGACCAGCACGTGATCATCGCCGGCTTCGGCCGGGTGGGCCAGATGCTGGGCCGGATCCTGAGCCGCGAGGGCGTTTCCTTCGTCGCCGTCGACATGAACGCGCGCGCCATCCCCAGGCACCGCCGCGACGGGCTCGCGGTGTTCTACGGCGATGCGTCGCGCATCGAGATCCTGACCCGCAACCGCGCCGAGGCCGCCGCCGCCCTGGTGGTCACCATGGACAACTGGGAAGCGTCCGAGCGCCTGGTCCTCAACGCCCGGCGCCAATGGCCCGAGCTCCGCATCTACGCCCGCGCCCGCGACCAGGCGCACGCCAGGCGGCTCGTCTCGCTCGGCGCCACCGAGGCCATCCCCGAGACCCTGGAAGCCAGCCTCAAGCTCGGCCTGAGCCTGCTCTACGGCATCGGCATGCCGGAAGAAATCTCCCTCGACCTCATCGACATGGAACGCCAATCCGCGACGGAGGACCTCCGCGC
>CAVPAM010000018.1:0-81174 GCA_963701445.1 uncultured Alphaproteobacteria bacterium
TCAGATGTTCGAGGCATGGGGGGCCGTCACAAGGCCAACGGCAACACCCGCATGAATCGGGCGTCAATACTGCTTTGGAAAGAGCGGCGGATGGGATCGCGCCGACTGCGGATGGGCGCGTTGGAATGGCTTTTTTTCACCATCATCGGCAATCCGCCTTGAAAAACGTTGAGCCGGACGTTGGCAGCCGGATTAGCCGTCTGAGAACTCCGAGGCAGGCAAGAGCCGAACCGAGCATCCACGCCGCGCCGGGGACGGGCGTGACGAGGGTGCTGGCGCCGATGAAGTCCACCTCCAGCCGTTCGCCGCCCAGGTTGCCGATATCGGCGACCGTGGTGGTACCGCTAAAGGGTCCGTCGAACAGGAACACATAAACTTGGCCCGTTTCGTTGAAGTCCGCGCTGTCGATGGCGGCGAAATCCTGGCGGGCAAGGATGGAGTCGATGGCCGCCTTGGAGAATCCGAAAATAATCCAGAAAAACAACGCACTCGCCAATCGCTCCGTCCATCTTCATCATGACCTCCCATATCGAATCCGAGGCCATCAATCGATTCAGAACTTTAACCCGTTGTCATCAACTCTTTCACCCGATTGCCCTGGGAAGACGGGGTCGGGGGATTGCCAGTTCGCGTCAAGACACCGAATATAACGGAGGGCTCCAGGGGGAGACTCGGCGCACGGATCGGCGGACGGGATGTTCGAATTCGACAAGTACGACAGACGCGCGCACGGCGAACGGCTGAGGCCGGGGCCGGAGGGGTTCGCGTTCTTGCCGCGCTCCGAGGTGGCGGAGTTGTCGATGCTGTTCTGGAGCGAGCATTGTATCGAATGCGCGGCGCCGGACTGCTACGCGGCCTGCGATCTGTACGAGCCCCGCTCCGACGGGCGATGCCGGCGGTTCACCTACGGGATCTATCGAAACGGCGCTTTTCCCTCCCTGCGGGGGGCCGGCGCCGAGGTGACGTTCAAGACCTGGGGCCGGCTTAAGGCCAACGGCAACACCCGCATGGAGCCGGTGTCGAAGGTGCTGTGGAAAGAGCGGCTGGTGGGATGGGGCCTGACGGCGGCGGACGCATTCGGCGGGCTTCTGTTCAACATCACAGGCGACCCGCGCTGGAAAACGTGGGGACCGGATCCGGACAACCGGTTCCGCCGCCTGCATCGGCGGAATTCCGGCGGACGCCGACCGGACGCCTTTCTGATGGAGGTGTACAATCCGTCCCCGCGTCCGGTGACGGTTCATCTTCAGATGCGCATCGGCGAGGACTTGTACGACCCAACGCTCGACCCGACCCGGGTGCCGGCGCCGTTCGCCGCCGCCGTCACGCTGCCGTCGGGCTATTCCCGGCACGCGTTCGAGCGGTCCCGGTTTCAGGCCATCGTCGAATCGGGGCTGCCGTTCAAGATGACCCTGGTGCCGGAAGGCGAGAGCCGTGTGACACTGGTGTTTCTGACCCTGGATTTTATCAGGTATCGCATTAGAAGTTCCGATCAACCAATTGAACAAAATATAAAATGCGTGGTTTTCGATCTGGACAACACGCTGTGGACCGGGGTGCTGCTGGAGGATGACGCCGTGCGGGCGCGCGACGACGCCCTGCGGCTGATCCAGGCGTTGGACCGCCGCGGCATTCTCCTCGGCATCGCCAGCAAGAACGACGAGGACCACGCGCTCGCGAAGCTGGAGTCCCTGGGCCTGGCCGAGTACTTCCTGCATCCGGAGATCAACTGGGCGCCGAAGAGCGAGTCGCTGAAGCGGATCTCGGCGGCGTTGAACATCGGGCTCGACACCTTCGCCTTCGTCGACGACAGCCCGTTCGAGCGGGAAGAGGTGGCGCGGGCGCTGCCCCAGGTCATGTGCGTCGACGCAACGGGAGACCTCGGGTGGCTGCTCGACGATCCCCGGTTCCGGGGTGGCGGCAGCGTGGACGCCGGGAACCGCCGGTTATACTATCGCGACGCCATCATCCGGGACCGGGACCTGCGAACTTCCGGCGGCGATTATCTGGAATTCGTCGCGTCGTCGCGAATCGAACTGGAGGTCTGTCCGTACCAGCCCGGAGATTTCGAACGGGTGGCGGAACTCGCCCAGAGGACCAACCGGCTCAATTTCTCCGGAACCCGGTACACCCGCGACGACCTGCGCCGCCGCCTGGCGGACGGCGGTCCGGAGGCCATCGTGCTGCGCTGTTCCGACCGGTATGGATCCTATGGAACCGTCGGCCTCGCGCTCGTCCGCCGCGCCGGCGCGGAGGTCCGGGTCGAGGAGTTCATGCTGTCCTGCCGCGTCCAGGGGAAGTTCATCGAACAGGCGTTCTTCGATCATCTGACCCGGCGGCCCGACTCGGCCAACGGCGAACCGGCCCGGCGGCTGTGGGTGAATTTCCACCCCACCCAGCGGAACGCTCCGGCCCGGCAGACCCTTGAGCGTCTCGGCTTTCGGCCCGACGGCGACGGCGAGGGGCTCTTGCTGGATGTGACCGCGCGTCCGCTGATCTGCGATTTCATTGAAACGGTCATCCGGCGGGCACCAGAAGAAATCGATTCTTGTTTCTAGTTTCGGGCGCCAAGGCGGGATTTTCGGCACTCCGGGCGGAGACCGAGTGACGCACCGCGCATTGACGTATAAAGTCGTTTCAGTTTCGACGGTCCGGCAAGCGAATACATGGAACCCACGTTCTTTAAGTTCATCTTCCGCCATAGCCTGCGGCAGCAGATCCTGCTGCTGTTTCTGACCTGTATCTCCTTTCCGTTCCTTTACTTCTCGCTGGAACTGCCGAAGCTGATCGTCAACGACGCCATCGGCTCCGAGAACTTCCCGAAGACCCTTTGGAAATGGGAGTTGGATCAGATCAGTTATCTGATGATCCTTTGCGCCTTGTTCCTGCTCATGGTGGCGATTCGGTTCGGCCTCCGGTATTACGTCAATGTCTACAAGGGGCAGCTGGGCGAGCGCATGCTCCGGCGGCTCCGCTATATCCTGTTCGCGCGCGTTCTTCGCTTCCCGGTGCCCCATTTCCGCAGGACGTCTCAGGGCGAACTGATCGCCATGATCACCTCCGAGGTGGAACCTCTCGGCGGCTTTATCGGAGATGCCCTGGCATTGCCTGCCTTCGAGGGCGGCACCCTGTTGACCATTCTGATCTTCATGTTCGCGCAGGATTGGATGCTCGGGCTGGCGGCGGTCAGCCTGTATCCGCTGCAGATGTATCTCATTCCCAAACTGCAGAGACAAGTCAACCAGTTGGCCAAGCAGCGCGTGCGCGCGGTCCGGAAGCTGTCGGAGCGGATCAGCGAGTCCGTGTCCTGTGTCGAGGAGATGCATGCCAACGACACGTCGGAGTGGGAACGCGCGGCGTTTTCCCAGCAGGTCGGCGTGATCTATGGAATTCGCCTCCAGATCTATCGCAAGAAGTTCTTCATCAAGTTCCTCAACAACGTCATCGGCCAGATGACGCCGTTCTTCTTCTATTCCATCGGCGGTTACCTGGTGATCAAGGGCGATCTTACTTTCGGGGCACTGGTGGCGATCCTGGCCGCCTACAAGGATCTTTCGGCTCCCTGGAAGGAATTGCTGGGCTGGTACCAGGACAAAGAGGACACGCGGATCAAGTACGAGCAACTGTCGGAGCAGTTCAAACCCTCGGGAATGCTGAAGTCCGAATTGCAGACGCTCCCCGATGGCGACATTCCAAGGCTTACCGGCCGCGTCATTGCCACGAACCTATCTCTGTACGATGAGATCGGCGTCAGGGCGGTGGAAGGCGCCAACTTCCAGTTCGAAATCGGCGAGCATGTCGCCATCGTCGGCGGCAGCGGTTCGGGCGCGGACGCGGTCGCGAAGCTTCTGGCCCGCATCTTCATTCCGTCCATGGGCGGCATCAGGATCGGAGACACCAACCTCGCCGATCTGCCGGAAGCGGTCACCGGGCGCCGGATCGCGTATGTGTCGCAGACCGTCACGTTGTTCAGTGGAAGCGTCGGCGACAACCTGTTCTATCCCCTGAAGCATCGACCCTTGCGCGAAGTCTGTTACGCCGGGGATGCCGTCGAGGCCCATGAAAAGTTCGTCAAGGAAGCGCGCGAGTCGGGAAACACCGACAGCGACGTGGATGCCGATTGGATCGACTACGCTTCGGCGGGCGTCGAGGATGCCGAGGGCTTGACCGAACGGGCGCTGGCCGTCTTGCGGGAAGTGGATCTCGACCTGGATATCTACATGCTCGGCCTGCAGGGATCAATCGATCCGCTGACCAACCCGGACATGGCGGCGCAGTGCCTGAAGGCCCGGGAAATGCTGCGCGGGCGGTTCGAGGACTCCGCGTTTTCCGGACTGGTGGAGAGCTTCGAGCGGGACACGTACAATCGGAACATGTCGGTGGCGGAGAACGTTCTGTTCGGAACGCCCATCGGACCGGTGTTCGATCTGGAGCATATCGGCGAGAACCCCTACATGTTGTCGGTCCTGGACAAGGTTGGCCTGACCCGGACATTCCTCTCCACCGGCCTTCAGGTGGCGACGATCATGCTGGAGTTGTTCCAGGACCTGGTCCCCGGCCACGAGTTCTTCGAACGGTTCAGCTTCATCAGCGCCGAGGCCTTGCCGGATTATCAGGCCCTGGTGCGCCGGGTCGATCCCAACAATCTCGACGACTTGGATCCCGAGGACCGGGCGCTGCTGGTGTCGCTTCCGTTCAAACTGATCCCGGATCGCCATCGCCTCGGTCTCCTTGACGGAGCCATAGAGGCCTCGCTGCTGGAGGCGCGAAGGGTCTTCGCCGAGGGTCTTCCGGACAGTCTTCGATCGTCGGTCGCGTTTTTCGAGCGGGACGCCTTCAATCCGGCGGCGACCGTGCAGGACAATATCCTGTTCGGAAAGCTGGTCTACGGCCGCCAGCAGAGCCAGAGGCAGGTGGGCGCGTTGATCGCGGAAGTCGTGGATTCCCTGGGACTCCGCAGGAAAATCGTCGAGATCGGACTGGAATACCATGTGGGTATCGGCGGAGGGCGGCTTTCGAGCGCGCAGCGCCAGAGACTGGGGATCGCTCGCGGCTTGCTAAAAAGGCCGGACCTCCTCATTCTAGACCAGGCCACCGCGAACCTCGATCAAGCGAGCCAGGCGACGATGATGGAACGTTTGCTTGCGGAGGACGCGGGAATGGGTTTGGTATGGGTCGTCAACCACCTCGAGGACGCGCGCCTTTTCGATCGGGTGATCGTGATGGAGGGTGGCCGGGTGATCAACCAGGGGCTGGTCGACGATATCTTGAAGTCCGGCGGCTCTCGGGACGCGGGGGCGGGCGAGTAAGCGGGCGGGAATAAAAGGTTTTGGAGAGGGAGGGGAAACGTGCAATACGCCGAAACGGTGACGGTCTTGCGTGGCATTCCCTTGTTTGCCGGTTTCGATCCGGCCAAGCTCAAGCTGCTGGCCTTTTCCAGCTCCTATCTGACATTGGAGGAGGGCGAAGTGCTTTTTTCCGAGGGGGACCCCGCCGACAGCGTATACCTGATCGACGAGGGAGAGGCGGATATCTGCACGGGACACGGCGAGCACGAAATCAAGGTGGCCAAGCTCGGGAAGTATGGGCTCGTCGGCGAGATGGCCATTTTCCGGAACGCGCCGCGCTCCGCGACCATCCGGGCGGCCGGCCCGCTGAAGGTGCTCAAGATCGACGGCCACGTCTTCCTGCGGGTGGTGACGGAACATCCTGACGCCGCCTTGACGGTCATGCGCATTCTCAGCGACAAGCTCGCGGCCACGACCGAGAACTACGAAAGGCTGAAGGCGGCGCCACCGGCGCCGCCCACCAATCCGGCCGAATCCCGCCAATAGATCCTCCCCGCCGATAATCCCATGACAGACCCGGATATCACATCCCGCTATCCGCCGCGCCGATGGAACCGCGTTCCCTCCCATTGGAACGACGGACGGACCTGACGGCATGGAGGTTCTCGGATCGAACATGCAGATGTGGGCGATCTTCGTCGTGATCGTCGGCGCGCTGACCCTGTACGCGATGGAGCGCGTTCCCATGGAGGTGGTTTCCGTGGGCGTCGTCTGCGCGCTGCTCGTGTTGTTCCAGGTTTTTCCGCTTGTGGATGCGTGGGGAGAGAACCGCCTCTCGCCCGCGCGGTTGCTCCAAGGCTTCGCCAATCCGGCGCTGGCCACCGTCCTGGCCCTGCTGGTGATGGGCCAGGGCATGGTCCGGGCGGGCGTTCTCGACGTCGGCGCGCGATGGGTGCTGAAACTGGGCGGCGGTCGGAAATGGCAGTCGATCGGACTTGCCCTGCTCGCGGCGGCCGCCGTCAGCGCCGTTCTCAACAATATTCCCGTGGTGGTGATCTTCATTCCCATCATGCAGGCGCTGGCCATCCGTTTTCAGGGCTCCGCGAGCAAGCTGATGATCCCGCTCAGCTACGCGGCGGTGCTTGGCGGGATGACCACGCTGGTGGGGTCCAGCACCAACCTGCTCGTGAACAGCGCCATGATCGAACTCAAGCTGACACCGTTTACGTTCTTCGAGTTTTCGGTGGCCGGTCTGGTCATGGCGTCGGCCGGGTTCCTGTACGTGCTGTTCATCGCGCCGCGACTGCTGCCGCCCCGCGAACGCCTCGCGCAGTTTCTGTTCTCCGGCACCGGCAAGCAGTTCATCGCCCAGCTCACCATCGCCGCCGACTCGCCACTGGTGGGACGGGGCGCGCCGGGCGGCCTGTTCGCGAGCCTGCCCGACATGACGGTGCGCATGGTTCAGCGGGGAGAGGAGGCGATCCTGCCGCCGTTCGAGGGGTTCGAGGCCCGTCCCGGCGACGTGCTGGTGGTGGCCGCCACCCGCAAGACCCTGACCGAGACCCTGGTTCGCAAGGCCGGCCTGCTGCATCCCGACCTGCCGACCCAGACCCCCGAGAAGAAGATGGAGGGGAAGGCCAAGGCCCTGGCCATGGCGGCGGAGGAGGAGGGGCCGTCGTGGAACGCCGGCTCCCAGGTGGTGGCGGAAGTCATGGTGGTGCCCGCGTCCCGCCTGGAAGGGCAGACGCTGAGGCAGGTGGGATTTCATCACCTCACCCAGTGCGTGGTGCTCGGAATCCAGCGCCGGGCGCGCATGATCCGCTCGCGGATGACGGATATCCGCCTCGAGGCGGGCGACATCCTGCTGGTGCAGGGAAAAGCCGCCGAGGTCAACGCGCTGAAAGCCAATCGCGACGTCGTGCTGATGGAGTGGTCGGCCGAGGAACTTCCCACGCTGACCCATGGCCGCGCCGCCATCCTGATTTTCGTCGTCGCCATCGGGCTGTCGGCGACGGGATTAGTTCCGCTCGTCGTCACCACGCTGTGCGGCGCCGTCGCCATGGTTGGCCTGGGGGTCATCAATGTGGCCCAGGCCGCCCGCGCGGTCGATCCGAGGATCGTCACTACCATCGGCGCCGCGCTGGCCCTCGGGGTGGCCATGCAGGAGACCGGGGGCGCCCAGTTCATCGCCGGGGGCCTTCTGGACCTGATGCGGGGCGCGGGACCGGCGGCGGTGTTGTCGCTGTTCTTCCTGTTGGTGGCCGGCCTGTCGAACGTGATCAGCACCAAGACGGCGGCGGTGCTGTTCACGCCCATCGCCATCGACATCGCCGCCCAGATGAACGTGCCGGCGCACGCCTTTGCCGTCGCCGTCGTGTTCGCCGCGAACTGCTCGTTCGCGTCGCCGCTCGGCTACCAGACCAACCTCCTGGTGTTGGGCCCCGGCCACTACCGCTTCGTCGACTTCGTCCGCGCGGGCGTGCCCCTGATCCTGGTGCTATGGGTGGCCTTCACCCTTTTCGTGCCCTGGTGGTACGGCTTTCCCATCTTCTGAGTCCACGCGGGTTTCGCTTGGCGTTTTCATGTTCGACACGGAAAAACCTTGCGCCGAAGCCGGAAGCGGGTATATACCCGTTCCTATGGAGGACACGGTTTGCATCTGCACCTCGCTCCGCCGGGCGGCGCTCGCGAGCAGCGAGTTTTACGACAACGCGTTGAGGCCGTCGGGGCTGAAGGTGACCATGTACCGGCTGCTGAAACGGGCGTCCGAGGCGGGCCGTCCCAATATCAGCGAGCTGTCGCGCATCGTCGGGCTGGACCGGAGCACGCTCGGCCGCAATCTCAGGGTGCTGGAACGGCAAAATCTCATCCGCTTCGAGGGCGCCAGGGACGAGCGTGCCCGCGTCGTCGTCCTGACGCCGGAAGGCGAGGCGGCGCTGGCCAAGGCGCGGCCGCTCTGGGCCGGGGCGCAGGCGACCATGCGGCGTGTTCTCGGCGAGCGGACGGAAAGCCTGTTGGAACAGCTCGGGCGACTGAACGAACGGAACCTCGCGTAGCCGCCGGGCACCGCGAGCGATAGACCGCCATAACCAACGGAGGGAGAGCGCGCGATGGTATCGGACCACGGTGCGACGACGAAATGGGGAAGCGCCGGGGTCGCCTTGATCTGCGGCTCGGTCATTCTGCTGTTTTCCCTCGGTATCCGGCACACCTTCGGGCTGTTTCTCCAGCCGGTGACGGTCGACCAGGGATGGGGACGCGAGACCTTCGCGTTCGCCATCGCCCTGCAGAACCTGATCTGGGGCGCGAGCCAGCCGTTCGCGGGCATGCTGTCCGACCGGTTCGGCGCGCTCCGCATCGTCTCGCTGGGCGCGGTTCTCTACGCCGCCGGGCTTTGGATCATGTCCAGCGTGGCGGGGGAGGCCACGTTCATCCTCGGCGCCGGCGTGCTGATCGGTCTCGGACTGTCCGGCACCACCTTCCCGGTGGTGTTCGGCACGCTCAGCCGCCTGGTGCCCGCGGAGCAACGCTCCCTCGCCATGGGCATCACCATGGCGGTGGGGTCGTTCGGCCAGTTCGTCATGCTTCCGCTGAGCCTCGGGTTCATCGGATGGCTGAGCTGGCCGGGCGCGCTGATGGCGTTCTCGGCCCTTGCGCTGCTCATGTTCCCGTTGGCCTACGGCATGAAGGAGTCCCCGCGCGCGGAGCAGCCCGGCGCCGCCCCGCAGGGTGCGCTCGACGCCTTGAGGGAGGCTTTTTCGACGCGCGATTTCTGGCTGTTGTCGCTGGGGTTTTTCGTCTGCGGCTTCCAGGTGGTGTTCATCGCCTTGCATCTTCCGGCGTTCCTGGCCGACGAAGGGCTCGACGTTTCCGTCGCGACCACCGTGCTCGCCCTGATCGGTCTGGTGAATATCGCGGGAACGTACTACGCGGGCCTGTGGGGCGGGCGGCGCCGCAAGCCGATGTTGCTGTCGTGGATCTACGTGGGCCGAGCGCTGGCCATCGCGGCCTTCGTCCTGCTGCCGGTCAGCGCCGTTTCGGCCTACGCGTTCGGCGTCGCCATGGGGCTGTTCTGGCTCTCCACCGTTCCCCTGACCAACGGAACGGTGGCGTCGGTGTGGGGAGTGCGCCACATGTCCATGCTCGGTGGCATCGTGTTCTTCGCCCATCAGCTCGGATCCTTTGCCGGCGGCTGGCTTGGCGGCTGGCTCTATGACGCCACGGGATCCTACGAGAGCACCTGGGCGATCGCCATCGGGCTCAGCGTGCTTGCCGCCGCGCTGAACTGGCCGATCCGGGAAACGCCGGTGGCCGAGAGGTTGAGAAAGGCCGTGGCATGAAATGGAACAGGGCCGGTTTCGCGCTGCTGCTGACGCTCATGGCCACGGTGGCGCTGCTCGCCTTCACCGTCTATCAGACACCGGCCATGCGGTTTCTCCTGGACGGCTTCAAACTCTGCGGTTGAGGGAGCGCGACCGATCGCCAAGACCGGCCTCGAAGGTCCGCTACCCATTTGAGGACGTATAACGGCGCGTTGGCGTCCATGCATGCTTTCGCCGGCCGGTCGGGCATGCTACTTAGATTGCGAATAACTTGCGATCGTGGATCACGCCGTTTCAGGAGAGGGTCAGCATGAAGGGTCACGACAAGGTCATCGTCCACCTCAACGCGGTTCTGAAGAACGAACTGACCGCGATCAACCAGTATTTCCTGCACTCGCGCATGCTCAAGGACTGGGGGCTACTTCGGCTGGCGGCGCACGAATACGAGGAATCCATCGATGAAATGAAGCACGCCGACCAGCTGATCGAGCGGATCCTGTTCCTCGAGGGTCTTCCCAACCTGCAGTCGCTGCACAATCTCATGATCGGCGAAAACGTGCTCGAGGTCCTGCAGTGCGACAAGAAGCTGGAGGACAAGGCGATCCCGGATCTGCGGGTGGCCATCGCCGATTGCGAGGAAGTGGGAGACTATGTCAGCCGGATGCTGTTCAGTTCGATCCTTGAATCGGAGGAAGAGCACGTGGATTGGCTCGAGACCAATCTGGGGCTGATCGAGAAGGTCGGACTGCAGAACTACATCCAGTCGCAGATGTTCGCCGACGACGACTGACCGGCCGACACCGTCGGGTCGGCATTCAGTCGGCGCCGACCCGCGGTTCGGCGGCTTGTGGGCGTTTCGGAGGAGCGGTTTGCACTTTCTCTGTCGGCGCGCCGCCCTTCGCCGTGTCGCCGGTGCGCGACACGATGGATTTCAGACAGGCGACGATGGTGGCGGAGGGAAGGCTGCGCCACATCAACATCGTCATGCGCTCCGGCAGTCCCGGGTGGCGCGGTCCACGGCCGAGGGTGCCCCGGCAGCGAATTCCAGGCGGGCCCGGTCGATGATGTCCTGCGCGCAGTCCAGGCAATTGCCGCAGCACGGCCCGTTGCCCAGGGCGTTATACGCCTCGACCGCGCACGATATTCCCTCGCGCGCCACTTCCCGCAGGTCGGCGTCCCGGTATCCATTGCACGAGCAAACATACATCGAACTCTCCTTCCGAGTGTCCGATATCGCATAATTGAGAATGATTGTCAATTGCAATAACGGCCAAAGTCTCTACACGACGAAAATCGTGCGTCCTTGGCGGCAAACCGTCTCTGTTCGGCGACGGCTCCGCCGTCCCGGGGCATTTCGGGGGGGCGGTCCTTGGCCGGCTCTCAGCAGCGGCCTTTTTTCGCCTGACCGGGCGGACAGAAATTTCCGTTGTTGTCGACGTCGCCCACCTCGACCTTGACGCCGGGCACCTTGACCTTGGCCTCGGGCGCCTTGACCGTGGCCGTGCAGGCGGCCACCACGACGACGGCAAGCATCATGACCAGTGCGCGGACCATGGCGAGTCTCCAATCAGTGTTTCAGTGATCAACGTTCCCGAGCGTAATCCCTGCCACGTTAACAATCGGCTTACAACGGGAAATTCGGAAGCGGCCGCCGGGCGGGTATAATGACGGCGTAACGTGTTGTTGGTTGGCGGGGCCGTGTCGTTTGTGGCCCAAGACGAATGGGCGTGCCCGCCGAAAGCAGAAGACGGCCCCGCGCTGGGGCCGTCTATCGAGTGTCAACAGATTTTACGCTTTACACTTTTATCCCGCTTTGCGGCGCCGATAAGCGGCAAAGCCAAGACCGACGAGCCCCACGCCGAGCACGCCCAAGGTCGCGGGCTCTGGAACGTTATGAGTAGTCGGGAAAGCCGAGATCTTCTCCGATCCTGCCCCGGTTGCCTATTTCATGATCGTGCCCGGCGCGGTGCCCCCTTCGACCCAGGCCTCCAGGGCGCCTAGCGGATCGATGCTCCATTGGTCGATGCCGCCGGGGCCGGGGAGGAGGCCGCAGTGGTCCATGCCCGGGATCATGAACAGCCGGGCGAAACCGGCCACCGCGTCCCGGCCGCCCATGTCGGCCGCGAGCTTCCCGTACCAGTCCACGGTCTTTTGGGGCGTGACGATGGCGTCGGCCCAGCCGTGCCAGACGATCATCTTGCCGCCGGCGTCGCGGAAGGCGCCGAGATCGGTGGCGTCGGCGTTGTAGACCGCCGCCATCGCGGAGAGGCGCGCCGGATCCGTCTCGAAGTCGAAGTCCAGCGGCGAATAGGACGCGCCGGGATCCTCGGGAAACGCCATGTAGGCGCCGAAGTTCTGGGCGAACACGGGGACCAGCTTGCCGCCGCCGCCGGGCTTGCCGGTCAGCCACAGCCACCAGAACGGCTCCGACCCCTCCGGTATGCCGCCCGGATAAAGCTGCTCGCCGGCGGCGTTGCGCGGTCCCTGGCGCCACTTGGCGATCACCCCCAGTTCGGCATCGCTCAGGCAATCGGTCGCGGCGGCTCCGTCCGCGCACCGGAGGACGGACAGATCGACGGAGCAGTCGCGGGGATCGTCGATCAGCCCGTCGGTCTTGCCGTCCACGGCGTCGCACTGGCGCATCACCTCGTCGCCGATCAATCCGTCCTTGCCCGGCTGCAGAATGGCGTTGCCGTCCGCGTCCGTGTTGGCCTGGACGATCCACGCCATGTTGAGCGCCACCAGACCGGTGTAGTCCAGCGCCGGCGCGCCGGAGATGATGCCGCCGAACATTTGCGGATATTTGAGCGCCGCCATGTTGGCCATGCGCCCGCCGGTGGAGCAGCCCTGAAAATAGCTCCGCGCCGGCGCCTTTTCGTAAAAAGCCTCGATCATGGCGTGGGCGAGCCGGTGGGTCTCGCCGATGGACCGCCAGGCCCAGTCGCGCTCGGCGGGCGGATTGCGGTCGGCCCATGAGGCGTCGAGCACGCTGGTGCCGTGGTGGCCGCTGTCGGAGGTGGCGGTGGCGTACCCCTTTTTCAGCCCGGGACCCATGGCGTTGACGAAGTCCTTCCGCGCGTCGGCGCGGCCGAGCACGCCGCAAAATCCGCCGCAGCCGGTCTGGTAGTACTTGCCGTTCCAGCCCTCCAGGGGCAGCCGCACCTCGACGGAAATGGCGGGCAGCGCGGTGGCCCGCACCCGGCAATGGGCGGGCATGCCGTCCGCCGCGCCGACGACATCCGCCGAGGTCACGTACGCGGCGTCCAGCGTCAGCGCGCGCAGGGCGGCGCAGCGATCCCGGTCCGGCGCGGCCGGGTCTTCGGCGACCGCGTCCGTGGTCGCGGTCGATGCCAACAGCGCGGCTCCCAGGAACGCCCCGGCAACTCCGACCCGATTTTCCCGATGCATGCGACGTTCCCCCAGCTGTTGAGTTTCCGTAGTATGACCGCCCGGGCCTCGGGCTTGCAATCGGTTCGCGCGCTTGGCGGAACGGTTCACGGACGGGGCGGGGGGCCGGGCCCCCGGTACCCGGACAGTGGACATTTTCTCGATCCTGCCGAAATATGCCCAAGGGCGAACGAACCGCGAAGCCGCCGAAAGCGCGGCAAACATCCAGGGAGGGCAGAAGATGACCAGGCAGACCTATTACGACGATAGCGGCAGCGGCGAGACCACCTTCACCGTTTCCGCCTCCAGCATCAAGTTCGGCGCCGGGTGCCTGCGTGAACTGGGCCAGGACGCGGCGCTGCTCGGCATGAAACGGGTGGCGTTCTTCGTCGACGCCAACGTGCTCGCCACCGAACCGGCGCGGGTCGCCCTGAAGTCGCTCGCCGGGGCGGGGCTCGATGCCGTCGTCTACGACGACGCCCACGTGGAGCCCACCGACACGTCCTTTGCCGACGCCACCGATTTCGCCCGGGACGGCAAATTCGACGGGTTCGTCTCGCTCGGCGGCGGTTCGGTGATGGATACCGCGAAGGCGGCCAACCTGTTCTCCACCTATCCCGACGATCTCCTCGCCTACGTCAACGCGCCCATCGGCCGCGCGAAGCCGGTGCCCGGGCCGGTCAAACCCCACATCGCCTGTCCCACCACGTCGGGAACCGGCAGCGAGACCACCGGGGTGACCATTTTCGATTTCGTCGAGCGCAACGTTAAGACCGGCATCTCGTCTAAATGGCTCAAGCCGACCATGGCCGTGGTCGACCCCACCACCACCCACACCTTGCCCGCCGGTATCGTCGCGGCCACCGGGTTCGACGTTTTCACCCACGCCATCGAGTTCTTACACCGCCGTGCCCTTTACCGCCCGCGACCGGCCCGCGTCGCCCGACGTCCGGCCGCCCTACCAGGGCGCCAATCCATACAGCGACATCGGCAGCATGCACGCGATCCGGCTTGGCGGGCGCTATCTGAGCCGCGCGGTCAACGACGCCGGCGACCACGAAGCCCGCCATGCGCTGATGTTCGCCGCCACCCTCGCGGGTCTGTCCTTCGGCAACGCCGGTGTCCACATTCCCCACGCCATGTCCTACGCCGTGGCCGGCCTCAACCATACGTTCCGCGCCCGGGGATACGAGAAGGCCGATCCCATGGTTCCGCACGGGATCTCGGTGGTGGTCAACGCGCCGGCCGCGTTCCGCTTCACCGCCGAGGCCGCGCCGGAACGCCACCTCGACGTCGCCAGCGGCCCTGGGGGCGGATACCGCCGGCGCCGCTCCGGAAGACGCCGGCGACGTTCTCGCCGGGCGCCTGATGGCGATGATGCGGGAAACCGGCATTCCCAACGGGCTGGCGGACATCGGTTACACCGACAACGACATCCCCTCGCTGGTGAACGGCGCGTATCCGCAACAGCGGTTGCTGGTCATGGCTCCGCGACCCGTGAGCGAGGACGACCTCGCCGACCTGTTCCGCGCCGCCATGCGCTACTGGTGACGGGCGCCCCCGCCGCCACGTCCGTCCCTCGGGACTATCACGGATCGCCCTTTCCCTGTGGTATGGTCGAACGTTTTCCGGCCCGGGCGCGGAACCGCCTCGGCCATGGTGCCCGGAAACACTCGACCGCCTTACCGGAGTCGCTATGAACACGAAGAACTCGATCCACAACATGGCCCTGTTTTGCGATTTCGAGAACGTCGCGCTGGGCGTTCGCGAAGCCAAGTTCGCCGCCTTCGATATTCAGAAAGTGATGGAGCGGCTTCTGCTCAAGGGCAGTATCGTGGTCAAGAAGGCCTACTGCGACTGGGCGCGCTACAAGGAGTTCAAGGCGCCCATGCACGAGGCGTCCTTCGAACTGATCGAAATACCGCATGTCCGCATGTCGGGCAAAAACTCCGCCGATATCCGCATGGTCGTGGACGCCCTGGATCTCTGCTACACGAAAATGCACGTGGACACGTTCGTGATCATCAGCGGCGATTCGGACTTTTCGCCGTTGGTCAGCAAACTCCGGGAGAACAACAAGCTGGTGATCGGCATCGGCGTGAAAAAATCCACGTCCGACCTGCTCACGTCGAACTGCGACGAGTTCATCTATTACGACGACCTGGTGCGCGAGTCCGAAAGCCAGGTGAAGGCCAAGCGCAAGCGGCCGGCGGAGCCGCCCCTGAAAACCGGCGTGAAGGGCGGCGACCGTGAAAGACAGCTCGAGGGCCTCAACCTCGTTTTGGAGGTGATCGAGGATCTCTCCAAGGAGCGCGGCGAGGAGGAAAAGATCTGGGGGTCCATGGTTAAGCAGACGCTGAAACGCCGCAAACCGGGTTTCAACGAATCCTATCACGGTTACCGGACGTTCACGCAGCTTCTGGAAGACGCGCAGACGCGCGGGATGCTGGATCTTGAGTACGACAAGAAATCCGGCGGCTACCTCATCAAGAGTTTGTTGGAGGACGAGTAATCCGCCCTCGGTCGCGCGACCGGGCACGCGCGTGAGGGCGGCCTGAAATTCATTCGGACGCGGACCGCTACGGCAGGGCGCACCCGTCCTGCTGTTTCCGATACGGCCTGTTACAGTCCCAGTCGTTTCCGGAATTGTCGATATGAGCGTTCCGCGGCATCGTCACCGCGACGCAGGAATCCTTGACCGCTCGATAACCGCGATCGCACTTCCATCCGCTGCCGTAGGACGACTCCACGAAATATCCGTTCTCGGGCACCTTGACGGCGACGCAGTCCTCATCGACCCTCTGATAACCCCGATCGCACTTCCATCCGGACCCGTGCGAGGAGTCCGTCAAATAGCCGTTGGTCGGTATTTCAACGGCCTCGCAGCCATGGTCGACCTCGCGATACCCCCGCTCGCAATTCCATCCATTGCCATAGGCGTTCAGATAAGCGTTCCGGGGCACCGTGATGGCCACGCAATCCTGGGCGGCCTCGCGATACCCCCGATCGCATTTCCATCCATTACCGTAGGACACGCCCGTGGAGTAAGCATTCGCGGGGATCTTGATGGCGATGCAGGCGTTGTCCGCTCTCCGAAAGCCCGGGTTACACTGCCATCCGTTCCCATAACTCCGCGCGCCGGCGTTCTCGGGAATTCCGGCGGAGACGTTCTCGGAGAACGCGGCACCGGGCGAAGCAATCAGAAAAGCCAAAACAGCCAGGCATTGAACCGTAAGGGTTTGTGTTCGCTGTTTTCTGTTCATGGATCATTCCTTCGTGCGGAGAGCGGGTACGGCACCGGATCGCCATGGGAAAAGACCCCCTTAAGAGTGCCCTGCTCTTGATCGTGCCATTCGATACCGTTCAGCTGCCGAGATCGCGGAGTTGTCGGTGCGCTTGTTTTTTTGCCGAAGCGGTGCGGGAGGACCGGAATTTCAAAAAACGAGAGGGCGTTCATTTAAAAGACATCTATTCATGACAAACTAAAATATAGTCATCATGATAGCACTTTACAATGACTGGGCCTATATTAATTACATCCAAATATTTATACATAAATGATAGAGGCAGCCAAGAAAAAACTAAATCGTTAGCTTTTTCAATAGCCAATACTTTTTATTGACGGAAGGCGCCGGGGACTTAGGCGTGTGCGCCGTGGCGCAAGGCTTCGGGCGTGAAGGGGAGCATGGCGGGGCGAACCCATGCGGCCCGCCAATCGGGCATGCCCCCGCGGCCCGGCCGGCTCCACGCCTACGCCTCTGACTCCCGCGCCACCACGGCGTCCGGCAGCACGGTGGCGGCGAGATGCTCGGCCAGCATGTAGACCCGCCGCAGCTTGTCGAGAATGTCGGTCTGCAGCCGATGTTTCAGGAGCCTGTTCGGATCGTCCAGGGCGAGGCGCGCCGCCTGTCTCCGCATCACCTGTTCGCTGAGCCGCCAGAACTCGTCGCGATGCACGAGCACGTCCTGGGCCGCCCGCTGGTCCTCCTCGACGACGGCCCGGAGGGCGGCGTCGACCGCGCGGCAGACGGTCTGGTAGGCTTGATCGAGCATTTCGCCGGTGGTGTCGCTGGCCTTGATCCCATGCTCCAGAAAGGCTTGGCCGACGGGCACGAGCTCCCGCGCGATCACGTTCGCGATGCTTTCCATATCCCTGGCGACCCCCAGAAACGCGGCCTGATGTCCGGATTCCTGTTCCGTAAGTTCATTCCGGCCGATACGCCGCGCATATTCGAGAATGTCGTCGCGGAGGATCACGACACGGTCGTTGTTTTTGACGATGTCGTTGAACCCGTTGGGGTCCCCGCTCTGAAGCGCCGGCTTCAGTTCGACGAGCATCCCGTTCACCCACTCGGCCATATGGCCCAGTTCCATCTTCACGCGCTCCAAGGCGAGCGACGGCACGTCGATCAGTTCGTCATCCAGGTATCGCGGCCGCACGATCAGGGTTTCCGGTTCCGGCCGATCCGGAACGATCCACTGGACGAGCCGGCCGAACCATCCGGCGAAGGGCAGGAACAGGACGACATTGGCCGCCGCCCAGATGGTCGCGGCGTTCGCCAGTTGCCGGGGAACTTCGGCCGCCAGGCGCTGGGCGGGAGCGAGTTCCGGATACGCGGGCGATACGGTGACGGCCATGAGGGCGAGCAGGCCGATCAGCGGGGTCCAGACCAACGCCCCAAGGATATTGTAAGCGACGTGAACCAGGGCGGCGCGCGTGGCGTCGCGGGGCTTGCCGATCGCCGCCAGCATGGCGGTGACGCATGTCCCGACCTTGGCGCCGAACACGATGGGAATGCCCGCCTCAAGGGTCACGAAGCCCTGGGCCGCCATGACCACCGCGAGGCTGATGGTCGCCGAGGAGGACTGCACCAGCGCCGTGAACAGGGCGGCGACCAGGATGCCCAGCAGCGGGTTCTCCAACGCCTTCATCAGATCGAGGAACGGCGGATGGGTGCGCAGCGGCATCATCGCCTCGCCCATGATGGTCATGCCGTAAAAGATGAGGCCGAGGCCCATCACCATGGCGCCGTAATACCGGGCGTTGCCGTGCTTCGAGGCGAAGGTCATCAGGAAGCCGACGGTGATCATGGGAAGCGCCGCCTCGGTGACCCGGAAGGCCACGATCTGGGCGGTCACGGTGGTCCCGACGTTGGCGCCGAAGATGATGCCGATCGATTGCATCATCGTCATCAGCCCGGCGCTGACGAAGCCAACGACCATGACGGTGGTCACCGAGGAGGACTGGATGACGGCGGTCACGAAGGCGCCGGTGATGGCGCCGGTCACGCGATTGGAACTGAGCTTGGCGAGGACGAATTTCATCTGCTCGCCAGCGGCCGCCTTGAGCCCCGTGGTCATCTGTTCCATGCCGAACAGGAACAACGCCAATCCGCCGAACAGCCCGATTCCCATGCTCAGCCAGTCGATGTCGTCGCCCTCGGCGGCGAACGCGGGCCCGGCGATCAGACACAGGATAAGCGCGACGAAAAGCACGTTCCCGGCGGCCGGTGGGCGTTGCGGGTGAAGGTTATTCGGCATCATGGGTCTCACAGTCCGGTTGGCCACGCGGCGCGCGGCGGAGAAGGCGAAAAGTCTCGCCTCGGAGTGTTTATGGCGCATCGTCCGTCCGCGCGGCTAGGGACTTGTTGCCGGGGGATTGAATACGATCCGACCATGGAGCGGTGGATCAAACCACGAGTATTGCGTCACCACGATGATCCTCACAATATGGAAGCGAGGGGACAGTGCGCGGCGGCATTCGATAACGAAGGGTCCATGCGATGACTGAAACGACGGAGCCAGCAAAAGGGAGTGACGCCGAGGCATGGTATTCGCTCAGCGCCGAAGAGGTGATTCAGCGGCTTGAAACCGACTCGCGCTCCGGTATCGATGACTCCGAAGGCGCGCGCCGGCTGGAAAAATACGGCGCGAACCGGCTGCCCTCGGCGCGGAAGCGCGGGCCGGTCATGCGATTCGTCGCCCAGCTCAACAACATCCTGGTCTACGTCCTGATAGCGGCCGGTTTCATCAAGCTGATGATGGGCCTCTGGCTCGATGCCTCGATCATTCTGGGCGTGGTGGTCCTCAACGCGCTGCTCGGCTTCATCCAGGAGGGCAAGGCGGAAAAGTCGCTCAATTCCATCAGCAAGATGCTTTCGCCCGAGGCGCGCACCCTGCGCGGCGGCGAAAGCCGCATGATGCCGGCCGAGAACCTTGTCCCCGGCGACGTCGTGTTCCTCGAGTCGGGCGACAAGATTCCGGCCGACCTGAGACTGATCGACGTGAAGAACCTGCGGACGGAAGAGGCCGCGCTGACCGGAGAATCGGTTCCGTCCGACAAATCCATCCAACCGGTTTCGGCCAAGGCGACCGTCGGCGACCGGACATGCATGACCTACTCCGGAACGCTGGTGGTCTCCGGCCGCGCCACGGGCGTGGTCGTCGCCACCGGCAGCGACACCGAACTGGGCCGGATCAACCAGATGCTCGCCGGCGTGAGCCCGCTGGAGACGCCGCTGCTCCGGCAGATCAAGAAATTCGGCTACAAGATCACCGTCGGAATCCTCGTGGTCAGCGCGCTCACCTTCGCGTTCGGCCATTTCGTGCAGGGCTTTCCGTTCGTGGAGATGTTCCAGGCGGTGACCGGGATCGCCGTGTCGATGATTCCGGAGGGCCTGCCGGCGCTGATCACCATCACCCTCGCCATCGGTGTCCAGCGCATGGCGAGCCGCAACGCCATCGTCCGGCGGCTTCCGGCGGTCGAGACGCTGGGATCGGTGACTCGGATCTGTTCCGACAAGACGGGAACGCTCACGCTCATGGAGATGATGGTGGTCTCGGCGGTGTCGGGCGACGGCGACTACAAGGTCACCGGCGAAGGCTACGACACCGAAGGACAGGTATCGAAGGGCGGCGAACCCGCCGGCGACGATGCCGTTCTCACGTTGATGGGGCGGGTGTCCGCGCTCTGCAACGACGCGGAACTGCGCCGCGTGGAGGGGGAGTGGAAGGTCGAGGGCGATCCCACGGAAGGGGCGCTCTACCCCTTCGCCGCCAAGATCGGCCTGGAGCGGTCGCGCGAACAAGACGCGTACCCCAGGATCGACGTCATTCCCTTCGAATCCGAGCACCGCTTCATGGCCACCCTGCACACCGCGCCCGAGGGAGGGAAGGTGCTGCTCGTCAAGGGTGCGCCGGAGGCCATCCTCGAGCATTGCGACCGGCAGGAAGCCAGGGACGGCCAACGCCCGCCGCTCGCTCGCGATTACTGGGACGCGGCCGCCGACCGGCTCGCCGCCCAGGGCGAACGCGTCCTCGCGATCGCTTGGCTGCCGGACGCGGACCTCCCGGCCGGCTCGCTGACCGCCGCGGATCTGCCGCGCGATTTGGTGCTGCTCGGCCTCGTCGGGCTACTGGATCCGCCCCGGGCCGAAGCCATCGAGGCGGTGAAGGAATGTCATGGCGGCGGCATCCGCGTCACCATGATCACGGGCGACCATTCCATCACGGCGGCGGCGATCGCCAAGATGCTCCACATCGGCGACGGCAGGACCGCCGTGACCGGCGCCGAGATCGAGGGGATGGACACGGCGACGCTCCAGGAACGCGTCCGGGACGTGGACGTGTTCGCCCGCGCCAGCCCGGAGCACAAGCTCCGTCTTGTCCAGGCGATCCAGGCCAACGGCGAGGTGGCGGCCATGACCGGCGACGGCGTGAACGACGCGCCGGCTCTCAAGAAGGCCGACATCGGGGTCGCCATGGGCATCAAGGGCACGGAGGTGACCAAGGAAGCGGCGGAAATGGTGCTCGCGGACGACAACTTCGCGTCGATCGCGGCGGCCGTGCGCGAGGGCCGCACGGTCTACAACAACATCGAAAAGGCGATCCTATTCATGTTCCCCACCAACGTCGCCCAGGCGCTGGTGATCATGGTCGCGGTGTTCGTCGGCTTCACCATGCCGATCACGGCGCCGCAGATCCTATGGGTGAACATGGTGACGTCGGTGGCGCTCGGGCTCGTCATCTCCTTCGAGCCGCACGAACTGGACGTCATGCGGCGGCCGCCACGGCAGACCAACCGGCCCATTCTCGACGGCTTCGGCATTTGGCGAGTATTCTTCGTGTCGCTCGGGCTGCTGACGCTGACGCTCTCGGCGTTCTTCGGCATGAAGTCGATGGGCGCGGGAGAAGAAGTCGCCCGCACCGCCGCGGTCAACGCGCTCACCGTCGGCCAGATCTTCTTCCTCCTCAACAGCCGCTTCAAGATCAACTCGTCGCTGTCGTTCCGGGCGCACAAGGGCAATCGGTACCTGCCCATGGGAATCGGCGCGGTGGTGGTGCTGCAATTGCTGTTCACCTACGCGCCGCCCGTCCAGGCCGTCTTCGGCACTGCGGCGTTGCCGCCGTGGCTCTGGCCCCTTCTGGTGCTTGGCGGGTTCGCGTTCTTCCTCATCGTCGAGGCGGAGAAGGCGGTCATCCGTTCGCGGCAACGCGCGCGACCGGAGCCCGCGCCGGCGTAAGAACCCGAGGCGGGGCAGCGTAGCCAGGTTTAGGGATCCGCCTCCGGTCGCCTGGCGGGCCTTATGGAGGAGCGTCCGCCGTCGCCGTGTCGTCCGGTGTGGGCTCCACTTGGCGATGGCGTTGCAGCCAGAGGGCGACGGCCCAGCACACCATCGCCCAAGTGGCCCCGGCGACCCAGCCGGCGAGCACGTCCGTCGGCCAGTGCACCCCGAGATAGACGCGGCTGACGCCGACCACCAGCGTCATCAGGACGGCCAGCGCGATGACGTAGATCTTCAGCCGCCGGCGGGTCTGAAACCGCGCCAGCAGCGTGCCCAGGGTCAGGTAGACCACGGCGGACATCATCGAATGACCGCTCGGAAAGCTCGCGGTGTAGACGATGGAGCCGTGGGGAACGAGGTCGGGACGCGGCCGGTCGAAGCCGGACTTCAAGGCAAAGCTGAGAGCAATCCCGCCGGCGACCGCGATGACAACGAAGACGGCGGCGCGGCCCTTTCCCTGCAACGCCAGGAACCCGGCGACGGCCAGAGTGATGAAAGTCAACACACCGACGCCGCCGAGCGCGGTCGCGTCCCGCCCCAATTCCTCGACCCAGCCGGGTCCGATGGGATCGGCGCGGTCCGCCGGGTTGCGAAGGGCCAGCAGAACCGCCTCGTCGGCGGCGCGCGTGTCACCCTCGATCACCTCCTCGGATACCGCGACAAAAGCCCACATTCCACCGGCGATTAACAGGATGGCCAAAAGCAGCGGCAATTCCCGGCTGGCGGCGTGCACGACTTTCTTGAAAAGGGCGACGGAGTGGCGCTTCACGCCCGCTTCCTCCTGGCCGGTTGCGGGTGGCGGTGATCGCGGCAAGGCATTGCGAATACAACGCGAAGCGCGCCGATCGTTTCCCGTCGCGCAACGGCCTTTGGGCAAGGCGGGCGAGCGCCGCGATGCCCGGCTCTAATTCCTTGCGTCTCGCACCGCTTGGGCGACCTTGTTCGCCTTTACGATGCTGCCGATCTTCCGTGGATGAATTCCCTTCCGGCGCGTGAGGTTGGGAAGCGCCGCCGCGCCACCCTCCGGTGTGTTGCCCCCGGTCGGATGGTGGACGAATTTGGCCGCGCGGAGAGCGAGGGCGCGCCGCGCCGCCTCCACATTGGCCGCCGTTGCTTCCACCGCCCGCTGGCGGGTCAGCTCCTTGTTGACCCGTTTCAAGGCCGCGCCGAAAATCTGCTTGCGCCGAAGCGGTTGCTCGGCCGTGCCGGGAAAGTTTCCGCCGCGCGGAGCGCCCTTGCCGCGCGCCTCCCGCCGCTTCTCCCGCGCCAATGTCCGCTCCCTATCCCGCAGTTTGCGCAACCGAACCCGCATGTCTTGCAGATCCGTGGCGCTTAGGTCGTAGATGGCGGGATGATGCGTCGCGCTTATCATGTCGAATTCGTCATAACCAAGCAGGCTGCGCTCCAACTTGCAGTTCGCGGACATGTTTTTTCTCTCCTCCATCCACCCAATGCCGACGATTATTTTGAAGTGTACCGTCTTTCGAGCGCGCCTCAATATGATTGAGCGCGTGGCGGAACTCCTCCACGGCCCGCCTCCGACGGTTGAGCGTTTGGCGGCGAAAGGGCGCCGGGCCGCTCGACCCGGCGCCGCTTCCGGTCTTAGACGAGGAAGTCCGTGTCCGCGAGGTCGGATTGGAACACGTCATGAATCAGGACGCTGTTCGAGCCGTAGGAGATCAGCGCGCCGTCCGCCGCGTCGCTGATATCCAGATCAATCAGGTCCAGGCCGTTGATGAGCGTAAAGTCGAGCTTGTCCACTCCGGCGGTGAAGCCGAAGACCTGGTCATCGCCCCAACCGGCGTCGAAGACGATGCGGTCGGCCCCCGAACCGAAGTCGATGCCGATGACGCCGATGGGTTCAAAAAGCGAGGCATCGCCGGTGGACTTTGTCGTCAACGACCCGCCGCCGCGCGCCATCGACCCATCCCCGCCGACGCTCTTCTGGACCAGGCCGTCGGGATCGAAACCCTGATCCGGAAGCGGCGTTCTTGCAATGCCGTCTATCGGATCGTGGGGCGCGGCCGTTCCCGCATAGATCATGTCGTTGCCGGTTCCGCCCCGCAGCACGTCGTCGCCGCCGTCGCCGAAGATGGTGTCGTCGCCGCCCGAGCCGTGGATTTCGTTGGCCCCGTCGTCGCCGCGCAGATCGTCGTCGTGGATCGACCCGAGCAGGTTCTCCACGTTTTGGATCAGGTCGGTGCCGAGCCCGGTGCCTTGCCAGCCCTTCGTCAGGTCGACCTCGACGCCGCTTCGCGGCTCCGGTATTGTAGTAGGCCCAATCGATTCCGTCGCCGCCGTCCAGTTGGTCGTTGCCGGAGCCGCCGATGAGCACGTCGTCGCCAATGCCGGCGTCAAGTTCGTCGGCTTCCAGCGCCCCCGACGAGGATATCGTTGCCGGCGCCCGACGTGAGACGGTTCGCGCCGTCGTCGCCCGTCAGCCAGTCGGCGTGGAACGAGCCGATGATATCCTCGATGCCGGAGAGCACGTCGACACCCGCGCCGCCGGTGTTCTGCCCGCCGACGGTTTCGAGGTTCACGGTAACGCCCGAACCGGCGAAGAAATAGCTCGCCGCGTCGCGTCCATCGCCGCCCATGAGGATATTGGTCCCGGTACCGCCCTCGAGGACATCGTCGCCTTCGTTACCCCTGAGCCAGTCGTCGCCCTCGCGGCCGAACAGGACATCGTTGCCGGCGAAGCCGGTGAGCCAGTTCGCGCCCGCGTCTCCCGACAGGATGTCGCCGTGCCCGGAGCCCTCGAGGCGCTCGATGTCGATCAGAATGTCCGATCCCGCGCCGCCGGTTGCCTGCGACACGCCATTGAGGGCGAGATCGACGGTAACGCCCGAGGACGCGTTGGCATACCGCGCCGTATCGTAGCCCGCGCCGCCGTTCAGGACGTCGTTCCCCGAGCCGCCGTTGAGGACATCGCCACCGCCTTCGCCGAACAGGATGTCGGCGCCGCCGGACCCGTTCAGGGCGTCGTTTCCGGCGCCGCCCCACAGGATGTTGTCCCCGTGGTCGCCATGAACGGTGTCATTGCCGCCGCCCATGCGGATGTGCTCGAAATCGATGATCGTCTCCGTTCCGCCGCCGGTGTAGAAGGCGGTTTCGTTGAGCAGATCGATAAGCCAGGCGCCATTGGAGTATGTGAAGTCGAGTTCGTCGGTCCCCGTGCCACCGTGCATCTCGTCGATGCCGTAGCCGCCGCTGACGGTGTCGTCGCCGTGCCCGGCCCAGATCGTATCCTCGCCGGACCCTCCGAAAATCAGGTCGTTGCCGCCCCAGGTGCTGATGGAGTCGTTTCCGGAGCCGCCATAAACGGTGTCGTCGTCCTGGTGGCTCGGGTTGCTCCAGCCGGTCGTGTAACCGTAAATCTCGTCGTTACCGGCGCCGCCGTGAAGTTCGTCGTTTCCGATGGATCCGAGGATCGTATCATGCCCGTTGCCACCGTGGATCGTATCGTCGCCCTCGCCGCCGCGCAGGTTGTTGTCGTACTGCGAGCCGGTGATATCGTCGTCACCCTGACTGCCGACGATGTTCTCGATGGAGACGAGGCTCTCCGAGCCCCATGCATTCGAGGCCGTGCCGTTGGCGCCGATGCCGAGGTCGATCGTCCAATCGGCGGTCGAGTAGCTGAAGTCCACCGTGTCCCAGCCGATTCCGCCATCGAAACTGTCCACGCCGAAGCCGCCGATCAGATAGTCGTCACCGGTGCCGCCTTCGAGCGTATCGTCGCCGCCACGGCCGTCGATGGTGTCGTTGCCGCCGCCGCCTTCGAGGATATTGTCCTCTTCGTTGCCGATGATATCGTCGTCCCCCGATCCGCCGCGCGCGTTCTCGATGGTGACGTTCGACCCGGCCGGACCGGCTTCGGTCGGCGCGAAGGCCAGAGAAAGATTGTAGGTCATCCCGTGGGTCGAAGAGAACGCGCCGGGATTGAGGTCGAGCAGAAGGTCGTTTGAATCGCCCGAAAGATCGAGCCAGTCGTTGTCTCCGCCGGCATCCCAGATGGTCAGCACGGGACCGAAATCAGGGTCGTAGCCCGTGAAGTCGTAGGTTCCGCCCGCGACGACGCCGTTGACGTTGTAACCGTAGGTGGTGTCGCCCGTCCGCGTGGTCCAATTGGCGCCGTAAAGTTCCTGCACGACCCACATGTCGTGAGCCCGCGCCGTGACGAGCTGCGCCGAGTTGGTGGGGCCGCCGCTGTAACCTGTATTGGAGCCGCCGAAATACGACATGATCGAATACATCGACGTGTCCTCGATGTAGTCGGCGTGGGTCTCGTAAGTCGCGCCGTCGCCGACGTCATAGTCGCCGGGATGCGACAGCCCGAGGGAGTGGCCGATTTCATGCAGCAGCGTGCGGAAGCCGCCGCCGCCGGGCGCCATGGAGTTCCAGCTGGATCCCAGCGTGTTGATGCGGATGGCGCTGCCGCCGTCCGTGTTGACGCCGTTGGAATAGCCGCCGCCCTGCTCGTAGTCGCGTCCGAAGAAGTAAATGTCGGACTCCTCGCCGGGATCGACGATGTCGAAGGTAAGGTCGGCGATTTCGGCCCAATGGTTGAGGGCCTGTATGGCGTTGAGTTGACGGGCGGCGTCGAATGCCGTGAACGGATCGAGACCCTCGGCACTGGGATCGGAGTACGTCTCTTCCAGGCTCTCCGATAGTTGAGAAAGGGATTGTGGAAAGCTGATCCGCAATGTCGCGCCGGTATACAGCGAGTCCGACCAGCTCTGGCCGCCCCGGTTGAGCGTCCCCATCAAGTCTTCAAGATTGTTCCCGTTGATTGATTCTGTTGGCATCCTCTGACCTCCTGTTGACGTTCATGTCGTTTGCTTGAACTGAACGCACGGTAGGAGGAACACCGCGTGAGTAATGTGAACACGATTACACCGGGCCGAAATAAGTTGGCCGAAGAGTCGCGGACGGAGGCGGGGGAAACGCGATGGGTATGAGATGTCGGCCATGCCGAGCGTCGGTCAATCGAGCGTCGTGGCCATCGCTCGGGCGAACCGCGACGTCCGGAATCGCGGCCCGTGCGTCCGAGCCGCTCCCAAACGCGGAGACCTATTCTTTCGGGTACAGTCCGTCGAGCGCGCCGCCGTAGGTTTGTTTCAGCACGTGGCGGCGGATTTTCATGGTGGGCGTGAGCTGTGCGTTTTCCACGGTGAAGGGTTCTGGCGCGATGACGAACCTGCGGACCTTTTCGATGATGGGGACGGTTGCGTTGACCTTTTCGATGGCGGTGGCGAGCGCCGTGCGCAGATCCTTGTCGTCGGCGAGCGCGGCCAGGTCGGCCGGCTTGCCGGCGTCGCGCGCCCACGTTTTCAGCCATCCCTCGTCGGGCACGATCAACCCCACCAGATGCGGACGATGGTCCCCGTACACCATGGCCTGCGCGATCTCCGGGCGCAGGGTCAGCATGCTCTCGATCCGCGCGGGAGACAGGTTGTCGCCGCCCGAGTTGACGATGATATCCTTCTTGCGGTCGGTGATGCGGATGTAGCCGTGTTCGTCCACCTCTCCGATATCGCCGGTGTGCAGCCAGCCGTCGCGGAGCACCTCCCTGGTCGCCTCCTCGTTGCGCCAGTATCCCTGCATGACCATCTCGCCGCGCACCAGGATTTCGCCGTCGGCGGCGATCCACACCTCCACGTCCTTTATGGGCCGCCCGACGGTGTTCATCTTGACCCGCTTCGGACGGTTGACGCTGATCAGCGGCGCCGCCTCGGTCTGTCCATAGCCCTGGAAGACCGGCAGCCCGAGGGCCGCGAAAAACGTGCCGATCTCCGGATTGAGGGGGGCGCCGCCGGAGACGAGGGCCTTGAGCCGGCCGCCGAAACGGGCGCGGACCTTGTCGCGGACCAGCCGGTCCAGGACGCTGTCCATCAGTCGGTCCAGCAGTCCCAGGCTGTCGGGATCCTGGACCCGGCGGGTCCCGATCTCCAGCGCTTTCGTGAACATTTTCTCCTTGATGCCGCCGGCCGCGCGGACGCCATGGGTGATCCGCTGATGCAGGGTTTCATAAAGACGCGGCACCGCCGTCATGATGGTGGGGCGGACTTCGGGAAGGTTGGTGGTCAGTTTGTCGACGCTCTCGGCGTAATAGATTTGCGCCCCGATATAGATGGGAAAGAATTGGCCGGCGGTGTGCTCGTAGGCGTGCGAGAGGGGAAGGAACGACAGAAAGACCACGTCGTCGAGACCGATTTCCGAAAGGGCGTCCGCCGCGCCGGCGCAGTTGTGGAGGAGGGCGCCGTGGTGGAGCATGACCCCCTTCGGCGCGCCGCCGGTGCCGGAGGTGTAGATGATGCAGGCAAGGTCGGACCGCTTGAGCCGCTTGGCCGCCTGGATGACGTTGGTATGGCCGTGTTCGCCCTGGATCATCAGGTCTTCCCAAGCCAGGATGTCGACACCGGTCGTCGGCGGCACCTCTCCCGGCTCGATCATCACGAGGAAGGATGTTTCCGGCGAAGCCTGGGCGGCGGGCAAGACCCTTTCGGCCAGTTTGGGGGTGGAGACGACAACGCCCTTGGCGCCGCTGTTCTCGAGAATGTAGCGATGGTTTTCCGTCGTGTTGGTGGTGTAGGCGGGAACCGTGACCCCGCCCGCCGCCATGATGGCCAAGTCCGCGATCAGCCACCCGGGCCGGTTTTCCGAGACGATCACCACGCGGTCGCCGGGCTGGATGCCCGCCTTCTGGAGGCCGCGGGTGAACGCGCTGACGCGCGCCGCCACGTCCCGCCAGCTCATCGGCCGGAACTGTCCCTCGCGCTTGACCCAGAGAAACGGCCGCTCGCCGAGGCGGTCGGCCTGTTTAAAAAACATGGTTACGAGATTGCGCCAGTCCGCCGGGATCATTGACCGTTGTTCCTCAACCCGCCTGCCTCCATGCCGTGCGTTGCTGTTGCCGCGTCCTCATTCCACCCTTATATGCCGATTTGTGCAAGGAGGAAGCGAATGAAAGAACTGTCCGCCGCCGTCGCGGCCCCGATCGCAAACCAAGACACGCCGTCCCTTCCCGAATGGGACCTCGGCGAGCTGTACACGGCGCCGGATTCTCCGGCCATTCAGGCCGATCTGGACTGGGCCGGGACCCAGGCCAAGGATTTCAACGCGGCGTATGCCGGCCGTCTCGATGATCTCGAGCATGCGGAATTCGGGCGGGCCATCGAACGATTCGAGGCGATCATCGAGCGGTTGCACAAGGTCATGAGCTTTGCCCAGCTGGTGTTCGCCGGCGATCAGGGCGACCCCGAGCGGGGCCGGTTCCTGCAAACCATGCAGGAGCGGTATAACGCGATCTACGCCGATCTGCTGTTCTTCACGCTCGAGATCAACCGCATGGAGGACGATCCGCTCGAAGCCAAGCTGTCGGACCCGGTGGTGAAGCGGTATTGGCCGTGGCTCCGCGACACCCGGGTGTTCAGGCCCCACCAGCTCTCCGACGAACTCGAAAAGCTGCTTCACGACAAGGCGGTGACCGGCGCCGCGTCTTGGGTCCGGCTGTTCGACCAGACCATGGCCGAGCTGCGTTTTCCCGTGGACGGCAAGGACCTGACCCTGGCGGATACCCTCAACCTCCTCGACAACACGGAATCCAGCGTCCGCGAGAAGGGCGCCAAGGCTCTCGGCCGGGTGTTCGGCGAGAACATCGAGACCTTCTCGCTGATCACCAACACCTTGGCCAAGGACAAGGAAATCGAGGACAAGTGGCGCGGCTATCCTCGTCCGGTGTCGGAAAGAAACCTGTCCAACAAGGTGGAGGACGAGGTGGTGGAGGCGCTCGTCGGCACGATCCGCGACGCCTACGGGGACCTCGCGCATCGCTACTATGCGATGAAGGCGAAGTGGTTCGGCCAGGACCGGCTCGATTACTGGGACCGCAACGCGCCTCTGCCGGGACAGGACGGCCGGACGTATGCCTGGGACGAGGGCCGGCGGATCGTGCTCGGCGCCTTCGAGCGTTTCGACCCGAGGATCGCCGCCATCGCCGGCCGGTTTTTCGACAACGGATGGATCGACGCCGCGCCCCGGCCGGGCAAGGATTCGGGCGCGTTCTGCCATCCCACCGTGCCTTCGGTCCATCCCTATGTGCTGCTCAATTTCTACGGCCGGCCGCGGGACGTGGCGACCTTGGCCCACGAGTTGGGACATGGTGTCCATCAGGTGCTGGCCGCCGACCGGGGCACGCTGTTGTCGGACACGCCGCTGACGCTGGCGGAGACCGCTTCGGTGTTCGGGGAGATGCTGGTGTTCCGGGCGTTGGTCGCGGACCAGGACGATCCCGGGCAGCGGCGGAGGCTGCTGGCCAAGAAGGTGGAGGACATGCTCAACACCGTGGTCCGGCAAACGGCCTTCCACGAGTTCGAGCAGCGCGTTCACCAGGAACGGCGCGCCGGCGAGCTGTCGTCCCGGCGCCTCGGCGAGATCTGGCTCGACATCCAGACCGAGAGCCTGGGGCCGGCGCTCCGTTTCGACGACACCTACCGGCACTTCTGGGCCTATATCCCGCACTTCGTCCATTCGCCGTTTTACGTGTACGCCTACGCTTTTGGCGATTGCCTCGTGAACTCCCTATATCAGGTCTACAGCGAGGGCCACGCGGGCTTCGAGGACAAGTTCGTCGAGATGCTCCAGGCCGGCGGTACGCTCCGCCATCGCGATCTGCTGCGGCCCTTCGGCCTGGATGCGAGTGATCCGAATTTCTGGCGCCGCGGTATTGAAGTGGTGTCGGGCTTGATCGATGAATTGGAAGGCACTTGATGCCAGAACCAGTGGACACGGACACCAGGGCGTTTGACGACACGGACTCCCTCGGTGGCCGGATAAAGCGGTACGCCCAGGTGGGAACCGCCATGGGCGGGATCGCGGCGCGCTACGCCGGCGGGCGCTTTCTCGGAATGCCCTTGGACAACCTGGCCCATGCCGGCGAGTTGAAGGCGGCGCTCGGCGGGCTCAAGGGACCGCTGATGAAGGTGGCGCAGATCCTCGCGACCGTGCCCGACATGCTTCCGGAAGAGTACACCGCCGAGCTTACGCAACTTCAGACCAACGCGCCCTCCATGGGTTGGGCGTTCGTCAAGCGGCGGATGAACGCGGAGCTTGGCCCCGACTGGCAGTCGCGGTTCGCGTCCTTCGAACACACCGCCGCCGCCGCCGCGTCGCTGGGGCAGGTGCATCGCGCCGAGAGTCACGAAGGCCAGCGGCTGGCGTGCAAGTTGCAGTATCCGGACATGCGCTCGGCCGTCGAGGCCGACCTCCGGCAACTCAAGCTCATCTTTTCCATCTACCGGCGGTACGACAAGGCCATCGACCCCTCCAATATCCACACCGAGCTTTCGGAGCGTCTTCGCGAGGAACTGGATTACGAACGCGAGGCCCGGCATATGGCCCTGTACAGTCGGATCCTGGCCGACGAGCCCGGCGTCCACGTGCCGGAAACCTTGCCGGAGCTGTGCTCCGACCGGCTGTTGACCATGACGTGGCTCGACGGCGAGCCGATCATGAATTTCGTCGATCATCACATGGACGCCCGCAACACGGTCGCGCGCAACATGTTCCGGGCGTGGTACGTGCCGTTCTACGAATACGGCGTGCTGCACGGCGACCCGCACCTCGGCAACTACACGGTCCGTCCCGATGGGTCGGTCAATCTCCTCGATTTCGGCTGCATCCGGGTGTTCAGGCCCGATTTCATCCGCGCCGTCGTGGACCTGTACTGGTCGCTCCGCAACGACGACCGCGACCTGGCGGTTCATGCCTACGAGACCTGGGGCTTCAAGAACCTCAGCCGCGACGTGATCGACATCCTCAACCAGTGGGCCATGTTCCTGTACCGGCCGCTGATGGAGGATCGGGCGCAGACCATCCAGGAGGAGGGGGGCACCATGTACGGCGCGAAGGTCGCCGGCAAGGTCCAGCGGGAGCTCCGCGACGTGGGCGGCGTGACTCCGCCACGCGAGTTCGTCCTGATGGACCGGGCGGCCATCGGTCTCGGCAGCGTGTTCACCCGGCTGAACGCCGAGGTCAACTGGCACCGCATGTTCCATGAACTGATCGAGGACATGGACGCGAAGGCGCTCGGCGAGCGCCAGAAGCAGGCGCTGGAGGCGACCGGACTGCCCTTGCCCGAATGACACATGTCGGCGGGGATCGCCCGCCCTTCGAACCAGGGGGATATCAATAATGATCGTGACCACCACCGACGGCGTCGACGGCCGGAAAATCAAGAGCTACATGGGTGTCGTGACGGGACAGGCCGTCATGGGAACCAACGTGTTCCGGGATTTCTTCGCGAGCATCACCGACGTGGTCGGCGGGCGTTCGGGATCCTACGAGAAGGAACTGCGCAAGGCGAAGGACCTGGCCATGGCGGAGATGATCGAGGAAGCCCAGGATCTGGGGGCCGACGCCGTCGTGGGAGTGGACCTCGATTACGAGCACCTGGGCGGCGAGGCAAAATCCATGCTCATGGTCAGCGCCAACGGCACCGCCGTGAAATTGGCCTGAACAGCGGCCCTCTTTCCACCTGCGGCCGAATTTCCCGGCCGCCGGCGATCCTGCTCGTACGCGAACAGAGGAAACTCAAGGGTTTTTTCAGCCAGCCCTTGTGCATCGTTGCATGACCGTGCATAAACCCTCGACAAAATTCAAAGAGGACAGCGCGGGGAATTCCGAGATGAAAATCGCAATACCCAAGGAGCGCGCACCCGGAGAAACCCGGGTGGCGGCCTCGCCTGATGCGGTAAAGAAGTTCGTTGCCATGGGCTTCGACGTGGTGATCGAGAAGGGGGCCGGCGACGGCGCTTCGATGACCGATACCGATTATCAGGAGGCCGGCGCAACCCTTGCCAAGGACGAGGCATCCGCTCTCAAGGATGCCGACGTCATTCTAAAGATTCAAAAACCGCTGCTTGGCGACAAGCTGAACGAACTGGCGTTGATGAAGAAGGACGCCGTTCTCGTGGCGCAGATCAACGCGCTGGTCAATCGCGACGACGTGGATGCATACGCCAAGGCCGGAATCATGGCCTTCGACCTGCAGCTGATGCCGCGGATCTCGCGGGCCCAATCCATGGATATCCTGTCCAGCCAGAACAATCTGGCCGGCTACAAGGCCGTCATCGATGGCGTCGCGGAGTTCGGCAGCGCCATGCCGATGATGATGACCGCCGGCGGAACCATTCCTCCGGCAAAGGTGTTCATCATGGGCGTCGGTGTCGCGGGTCTGCAGGCCATCGCGACCGCCAAGCGCCTCGGCGCCGTGGTTACGGCCTACGACGTCCGGTTGGCCACCAAGCAACAGGTGGAGAGCCTCGGCGGCAAGTTCGTCATGGTCGACCCGGACGCGATGAAGGATGCCGAGACATCAGGCGGTTACGCCAAGGAAATGACCGAAGATTACAAGAAGAAAGAAGCCCAGGTCATCGCCGACCACATCAAGAAGCAGGACATCGTCATTACCACGGCGCTCATTCCTGGCCGTCCGGCGCCCGTTCTGGTGACCGAGGACATGGTCAAGTCCATGAAAACCGGAT
Source organism: uncultured Alphaproteobacteria bacterium (assembly GCA_963701445.1). Taxonomy (GTDB): domain Bacteria; phylum Pseudomonadota; class Alphaproteobacteria; order Rhodospirillales; family Defluviicoccaceae; genus CAKZLS01. The sequence goes on from CAVPAM010000018.1 coordinate 33,105, forward strand.
CCATCATCGTCGATCTGGCGGTGGAGGCCGGCGGCAACTGCCCGATCTCGGAACCCGGGAAGGTGGTGGTCAAGCATGGCGTCAAGCTGGTGGGTCACACCAACGTGCCCAGCCGGTTGGCCAAGGACGCGAGTTCGCTGTTCGCCAGAAACATTCTCAATTTCCTCACCCCCCAGGTCGACAAGGAGAGCAAGTCGCTCAAGTTCGACTGGGAGGACGATACCGTCAAGGGGACCTTGCTGACCCGTGATGGGAAAGTGGTGAACCCGGCGTTGACAGGGGAGGCCAGCTGATCATGGATGCATCAAACATTGTCGATCTGGCGGCGAAGGCTGGCCGACGAGGCCGCCAAGCTCGCCGAGCAGGCGGGACAGCTCGCCAACAGCGCGACGCAGATGGTCGTGGGCACCGCGCCCGTCGCCGAGAGCGGCGACTTCCTGGGCCTGTTCACCATCTTCGTGCTCGCGTGTTTCATCGGCTTCTATGTTGTGTGGAGCGTCACACCGGCGCTGCACTCGCCGCTGATGAGCGTGACCAACGCCATTTCATCGGTGATTATCGTCGGCGGCCTGCTGGCCGCCGGGCCGGCCCATTTCGACTTTTCGAAGATCATGGGCTTTCTTCGCGGTGATCCTGGCGTCGGTGAATATCTTCGGCGGCTTCATCGTCACCCATCGAATGCTCGCCATGTTCAAGAAAAAGAAAAAGAAGTAGGGGGTCGGAACCAATGGCTGAAACAATTACCGGGTTCGCCTACCTCGTCGCGGGCGTCCTCTTCATCCTGGCGCTCCGGGGGCTGAGTTCGCCCAACTCGTCGCGCATGGGCAACATCTTCGGCATCGCCGGCATGGTCATCGCCGTCGCGACCACGCTCCTCAGTCCGGACGTGGTGAGCTACTGGATGATCATTCTGGGCATCCTGATCGGTGGATCCATCGGCGGGGTGATCGCCATCAAGATCAACATGACGTCGCTGCCGCAGCTGGTTGCCGCGTTCCATAGCCTCGTGGGTATGGCCGCGGTCTTCGTCGCCACGGCGGCCCTCTATCATCCGGAAGCCTACGGTATCGGCAACGTCGGCTCGATTCACGCCGGCAGCCTGATCGAAATGGGACTGGGCGTGGCCATCGGCGCCATCACCTTCTCCGGATCGGTGATCGCGTTCCTGAAGCTGCAGGGGCTGATGAGCGGCAATCCCATCACCTTCCCGATGCAGCACCCGATCAACGCCCTGATCGGCGTCCTCATCCTGGGGTGCATCATCTGGTTCTGCGCAACGGAATCCTACGCGGCGTACTGGCTGCTGGTGCTGCTGGCCTTCGCCATCGGCTTCCTGTTGATCATTCCCATCGGCGGCGCCGACATGCCGGTGGTGGTCTCCATGCTCAACTCCTACTCGGGGTGGGCGGCCTGCGGTATCGGCTTTACCCTCCAGAACCCGGCGCTTGTGATCGTCGGCGCGCTGGTGGGTTCGTCGGGCGCCATCCTCAGCTACATCATGTGCAAGGGGATGAACCGGTCGATCTTCAACGTGCTCCTCGGCGGCTTCGGCGGCGAAGGTGTCACTCCGGCGGCCGGTGGCCCCGGCGGCGACCGTTCGGTCAAGTCGGGCAGCGCCGACGACGCGGCCTTCATCATGAAGAACGCGTCCAAGGTGATCGTCATTCCCGGTTACGGCATGGCGGTGGCTCAGGCCCAGCACGCGCTCCGCGAGATGGCCGACAAGCTGAAGGAGGAGGGCGTCGAGGTCAAATACGCCATCCATCCGGTGGCGGGCCGCATGCCCGGGCACATGAACGTGCTGCTGGCGGAAGCCAACGTGCCCTACGAGGACGTGTTCGAGCTCGAGGAGATCAACCACGAATTCTCCACGGCCGACGTGGCCTTCGTGATCGGCGCCAACGACGTCACCAACCCGCTGGCCCGTACGGACAAGAGTTGCGACATCTACGGCATGCCCATCTTCGACGCCGACAAGGCGGGCACCACGTTGTTCATCAAGCGGTCCATGGCGTCGGGGTATGCCGGCGTCGACAATCCGCTGTTCTTTGCCGACAAGACCATGATGCTGTTCGGCGACGCCAAGAAGATGACGGAAGAAATCGTCCAGGCGCTCGGCTGACCTTCCCGGCCATGGCCAAAAAGAAAACGGGGCGTTCGCGCCCCGTTTTTTTATGTCGACGTTCCGCCGCGCGGGGGCGGAGGACTCAGTGTTTCGACTGTTGCTGCAAGGCGACGAAGTAAACCGGCTTGCCGTCGTCGTCGGTGACCGGAAACACGCGCCAGAACATCTTGAAGGTGGAGCAATCGCTGCGGTAATTTACCGCCTCCCCCTGAAACGCCCGGCCCGCCGCCAGGTCGTCGCGAAGCCGATCGAGAACCGTCTTGTCGGTCTCCGGACCCTGCAGGATCTTTGGCGATTTGCCGATGACGTCCTGCTGCTTGTAACCGGTAAGGTCGGTAAAGGCGTCATTGACGTACACGATGGGGGTGTCGGGTTCGGCCTTGGTGACCATCACCGACGTAAGGCTATGATCGACGATGGCGTCGAGGACATCGTCCACATGATAGCCGGACAACATTGAACTCACAGACATGGTGGTTTCTCCCTGATTTCGATGCTGCTTTTACGCAGACGGGGCGCGTGTGGATTTGTCACGATTTATGTCGCATTTTGCCGGTGAACCGGTAGGGCGGGGAATCACGCTCTTGACCGTGGCTCCCAAAGGCACTATGTTCTGCTTTTGTTCTTAATCTCGCGGCGCCTGTGATCGACACCCGGACCGATCGCTCCGAAATATCGTGGCGTGGCTGGGAATCAATCGCGATTGCGCGTTGAGCCGCATCCAGGGCTTGCCGTTCCCGTCCTCGGACATTAGAGGTCACCCCCATGAACCAACCCCTCCAAGATCCCCCATCCAAGTGGTCGGCCGAAGGTCTGGCCGGCATTCCGTTCCTGTCCTACGGGTTCCGGCCGTTTTTCGCGTTCGCCTCGGCCTATGCCGTGGTTGCGATGGTCATGTGGATGGGCGCGATCATGGGCTGGATTTCTCCGCCGTTCGCCATGGCGCCCGTGGACTGGCACATTCATGAGATGCTGTTCGGCTTCGGGGCCGCCGGTCTTGCCGGTTTTCTCCTGACGGCGGTGGCCAACTGGACGAAGCGCGAACCGGTCAAGGGGATGCCGCTGGTGGGGCTCTCGGTGCTGTGGCTCGCGGGCCGGCTGGCGGTGACCCGGGGCGACGATCTGTCGCCTTCCATGGTGGCGGCCATGGATCTGCCGTTCCTGGCGACCCTGACGGTGGTGTTCGCGCGCGAGGTGATTGCGGCGAGCAACCGGCGGAACTACCCGATCATCGCCGCCCTCGCGTTCCTCACCCTGGCCAACGCGCTTACCCACGGCGAGGCTTTCGGGTTGGGCGTGGAATGGGTCGGCGTCGGCCAGCGCCTCGGCATGCACGTATACGTCCTGCTCATCATCCTGATCGGCGGGCGGGTGATCCCGGCGTTTACCGGGAACTGGCTGAAGAAGAGCGGCATCCCGGGCGAACCGGTGACCATCTGGGTGTTCGAACTGGTGCTGATGGGCACCGCCATCGTCGCGGCGGTGGCGGACACGGCCATGCCCGGCGGGCCGGTCACCAGCGGCGTGTTGATCGTCGCCGGCGGGCTTCACCTGATCCGGCTCAGCCGGTGGCGGGGGCTCCAGACACTTGGCGAGCCCATCGTCTGGGTCCTTCACCTGGGCTATCTGTGGATCGGCTTGGGAAGTCTGATGCTCGGGCTGTCGGGGATGGATCACGGGGTGCCGCGCGTGGCCGCCGTTCACGCCCTGATGATCGGCGCCCTCGGAACCATGTTTCTGGCGATGATGACGCGGGCCAGCCTCGGGCATACCGGCCGGAGTCTCGAGGTGGGGCCGGGGACGGTCATGGCGTATGTGCTGATCACGCTGGCGGCGGTGTCGCGGGTGATCGCGCCCTGGTGGGACGCGGTCTCGACCGAATTGATGCTCATGTCCGCCGGCACATGGATCGCCGGCTTCGGCCTGTTCTTCGCGCTCTATTTCCCCATCTGGTCGAAACCGCGCGCGCACTAAAAACCGGCAACACCGGTTGCCGGATTCGAACATCACAACAAATGCGAGGACACAGTGGGGAGGCTAGAAGCCTTCCCGCTCCAAGCGCTTGCGTTCCAGCTTGCGGGCGCGGCGGACGGCCTCCGCCTTTTCGCGGGCGCGCCGTTCCGACGGCTTCTCATAGGAGCGGCGGAGTTTCATCTCGCGGAAGATGCCCTCGCGCTGCATCTTCTTTTTCAGCGCCTTGAGGGCTTGATCGACATTGTTGTCGCGAACGGAGACTTGCACGTTGTTTGATCTCTTTCACATGAACGGTTAAGTAGAGGGTATCGGGACGCGCCTTTTAACACACCCCGTGTCGGGGTGTGAAGGCTTGTTCCACGCGTAAACCACGATCCTATCCCAAATAGAGTGTGAATAAAACCGTCATGGCTATTTTAAAGATCGCCCGCATGGGACATCCGGTGTTGCGCGCGCCGGCGCAGCCGATTTCCGATCCCATGGCGCCGGACGTGCGGCGGTTGGTGGAAGATATGATCGACAGCATGGACGACGCGGGCGGGCTCGGCTTGGCCGCGCCTCAGGTGCATGTGCCCCGGCGCGTGGTGATTTTTCATGTGCCGGGGGCGCGGGCCGGACATCCGGACGCCCACGGGGGCGGCCCGGAGGGCGATGCCACGGACGGGCCGGTGCCCTTTACCGTTCTGATCAATCCGGTCATCGAGATCCTCGACGAGGACACCGAACTGGGCTGGGAGGGATGCCTGTCGGTGCCGGGGTTGACCGGACTGGTGCCGCGATACAAACGGATCCGCTATGCCGGAGTGACCCTGGAGGGGGAACGGTTGGAACGCCTCGCGTCCGGGTTCCACGCCCGCGTGGTCCAGCATGAGTGTGACCACCTGGACGGAATTCTGTATCCTCAGCGCATGACCGACCTCAAGGGACTGGGCTTCGTGGAGGAGATCCAACGCTACCAGACCGGGACCGCGAGCGGTTCGAATCACGAGGGCTGAGACGAGGACCCATTATGGACCGAACGGAAATCCGCGACCGCATCCTGTTGGCGACCCTGCCCCATGCCGCCTTCGACGGATGGACCGAGCGGGCGTTGCGGGCGGGCTTGGACGATGCCGGTCTGCCGCCGGACATGGCGATCCGTGTCTTCCCCGGCGGCATGCCCGACGTGCTCCGGCACTGGTCGGACCATGGCGACCGCCGGATGGTGGAGGAACTCGGGAACCGCGACCTGGAATCCATGCGTGTTCGCGATCGACTTGCCGCCGCCGTCCGCATCCGGATCGAGGTCAACCTCGCGTACCGGGAAGCGGTGCGGCGAGGACTGTCGTTTCTCGCCCTGCCGCAAAACGCCGGGTTGGCGGCGCGCTGCGCCCATGACACCGTCAACGCCATGTGGTACGCGGCCGGCGATACCTCCAGCGACTACAACTATTATACCAAGCGGGCCCTGCTGGCGGCGGTCTATGGCGCCACGGTGCTGTATTGGTTGGACGACGAGTCGGAGGACTTCGAGGAGACCTGGTCCTTCCTCGACCGGCGCATCGACGACGCGATGAACGTCCCGAAATTCCAGTCCCGCGTGACGGCCGCCATCCAACGGCTGGCGACGCCATTGACCCCCTTCGGCCGGCGCATGGGACGCGGGTACAGAGTCCGCGGCCGCGTGTAACCGGTAAGCCGCCGGGTTGGCGGCGAAGCGGTCTCAGAACGTGTGCTGTTCGGTGTCGGCGGAAATGAAACCGATGTCCTTGATCGCCGCGAGTTTCTCGAGGTTCCTGGCGTTGATCCGGCCGTGAAGCATGACCTCGCCGCCGAAATCGCTGCTGCCCGTGGTGGCGAAACCAGCCGCGTCGAGCTTTGCCTGCAACTCCTTCGCGCCGACGCGCACGCCGATGATCACATTGACGGGTTCTTCGGAACCGCTCCGCATGAGCGCCCGAAGCGCGGGGTCGATATCCATGATGCCTTGACCTCCATCAACCCGGCCCAAACCCAAGGCGCCGGTGTTCTGGAACCCGGGGTTTCCGGCGCGCGAGGCTCAAGCGTCCCGGTAAAGCCTGTCGCGCTGTTCGGTCAGCCAGTCCAGGTGCGCTTCCAGGAGGGAAAGGTCGTGATCCAGCCACGGGATCAGATAACCGGCGTCACCGGCGTGATGCCGGCGCAGATCTTCCAGCCGCGCCAGTTCCCGCTCGCAGACCTCCACCAGGAGGTCGGCCTGGGTCCGCTGGTCCTTCACATCGAGCAGGTGCAGGAAGCGGAACTTGAGGGCCATGACCAGCTTGTTGAGTTCGTTGCTGGATTCGCGCAGGTTGGCCATCAACAGCAGCCGCAACTCCTCGCGCCCGGCATCCGTGATGGACAGCAGCGCGTCGTCGCCGCCGCCGGCTTCAACCAGCCCCTCGTATTTGAGCAGCTCTATGGAATGGCCCATGATTTCCGTGGTCGGGCCGATCACCCGGCTGACGAAGTGACGGATGGACGTGGCCAGCGCGCCGTAGGCCATGGGCTCGAGTGCCAGGTTGCCGAGCGCGCACAACCGGATGGCTTCCTTGGGTGTCAGCGTATTGTCGGCGAACATGGCTCTGCCTTTCGATTACGCCTTCACATAGGATCGCCGAAATCCGTTAACAAGTCCACAAGACAGCGCGGCTACGCGGCCTCGCGCAGGCCCAGCCGTTGCCAGATCTCCCTGACCGACGCAACCAGGTGATCCATGTCGGCGTCGGTATGCAGCGGCGTCGGCGTGAATCGCAGGCGTTCCGTGCCGCGATCCACGGTGGGGTAGTTGATCGGCTGCACGTACACGCCGTGGCGCTCGATCAGTTCGTCGCTGGCCTGTTTGCACAACACCGGGTCGCCGACGAGCACGGGCACGATATGGCTGACCGAATCGATCAACGGAATGCCGGCCTCCGCGAACCGGCGTTTCAGGGTCGCGGCCCGTTCCTGGTGCCGGAGCCGGATGTCGTTGTGATCCTTGAGGTAGCGGACGCTGGCGAGGGCGCCGGCGGCCACCGCCGGCGGCATGGAACTGGAGAAGATGAAACCGTTGCCGTAGGAGCGCACGAAATCGCACATGGCCGCGGAACCGGCGATATAGCCGCCCACCACCCCGAAGGCCTTGGCGAGCGTGCCCTGAATCACGGTAATGCGGTGCATCTGGTCGTCGCGCTCGGCGACGCCGGCGCCGCGCGGGCCGTACATGCCGACCGCGTGGACCTCGTCCAGGAAGGTCATGGCGTTGTAGCGTTCGGCGACGTCGCAGATGTCCTTGATGGGCGCGATGTCGCCGTCCATGGAATACACCGATTCGAACGCCACCAGCTTGGGCCGGCCGGGATCGGCGGCGGCGAGGATGCGTTCCAGGTCGTCCACGTCGTTGTGCCGGAAGATGCGCTTCTCGGCCTTGGAGTGGACGATGCCCTCGATCATGGAATTGTGGTTCTTGGCGTCCGACACCACCAGGCAGTCCGGCAGCTTCCGGCAGATGGTGCTCAACGTGGTCATGTTGGCCGTCCATCCCGATCCGAAGATCAGCGCGGCCTCGGTCCGGTGCAGGCCGGCCAGCTCCTTCTCCAGCAGCACGTGGAAGTGGTTGGTGCCGGAGATGTTCCGCGTGCCGCCGGCACCGGCGCCGCAGCGCTCTATGGTTTCGTGCATGGCCGCGAGCACCACCGGGTTCTGCCCCATGCCCAGGTAGTCGTTGGAGCACCATACGGTGACATCGGTCTGCCGCCCGTTCACGTGCCAGGTCGCCTTGGGGAAACTGCCCGCCCGCCGTTCCAGTTCGGCGAATACCCGATAGCGGCCCTCGCGCCGCAACGCGCTCACTTGATCCTCGAAAAATCGTTGATAGTCCATTCGGCCTCCCGGAGATCGGTCCGTCTATTGAAGGATGACGGCTCCTATTAATTGGGCGGACATAATGACCATGCCCACCGCAAATTTCAAACCAATCCGCCTTTTTTTGCCCAGGTCCAGGTGTCGTCGAGGGCGCGGCCGAAACGGGCGAGCATTTCCTCGATGTCGGCGGCCTCGATCACCAGCGGCGGCGAGAAGGCGACGATGTCGCCGGGCAGGGCGCGAACGATCAGCCCATGGGCCTCCGCCGCCTTGGTCAGCCGGGCCGCCACCGCCAGGGCGGGGTCGAAGGATTCCTTGGTGGCCTTGTTCCGCACGATTTCCAACGCTCCCACCAGCCCGACCCCGCGCGCGTGACCGACCAGCGGATGGCCGGCGAGGGCGCGAAGTCCGTCCTGCAGGACCGGCGAGACGGCGCGGACGTGCCCGACGATGTCCCGCTCCTCGTAGATGTTCAGCGCCTCCAGCGCGACCGCGGCGGCGACCGGATGTCCGGAATAGGTAAACCCGTGGCCGAACACGCCGATCTTCTCGCTCTCCGTCACCATGCCCTGGTAGACCGCCTCCGAGATCATCAGTCCCGAGATGGGCAGGTAACCCGACGACAGCGCCTTCGACGTGGTGATCATGTCCGGCCGGATGCCGTAGGTCTGGCACCCCCACATGTTGCCGGTCCGCCCGTACGCGCAGATGACCTCGTCGGCGACCAGCAGGATGTCGTACTTCGCGAGCACCGGCTGGATCTTGTCGAAGTAGGTGGCGGGCGGCACGATGACGCCGCCGGCGCCCATCACCGGCTCGACGAACATGGCGGCGATGGTCTCGGGGCCCTCGTCGACAATCAGCCGTTCCAGGTTTTGCGCGAGGCGGGTGGCGAAGTCCTCCTCGCTCTCACCCTCCAGGGCGAAGCGGTAATGGTGCGGGCAATCCGTATGAAGGATACGGGCCAGCGGCAGGTCGAAATCGCGATGGTTGGCCGGAAGCCCGGTCAGGCTGGCGGCCGCGAGCGTGACCCCGTGATAGCCCCGCGTCCGCGAGATGATCTTCTTTTTCTCGGGCCGCCCGACCGCGTTGTTGTAATACCAGATCAGCTTGATGGCGGTATCGTTGGCCTCGGAACCGGAGTTGGCGAAGAACACCTTGGACATGGGCACGGGCGCCATGCCGATCAGCTTTTCGGCGAGATCGATGGTGGGCGCCGCCGCCTTGCCGCCGAACCCGTGATAGAACGGAAGTTGCCGGAGCGCGCGCGTCGCGGCCTCCACCAGCCGTTCCTCGCTCCAGCCGAGCGCCGTGCACCACAGGCCGGCCATGCCCTCGATATAGGTCTTGCCGTTTTCGTCCCGCACCCGCACCCCTTGGCCGCCGGTGATCACGAGCGGCCCCGACTCCTGGTGTTGCTTGAGGTTGGTGTAGGGATGAAGGGTGTAGGCGATGTCACGGGCCGCCGCCGAGTTCGGCGCCGGATTCGGGGTGTTCATCGAGAGGGCTCCTGTGCGGGCCGCCGAGCGGGCCGCGATCGGGTTGATTGCCATATCCGCGAGAGAAGGTTTCATACCCCACAATAGCCCCGTAATCCGCTGCGGCAATGGGCAAAATCGGGCTTCCGACCCAGTTCGCGCCGCCCGCCGTGGAACGCGGGACATCCATTAAGGGTTGTGTTTCCGGCCTGAAACGAGTAAGGGCGGGCCAAACAGCGAGGCTCATAACGAACAGGAGATACTGATGGCTGAGAATTTTCGCAAAGGCGATCGCGCCGATTGGCAAGGCACCCGCGTCACCCCCGAACCGGAAATCACCAAGCGGTCCACGGGCGAGTCACCCGACCGCGTGGGATCCGACGACGACCACGAGAGCCCCGTCGAGCAGCGTTGAGCGCGGGGCCAAAAGGTTTCACATGGCAAGGCGTCCCCCTGGGGACGTCTTTTTTTGTGTGACCGGGAGCGGGCCATCCTCCCGCCGACGGCCGTTGTCGCGCGCCCGGTAAGCGGATAAGGTCTCTGGAACTGTGAACACCGGCGACAGGGACGATCAGTGGTTCTCGGCACGGAAACGGCGACCGGCGGCGGCGATGACGGCGTTCTTGTCCGGTTTCGCGGCGTCGACAAGACGTTTGACGGGGACTCCCTGGTTATCCGCGACCTCGATCTGGACATCCGTCGCGGCGAGTTCCTGACCCTGCTCGGGCCGTCGGGATCGGGCAAGACGACGATCCTGATGATGCTCGCGGGCTTCGAGACGCCGACCCACGGCGATATCGAGATCGACGGCCGGTCCGTGGGCAGGCTTCCGCCGCACAAACGCGACATCGGCATGGTGTTCCAGAGCTATGCTTTGTTCCCCCACATGACCGTGGAACAGAACCTGGCGTTTCCGCTCGAGGTCCGCCGCATTCCGCGGGAAGAGATTCGTACCAAGGTCGCGCGGGCGCTGGAAATCGTGCAACTGGGCGGGTTCGCCGAACGCCGGCCCAACCAGCTTGTCCGGCGGTCAGCAGCAGCGGGTGGCGCTGGCCCGCGCGCTGGTATTCGAGCCCAAGCTGGTGCTCATGGACGAGCCGCTGGGGGCTCTGGACAAGCAGTTGCGCGAGCAGATGCAGCTCGAGATCAAGCACATTCACGCGCGCCTCGGCGTCACCGTCGTGTACGTCACCCACGACCAGGGCGAGGCGCTGACCATGTCCGATCGCGTCGCCGTGACCAACCACGGCGTCATCCAGCAACTGGACGCGCCCGAACGCCTCTACGAGGCGCCCCGGAACGCCTTCGTCGCCCACTTCATCGGCGAGAACAACCGGCTTTCCGGGCGGGTCGCGGCCATCGAGGACGGCGCGTGCATGGTGGAACTGGACGGCGGCGGGACCATCCGGGCGCTGCCCGTCAAGGTGGACGGTCCCGGCGCGCTGACCACCGTCAGCCTGCGGCCGGAGCGGGTGCGGGTGGGCGGCGACGCCGGGACATGCCCGAACCGGTTCGACGCGGAGGTCCGCGAGTTGATCTATCTCGGCGACCACACCCGCGTGCGCCTCGCCGTCTGCGGACAGGACGATTTCATCGTCAAGATCGCCCACACCCAGGGCCCCCCCGACATCCGGCCCGGCGACCGCGTCCCGGTGGGCTTCACCGTCGAGGACTGCCGCGCCCTCGACCGCTGGTAACCAGCGGCAGGTTCACGCGCCGAAGGCTTCCGAAATGTCCGGCGGCAACGGCGCGTCGAAGTCCTCGCCGATTTCGATGATGCCGCGCGCGCTCGACCAGTTTCGACAACTGGGTTTTCGCTTCGCGAATGTTCACAATGACGGTCATGTTCCGACACACTCCAGCTCTCGGGATGAACCCCGGAGACCGCCTTGCCAATTACGTTCGCCGGCCCGTGAGGCGCTCGGAGCGGCGGCGGAGCAGTTCCATGGCGACCATCAGGGCGGTGGCGAGAACGATGAGCAGCGCCGCCACCGCCGTGATCGCGGGGGTGACATGCTCGCGCAGGCCGTCGAAGATCTCGCGGGTCAGCGTGCGCTGTTCCGGGCCGCCGATGAACAGGACCACCACCACCTCGTCGAACGACGTGGCGAAGGCGAACAACGCGCCCGACACCAGCCCCGGCAGGATCAGCGGCATGATCACCCGGAAAAACACCGTGTGCGGTCTTGCGCCGAGGCTGGCGGCGGCGCGGATCAGGCTGGTGTCGAAGCCGTCGAGTGTGGCCGATACGGTGACCAGCACGAACGGCGCGCCAAGCGCGGCGTGGATCAGGATCAATCCGGTGAAGGAGCTGGTCAGGCCCAGCGGCGCGTAGAAGAAATAGACGCCGACCGCCGTGATGATCAGCGGCACCACCATGGGCGAAATCAGAAGTCCGGTCAGCAGCCCCTTGCCTCGAAAGCGCGCGTTGGCCAGCCCGAGAGCGGCGAGGGTGCCGAGCACGGTCGCCAGCGCGGTCGCGGGGATGGCGATGATCAGGCTGTTGCTCAGCGCCCGCAGCCATTTGTCGGCGGTGAACACCTCTTCGTACCAGCGGAGCGAAAAGCCGTCGAGCGGGTAGGCGAGGAACGACCCGCCGTTGAACGACAGCGGAACGATGGCGAAGATGGGCAGGATGAGGAACGCGAACACAAGGCCGCAGAACGCAAGGAACATCCAGCGGAACACCGTTTGAGACGGGGAGGCGGGAGGGCGTTGGCGCACCGGAAGGCTCCCCTTCAGCCCAGCCGAACGCCGCCGGAACCGGCGACGCGGCTGTAAACGCCGTAGAGGATCGCCGTCGCCACCAGCAGCAAGGTGGCCAGGGCGGCGGCGAGGCCCCAGTTGACGGTACGGTTGGTATAGAAGGCGATGAAATAGCTGACCATCTGGTCGGCGGCGCCACCGACCAGCGCGGGGGTGATGTAGTAGCCGAGCGCCAGGATGAACACGAGCAGGCACCCGGCGGTCACGCCCGGCAGTGTCTGCGGCAGGTACACCCGCCGGAACGCCGTCCACGGCGGCGCGCCGAGGGACGCCGCCGCCCGCATGTAGGCCGGCGAGATGCCCTTCATGACGCTGTAGAGCGGCAGTACCATGAACGGCAGCAGCACGTGGGTCATCGCCACCAGCACGCCGAAGCGGTTGAAGATCATCTGGACCGGCGCGTCCACGATGCCGAGGCCGAGCAGGATGCCGTTGAGGATTCCCTCGTTCTGCAGCACCACCACCCAGGCGCTGGTGCGTACCAGCAGCGACGTCCAGAAGGGCAGCAGCACCAGGATCATCAACAGGTTGCCGGTCTTCGCCGGAAGCGTCGCCAGCAGATAGGCGACGGGATAGCCGAGGATCAGGCACGCCGCCGTCACCAGGAATCCGATCCAGAGGGTGCGCGCGAGAACGTCCACGAACACCGCCTCGCGCGCGGGGACGGAAACGATGCGGCCCTCGGCGTCGCGGTCGAGATCGACGGCGGTGAGCAGATAGAAATCGGTAAGCGGAAACGCGGCGCGGCGCATGGCCGCCCAAGTGGCCGGCTCTTCCCATCTCGGGTCGAGCCCGGCGAGGATTTCGCGGGCGCTGGCCCCCACGGGGTCCGGAAGGCCGCGCGCGGTGCGCAGCACGAGGCTCCGCAATCCGGAGACGTCGTGATTGAGCCGTTGCGCCACCGCCGCGAGCGTCCGCTCCTCGGCGGCCGAGGGCATTTCGCGCACCAGCGCCTCGAACGCGGCGTCCGGCGGCGAACCGTCGCCGTCCCAGGCCCGCAGGGCCGCGGCGGTCTCCGGAAGCACGGTTCCCATTTCCGGATCCTCGACGCCTCGATAGAGCATCCGGCCGATGGGCGCGAGAAAAGTGACAAGCAGGAACGCCAGCAGCGGCAGAACCAGCACCAGGGCACGGGCGGTGTGCCGGCGGCTGATACGGCCGTGCCGCGCCCTGAGGACGCCAGGATCCGACGCCGTGGCCGGGCCGGTCATGGTGGCGGGGGGGCGATGCCCCCTCTCTGTCGCCGCCGGATTCTACTGTGCCGCCCAGGCATTGAACCGCTTGTTCAACTCGTCGACGTGGTCGGTCCAGAAAGTGGTGTTGAGGGCGAGCGCTCCCTTCAGGTTTTCCGGCGCGCTCGGCAGGTTTTTCAGGATCTCCGGCGGGATCGCCTGGGTGGCGGCCTTGTTGCCGACCCCGTAGGAAATATACAGCGGCAGGTCCTTCTGGTGCTCCGCTTGGCTCATGAAGGCGATCGCGTCCATCGCCTGCTCTTCGTTCGGGCTGCCCTTCAGGATCACCCAGGAATCCACCGCGTAGACGCTGCCGGGCCAGACGATGCGGAAATCCTTGCCCTCTTTCACGGGCGCGTCGAGGCGGCCGTTGTACACCGACGTCATCGACACCTCGCCGGACGCCAGAAGCTGCGGCGGCTGCGCGCCGGCTTCCCACCAGATGATGTGCGGCTTGATCTCGCCCAGCTTCTTGAACGCGCGGTCGACGCCTTCAGGCGTGGCGAGAACCGTGTACACGTCGGCGGGCGCGACGCCGTCCGCCATCAGGGCGAACTCGAGATTATACTTGGGCCCCTTGCGCAGCCCGCGTTTGCCGGGGAACTTTTCGACGTCCCAGAAGTCGGCCCAGGATCGCGGCCCGGCGTCGGGGAACTTGGCGCCGTCGTAGGCCAGCACGGTGGACCACAGGATCGCTCCGACGCCGCAGTCGTGAACCGCCGAGTCGAGGAACTTGTCCTTGCCGCCCATCTTGTCCCAGTCGATGGGGACGTACAGGCCCTCGTCGCAGCCGATGCTCAGCTCTTCCGCCTCGACCTGAACCACGTCCCAGGGAATCGCGCCGCCCTGAACCTTGGCGCGGATACCGCCGATGCCGCCGTCCCAGGAATCCTCGATCAGCTTGTTGCCGGTGGCTTTCTGGTACGGTTCGAAATACGCCTTGCGCTGGGCGTCCTGATAGCTGCCGCCCCAGGAAACGACCGTAAGGTCGCGGGCCGAGGCGCTCCCCATCGCGGCGAGCGCGATGCCGGATGCAATGACGGTGATCTTGACTCCGCGGATCATGAACATTCTCCTTCCAATCCCATATTGGCGCGACGTACAGGGTCATTCTTATTTGGCGGTCAGGCTACAGTTTCCGGGTGACCGTCCGCAAGGGCGCAAATCGCGCGTTTTGCCGTTCGCCGTCCAGGGCGCGCGCGGAATGATTGGCGGTTTCTCCGGTGGTGCTTTAAACTATTGGAAACGCCGCGTTTATCCGAGACCGACAAAGGCAGGGCGGCGGGCCGCTGGAACGGAGGAAAACCATGGGGTTGAAGGATATTCTGGTTCATATCGACCGTGGCAAACGGTGCAAGGAGAGACTGGACGCGGCCATCAACCTGGCGGTGGCCCACGACGCCCATCTGATCGGTCTTTACGTCCTGACCTATCCCCGCATACCGGGATACATCCGCGCCGAGATGACCGAGAGCGTGCTGATAAGCCAGATCGAGGCCACCCGCGCGGCCGCGCGGGCCGCCGAGGTCATGTTCAACGACCACGTGGGCCGGGCCGGCGTCAAGGCCGAATGGCGATGCGTCGAGGGCGATCTGCTTCCCGTGCTCAGCCTCCACGCGCGCTACTCGGACGTCGCCATCGTCGGTCAGCGGGACCCCGAGTGGGAGGAAACGGGCGGCGACGCGGCGATGCCGGATCAACTGGTGCTGCAGACCGGCCGTCCCATTCTCATCGTTCCGCACGTGGGCGAATACCCGGTGATCGGCCGACGGGTCATGGTCGCGTGGGACGCCAGCCGGTTGGCCACGCGCGCCGTCAACGACGCCCTTCCGTTCCTGGTCGGGGCCAAGAAGGTGGCGGTGCTGGCGGTCAACCCGGAGGGTGGCGAGGCGGGCCACGGCGAGATCCCCAGCGCCGACATCTGCCTGCATCTGGCCCGGCACGGCGTCAAGGCCGAGGCCCAGCACATCTACGCCAAGGACATGTCGGTGGGCGACATGATGCTGTCGCGCGCCGCCGACGAGGGCATCGACCTGATCGTCACCGGAGCCTACGGCCACGCGCGCTGGCGGGAACTGGTGCTGGGCGGCGTCACCCGCCACCTGCTCACCCACATGACCGTGCCGGTGCTGATGAGCCACTGACCGGCCTTATCGGGGAACTCACACGCTCGATCGCGCGCGGATCGAGGGCGTCGCGGAGACCGTCGCCCAGGAAGTTGAAGGAAATGACGGTCAGGAGAATGAGCAGTCCCGGATAGAACGCGAGCGCGGGGGCGGACCAGATCAGTTCCTGGGCGTTGGTCAACAGGTTCCCCCAGCTCGGCGTCGGCGGCTGGATGCCGAGACCGAGGAAGCTGAGAACGGATTCGAGCAGGATCACGTTTCCGGCCGCCAGCGTGGTGGCGACGATGATCGGCGAGGTCAGGTTGGGCAGGATGTGCGCCAGCATGATCCGGAGACCCCCGGCGCCCTGGGCCCGGGCGGCTTCCACGAACGGCCGTTCGCGCAGGCCCAGCGCCGATCCCCGCACCAGCCGGGCGACGGT
Source organism: uncultured Alphaproteobacteria bacterium (assembly GCA_963701445.1). Classification (GTDB taxonomy): domain Bacteria; phylum Pseudomonadota; class Alphaproteobacteria; order Rhodospirillales; family Defluviicoccaceae; genus CAKZLS01. The sequence goes on from CAVPAM010000018.1 coordinate 49,070, forward strand.
GGTCCACCCCACCAGGGCGACGATGGCGATGATCCGGTAGAGGCTGAGGTCCTCGGCGGCCAGCCACTCCGCCGGCAGCCCCAGCTTGCCGAGGTCGAGCGCCGCCAGCACGATCAGCAGCGGCAACAGGGGCAGGGCGATGACCCCGTCGGTGAAGCGCATGAGCAGCGCGTCCAGGCGTCCGCCGTGATACCCCGCCAGCAATCCGACGACGGTCCCGAAGGCGGCGGCGGCGATCGCCGCGGTCAGGCCCACGAACAGCGACACCCGCCCGCCGTAAAGCAGGCGCGCCAGCACGTCGCGGCCGAGCTCGTCGGTGCCGAGGGGATGGTCGGCCGACGGCGGCTGGAAGCGGTTGAACAGGTCCACCGTCTCGGCGTCGACCCGGAGGAGGGCTTCCACCAGCGGCGCCGCCAGCGCCGCCAGCGCCAGGGCCAGCAGCACGCCGGCGCCCGCCACGGCCAGGCGATGGCGGACGAACCGCCGGGCGGCGAACGCGAGGAGTGTGTTCGAGCTCACCGCTCGATCTCCCGGAACGAGATACGGCGGTCGAGCGCCATGTAGGCGAGGTCGGCGAGAAGATTGCCGACGAGCGTCACCAGCGTGGCGAACAGCAGCGCCACCAGCGCCAGGTTGAAATCGTTGCCCATGATCGCGTCGAAGATCAGCTTGCCCATGCCGGGATAGGAGAAGATCGTCTCGGTGACCAGCGCCCCGGAGAACAGGAATCCGAAGTCCAGCGCCATGATCGTCACCACCGGGATCAGGGCGTTGCGGAGCGCGTGCCCGACCACCACGTCGTAGGCGCCGAGGCCCTTGGCCCAGGCGGTGCGGATGTAGTCCTGGCGCAGCGTCTCGATCATCGACGCGCGGACATAGCGGGTGTAGCCGCCGACGCTGGCGATGGTCAGGCTCGCCACGGGCAGCACCAGGAAACGTGCCGACTCCCAGAACCCCTGGTCTCCGGCCGCGCCGATGCCGCCGGCGGGCAGCACGCCGAAGATGACCGCGAACACGATGATCAACAGCAGCGCCAGCCAGAACGGCGGGGTGGAAATGCCGGCGAAGGCGAGCAGGTTGATGGCGTAGTCCAGCTTCGAATACGGGCGCAGCGCCGCGACGATGCCGGCGGCGAGCGCGATCGACACCGCGAGGACGAACGCGCAGCTCATCAGCACGACGGTATTGAGCAGCGCCGGCCACAGCACGCTCAGCACCGGCGCGGCCCGCAGCCGCGAGTATCCGAGATCGCCGGAGAGCGCGGCGCCCAGCCAGGTGAGGTAGCGTTCCAGGAACGGCCGGTCGAGGCCGTACAGCTCGCGAAGCCGGGCCGCGTCCTCGGGGGTCATCTTCGGGTCGGCGCCGATCATCAGGTCGATGGGGTCGCCGGGCATCAGCCACATCAGCCCGTAGATCACGAACGACATCACCGCCAGGACGACGAGGGACTGCACCAGGCGTTCGGCGAGATAGCGGCTCATGGGCGGCCATTAGCCCCGGCGCGGGGCCGGCGTCAAGGCCGGCCCGCCGGGGTTTTTCGGCCGGACGGCGCAAGCGCCGGCGTTCCGGTCGCTTGCGCCGGTTGACGCCGCGAACCGCCGCAAATCGCGTTTCGCGGCGCATATTTTGCGATCGTGCCCACCGATTCGATGGAAAATGGCGGCACGGAAAGCCGGGCGTTCCGGCATCGCATCGAAATGTTTCTGTTTTATATCAATGAGTTAGTCATTCCGGCGCGGCAACGGGGGTTTGTAAAGTTCCATATATTTCAACAGGTTAGCGGAAAATTCTACTGTGCATGGGGTTGTTTTTCACTTTTTCGTTTTACCCCCCCCCCCCGGGGGCCGTCCCGCGAGTCGCGGGGATCCGGTTTCACTCCGCCCGCCAGGTCTCGATCCAGAGCGTCGAGGGATACTGGTGGCCGGTGGGGCGGACGTTCTCGAGCCACTTGGGCAGGATATGCGGCTCGGCGCGGAAATAGAGCGGGATGGCGGGAAGCTCCTCGGCGTAGACATGCTGGAGGCGGCGCCAGAGCTCCTTGCGCCGGTCGCGGTCGAGCTCCACCTCGATGGTGTCGATCAGTTCGTCCACCTCGGCGTTACGGAAGCCGGTGTTGTTCTGGCCGGCCCAGTTGTTGTCGGCGGTGGGGATGTGGTCCGAATGCAAGGTGGTGCGCGGCACGCTCTCCGGCGCGCTGATCCAGGCGAACATGGCCATGGCGGGAAACTGGCGCTTGCGCACCGTTTCGCCGAAGAAGACGCGGGCCGGCTGGTTGCGGACGCGGACGTCGATGCCGAGCTGTTTCCACTGGCTCTGCAGAACCTGCTGGACCAGCTCGCGGCTGCGGTTGCCGGCCGTGGTCATGATCTCCAGCCGCAGCGGCTCGCCGGCCGCGTTGTGGCGGATGCCGCCGCGCAGGGCGCCCCAGCCGGCTTCGTCCAGCAGGGCGGCGGCCTTGCCGGGGTCGTAGGCATGGCGGGGGCCGTCCTCGGCGTGGACCCAGTCCAGCGGGTTCACGCTGGTGTGGGCCACCGGCTGGCGGCCGCCGAACAGCGTCTCGCTGATCGCCTCGCGGTCGATGGCGTGGACCAGGGCCTGGCGCACCCGCCGGTCCTTCAGGATCGGATTGTCGAGGTTGAGGTCGATGTGCTCGTACACCAGCCCCGGCCTGTACAGAATGTTGAACTCGCCGCCGTGCCGCTTTTCGAAGGCCAGCGCCTGGTCGAGGCTCAATCCGAGCTCGCCGGCCACCATGTCGATGGCGCCGGACAACAGGTTGGCTTCCAGCGCGGCGGTGTTCTCGATCACCCGGACGACGACGCGCTTGAACGCCGGTTTTTCGCCCCACCAGCGGGGATTGGCGGTCAGCGCCACGTGGGAGCCGGGAACCACCTCGCTGACGAGGTAGGGACCGAAATAGAGGCCCGGGTTGGTGGTGTCGGTCTCGTAGAGGCTGCGGTTGCGGTAGGACTCGGGATCGGCGAACGCCGCCGCCTCGAGATGCGCCGGCAACAGATCGAAGGCGTTGATGGCGTTGTATTCGTAGGTGAGTTTGTCGAAGTGCAGCGTGAAGGTCTTGTCGTCCTTCACGTCGATCTTGTAGAGGCTGCGGTAGAACTCCTTGGGGATCACGCCGCTCTTGGGATGCCGGCCGACCTCCCACGTGAACATGACGTCGCGGGTGGTGATCGGCGTTCCGTCGCCCCACACCGCATCCGGACGAATGGTGTAGGTCACGGCGACGCCGTCCTTGCCGTCGGGTGTTGTCTCCGGCACCGCCAGGCCGTTTTCGATCGTCGGCAACTCCGTGCACAGCATGCAGACGAGCCGCCAGTCGGCGTCGTAGGCGGTGAACGGGCGCCGCGCCATCGCCAGCACGTAGGACTTGGCGAGCATCGAATCGATGTTCGGATTGAAGGTGGACGGAAACTGGGTGGTTCCGATGACCAGTTGGTCCCGGTCGGCGCGGGCCGGGTACGCCAGCAGCGCCGCCACCATCAAGAGCAGAGCCAGAACCGGTACCTTGCGCATGCCGCCCTCCCGTCCGTGTGACCGGACGGGAGGGTAGCACGGAGACCGGTCCGGGGGCGATGCCGTCCGCGGCGGCATGGGGCTATTGCGGCTGGCCCTGCTTGGGGCCGGGACCCATGCCTTGTCCGCCGGGACCCATGCCTTGGCCACCCTGACCCATGCCCTGTCCGCCCGGGCCCATGCCCTTGCCTTGTCCGGCTTGGCCGCCTTGTCCACCGGGCCCCATGGCCCCGCGGTTGGCGCGCATCTGCTGGTAGGCGGCCTGGGCCTCTTCCCGGGTGACCGAGCCATTGCCGTCCTGGTCCATCATCGCGAACCGCTGCGCGCAACGGCTGGTGAATTCCTCCTGGGTGATCGTGCCGTCGCCGTTGGTGTCGTGACGATCGAACATTTTCGCGCCGCGCCCCTGTCCCTGGTTCTGGGCGTACGCGGGTGCCGTGGCCGCGGCCAGTCCGGTGGCGAGCAACGCGGCCATCGCCGTTGTTAAAAGTGCCCTGCGTTTCATCGTCGAACTCCTTCTTTCCTGGATGTCGAAACCCGAGGGACCTCCCCGGGTCGTTGGCGGTACCGATTGGCGCCGCGTCCTGTTGCTAACCAATGTAGGAGGCCTGGGTTTCACGAAGATTTCAGGAGGAGGGGAGGTTTGTAACACCGTGTTTCAAACGCGGCGGCTGTTGCATCCCGTTACCAAATTTCCACCGCCGCCGGCCCTCGACCCCCTATAATCGCCGCCATGGACACCTCGCCGCACATTCTGATCGTCGACGACGACCGGGAGATCCGCGATCTGCTGTCGCGGTTCCTGGCTAAGAACGGCTACCGGGCGACCGGAGCCGCCGATGGCCGCGAGATGCGGCGGGCGTTGTCCGAGCGGGCGATCGATCTGATCATCCTCGACCTGATGCTGCCGGGAGAGGACGGCCTCACCCTCTGCCGTAATCTCCGGGCGGAGTCCGGCGTGCCGGTGATCATGCTGACCGCCAAGGGTGACGAGGTGGACCGGATCGTCGGGCTGGAAATGGGCGCCGACGACTATCTCGCGAAGCCCTTCAATCCGCGCGAACTGATGGCCCGGATCAAGGCGGTCCTGCGTCGGGCGGGCGCCCCGGCGGGCGGGCTGTCGGGCGGGCGCCAGGCGGACACCGGCGCGGTCTTGTCCTTTTCCGGTTGGCGGCTGGACCTGGACAGGCGCGAGCTGACCTCTCCCGACGGCATCCTCGTTCCGTTGAGCGGCGGCGAGTTCGGGCTGTTGGCGGCGCTCGCCGGTCATCCGGGTCGTGTGCTCAGCCGCGATCAGTTGCTGGACCTCGCGCGCGGACGCGACGCCCTGCCGTTCGACCGCAGCATCGACGTCCAGGTCAGCCGCCTCCGGCGCAAGATCGAGGCCAATCCGCGCGAACCGGCGCTGATCAAGACGGTCCGGGGCGGGGGCTATCTGTTCGCGTCCGAGGTGGAGCGCGGATGATGCGCATCTGGCCGGACACCCTCACGGGACGGGCGCTGCTCGTCATGCTCGCCGGGATCGTGCTCTCCAACGGGATCGGCATCGCGGTCTTTTCCGGCGAGCGCCTCGACCTGTTGACCAGCGCGCGCGGCTACCGGCTCGCCGAGCGGGTTTCGGCCGTCGCCCGGTTGATGGACGAAACGCCGCCGGAGCAGCGCGCAAGGGTCGTCCGGCACATGCGGAGACCCGGACTGCGCATGTTCTGGTCGTCGGATCCGATCACCGAGGACGGCGCGGCCGACTGGCAAACGGGCCTGGTTCGAGGGGCGCTGATGGCTCAACTGGAGGATGGCGCGCCCGATCGCCTGCGCCTCTCGCTCGCGCGGCGGCCCGAATTCCGGCGGGGCCCCGGCGCGTCGTCAGGCGGCGGGCCGGGCCGTGATCACCGCGAGCCGGACATGCGGCTCGGCGACGGTGAACCGTCCAATGGCGCCAGGGACGTTCTGCTTGGGGCCTACCGGCTTTCGGACGGAAGCTGGCTCAACTTCGCGGCTCCGTTCGCCGCCTTTCAACCCTTCTGGATGACCCGGTTTTTCCTGGCGATCGTGGCGGCGACGCTGGTCGTCGTGGTGATTTCGATCTGGGCGGTGCGAAGGGCGATCCAACCGCTCTCCATGTTCGCGGGCGCCGCCGAGCGGCTCGGCCTCGACGTGGACGCGCCGCCGCTGCCCGAGGAGGGGCCCCGCGAGGTCCGGCGGGCCTCGCGCGCCTTCAACGAAATGCAGGGACGCCTTCGGTCGTTTGTCCGCGACCGCACCCAGATGCTCGCGGCCATCTCCCACGATCTCCGGACACCGATCACCCGGCTCAGGCTGCGCGCCGAATTCATGGAGGACGGTGAGCAGAAGGACCGGATGCTCTCCGACCTGGACGAGATCCAGTCCATGATCGCCGCGACCCTGGACTTCGCGCGGGACGATTTCGCCGGAGAGCCCCGGCGGGCGTTCGACCTGGCGGTGCTCCTGCGCGACATCTGCGACGAGTTCCGGGACGTCGGCGCGGACGTGACGTGGGAGGGGCCGGCGCACGCGACCCAGGTCGGCGCGCCGGCGGCGCTGAAGCGGGCGTTCACCAACCTGATCGGGAACGCCGTGAACTACGGCGGCGGCGGCGCCGTGAGTTTGACGGGTGGAACAGGGGTCGTGCCGGATCCTCGTTGAGGATCGGGGGCCGGGACTCGCGGAGGCCGACCTGGAGCGGGTGTTCGAACCGTTCGTTCGGGCCGAGGGTTCGCGGAGCCGGGAGACCGGCGGCGTCGGGCTCGGTCTGGCCATTACGCGATCCATCGTCCGGGGGCACGGCGGCGACGTGACTCTGGCCAATCGCCCCGAGGGCGGGTTGCGGGCCACGGTTGCCCTCCCGGCCGGCGCAAACCCGTAGAACGGCGCCTTTTCCATCGCGGCGCGCCGTCTGGCGCGTACTCCATATTTTAATCTTTTGGTGAGATCCTGGCAGGCGAATCGAAAGCGCTTGAATCGCGCCACGGAGATCGCAGCCAGCATGTTTCACCGCGCCGACGACAGTTCGATCGACACCGACACCACTTCGAGAGCTTTCGAGCTGCCGGGATCCGCGTACTGGCACACCACCCTGTCGGAAGGCATGGTCTGCGGTCTCGTCGGGCTGATCGACGGGCTGGTCGTCCTGCTGGTCGGGGGGCTCCTGTACTGGAGCTACGTGGGCTGGTCCGCCGATACCTATCCGATGTACCTGGCGGTGATCGCGGTCAACGCCGGGCTGACGGTGGGCGCGTTGCAGTATTCCCGCCTCTACGACTTCGATGCCATTGTCGCCTGGCCGAGTTACATGCCGCGGATTGTGATGCTGTGCGCCCTGGTTTTCTTGATCCCGCTGGCGCTTGTATTCGCGCTGAAGATCAGCGAGGAGTTTTCGCGGCTGTGGTTCTTCTCGTCGTTCGTGGCGACCGCGGCGCTGATCTGCGCGTGGCGCGGCGTGTTCCGCTATTTCCTCGGACGATCGTCGCGCGCCGGACTGTTGGCGCGGAACGTGGCGATCGTCGGAGCGGGCGGTCAGGCGAAGTGCCTGGTGGGGGAATTGCGCGACCGGGCCGTGCCGTGGAAACGCATCGTCGGCGTTTTCGACGACCGGAAGACGCGCATCGACGCCGAGGTGAATGGTTTCCCCGTTCTCGGCGATCTCGACGACCTGGTGGGATACGTGCGCCGGGGCCTGGTGCACGACGTGGTGATCACGCTTGCCGTGGAACGCCGACAAGCGGCTGGTCGGCATCATCGATCGTCTGCGCAACCTGCCGGTGCACGTCTATCTCGGCTCGGACCTCATCGGCTACCACTTTCCGCGTCACCACCGCCGGCGGCTGGAGGGGGTGCCGGTCCTGGAGATCGCCTCGGTGCCGCTCTCCGGTTGGAGCGGCCTGATCAAGGCGGTCGAGGACAAGATTCTGGCGGCTTTGGCGCTGGTCGCGCTGTCGCCGCTGTTTTTGTTGATCGCGGTGGCCATCAAGCTCGACAGCCGGGGGCCGGTGCTGTTCCGACAGGCGCGCTACGGGTTCAACAACGAGGTGATCATCGTCAACAAGTTCCGGACCATGTACCACGACCGTCCAGCGGAAACCGGGGTGCCGCAGGCGAGCCGGGGCGACATCCGGGTCACCCGCGTGGGCCGGATGCTGCGCCGCGTCAGCTTCGACGAACTGCCGCAGTTGCTGAACGTTCTGCGCGGCAACATGTCCATGGTCGGCCCCAGGCCGCACGCGGTCGAACATAACGAGCAGTACGCGGCGCTGATCGGCGGCTATCACGGCCGTCACCGGGTCAAGCCGGGGATCACCGGCTGGGCGCAGGTGAACGGGCTCAGGGGCGAAACGACCACGGTGGAACAGATGCGCCGGCGGGTGGATTTCGACATCTATTACATCGAAAACTGGTCGCCGTGGCTCGACTTCCGCATCGTCGCCCTGACCGCCGTGTTCGGCTGGCGCCAGAAGAACGCCTATTAGCGGCCAGCGTCACGAGCCGTCGCGCACAACACCATTGACCGTTTTTAACCCGTATGGCGTAAAGTAACGGTGTCACGGAACCCCGTACCGCCGTAAACTCAGGGAGTCGCGGACGCACTCCGCCCCGCCGATTTCCGTCCGTCCATTGACGAGCCAGCGGACCGGGCGCCGGCACGGACGCGGAACCATCAGGAACACGGTTGGGGAAACATGAACGCAGAAACGGAAACCGCGATGCCGCTGGATCGGCGGAAGATCCTCTGGACGGTGGTCCTGGTGGCGTTCCTCATTCCGGTGCCGGTCGGTTTCGTGTTCGGGTGGGGCGTGGCTTTCATGAGCTGGTTGTTGATCGGGCTTTGGGCGCTTTTCTTCCTCTCGATCAACGGACCGGCCATTGGTTTCTGGACGCTCGTCGGGCTTGTGGTTCTGGCGCCGTTGCCGCTGGGGGCCGTGCATCTGTGGAGCTGGGGGCTGATGGCCTGCGTGGTCGCGGTCCTCCTTGCCGTGTGGAGCTGCCGCGTGATCCTGGGCTGGGAACGGCCGGACATCCGTCTGAAAACGGCGTGGCCCCTCGTGGTTCCGTTCTGCGCGGCGATGCTGTGGGCCGTCGTACAATCCCTTTCGATCACTCCGGCGGACTGGCATCACCCGCTGTGGTTCAGCGCGGCCGACGCGCTCGGCATGGAGCTCAGGTCGCGGATCACCCTCAATCCCTACGAGACGATTTCCTTCGTGTGCCGGCTGCTGACCTACGCCGGCATCTTCTGGCTTTCGATGCAGTATTGCCGGCGGTCCGACCGCGCCCGGCAGGTGATCCATGCGCTGACCTACGCGGGTCTGGCCTACACGGTCTATGGCCTGATCGTTCAATTCTCCGGATCGCAGACCATCCTGTGGTTCAGCAAGTTCGCGTACCTCGACGATCTCACCAGCAGCTTCGTGAACCGGAACTCGTTCGCGACCTATGCCGGTCTGACGTTGATGTGCGCCACCGGACTGATCGTGATGTCGATCGCGTCGACGCTCGGTGCGCCGGGCGGTGGCCGGGAGCGGCTGCGCCGGTTTATCGAGAACATGACCGGAAGAGGCTGGTCGCTCCTGCTCGCCTGGATCGTCATCCTGACCGCGCTCATCCTGTCCCACTCGCGCGCCGGTTTCACGAGTACGCTGCTCGGCCTCGCGACCTTGATCGCGGCGCTGCGGTTTTCCCGGGCATTGTCGGGTCGGACCGCGCTGATCTTCGCGGGGGTATGCTTTGCCGCCCTCTGCCTTTTCTTTACCGTGGGCGGCGAGGCGCTGGATCTGAGAATGGCCGAGGCCACCTGGGTGGGCGAGCCGCGCCTTCGGGTTTACGACCTGACGATGTCGGCCATAGACGCGGCGCCGATCCTCGGCACGGGCGCGGGGACCTTCGAGGAGGTGTTCCGGTTTTACCGGACGACCGATATCCTGGATGTCTACATGAAGGCCCACAACACCTATCTCGAGAACATCCTGGAACTGGGCTTCCCCGCCGCGTTGGCGCTGTTCTCGGTGTTCGCCGGGTTCGTCGTGCTCACCTGCGTCGGCTTGCGCCGCCGCCGGCGCGACGTCGTTTATCCGTGCATCGGACTTGCGTCGACGGTGCTGGTGGCCGCCCATTCGCTGGTCGATTTCAGCTTGCAGATTCCCGCCGTCACCGCGACGTATTGCCTGATCATGGGCGCCGCGTGCGCGCAATGCTGGAGCACTCGCAAGCCCGAGGACCCCTGGTAGGATGTCACGACGGCTCGAGTTTCCTGAGCCGCTCCTCGAAGGCCGAAAGGTCACGCGGATTTCCGAGAAGGGCCGCCCGGACCAGATTGACCTGCTGGAAGCCGGCCGCCATTCGGGTGAGTTCGGCGGGGTCGTGTTTCCAGGCCTGGCGGACCTGCTGGAGAACGAGTTCCCGGTCCTCGAGAAGCAATTTGGGCCAAGCCAGAAAACTCAGCCTGAGGCGGGACATCAGCAAGCGGGGGTCGTACGGCGCCGTGGCGAACGCGAGGCGTAGCGCCGACAGCGCCCCGGGCGTCCAGCCGTCCGCCTGAAACGACGCATAGGCGAGTCTCGTCCAGGCGTAGGGGTTGGCCGGCGCCAGGGCCAGACCCGCCTTCAACGAGGCGATGGCCTCTTCGATGCGCTGGCGCTTTTCGGGATCGGTCTCGTCCAGTCTCTCGGCCATCAGCAATTGGGCGAGGCCGAGGTCGGTGAAGGTGCGGCCGCGGGAACTCCACGACAGGCCCCGCCGCTGCGCGGCGACCAGCGTCTCCAGCTCTTCCGTCTGGACCGTCTGAAGGTTTTGCAGTTTTCTCAGAACGGGAGCGGATGGCGCCATCACGAAGGCGGATATGGTCCGTGGAAGACCCCACGCCAACATGGCAACCGCCATGACCCCAACGACGACACCGATCAAACGGGATTTCATGAGCAAACCAGCAAGGGCAACCGTTGGGTGACGGCCGTTCGATCCCGGCGGCCGCTCCCCGGATCGATGACCGTGATATCGGTCCCTATGTTAGATCGGGACCGTCAGTCCACATAGTATTTCTTGATCCGGCCCGTGTAGTAGCCGGAGTCGCCGTAGCCGTACTGCGCGTGTTTCTTGACGTTCACCACATTCAGGACGACGCCGGCCAGCGTCGCGCCGGACGTGATCACCTGTTTGATCGCCATCGCGACGGTCTCGCGCCGCGTATCCGCCCAGCGCACGGTAAACACCACCCGGTCGACGATTGTCGCGAGGATGCGCGCGTCCGAAACCGCCAGCACCGGAGGCGAGTCGAGAATGACCAGGTCATAGGATTGCGCCAGCCCCTCGATGAGGCGTTTCATATGATCCGAGGCGACGATATCGGCGGGATTGGAGGCGAATTTTCCGGCGGTGATCAGGTGCGCGCCGGAGGCCTCGTCCTTGCGGACCACGTCGTCCATCTTGACCTCGCCCGCCAACAGTTCGACCAATCCGGGCCCGGTGGGAATGCCGAGGACCGCGCTGATGCTGGGCTTGCGAAGGTCGGTATCGATCAGGATCACCCTGCGGCCCGATTTCGCCAGCATGCGCGTCAAACTGAGCGCCAGGGTGGTTTTCCCTTCGCCGCTCTGCGCGGACGTGAACACGATCGTTTTCGGCGGCGCGTCGACGTGTGACAGAAGCAGGCTGGTGTAGAGGCCGCGAACGGCTTCGCCGTACGCGGACATCGGCCGGTCGAGAATGTAGTCCGCCGGGGTCTGCCGGTTCTTCAACACTCCCGTCAAGGCGGGAACGAGGCTCAGGATGCTCGCGCCCGTCAGCCGTTCGATCTGGTCGCCGCTTCGGAAACCCTTGTCCAACTGCTCCAGAAGGAACACCAGCAACACCCCGAGGATCGTGGAAGCCGCCACGACCAGGGCGAGAATGATCGTTTTCTTGGGGTGCGAGGGGACGGTGGGGACGTCGGCCGCCGATATGATCCGCGCGTCGGGCCGCTGACTCTCGATATCCTGTTCGGCGCTCTTCTGCTCGAACCGCGCCAGGAATGTTTCCAGCAGCGCCTTGTCGGCCTCGCCCTCGCGCTCGAGGGCGCGCAGTTGAACCTCGGCGGTGTTGGATTGGCCAAGCCGGACCTTGAGGCGTTCCAGGCTTTCCGAGAGCGTCGATTCCCTTGCCTTGGCGATCCCGACCTCGTTCTGGAGGGCGAGCACGACCTTCTTGACCTCGCTTTCGATCTTCGCCTGGATATCGCTGAGTTCGGCGCGGGCGCTGATCATTTTCGGGTGCCTGTCGCCGTACTGCCCCGCCGATTCGACCACCTTGCGCCGAATCTCGGTTTCTTTCTCCATGAGCGACTGGACGATGGGCGAATCAAGCACGTCGGCCGCCGAACCCGCGCCGCCGGCCGATCGGATCAGGCCCTGCACCTGGCCAAGCCGCGCCTCGGCTTCCGCCCGCTGCGCGCCGGCCAGAATGAGTTGCGCGCTGAGTTCGGAGATCTGCTGGGTGATGAGTGGACCGGAGGTCCCCTGCAGAAGCCCCGCTTCCTTGCGGAAAGCCTCGATGGCGCGCTCCGACGCGTCGACCTTGTCGCGCAGGCCGGCGATCTTGTCGTTGAGCCAGGAGGTCGTCCGGCGCGTGGCCTCGAACTTGGCCTCCAGTTGGTCGACGATGTAGTCGGCGGCGACCGCATTGGCGACCTCGGCCGCGCGGTTGGCGCTCTCCGACGTGAAACCGATGGAAATGACCCGCGAAAAGCCCTGGCGAGCCACCGTGAGCCTCGAGAGGAACTCGTCCACGACGGCCACGCGCTCGCGATCGCGGATCTCCGCTTCCGTCGGCGCCGAGCCCGATTGTCCGTCAAGCAGGATCGCCGCCCATTCCTTGGGAAGGTAGGACCGGAAATCGAGAAGCCCGTCGAAAAACCCCTTGGGCCGGAGCGTGGCGTTGAACTCGGGATCCTCGCTGAGCCGAAGCTGCTCGATCACCTTCTCGGCGAGGCGGCGGGACTTGATCACCTCCATCTCGCTTTCGATGGTCTCGGTATCCACGCCGCGGCCGGCCAGCATTTCCTCGAAGTTGACCATGGACGAGTTGTGCGATTCGATCAGGACCTGGGCTTGCGCGGCATACTTCGGGGGGATCTGGAAAAGGATGATCGCGGTCGCGACGGAAAGCACGGCCACCGTTCCGACGATGACCGCCTTGCGGCGCCAAAGCTTGCGAAAGAAGTCTCTGAGATCGAATTCGCCAAGGAACGAAGACTGTTGGGAACCGGGATCGCCGTGGTCGGCGAGCCTGGTTCTGGGGATGTCGTGCATAAAGCTGTCCATGAACCCTCTTCCCGCCGCGGTGGTGGCCATTTGATCGAAGTCGTGACCAATAGACTATATGACCAAATGGTTAGCGCTTAACTAACCCACAACGCGCCGGCGGGAAAAAGCTCCGTAAGCCCGTTAGAAGAACCGTTCTGGAACCCTTATGACATCTCCCGGAAACACGATGGTATCGGGGTTGGCTTCCTGCCAATCGGTCTGCGCGGTGTCGCCGCCTCGCTTGATCTCGACCTCGCTCTTCTTCGCGCGATAGCTGAACCCACCGGCCATGGCGACCGCGTTCCATACGGTCATGCCGTTGACATAGGGATAGCTACCCGGTTCGTTGACCTCGCCGATGATGTAGAACGGACGGTAGTTCAGGACATCGACGCTGACGCTCGGGTCCTTCAGGAAATCGGGCTGCAAACGGTTGGTGATGGCCTGTTCGAGTTCGGAAAGCGTCAACCCCTTTGCCTCGACGGTACGGATCAGCGGCAGGGAAACCCGCCCGGTTCCATCGAGCTCGAACTCCCCGGACAGATCCTCATGACCAAACACAGTCACGCGGATGCGGTCTCCGGCGCCGAGCCGGTAGCTGTTATCCGCTTGCGCGTGCGCTCGCTCCGCCTGGCCAAGGAGCGTGAGCGCACACAAACAGGCGACCAGAACGATACGATCAATGCGGGCAAATCGTCCCTTTAGCATGCACTTCATACTCCGTTTCCAACTGCCAAACGATTTTGCGGTCCGGGGTGGCGCCGCGCAACCATAATCATAACTGCCCGCTGATGCCGAGAATGAACCGGTTTTCCGTGTAATCCTGATCACCGCCGGGAGCGTCGTCGGAGTCGCGGCGAGTAAAGATATAATCGAGGGTCGCGGAGAAATAACGGTTGAGCAGATACCGGCCGCCAATGCCCGCGCGGTAAATATAGTCATTCCGGGAGTTGCCCTCATAGTCATTGTTGGTCACGCCCCCCGAAACATTCAGGAGGAGGTTCCGGAGCAACTCGTGGTCGACGCGGAGGGTGCCGGCGGTCGCCCAGTACCCGGACGCTCCCGCCTCCGTGGTTTCTTCGATGGTCCGAGCGACACGGGCGCCGACGGTGGTCAACGGAGTGACGTTCCAGTCCACGGACATGCCCCCGCTGGGGCCCTCGATATTCTCGAGCGAACTGTCGTTGTCGTAGAACTGTTTCCGGTACCCGAAGAAAACGTCGCCGACGGTAATTCCGCCAAGATCGAACGCGAGCCCGCCGACGGCGTTGTAACCCCAAGAATCGCGATTTATCCCCGCATCATCGGGTGTTTCATCGTATACGCGCGTGTTTCCGTCGAATCGCACAAAGGCCTCATAAGCGGGAACGATTTCATAGCCGCCGCGAATTCCGCCGCCATACACGTTCCGGTCCCTGTCATCGTTGTTGATGTTTCCGCCGGAGACGTTTTCGTTGTCGTCGTAGTCGCGCCGAAAGAATTCGCCGTCCACCGTCGCCGAAAACCGCCCGAACTGCTGGAAATAGGTCGCGAAGGAGTCGTACTGATAGTAAACGGTCGGATCCTTGGCGTCGAAGTCGGAGTCCGGATTGCCGCGGTCCTCGTGACGGCGGGAAACGCCGCCGCCGCCGCTCAACTGAGCGTCCCGGGTGATGTCGAGGCGTCCGTCGGTGGCGAACGCGAAATCCTGGTAATTCTCGTCAGGGTTCTGCGCATAGAGGCCGAAGTCGCCCTCCGCCGCGAAATTCAGCGCGTGATTGTTCCAGTCCGATTCGACGGAAAACCCCGGGCTAAGGATCGTGATGAAATCATCCGTGCGATCATGTTCCGTGGCAAAGATATTATCGTTGTATTCCTCGGCGATCGTCGCCCGCGGAAAGAAAAAGAAACTCCCGGCGCGGATGCCGAGCGGATCGTATTCAGGGCGTGGCCGCGTGAGCACCGTATCGCCGCGGAACAATTCCTGAGCATAACCATCAATACTGAAAAATACGGCGCCAGCGGCCACCGCCAAACCGAAGCCGATTGACTTCTTCACCATGGGTCTGTCCTTTTCCCCCTCCGGATCGCCCTAGGGTTTCGGATCGCCCCTGGGCTTCCACTCCGTACCAACGTCTGTCCGAACCCGGAGAACAGTCCAGCAACTACTAACCGCAACACTTTTGTATTGCAATGGCGTTTGCTCGGTTCGCCAGGGTGTCCGGCGCCGCTAAAAACTCGTTGGACTCGCGGGCGGACCCGGCACAAAGCCGCAACTCACCGAGGATGTGTCCCTGCACGACTCTTCGTTGTCGTTCGCGGGGGGAAATTCGCGGATAATCCGATCCCTGCCGCCGGCGCCTGGTTCGGTGCATTCGGGATATCGATCCTCCAAGGCGCGCCGAATAGGAACCGTGAGTTCCGGGATCGCCCGCACCGTTGCCGTCGCGAGTTCGATCGGACAGACGCATTCATCCCCTAGAATGCGACCTTTTGAGGGCAGTTTAAGCTCCGCGAACTCCATGATGGCCATTGCAAGATCAGGATTCGCCGCGACAAGCGCGCTGAACGCATTCGTCGCGATGCATTGGTTTTCCCGTTCCGGGTTGGCCTCCAGGGCCTCCAGGATTTCAGCCCGCAGTTCCGGGGACAGCTCGGTCGCCGGATCGCTGTCGCCCGCCAAGGATCCGTCCGTGGGGTTGTTTGCTTGGCTGGCGACGGCGCCTCCGGTTTCCGGGTTCTCGAAGAAGCCGCATCCCGGCGCGGAGGCATCCCCGCATGTTTCGTCATTTGGCCGGGAACCGAGGAGCGTCGGGCCGCTGGATCCGTCGCGGCCGCCGGCACCGGGGGCGATTCCGCTCAAGGATTGCTCCATGGCGGCCTCAACCGCCGAATCGCACTCTGGGTACCGGTCTTCCAGTATGCGCCTGAGCGGATCGGCCAATTCCGGAACCACCCGGATCGTGGCTACGGCCAAGTCGGTGGGGCAGGCGCAGTCGGCGGCTGGACGGTCCCGGCGCAAGACCAGGTTGGCACTCGCGAAATCGACGATTTGGCGCGCGTAATGGGGATGTGACCAAACGAGTTCGCCCATTTTACTCGTGGGGATGCACGAGTCGTCGTCCACGTCGTGCGCCGCGAGCACATTCAGGATTTGTGTCTGTAGCGCCGGAGCGAGGGCGTCTGCCGCCCGCGCTTGCGTCGGGGGTGTGAACCAAAGGACCCCCGCCATCCAACAGCCAGCAACAGCGAGCCTCAAGACCGGTGACATTCAAGACCTCCATCGTGTTCTGGCGATTCGAGCGGCGCCCGAAGTGCTTAAGATTCATTAAATACAATTTAAAGTAGCATCAAGAGCGGAACTTGGCAATCGGTAGATGCAAAAATTCTCTTGCTTAACACTGCGGAATATTGAAGCGATGTTTTTGTTATAGAAAATGTTTACCATGTGATAAAAGCAATCTTAGGTTGTTTTCGTGGACATTCTGGCCGTCCGCGCGGCTAAACCGGTGGAAGACACGAAGGACGGATATGTGGAAGTCTCCGCCGGTTGGGTAGCTTGGACCGGAATGACAATGGCTGACGCCGCCATTTATTGGTAAACGCGCGGGCGGGATGCCGTGTACCCGCCGAATCCGGCGGGTTGCCAATGGCGCGTTTAAGTTGGCCCCATCGATGGAAGATTGGTAAAGCGGTGGAATTGGGCCGAAAGAGTTTGTTTCGGTCTGGCAATGGAACCGTGAGTCCCGCACATAGACGATAGGGCGCGTGAGTTGACCGCGCCGTCGCCAAGCCAGGCGCCGTTTTCCAGGGTTGACCAGAAGGCGGTTTGGGGATGTGCGCAAGGAAGTTGCCCAAGGAAGTGAAGGTGAAATGTGCTAGGCAATGTGATGCCCGGTGGCGCCATGGGACGCTTGTGGAGAAAGGCGAAACGGTTGACGGTCGCCAACGCGAGGGTTCCGTCCGGCGATAGAATCTATGCGGTCGGCGACATTCACGGACGCGTCGACCTCTTGGAGCGTCTCCACGCGAAGATTCAAGGGGATGCCGATTCCGCGCCGCCGGCGACGCGCAAGACGATCATCTACCTGGGCGATTACGTGGACAGGGGCTTTAACTCCAAGGAATTGATCGATTTCCTGCTCGACAAACCGCTTCGCGGCATTGCCCCGGTGTATCTGAAGGGCAATCATGACGAGTATTTCGCCAATTTCATCGAGTTCATACGAGGACGGGGAGCCCTGGCTGAAGTACGGCGGCGACGCGACGGTGTACAGCTATGGGGTTCGGATCTCCGAAGACGTACCGCCGGAGCAGCGGCTCGAGCATATTCGCGAAAGCCTGCGCGAGACCGTTCCGGAACGGCACATGGCGTTTTTCAGGCAGCTGAGGCTGGCCTGGACGGTGGGCGATTTCCTGTTTGTCCACGCGGGCATACATCCGGACAGGCCGTGGGACCGGCAGGTATCCGACGACCTCCTCTGGATTCGCGACGAATTTCTCCAATCCAATCGTGATTTCGGCAAGATCGTCGTTCATGGCCATTCGGTAACCGAGGAGCCGGATGTCCGTGACAACCGCATCGGCATCGACACGGGGGCTTGTTACAGCAATGTCCTGACGTGTCTCGTCCTCGAAGAGGACAACAAGCGCTTCCTGTCCACGGCCGACGGCTGATCCTCCTCCCCCGTTCCCATGCGCCATTCGTGATCGCGGGTATCGGCGAATCGCTTGAATTCGTTGCCGATTGCGATTGACGAATTTCCGCCATGGGGTAGAACACTGGATCAGGCCGGTGCCGCTCGGGAGTGGGTAATAAAAATGCGCGTTCTGTTCATGACCAACGAATATCCTCCACATATTTACGGCGGGGCCGGCGTTCACGTGGAGTACTTGTCAAGAGAACTGGCGAAGCTGACGCCGATCGAGGTCCGGAGCTTCCACGAACAGGCCTACGTGGATGGGCAGTTGAGCGTGAGAGGCACGAAGATCGAGTCTTCTCAGTTTTCGGGGTGCCCGGTGCCCCTGGTGTCCCCTTTGAAGGCGCTTGCCACGTCGTTGGCCTTCAACGGACAGGGCATCGACGCCGACGTGGTTCACTGCCACACGTGGTATACGCATTTCGGCGGTATCCTGGCGAAAATGCTGTACGGCCTGCCGCTGGTCATCACCGTTCATTCCCTGGAGCCCCTGAGACCGTGGAAGCGCGAGCAGATCGGCCGCGGCTTCGATCTCTCGAGCTGGGTCGAGAAAACCGCGCTGGAAATGGCCGACGCCGTGATCGCGGTGTCGAAGAGCACCTACGACGACGTGCAACGGCTGTTCGACGTGGACCCGGCCCGGATGCACGTCATCGCCAACGGCATCGATACGGAAGAATACCGGGCGGTCAACCGGCCCGAGGTGCTCGCGCGCAACGGGATCGATTACAGCTCGCCCTTTGTCCTGTTCGTCGGCCGCATGACCCGTCAGAAAGGTCTCTATTATCTGCTCAAGGCGGCTGAATCCATCGATCCGAGGCTGCAGATCGTCCTCTGCGCCGGAGAGTCGGACACGCCCGAGCTGCAGGCGGAACTGGAGGCGATGGTGCGCGACCTCAAGTCGCGGCGGCCGGGGATCGTCTGGATTCCGGGCATGCTGGGACGCGAGGACGTGATCGTCCTTTATTCGCACGCGGCGGTGTTCTGCTGCCCCTCCATTTACGAGCCGTTCGGCATCATCAATCTGGAAGCCATGGCGTGCGGCACGCCGGTGGTGGGAAGCCGCGTCGGGGGAATTCCCGAGGTGGTCGCCGATGGCGAGACCGGGTTGATCGTGGACGCCAAGCTGTCCGACGCGCCGCCTCACGATCCAACGGACCCGGACGCCTTTGCCCGGGGGTTGGCGGAGGCGATCAACCGCCTCGGATTGGACCCCGAGCTCTCCCGCCGCATGGGGGAAGCCGGCCGCCAGCGCGTCATCGATATCTACAGCTGGCAGAGCATCGCCAAGCAGACCATGGCGCTGTACGAATCCATTGTCGGCAAATAGTCCGACTTTATCGCATGCGCGCCGGCGTTGAGGGCGCGCAAGACACCAACCACAAGCAAGAACAACGAGCTTTGCGGGGAGAACATCGTGGCCGAAGGCGTCAGAATCTATAACCTGTTTCCGCTGCTTGCCGGTTCCGTAAAGGACTGGGAGAGCCATCTCGACCGCATCGCGGCGATGGGATTCAACTGGGTGTTCGTCAATCCGTTCCACGCGACGGGTTACTCGGGCAGTCTGTACGCGGTCAAGGACTACTACACGCTCAATCCGCTGTTTCAGGGAGGCTCGAAGCGCAAGGCCGACACGCTGCTTGCCGGGTTCATGAAGGCGGCCGACAAGCGCGGATTGTCGGTGATGATGGATCTGGTGATCAATCATACGGGCAAGGACTCGATCCTGACCGAGCAACACCCGGAGTGGTTCGTGCGCGAGGCGGACGGTTCTCTGAGTTCCCCCTTCGCGGTCGACCCCGCGGACATCCGGAAGAAAACCGTCTGGACCGATCTCGCGGCCATCGATTACTCGGATCGCCCGGAACGCAAGCAGGTCATCCAGTACTTCGGCGACGTGGTCCGCCACTACATGGGGCTCGGCGTCCGCGGTTTCCGCTGCGACGCGGCCTACAAGGTGCCGAAAGCCGCGTGGAGGGGGGTCATCGACGCCGGCCGCGCCACCGACAAGGACGCCGTTTTCATCGCCGAGAACCTCGGCGGCATGATGGAAGAGGTGGAGAGCCTCCGTTCGTCCGGCTTCGATTATCTGTTCAATAGCGCCAAGTGGTGGGACTTCCGCGAGGGCTGGTTGCTGGAACAGTACGAAAAGTTCCGCAGCATCGCGCCGTCGATCGCGTTTCCCGAGACCCACGATACGCCGCGGCTGGCCGAGGAACTGGCCGGGCAGGGGATCGGCGATCCCTCGGATCAGGAGCGGCGGTATCGGCGCGCGTACCTGTTCTCGGCGGTGTTCTCCACCGGCGTGATGATCCCCATGGGCTACGAATACGGCTTCCGCCGGCGTCTGCACGTGGTGGACACGCGGCCGGAGCATTGGGAAAACCCGGCCTTCGATCTGACATCGTTCATCGCGGACGTGAACCGGATGAAGGCGTCGGCGCCCGTGCTCAACGAAGAGGGGCCGCAGCGGGCCTTCACCGTCGGCGACGGGCGGATGACCTGTCTGCAGCGGCGCGCCAAACGCGGAAAGGGTTGGGCGGTTTCCCTGCTCAACACCGATTGGGGGTCGCCGGTGACCGCCCGCGTGGACGGCCTGGATGGGGATATCGCCAAGGGCCGGGAAATCACCCCCGGAAAAGACGGCGGCGCGTTTGCCGCGGGCGACGAGGTGACCCTGGCGCCCGGCGAAGTGAGGGTGTTCGCCGGGAAATAGCCGAACCGGCATGGAACGCGGCGGGGGGAGCGCCGGGCCAGGGAGAGGGCAAGCCCATGAAGAACGACGATCCCCTTTGGTACAAGGACGCCATCGTCTACGAAGTGCACGTCAAGGCGTTTCACGACTCCGACCGTGACGGAATCGGCGACTTTCCCGGGCTGACCGAGAAGCTGGATTACCTGGTGGACCTGGGGGTGACGGCCATTTGGCTGTTGCCGTTCTATCCGTCGCCGCTGCGCGACGACGGCTATGACATCGCCGATTACAAGAACATCAATCCCAACTACGGAACCATGCGCGACTTCCGCCATTTCGTGCGGGAGGCGCATCGCCGGGGATTGAAGGTCATCACCGAACTGGTGATCAACCATACCTCCGACCAGCACCCCTGGTTCAAGCGGGCCCGCAAGGCCAAGCCCGGCTCCAAGTGGCGCGATTTCTACGTCTGGAGCGACACCGTCAAGAAATACGAAGGCACGCGGATCATCTTCTGCGACTCGGAAACGTCCAACTGGACCTGGGATCCGGAGGCCAAGGCCTACTACTGGCACCGCTTCTTCCACCACCAGCCGGATCTCAATTTCGACAATCCCCGGGTGTTCGACGAGGTGACCCGGGTGATGAAGTTCTGGCTCGACGCCGGCGTCGACGGGTTGCGCCTGGACGCGGTTCCCTACATCTGCGAGCGCGAGGGCACCAACAACGAAAACCTGCCCGAGACCCACGATGTCATCCGGCGCCTCAGGGCCTGGCTGAACGCCAATTTCGAGAACCGCATGTTCCTGGCGGAAGCCAACCAGTGGCCCGAGGACGTCTGCCAGTATTTCGGCGACGGCGACGAGTGCCACATGGCGTATCACTTCCCGCTGATGCCCAGGATGTACATGGCGCTGGCCCGCGAGGACCGCTATCCGATCACCGACATCATGCGCCAGACGCCCGATATCCCCGAGACCTGCCAGTGGGCGATCTTCCTGCGCAATCACGACGAACTCACGCTGGAGATGGTGACCGACCGCGAGCGGGACTATCTGTGGCACTTCTACGCCGCCGACTCGCGCGCCCGGATCAATCTCGGCATCCGCCGGCGGCTGGCGCCGTTGCTGGAGCGCGACCGGCGCAAGATCGAGCTGCTCAACAGCCTCCTGATGTCCATGCCGGGAACCCCGATCATCTATTACGGGGACGAGATCGGCATGGGCGACAATGTCTTTCTCGGCGACCGCAACGGCGTGCGCACGCCCATGCAGTGGTCGCCCGACCGCAACGCCGGCTTTTCCAAGGCCGAGCCGGAGCATCTCTACCTGCCGCCGATCATGGATTCCATCTTCGGCTACGAGGCGGTCAACGCCGAGTCCCAGCGGCGGCTGTCCACCTCGCTCCTGAGCTGGATGAAGCGGATGATCTCCATCCGGAAGGCGCATCCCTCGTTCGGCCGGGGGTCGCTGACCTTCCTGTATCCGGGGAACCGCAAGGTGCTCGCGTACCTGCGATCCCACGGCGACGAGACGGTGCTGTGCGTGGCCAATCTCTCGCGGGCGCCGCAGGCGGCCGAACTGGACCTGTCGGCCTACATCGGGCGGGTCCCCGTCGAGTTGTTCGGCAACAGCGCCTTTCCGCCCATCGGCGGCCTGCCGTACTTCATCACGTTGCCGCACCACGGCTTCTATTGGTTCCTGCTCGCCGAGGAAGCCGAGGCCCCCGCGTGGCACGAGGAGACGGTCGCGCCGCTGCCCGAGTTCCGCACGATCGTCCTGTTGCCGGGATGGCAATCCGCCATCGGCGGCGGGCACTTGCAGGTTCTCCAGGATCGGGTTCTTCCCGAGTTCCTGCCGAACCAGCGATGGTTCGCCGCCAAGGGAACGGCGATCCGGTCGCTCTCCATCGGCGACAGCGCGGTCCTGACGTCCGGATCCTTCCGCTCCCGGCTCACCTGCCTGGATACCGAAACGGAGGACGGAACCAGGCAGCGGTACTTCCTGCCGCTGACCATCGCGTGGGAGAGCGCGACCGAGGATCCGATGAGCTATCTGGCCCCGTACACGGTGGCCAAGGCGCGGTCCGGCGGCCGCGTGGGCGCCATGCACGATGCCCTGGCGACGCCGCCCTTTACCGCCGCCGTGATCCGGGCCATGCGCGACGGACACGAGATCGAGACCGCTTCCGGCGGGCGCGTGGTGTTCTCGGCCACCGACGCCTTCGCGCGCGTGGAGCTGCCCGAGGATGTCCCCATCGAGCGCATGGCGCGCGAACAGAGCAACACCTCGGTGATCATCGGCGACCAGGCGATCCTCAAGGCCTTCCGGCGCCTCGAACCGGGGGTCCATCCGGAAATCGAAATCGGACGGTTCCTGACCGACGTGGCCCACTTCGAGAACACGCCGCCGTTGCTGGGGTCCGTCGAACTGATCGGTGCCGACGGCGAGCCGACGGCGCTCGCGGTTCTGCAAGGCTACGTCCGCAACCAGGGCGACGGCTGGTCGTTCACCGAGGATTACCTGCACCGCATCCTGCACGACCGCGAGATCATGCCGGCCGAGCAGGAGGATGGCCCGGACGACACCCATGCCATGTATGTGGGCCTGGCCGGGGTCCTGGGAACCCGCGTGGCCGAGTTGCACCGGGCCTTCGCCATGGAGGTGGACGACCCCGCGTTCCGGCCCGAGCCGGTGACCGCCGACGACATGGCGGGGTGGGCCGACGGCCTGCGCCGGCAGGCCGCCCTGGCCCGCGACGCCCTCGATCGGGCGATGGGGTCCGCCGATCTGTCCGACGAGACACGGGACGCGGTCAAGGACGTGCTCGGCCGCTGGTCGCGCATCGACGGGCTCATCCAGCGCGCCCTGCCGAAGCGCCTCGACGTGACCAAGACGCGCCACCACGGCGATCTGCATCTCGGGCAGGTGGTGGTCGTCCGCGACGATTTCTTCATCCTGGACTTCGAGGGCGAACCCAGCCGCGGCCTGGCGCGGCGCCGCGCCAAGCACTCGCCGCTGCGCGACGTGGCGGGCCTCATCCGGTCGTTCAATTACGCCGCCGTCACGTCCCTGTCCGGCCACAAGCCCACCCGCCCCGGCGCCGCCGAGGACCTCAAGTCGGCCATCACCAAGTGGGAGACGCTCGCGGTCGGAAGCTTCCTGAACGGCTACGGCGAGGCCATCCGCGGCTGCTCGTCCGTGCCGGGCGACGCCAAGGCCTTCGAACGCCTGCTCAAGTTCTTCGTTCTCGAAAAGGCGCTGTACGAAATCTGCTACGAGGCCGCCAACCGTCCCGACTGGCTGTCCATCCCGGTCAGGGGCGTCCAGCAACTCCTCGCGTCGAACGCCTGAATGCCGGGCGCGGGGGGGGGGGGGGTGTAACGCGTTTTTTGCAAAACAACCCCATGCACCGTAGAAATTCCCTGCAAGTCATTGAAATACTTGAATTCTTAAAACGCTCGTTGGTAGACCGCAACGTCGTAAGCCATTGATATAAAAAGAAACATTTCGATGCGATCCGCGAACGACCGGCTTCCGGGACCGCCATTTTGCGTGAAATCGGGGGGAAAAATCGCCAAATACGCGCCGCGAAACGCGATTTTCGGCGGTTCAACGAGCCAAACAGCGCATGCGACGGAGCATCAACCATGGCCCCGACACGGCATGGGTTCCGGGGACATGCGATCCAATTGACATTCGTTCGGTAGACTGATGGGGCGCCCATGGCATGGCTCGCACGCGACGTCGCCCCCGGTAGATCCGTAACATGTCCCCGGAACCTCCCGCATTTTCGGCTTCCTGCTCATTTGTATCGGCATTCAGTTCCTGCTTACAGGCATCGACGACTTCTTCCTGATCCGCCCGCGCTGACAATTTTCAGTCGGCTCTCTTGACCGAAGACTGTTCGCGCGCGCAATATCGCACCTGCACAAAATACCCTTGATCGGAAACCGGACGTTGGCCGTCGCAACAGAGCGGCCTCCCGGGTCCCACTCGCAAGGGAAGAAGGGGGAACCGGTGTGTCCGCAATTATCGACATCGCGCTTGCCAATCTAATCTCACCGATGATCCTGTTCTTCTTGCTGGGCGCAGGCGCGGCGCTGCTGCGATCGGATCTGAACATTCCGGAGCAGATCGGCAAGGGGCTGGCGCTCTATCTGCTCATGGCGATCGGCTTTAAGGGCGGGGCCGCCATGGCCACCAACACCCTCGACGCCACCGTACTCGGCGCCATCGTCTCCGGCATCGTGCTCAGTTTCCTTATGCCGCTGATTGGCTTTGCCCTGCTCCGCCTGACCACCAAGCTGGATCTGGTTACGGCAGCAGCGGTGGCCGCCCACTACGGCTCCATCAGCGCGGTGACGTTCGTTACCGCCGTCGGCTTTCTCGATGTCCAGGACGTTCCCTACGAGACCTTCATGATCGCGGTCATGGCGCTGATGGAGACGCCGGCCATCATCAGCGGCTTGATGCTGGCACGTAAGGCGAGAGTTCAAGGGGACGCCCACCTTCCGGCAAAGGGCGAGATGAGCGCGTTGTTTCGCGAGATCTTGCTGAACGGTAGCGTGGTTGTTTTGGTGGGTGCCTTCGCCATCGGTTGGGCCACCGGCGAGCCGGGAATGAAAGCCGTCAAGCCGTTCGTGGTGGAGCCGTTTCTCGGTGTCCTCTGCCTGTTCCTGCTGGATATGGGTTTGGTGGCGGCACGGCAGTTGCGCGGCGCCACGGGCCTCGGTCCGAAGGTGATTTTGTTCGGCCTTTACATGCCCCTGATCGGCGCCTGTCTCGGTCTGGCGGCATCACTGATCATCGGGTTGAGCCTCGGCGGGGCATTGCTGCTGACGGTACTCGCGGCGAGCGCGTCTTACATCGCGGTGCCGGCGGCCATGCGCATCGCGCTTCCGGATGCCAACGCCGCCGTTTACCTGACCCTCTCTCTGGCGGTTACGTTCCCCTTCAACGTTCTCGTTGGAATTCCCCTATATTACACGGTGGCCAAAGCGCTCATCGCACCGTGACCGGGCGAAAGGAAACTCCATGCAGATTTACACCAAAAAGAAGGTCGAGATCGTCATCGTCGCACCAATGATGAAGCGCATTATCAGAATACTCGATGACCTGGGATGCTCGGGCTACACGGTCCTTCGGGCCATCTCCGGCAAGGGTCACCATGGCGATTGGGACTTGGGACAGCTATCCGACGCTACCCGGCAAGTGGTGGTCGTGGCCGTCGTTTCCGACGACATGGCTGAGCGGATCTTCGAACAGATGGGCGAAGTATTCAAGAAGCACCACGGTGTTATCTTCACCTCGACCGTGGAAGTTATGCGCTCGGAGTACTTCTGAGCCGCTTCAGGGCCGGCGCACGCACCGGCCCTCAAGTCGGCCATCACCAAGTGGGAGACGCTCGCGGTCGGAAGCTTCCTGAACGGCTACGGCGAGGCCATCCGCGGCTGCTCGTCCGTGCCGGGCGACGCCAAGGCCTTCGAACGCCTGCTCAAGTTCTTCGTTCTCGAAAAGGCGCTGTACGAAATCTGCTACGAGGCCGCCAACCGTCCCGACTGGCTGTCCATCCCGGTCAGGGGCGTCCAGCAACTCCTCGCGTCGAACGCCTGAATGCCGGGCGCGGGGGGGGGGGGTGAAAGCAAAAAGTGAAAAACAACCCCATGCACCGTAGAAATTCCCCGCAACCCATTGAAATACTTGAATTCTTAAAACGCTCGTTGGCATACCGCAACGGCCTAAGCCGTTGATATCAAACGAAACATTCCGATGCGATCCGGGAACGACCGGCTTCCGGGACCGCCATTTTGCGTGAAATCGGGGGGAAAAATCGCCAAATACGCGCCGCGAAACGCGATTTCCGGCGGTGTTTTAACGCGCCAAACGGAGCCCGGAGGCAGCGGAGAGAAGTCGGGGGTGCTTGAATGCCGGCACGTCCAACCCACGCGCGGATACCTCGGTTAAGGTCGCGCGCACCCGCGCCGCCGGTGGTTGTCCCCGTCCGGCGAGAAGAGTACCTTGGGAGGGGATCGCGAAAGGATCGGTCCAACGAGAATGGAGATGCCCGCGTCATGACCCGCGATGAAGTGATCGGTAGATTGAAGGACCATGCCGACGCCCTGCGCGCGCGCGGCGTCGTCCATTTGGCGCTGATTGGGTCGATGGCGCGAGGCGACGTCACGAGGGACAGCGATGTGGATGTCCTGGTGGACATGGACCGCGACCGGCCGTTGTCCCTGATCGAGCACTCCGGTCTGCGCCTGTATCTTTGCGATATTCTCCAGCGAGACACCGACGTGCTCATGCGCGACGCGCTGAAGCCGCGCGTTCTCCAGCGCATCCGGAGCGACGAAGTGTCGGTCTTCTGATGGCGCGGTTGCGTTTGCGCGACCGGCTTGATCACAGTGTCGAGGCAATCGGCGCCATCGAGGACTACACGCGCTCGATTGGTGAAGACGCCTTTCTCGCGGATCCCCCGTGAATCGACGCGGTGGAGAGAAACCTGGAGCGTATCTCCGAAGCGAGTCGTCACATACCGGATACCGTCAAGGCCACCACTCCCGATATCCCGTGGCGTGACTAGAGCGAGACATCACTCCGCAAAAACCGGATGGACATCGCTATTTCAATCAAGTGACCAACCCTTTACCCCTAACTCAGGAACCACCCAGCGGGAGATTAAACATGATTGCTTATACCCTTGTCGGAACAAACAACGCCGCCAAAGCCACCGCCTTCTACGATGCCCTGCTTGCTGAAATCGGTGGAAAGCGCGCGGTCGAAGTCGACCGGGTAACCCTCTATGCGGGTGCCGAAGGAAGCCCCTTCTTCGGTATTGCCGAACCGGCCAACGGCGAGCCTGCGACGGTAGGCAACGGATCAATGATCGCGCTCGCCGCGTCCAGCCCGGAAGAGGTGGACCGTTTGCACGCCAAGGCGCTTGAGCTTGGCGGCACCGATGACGGCGCTCCTGGCCCGCGTGAGAACAAGGGTCTAAAGTTTTATGCCGGCTATTTCCGCGATCTGGACGGAAATAAGTTAAACTTCTTCCACATGTAGTCCGATCGTTTCGCGCCCGAGGGAGCAGTGGACGGCCGGAGCCCTGCCGTCCCCCTCCACGGTAGCGAATCTGTTTATCGATCATGGAGAAAAGTGAGAATTGGAGAGGTCGCAGCCAACTGCACCGCGATGACTGTAAACGACTAATCGCGTCGACCCCCCTCCGCTCTCGCTTGGTCCGGATTCTACGACAGCGGACTTGCGCGAGCAACGATTGGCCGGGCAGGCTTTGGTCGGCAACGCGTCAACCTCTGCCTACTTCGACGCACCGAGAGAATGTTGGCTTGCCGGCCTAAAGCCGGCCTTGCTTTCCGGAGTGCCTTCAACATTGCCGGGAAGAAGGACGGCTTTGTGGGCAGCGTGAACGAACCGTACCGTGTCATCTCCATTCGTTGTTTGGCGCCTTGAAAGACCGCCGCAAATCGCATTCGGCGGGGCATAAATGGCGGGATTCTGGGGACATGTTACTGATCTCGTAAATTGGGATATCAGTTAAGCAACATGTCCCCCGAACTTAAACGTCGCCACTTAGGGCGAGCTTTCGGCTCTTACTTTCTAACGAGCTGGTAGATTATTCAAGATCAACCCGCCTCGTTTGAGAAGCTTCAACCTTGGCGGTGGCCTCGTCCATAAGGAATGCGAAAAAGACCCCGGCAGCTGTCGTGGTTGGAGCTGATGAAGCAGCGGCACTTGCAGTACCCGAAGCAATGCCGCCGATCGCCCCCCCCTTGACGACCCAACCCGCGCTCGCAGCGGCGACCCCCATGGCTAGCCCTTCGCTCACGATTTTTTCAGTGTTGGGGACAACCTTAACATAATAGATTTTGCTTGGTTCCGCCACAAAAGTGAGCAAACTCTTGTCCGAGTTCATCCAGTATCCCGTAGTTATTTTGATGTAACCTGGCTCAACCTTTTGAACTAATGACCCTCCATTGGCCAGATCTCGTGTCGGTAGTCCATTTATCTCTACTTTTGCATAGGCGCCAGAGGCCACGAACGTTGATGGACGATAAATGACGACAAGCGTTCCATTCTCCGGCGGCTGCAGTGGTATTTCAGCGAACATTGGTCCGTGCGAGGAACACGCCATCAAGGCCGCGATCGCGACGATGGCGGCTGTCCGCTGGAGAAGTGCAGTGAGGTTGAACATCATGAAATGATATATTCGTTCATGTGTATATGTAAAGTAGTTGTCTCGAGCGACTCGCCGCGCTTGTGGACCTCCGTTTGTCCTACGACGGGAGCGGAACGCATAAGTGCGAGCGCCACGTCGCTGGCGGATGCGCGCCGGTGCGCCGCTCCTTGTTCGCCGCCGCCTTGCCAGCCGTGTTCCGCCGGAACAAGACGCTGATAGCGTTTCTGAAAATCACCAACGTGCGCCTTTACTACGGTGGGGTTCCGGAGACATGTTATCTAATTGACATCCGCTCGGTAGACCTATGGGGCGCCCATCGCAGGGCTCGCACACGGCGTCGCTCCCAGTAGATCAGTAACATGTCCGCGGAACCCAGTTCGCGGCGACGGTTACGCCAAGCGGGCGTTTGTCCAGCGTTCGATTGTCGCAAGCATGTCGTCGACGTCGCCGAGGGTGACGTGTTCGGTTCCTTGGTCCAGGTAACGGTGAGCCACCGCGAACGGATTGAGAATGGCCAATGTCTCCGGACTCAACGGTGGCGCTACGCCGGTTGAAACCAGCAGGTGCCCCCGTTCTTCGAGATCATGGGGTCCTCCAGATCATGGGTCCGCCGGAACACCGCGCCATGGGAGACCAGAACGGCCTTCAGGCATTTTTCCGCGTATTGCTGGGCATGGAAGCAGACGACGGTGAGATGGATGCCGGGCGCTTGTTTGAGGACCGCGAACGCCGCCCGGTCCCGTTCGGCGAGTTCGAGCAGGTGGCTCGCTTCACTGGACGGCGGAGTCATACATCACCCGGCCCTCGCGCAACGCCCAGTAGAGTGCCGACGTGCACCAGTCCTTGCGCTGCTCCACCTCGGAGGCCGAATACACCAGGATATCCACCCCGTCGCCGATATCGCCGACGGCGCGGCGCAGCCGGACCATCTCCGCGCCCCGATCGACGACCTCCGGCTCGATGACCAGAAGATCCAGGTCCGAATCCGCGTGGGCGTCGCCGCGCGCGCGGGAGCCGAACAGGATCACCTTGCTCGGGTTGGCCGCCGATACGATGCGCTCCACGGCCTCGCGGATGGTCTGCTCTGAAATCATGGTTCGTGCCGTTTTGGTGTCCGGTTCTCTCCGCAAGCGGTTGCGCGATCGGCGCCGATCCCGACGCCACTGTCACCCTTCCAGTGTAGGCGGGGAACCGGTGCTCCGCAACAGGGCGCGGTCCGCCCGGGTTATGCAGCTACGGCGATGGATTATACCAACGAGCATTGATAGGAACCCATTGTGATCGTGTTTCACGGATCCTCGGCAGGAGGAGCCGCGCCGGCGATGCGGGGCATCGTCAAGCGGTTTCGACGCCCCGAGGATCCGCGAAACATGACCCGGAGGGCGGCCTATGGAGGCTTCCGGGCAGCGTCGCACGCCGCTTGTGATGCTCCCGCATCACGGCCCGCCGCACTCCTTGCCGGAAACCTCCATAGGCCGTCACAATGGGTTCCTATCAATGTTCGTTGGTATTAGTCATCGAGAAGATTCAACAATGAGCGCCGAAGCTTTGGGCTGACGCCGAGGGCGAAACCGGCGGCCAGGGCGGCGCCGATCATTCCGTAGCGATGGTGTTTGGCCAGGGATTGCAGATCGCCGCCCAGCGCCTCGCCCACCGCCATTGCCATTTTAACGGCGTCCGGCGCCTGATCGTCGTGCTTATCCGGCGGCGCCGACGACCGGAGAACCAGCCATCCGATCACCGAAAGAAGACCGGCGCCGACGAGAGCGATCACCCCGGTAATCACCGCTGCCCCGGCTGGATCCATGTCTCTCGCCATGGCGATGTAGAGCGCGGCGACCAGGAAGCCCAGTCCAGCCAGAATGAGAACCATCACCGGCACGCCGACCACGAGCAGAACTTCCAATCGGAAAACGTACCGGTTCATCAGGCGCGGCGTGGCGAAATGCTAACGACGGCCAATGAGGGCGCCGAGGATGGCGCCGACAATGAAAGCGATGAGGACCGCGGTCAGCGGTTTCTCCTTGATCTGCCGGCCCACGTCGGCGGCGGCGTGCTCCGCTCCTCCCTTGGCCCGTTCGGCGGACTCGCGCACCCGCTCGTACACCTTGCTCCCGCCCTCGGCTCCCATATCCCTGAGCGTTCCCGCGATCGCGGCCATATCGGCCCGCAACTGATTGATTTCCTCCCGCAGCGTCTCGGAAGAAACCGTATCCGCGTCTTTGACGGCCATCCTCATTCTCCTCGTTCGAAGCCAAATCCCCCTCCCGACTACACCACACATTGACCGATGAGCGCAAAGAAACTTTATACCGGGCCAACGGGTGAATTCAGATTAAGCGCGCCCCGCCGCCTCTTCTCCCCCAGGTTCCCTTTTCCCCGTCCTTTCTCGCGAAAGGGAGTAAGCTCAAACGCGGCGGATAGCTCGACGCGCTCTTCACGCCGCACCTCACCCACTTCGCCGATCCTCAAATGTGATCGCCCTGGGCGATACCTGTCATGTATGGTATGCGCGGGCGGCTGTTTTTGGAGCATCGCCATGAATGAATCAGGTATGGAGACCACCAACGGAGAGCTGGATGGCTTGGATAAGCCACGTTATCCCCCGCGGAAGTTCTCATTGTCGATTGCCGGTCTCTTCGTTCTGGCTGTTTGTTATACGCTGCATTTCGCGCAGGAGATCTTGATACCGGTGACGGCGGCCGTGATCCTGGCACTCCTCCTGCAACCGATCGTTCGCTTCCTTCACCGCGCCAAGGTGCCGGAGCCCATCGGCGCCGGCGTGGTCGTGCTCGCCTTCTTTGCCGTTCTCACGGTTGGGACCTACTTCCTCTCCGATCCGGCCGCGAAATGGATATCTCAGATGCCGGATGTCGTCGCGGAAGTGCAGGAGAAAATCAAGGGGCCGATTAAACAAATCAAGGATGCCAAGGAAGAAATCGAGGACATGGTCGAGGAGACGCAGGCAGACCCAAAAGCGGCGCCGCGTACCAGTTCCCACCGAAGCAAAGCCCCCCAGGCCAAATCGGAGCAGGCCCCGGCCGAGACAACCCGAGTAAGCCTTCTCGAAGTCTTTACCCGGACCCTCCCCATTCTGCGCGATGTGGGATGGAGCCTTCTGATCGTATTCGTTCTGCTGTATTTCCTGCTCGCCTCGGGCACGACGATGCGCGAAAACATCATTCTCGCCCTCCCCACGTTTCGGGACAAAAAACGGGCGCTTGCGGTGACCAGGGACGTTGAGCGCGGCGTATCGGGGCATCTCGCGACGGTGACGTTGATCAACATTGGGCTCGGCGTTGCGATTGGGCTGGCGATGCTCGCCGCCGGGCTTCCCAACCCCGCCCTTTGGGGCGCAATGGCGGCGTTGCTCAATTTCATTCCGTATCTCGGGGCAATCGCCGGGACCGTCGTGGTGACGATCGTCGGACTCGTCACGTTTGACGGGCCCATGGAGGCGCTGATTCCCCCCTTGGTATATATCGCAATCAACAGCCTGGAGGGCCATCTGGTCACACCCATGGTTCTCGGCCACCGCTTGACAATCAGTCCCATCGCCTTGTTTCTCTCGGTCATTTTCTGGGGCTGGATATGGGGCATTCCGGGCGCATTGATGGCGGTTCCCATCCTGATCTGCCTCAAAGTGGTCTGCGGCGCGAACAAGCGTCTGGCGCCGGTGAGCCAGTTCCTGAGCGGGCGGAGCCTGCGGCAGGAGGG
>CAVPAM010000019.1:0-45863 GCA_963701445.1 uncultured Alphaproteobacteria bacterium
CCGATGCCGTCGCGGCTGCGCGAACCGGTCTATCCCGACACGATGGACATCCGTCGTGTCCGTTCGCGCGGGGAGATCAAGTGGCACGGCGAGCGGGTGTTCCTGGGCGAGGTCCTGGGCGGCGAGATCGTCGGCATCGCCGAGGATGTCGCCGCCAAGGGCTGGGTCATCCACTTCGCCGATCTGCCCATCGCCCGCCTGGTCAAACGCGGTGGCCGGCCGATCATTCTCCCCTGCCGCGACACCCGTGGATTTGTGGACGACGAACCCGTCGCCACAACCCAAGGCGCAACACCCTCATGACGAGACGTGAATGAAACAGGAACTCTGTTACCCATGTCTCCGGTTGCACGGAAAATGGACACCGGTCTCCCATCGGGAGAAGTCTAAAACGGGTCGGAATCCCGCTCTTCCCCGAGGTTCATGATCCCGACCGCCATGCCGATGCTGCCGAAGGTGATCCACAGCCCGAAAAACAGCATCGTCAGGAACAGGTACTTTTCGGACGAGGCGAAGATCATCGTCGCCAGGCCGGCGAAGTCGAACCACAGGATCAGAACGCCCAGCGTCACCCCGCCGACGGTTCCATACAGGAGGTGCTTCAACAGAAAGGCGATGGCCGGCCGGTGGTAAGATTGCATGACCGATAGACTCCGCGGCAACGTCCCCATCCCATAATCTGGTTCACGGACCGGCGCGGGTCAACACGCCCGCGCGGGCTGTCGGGCCTTCAGGGCCCGGGGGCGTCGGCGTCCTCGAACGGCTCCACGCCGATGGACTGGAACAGGGCCTGGACGTCGGCCACGGCGGGCTCGAGCGCGCCCGCGTCGACGGAGCGGAGCACGATGCTGACACCCAGGCGGTCGCCGCGGAGAAAGGGATAGCTGCCGATTTCCACGTTCGGGTGCCGCTCCTGGACCGCCGCCAGTCCCGTCGCCACGTTGCCCTCCCGGGTGAACGCGGCGACGGTGCGCGACACCATGGGCGCGCCGCCGCGAAGCCGGTCGCGAAGTCCCTGGAACATCGCCCGCAGGATCCCCGGCACGCCGGGAAGCACGAAGACGTTCTCGATCTGAAATCCGGGCGCGCGGCTGACCGGGTTCTCGATCAGGGTCGCGCCGGCCGGCACGTCGGCCATCTTCAGGCGCGCCTCGTTCAGGTCGTCGTCGGCGTATTGCAGCCTCAGCATGGCCATGGCCTCGGCGTTGCGTTCCAGGGGCACCCCGAAGGCCCGGGCGATGCAAAACGACGTGATGTCGTCGTGGGTCGGCCCAATGCCCCCTGTGGTGAACACATAGCCGAAGCGGGCGCGGCAGTCGTTGACCGCCGACACGATGGTCTCCACGTCGTCGGGGATGACCCGCGCCTCCATCACGCGGATGCCAAGATCGTTGAGCGCGCGCCCGAGAAAGCTCAGGTTGGCGTCGGGCGTGCGCCCCGAGAGGACCTCGTTGCCGATGATGATGACGCAGGCGGTGACGGGCGTTTTCATGGACATGCGTTTGCTCGATATATTGGCGTGGCACACTCTACCGGCGGGCTCGCTCGCGGGCCATCGATTTGCTACGGTTGCCGCCAATCGTCATACAGGATCGTCACACGAGGGTTGGAAGATGCGCACCGTCCTTCTGCTATCTGGGGTCATGTTGTTGTTCACGCCAGCGGCTGTCGCCCAGGAGAGCGCGGCGGCCGGAGAGCTGCTGGCGGAAAAATGGTGCGCCTCGTGCCACCTCACGGGCGCGTCGGACACGGCCAGCGACACCGCGCCGTCGTTCATCGCCCTGGCGAAAAATCCGGATGTTTCCTCCGACCGGCTCTCGGCGTTCCTGACCGAACCGCACGGCGGAATGTCCGGAATATCCCTGAGCCGCCGGGAGATCGACGACCTGGTCGGCTACATCCGGAGCCTGAAATAGGCGGCCGCGATCCCGTCACAGGAAATCCCGGATCATCGCCACCAGCGGAACGTCGGCCGGCGGCATGGGGAGCGACGCCATGGCCAGGGGCCGGACCCATCTGAGCGCTCTGCCCCTCCCTCGCCGTGGGCGCGCCTTTCCAGACCCGGCACAGGTACAAGGGCATCAGCAAATGGAAATCGTCATAGGCGTGCGACGCGAAGGTGAACGGCGCGAGGCAGCTTTCGGTGATATCCACCGCCAATTCCTCGCGCAGCTCGCGGACCAGGGCGGCCTCCGGGGTTTCGCCCGGTTCGACCTTGCCGCCGGGGAACTCCCACAGGCCGGCCATCCGTTTGCCGGGCGGGCGTTGGGCCAGCAGCACCCTGCCGTCGGGATCCACCATCGCCACCGCCGCGACAAGAAGGATGGGCAGCGCGTCCCGGGTTCTCCGAACCTCCGCTCCCAGGCAACCGGGATCAGGACCGGTAATCGCCATTGATATCGATGTAGCCGTGGGTGAGGTCGCACGTCCAAACCGTGGCGTGTCCCGTGCCGATGCCCAGATCGACCCCGATGGCCACCTCCGTGCCCTTCATGTGGGCGGCCACCGGCGTTTCGTCGTAGTTCGGCGCCGCTTCGCCCTTCTCGGCCACGACGATGCCGCCGACGCGGATGGAAAGCCGGTCGCGTTCCACCTCCTCGCCCGCCTTGCCGACGGCCATCACGATCCGTCCCCAGTTGGCGTCCTCGCCGGCGATCGCCGTCTTGACCAGCGGCGAATTGGCGATGGTCATGGCGATGTTGCGGGCGGCGACGTCGTGCTCCGCGCCGGTGACGCTGACGGTGATGAACTTTCTGGCGCCCTCGCCGTCGCGCACCACCTGGTGGGCCAGGTCGAGGGTGACGTCGTCGAGGGCGGCCCGGAACTCCCGCAATCGCGGATCCGCGGGATCGGTAAGCGTCTCGCCTCCGTTGGCGCCGGTGGCGAACAGCAGAAGGGTGTCGCTGGTGGATGTATCGCCATCGACGGTAATGCAGTTGAACGAACGATCCACCGCCGAGGACAGCAGGACGTGAAGCGCGCCCGGCGAGATCGCCGCGTCGGTAAACACGAACGCCAGCATGGTCGCCATGTTGGGGGCGATCATTCCCGAACCCTTGGCGATGCCGCAGATGGTGGCGACGGCGTCGCCGACCTTCGTCCGGCGGACGCTGCCCTTCGGAAAGGTGTCGGTGGTCATGATCGCCCGCGCCGCCGTTTCCCAGGTGGTCTCCGCGAAGGTCTCGCGGACCCCGCCCAGCGCATCGACGATCTTCTCCACCGGCAGGCGTTCTCCGATCACGCCCGTGGACGCGATGAAAACCTCGTTGGAGTCGGCGGAAAACGCGCCACGGGCGGCTTCGATGGTTTGCGACACCGCGCTCTCGCCGACGCCGCCGGTGAAGGCGTTGGCGTTTCCGCTGTTGACCACCAATACCCGCGCCCGCCCGCCCGCGAGGGCCCTGCGGCACCACTCGACGGGCGCCGCCGCGGTCCGGGAGCGGGTGAGAACGCCGGCGACGGCCGTTCCCGGGTCCATTTCCGCGACGAAAAGATCGTCCCGGCCCACATAGCGAAGGCCGCACGCGCGTGTCCCAAGACGCACGCCGGCGATGGCCGGCATCTCGGGAAAGGAAGTCGGTGCGAGGGGCGAACGTTTGCTCATGGTCGAACTGCCTTGATTCGCGGACGCGGGTCCGCTTGAGATGCCTACTTGGCCGGTTCAGCGGCCTCTTTGCCTGTTTCGGGGGTTGGCGCCGCCGCCGTATCGAACCGTTCGATGGTGGCCTTCTCGCGGAGCCCCTCGATGTAGGCGGCGCGCGCCTCGCGCACCAGTTCGCTCCGCAATTCATCGGAGACCTCTTCCAGCGCGGGCGGCTGCTTCTCGCGCCGCCCCTCCACCTTGATCACATGCCAGCCGAACTGGGTCTGCACCGGTTCCTCGGTAAACGTTCCCGTCTTCAAGGCGGCCGCCGCTTCATAGAACTCGGGCACCATGGCGCCGGCGCCGAAGTAGCCGAGGTCTCCGCCGGTGGGGGCGGACGGACCGATGGATTTCGCCTTCGCCAACTCGGCGAAGTCGGCCCCCTTCTGGAGCTCGGCGATCACCTCCCGGGCCTCGCTTTCTTCCTTCACCAGGATATGGCGCGCCTGGATTTCTTCCTCTTCGGCCGCCTCCGCCACCAGCGCCTGATAGCGCTTTTCCACCGCCTCGTCCGTGATCTCGCCCTCGACGGCCCGGCTGAGCAGCACCTGCGCCAGCAGGATCTCCTCGACGCGCGCCATCTGGTCGCGCACCTCGGGATCGTCCCGCAGGTTCTTGCGGCCCGCTTCCGCCGCCAACAGCTTGGTGTCGATGACAAGATTGACCAGGACGGGCAGGATCATCTCGTCCGGCGCCTGTTGCATCTGCGCCGGCATCCTGCCCTTCTCCTCGAGCGCGCGGGAGCGCCGGATTTCGGTTCCGTCGACCGTCGCGAGCACCGGATCGTCATCGGCGGACGCCACCGGCGCGACGGACAGGAGGGGAATGAGGACGGCGGCCATGGCCGCCCCGGTAACGAGGACACGGTTCACTGGAGTTCTCCCAAATACGATATGGCGAGGGGTATCCGCGGGCCATACGTGGAACTGTTTGCGCGATAATGCACATCGGCTTGAAACGCACAAGGGCGGGCTGAAGCGACCGGCGGGACGGGTCCGCGCCGCGGGTCGCGTACCCGGTGGCATACATTGACAGGAGTTGTGCCTGCTTCTATGTCTTGCTCAACGGTTGCGTACGGCTCGGCCGGCGATCTGCGAACCGCGAAACCTCATAAGGATCTTTGATGTTTGGCGCCATTGCCAGGCGGGTATTCGGCTCCGCCAACGAGCGATTTCTAAAAGGCCTGAAAAAGCAAGTCCACGCCATCAACGCTCTCGAGGAAGAGCTGGAAGGCCTCGATGACGAGGACCTGCGCGCGAGAACGCCATGGCTGCGCGAACGTCTCGAGGCCGGCGAATTGCTGGACGACCTGTTGGTCGAGGCCTTCGCCACGGTTCGCGAGGCGGCGAAGCGCACCCTGGGCCAGCGCCATTTCGATGTCCAGTTGCTGGGCGGAATCGTCCTCCATCGCGGCATGATCTCGGAAATGAGGACCGGCGAAGGCAAAACCCTGGTGTCGACGCTGCCGGTCTACCTCAACGCGCTCACGGGCAACGGCGTCCACGTGGTCACCGTCAACGACTACCTGGCCCGGCGCGACGCGGAGTGGATGGGCGCGATCTACAATTTCCTCGGCCTCACCGTCGGGTGCGTCGTCCATGGCCTCGACGACGCCGGCCGCCAGCAAGCCTATGCGTGCGACGTCACCTACGGCACCAACAACGAACTCGGGTTCGACTACCTCCGCGACAACATGAAGTTCCGGCTGGAGGAAATGGTCCAGCGCCCCTTCCATTACGCCATCGTCGACGAGGTGGACTCCATCCTGATCGACGAGGCGCGGACGCCGCTCATCATCTCCGGTCCGGCCGAGGATTCGTCCGAGCTTTACACGCGCATCAACACGCTGATCCCCATGCTTGCCGAGGAGCATTACGAAAAGGACGAGAAGGGCCGCTCCGCTTCCTACACCGAAACCGGCATGGAGCGCATGGAAGAGCTGCTTCGGGAGGCGGGACTTCTGTCCGAGGGCGGCCTCTACGACCTGGCCAACGTGTCGCTCGTTCATCACGCCAACCAGGCGCTTCGGGCGCATGTCCTGTTCAGCCGCGACACCGACTACATCGTCAAGGA
Source organism: uncultured Alphaproteobacteria bacterium (assembly GCA_963701445.1). Lineage (GTDB taxonomy): Bacteria > Pseudomonadota > Alphaproteobacteria > Rhodospirillales > Defluviicoccaceae > CAKZLS01. The sequence goes on from CAVPAM010000019.1 coordinate 5,717, forward strand.
AGACAAGGTGGTGATCATCGACGAGTTCACCGGCCGGATGATGGAGGGGCGCCGCTACTCGGAAGGTCTTCACCAGGCCCTGGAGGCCAAGGAAGGCGTGACCATCCAGCAGGAAAACCAGACGCTGGCCTCGATCACCTTCCAGAACTACTTCCGGCTCTATCCCAAACTCGCCGGGATGACCGGCACGGCCATGACGGAAGCCGGCGAGTTCGCCGAAATCTACGGTCTCGAGGTCATCGATATCCCGACCAACGTCACGTGCATCCGCAAGGACGAGCATGACGAGGTCTATCGGACGGCCAAGGAGAAGGAAGCGGCCATCGTCGAGAAGATCCTGGACTGCCGCGAACGCGGCCAGCCGATTCTGGTGGGCACGGTCAGCATCGAAAAGTCCGAGGCCCTCGCCGCCGCGCTCAAGAAGCGGAAGATCCCTCACAAGGTCCTGAACGCGCGCTATCACGAGCAGGAGGCGTTCATCATCGCCCAGGCCGGCAGCCACGGAGCCGTGACCATCGCCACCAACATGGCCGGCCGCGGCACCGATATTCAGCTTGGCGGCAACCCCGACATGCGGATCAAGCAGGAACTGAACGACCCCGGCGACGAGGACGGTCAGGCCCGCATCCGCGCCGAGGTGGCCGCCGACAGGGAAAAGGTCCTCGCCGCCGGCGGCCTGTTCATCCTTGGCACCGAACGTCACGAGAGCCGGCGGGTGGACAATCAGTTGCGTGGACGATCGGGCCGCCAGGGCGACCCGGGCGGATCGAAGTTCTATCTGTCGCTCGAAGACGACCTGATGCGGATCTTCGGGTCAGAGCGCATCGACGGAATGCTCCAGAAGCTGGGGCTCGAGGAGGGTGAGGCCATCATCCATCCTTGGGTCAACAAGGCGCTCGAAAAGGCGCAGCAGAAAGTCGAGGCCCGCAACTTCGAGATCCGCAAGAACCTGCTCAAGTTCGACGACGTGATGAACGATCAGCGCAAGGTGATCTACGAGCAGCGCAAGGAACTGATGACCGAGGAGGACGTCAGTCACACCATCACCGACATGCGCCATCACGTGATCGAGGAACTGGTGGCGCGGCACATTCCCGAGAAGGCCTACGCCGAACAGTGGAACATCACCGGCCTGCATGCCGAGATGCTGCGGATTTTCAACCTCAACCTGCCGCTGGAGGCATGGGCCAAGGAGGAAGGCATCGCCGACGCCGAGATCCGCGAACGGCTGATCGAACTCGCCGACCGGAAAATGGCGGAAAAGGCGGCGAACTACGGCCCCGGCGTCATGCGCATGGTGGAGAAGAGTCTCCTGTTGCAGATCCTCGACCAGATCTGGAAGGAGCACCTGCTCAATCTCGATCACCTGCGCCAGGGCATCGGCCTGCGCGCCTACGCGCAACGCGATCCGCTGAACGAATACAAGCGCGAGGCCTTCAACCTGTTCGAAGGGCTGCTCGACCGGTTGCGCGAGCGGGTCACGCTCGTGCTCGCGCACGTGGAACTGCAGTCGACGCCGCAGGCGGAAATGCTCCCGCGTCAGCCAGGGCCGGAAATGCACGAGACCCGGGTGGATCCGGCGTTCGATGGCGCCATGGCCGCGGAACCGGAACCGGAGATGGCCGGGGCCGCGCCAAGGTCCGCGCCGGGCTCGGGGGCGGAGGCCGGTGTGGCGCCCGTCCGATCCCGACAGGCGACGGGAGACTTGGATCCGGGCGATCCGTCCACCTGGGGCCGGATCGCCCGCAACACGCCCTGCCCCTGCGGATCGGGCAAGAAGTACAAGCACTGCCACGGCAGCGTGGCCTGAAACGCCGGCCTCGTCTCAGCTCTTGCGCGCGACGTCCTTGGCGGCGTCCTGGGCGAGGAGTTCCTCGAGTTCCTCGGCGCCCTCCTTCGTCAGCGCCCGCATGGTGTTTTCGTCGTTGTGGTGCCAATAGTGAGCCCACAACAGGATCTCGTCATGCTGCTCGAAGGTCTCCACGATCTTCTGGCTCTCCGAGTTCGAGAGGCCCAGGCCCTTGAGCACCGATCCCGCCAGATCGAGACTTGAGAGAAACGTCTCTCGGCGGATGACCGTCACGCCCAGGTCCATGAGTTGGTAGGCGTGCTTGCGGTTGCGCGCGCGCGCATAGATCGTGAGCCTCGGAAAATGCTTTCTGACCGTCTCCGCCGTTCGCAGCGATGCCTCCACGTCGTCGATGGCGAGCACGAACGCGGCCGCCGTTTCCGCCTTCGCCGTGCGCAGGAGATCAAGCCTCGAGGCGTCGCCGTAGTATACCTTGTTGCCGAACTTGCGGACGAAATCCACGTGCTCCGGATTGATTTCCAGGGCGGTGAAGGGAATTCGCTTTGCCCTCAGGATCCGCGCGACGATCTGACCGAAACGGCCGAAGCCGGCGATGATGACCGGGCTTTCCTCGTCGGGGAGCGCGTCGAATTCCCGCGCCGCCGGTTTCTCGAGCCACCGTTTCAGCACCGTCTCGTTCAACAGGAACATCAGGGGCGTCACCGCCATGGACACGGTGACCACCGCGATCAGGAGGTCCGCGACTTCCCGTTCGATGATCCGCCCGCCGACGGCCACGGTGAGAATGATGAAGGCGAATTCCCCGCCCTGGGAGATGGCCACGGCGAGGGATCGGGCCGAGGCGTTGGCCAGCCCGAACAGCCGGCCGAGGCCGAACAGGATCGCGAACTTCACCGCGATCAGCCCCAGGACCAGTAGCGCGATGACGCCCGGATCGCGGATGACGACGCCGACATTGAGCGACATCCCGACGGCGATGAAGAACAGGCCGAGAAGCAGCCCCTTGAACGGCTCGATATCCGTTTCAAGGGCGTGCCGGTATTCGGAGTCCGCGAGCAGCACGCCGGCCAGGAACGCCCCGAGGGCCATGGACAGCCCCAGCCAGGCCATCAGCAACGCCATGCCGACCACAGTCAACAAGGCCATGGCGGTAAAGACCTCGCGGATCTGAGTCCCCGCCACGATGCGCAGAAGATAGCGCAGAATGTAACGTCCGCCGGAGACCACGACGACGAGAATGACGACCGTGCCGATGCCGGCGATGGTTCCGGAGCTGTCCATGGGCCCCGTGGCCTTGAGTCCGATCAGCGGGACCAGCGCCAGCAACGGGATGACGGCGAGATCCTGAAACAGCAGAATGGCGAACGACGACCGGCCATGTTGCGTCGTCAGTTGATGTTTCTCCGCGAGCATCTGCAGGGCGAGGGCAGTGGACGAGAGCGACAGCGTCACGCCGACCAGCGCGGCGGCGGGCGCGCCAAGGCCGAGCCCGTACGCGGCGATACCGATGACCGCGCCGGTCAACGCCACCTGGGCGCCGCCGAGACCGAACACCGGTTTCCGCAATGTCCAGAGCCGGTTGGGCTGAAGCTCCAGGCCGATGACGAACAACAGCAGCACGACGCCGAACTCGGCGAAATGCAGCACGTTCTCGATATCGCCGATCAGCTTGAAGCCCCACGGGCCGATGACCACGCCGGCGAAGAGATACCCGAGGACGGAGCCAAGTCCCAGTTTCCTGAACAGCGGCACCGTCAAGACCGCCGCGCCCAGAAAGATCGCCACTTCGATCAGGAGTACCATCGATGAGTCCTCGCCGCGTCCGCCATCATTGGTTCGATGTCGCCCTCGCGAACTCTTAGCCGGTCGGCGGACGTTGCGGAACCGGCATAATCGCCCGCGCCGCCGGAACCTTGAATTTCCGCTTCGGCTCGGCTAAGCGATTTGCGGGTTCGAGCCCACAATTGCCGGCCGCCACCCGGAGTATCTCATGAAACACTTTTCCCGCGGATCTTGGATGGCCCTCGGTGTCTGCCTGGGCTTCCTCGCGGCCTGCGACGACGCGCCCCGGTCGGTCGTCACCTTCCGGCTCGACGATGTCTGGACTTTTGCCCAGGGAGCCATGGCCGCCGGCCCGCTGCCGGTGGATATTCGCGGACGGCCTCATGGCGACGACGACCTGGCGCGGAACGACGCCGTCATTCGGGCGATGACCCAGGCGATCACGTGGACAGCCAATCCGCGATTCACCGCCGACGGATCCGCGTCGCTCCAATCCGTCATCCGGGTGGTCGTCACCTTCAACGGCACGGGAGGCATCGGCGGCGCCGAACAATGCCGCGGGGTCTCCACCGGGGGAGGCCCGCTCCCGGACGGCGAGATCCGGATCGCCGCCACGTTCTGCGACGGCGAGGACATGCTGGCGAACGTCCGCGGTCGCGTCGCCCGAACCGGCGGAACGGACGATCCCCGGTTCTCGCGCCTGATACGCCAGGTCACCCGGGACATGTTCGCCGATACAAACGACCGGTGACGTTCGGTCTCCATGATCGATCGGCGTGACGGGCGGCAACTGGACGGCAGGATGAACGCGGTCGCCCCCTGATTGAACTTTGCAGATTGTTGCGCGCGAAAAACGGATTGCCGCTCGTCAATCCGCATGCCTTGGAAAGAAAAGTTCTATCTTTCCCGCTAAATAGTTACATTTGTATGGCGTTTTTTCTGGATTTCGGACTTGCATGACCGTACAAGGACGTTCCCATACCAGGGGATGGTAAGAGTGTACAGTTGCATGCCATGCTTAGTATAGGTATGAAAAATCAAGACAGGTAAATTGCCGTAGCCTGCGAAGAGCTTATTCGAATGCGCGATCATGTGGCGTTTGAATACATGATTGTCGTATTTAGCGGCTCACGTTGGTCGAATACACGCTGACAATCAGTGTTTCACTTTTGCCTTTGAAAAGACGAACGGTTTTTGCTTGCCAATCGGCCATCCAGACGGAGAGCCCGTGCGGCGCGAGCGGAAACCGAAGAGCCCGAGAGGGAACGAACTTTCGACGGGCGACGGTGACCTCCGAGGAGGGAGCGATCCGCGCCTCAAACCGCAAGGATTAGGGAGAGCGGTCCAGATGAATTCAGCCTATAAAAAGGAGTGCATGTCGGCGTTGATAGCGTTCGCGGTCGTAACGCTACTGACGCACATCTATCCCATGTACTTCCTCTTCCCCGGACTTACCGAATTTACGATGTTCGGGTTTCCGGCCCATTATTTTCTTACTCTGATCATCGGTTGGCTGGTGTTGATGCCGGTTTACTGGATTTATATTAACGTCTCCGAAAAAATCGACGACGAGATCCAGGCAACGGAAGAACTCGAAGCCACGCCCGCGGGCAAGCGCGCGCGGGGAGGTGCCGAATGAACCGCCTTCTTCTCGCCCTCGCGCTGCTGATCACGCCGACCCTGGCCTGGGCTCAGGCCGCGGAAACCACCGAAATGAAGACCTATGTTTTCGAGCCCGACAGCATGATGTCGTTGCTCGGGATCATCTACACCGTCGCCATGGTGGTCCTGTTCCTCTACGTGGGCTGGATTTCGAAGAAGCGGGTGGCGTCCAGCGAGGATTACTTCGCCGCCGGGCGCAAGGTCGGCGGACTGTCCAATGGCTTGGCCATGACGTCCAACTACATGAGCTTGGCGACGTTCCTGGGGTTTACCGCGCTGCTGTGGTCGCTCCAGTACTTTCTCGTGGCGGTCGTCCTCAGCTTCCTCGGCGGCTTCGTGATGATCTCCATCTGCATCGCGCCGTCGCTGCGGCGCTGGGGCAAATTCACCAGCATGCAGTTCATCGGCGATCGGTTCGGTCAAACCGCCAAAGTCATTGCCGTGCTGTGCATGATCCTGCTCGCGCAGTTGTATCTAATCGGGCAGATGAAGGGCGTCGGCAACGTGTTCCAGGTGATGTTCCACTGGGATTACACCACCGGCCTGATTGTCGGCGGTCTCGTCGTGACGGCCTACGTCACCATCGGCGGCATGTACGGCCTGTCGTACAACCAGACCCTTCAGGCGATCATCATGGGTATCGCTTTATTCGTGCCCGCCGCGATCATCCTGTGGAAACTGGGCGCCGGTCCGGCCAGCTTCTTCCCGCCGTTCGGATACGCCAAACTCGTGCCCGACATGGTGGCCGCCATGCCCTCCTATTTCGATCCATTCACGACTAAGGGCGGCACCGTGCCGCTGACTTTCAAGTTCTATACCGCGATCATGCTCAGCATCGCCTTCGGCACCATCGGCCTGCCGCACATCGCCATGCGTTACTTCACGGCGCCGTCGGTGCGAGACGCCAAGGTTTCGACCCTGTGGGGCATCCTGTTCATCGGGATCGTGTTCTTCACCACCTTCGCCATCGGTTTCGCGGCGAAGCTGTATACGGTTCAGGAGTTGAACGCCAATGGCATCCAGATCGCGGCAAAGGAAGCCGACCTTCTGGTGGTCGTGATGAGTCAGGCGTTCACCCCGTCGTGGATCGCCGCCCTGCCCGTCGCCGGCGCCCTGGCGGCCGGCATGTCCACCATCGGTGGGTTGCTGATGGTGATCGGCACCGGCCTCGGTAACGACATCTACTCCACCGTCGTGCCCAACGCTCCGGACAACAAGAAGGTGAAGGCCGGGTTCTTCTTCACCGCGCTCGGCGGGATCGTGACCATCGGATTGGCTCTCAATCCGCCGGACTTCCTGCTCACCAGCGTCATCTGGGCGTTCGTGGTGGCGTCATCGACCTTCACCCCGGTGCTGATCCTGGGCATCTGGTGGAAGGGAGCCAACAAGCTCGGCGCCATCGCCGGCATGCTTGTGGGCGGCGTTCTGTCCATCGCGCTCTGGTGGACCAAGGGTGATCTGCTCGGCTTCCAGGTGATCCAGTTGGGCCCTCTGGGCTTCCTGGTGACCGCCATCTTCAGTGCGTCGGCGGCCTGGTTCACCGTGGTCGTGGTCAGCATGCTGACCGGTGGCGAGAAGGACGAGGAAATCCTTCGCACCGTGGATCGCATCCACGGCTGGAAGACCTACGATCCCCGGCGCTACAACGGGAAATCGTTCCCGCTGGGCGTCGCGGCCATCGCGCTCGGGATGATGATCTGGTCGGCCACACCCGACCCGGCCTATGAGAAGAAAGCGGCGGAAGCACCCGCCGCGACACAGACGACCGTGGCGCAAGCGCCAACCGCATCACTGCCCACGGTGGTGCAAAAGTAAGGGTATCGTTTGGGGGGATCCTTCGCGGTCCCCCCGCCCTTCCTTTCTGGACAGGCCGCCGTCCATGTTGATACGCGACCTATTTCTCCTCCGCCCCGAACCCTATGTTCACGCCTGCGAAAATCCCCGGGCGGCCTTCTGGGTTTCCGGATTTCTCGTGGTGACCGGCGTTCTGTACGGATCGCTGGTGGCGCTTTTTCAGCGCGCCCTGGGGGGCGAACTCCAAGGCATTCCCATCGACCAGATTCCCGACGCCATCCTGTTCGGAGGGAACATCGCGTCGGGCATGTTCATTGTCCTGATTACGCACCTGGGCGCCACCCTCGTCGCCTGGCTGATGGCCAAGGGGGTGGGTGGCCCGGGCGGCCTCGTCGGCCTTTACCGCACCACGGCCTACCTGCTGCCGCTGTTCATGCCCGCCCTTCCCAAGGTCGCGCTCGGCACGGTGATGTTGGGCCGGGACCTGCCCGCCGTACCCTACGACATGACATACACCATCATGGCCGGAGCGGCGGTGGTGATGGTTCTCACCGGCCACTATCAGGCCATCCGCGTCACACAGGATGTCAGCCCCGCCCGCGCGGCCGCGTCGGCGGGCCTGTGCGCGCTGTTCATCGGCTCATTGCTGCTGCTGTTTTAGCGCGCCCGCCAATCGGGACGCGCGACAAGGTGTCAAGGGACGCGCCCCTTTTCATCGGGGACGCTCCTTCCCCGCGAAACTCCTGGATTACTGGCCCAGCGAGGCCAGAAACCGATCGGTGGATCCGGCGCGCAGTAACGCGATGGCGCAACCGAGTTCGCGGTCTTCGTCGTCTCCGACGGCGGGGCAAACTTTGCCGTCCAGGGTCATCTTGGACGAGTGCCCGTGATGGCCGCGTTCCGGCAGGGCTCCCGGCAGATCGGCCTCGCGCTTGAAATCGGGATTGTCGTCGACGCCATCGAGGATGATGTCCGGCTCCACCCCGGACGCCTGGATGGTCTCTCCGGACGGTCCATAGTACAAGGCCGTGGTCAGTTTGAGCGCGCCGTCCACGGGCAACCGCATCACCGTCTGAACCGACCCCTTGCCGAAGGAACGCGCCCCCATGACCGTCGCGCGGCCGTGATCCTGCAGCGCGGCGGCGACGATCTCCGACGCCGACGCCGAACCGGCATTGATCAGCACCACCATCGGCAACCCGCGCGCGAGGTCCCCGGCGCTGGCCGCGAAGGCATGGTCCTTCGCCGGATCGCGGCCGCGAATGGAGACGATCACGCCGTTTTCGAGAAAATCGTCCGACACCGCCAGCGATTGGTCAAGCGCGCCGCCGGGATTGTTGCGCAAGTCCAGGACAAGCCCCCGGCCTCTCGATCCGAGCTCTTCGTGAATTCTGCTCATGGCCTCGGCCACGTCGTCCTCGACGCTTTCGTTGAAGCTGACGATCCGAAGGTAGCCGATATCGTTCTCCACCCGCCACTTGACCGGGCGGACGGTCACGATATCCCGGGTAATGGCGACGTCGAAGGACCCCCGTTCGGCCCGCATGATGGTCAACCGGATGCTCGTCCCCGGCTCGCCGCGCATGGCATGGACGGCCTCCCGCAAGCTCATGTCCCGCACCGGCTTGCCGTCGATATGGGTGATCAGGTCGCCGGGCTTGAGGCCGGCCCGGTCGGCGGGCGTGTCCTCGATGGGCGAGATCACCTTGATCAGCTTGTCCTCCTGCATGACCTTGATGCCCAGTCCGCCGAACTGTCCGGACATCACCAGGTTCATCTCCCGGTACTCCTCGGGGTTGAGGTAGGCGGAATGCGGATCGAGCGAGGCCGTCATCGCGTCCAGGGCTGTTTCCACCAGCGTCTCCGCCGCAATGGATCCCGGCCGGGGATTCTCCTCCGTGACGCCGGAAATCGCGGCATCCATCAATTGGGCATCGGTCACGTCATGCACGTAGGCCGCTCGAACGCGCTTGAAGGCATCGCGGAAATGCTTGAGTTGGCGGGTATTGTCGGGGTCGGATGCGTAGGTCGTGAATACCGCGTTGAAACGCGCGAGTTCCTTGGATCCGTCGTCGTCCAAGGCATAGGGGTCCATGCCCACGGCTTCGGCGAAGCGTCCCACCGAGGGATTTTCGCCGCTGCACCCATGCAGCGCCTGGACAAGATTGAGACCGACCACCACGGCAATCGCCACGGCAAGCGCGGTTCTCCCTTTTCTCCACTCGATCACCACAAGACCTTCTCCCGACCGACCTCTTGCGCCGTTTCAGGCGCTTTGCTTGGCCAACCTATATGGGCACATATAGGTACTCGGCAACTGTGCGCAAACTTTGTCTCAATTCGCGCAAAAAGAGAAGCCCCAGTTGCGGCAATAAACATCGGCGATCACGCGTTCCGGTTCGTCGCGGCTCGCGGGTCCGGCACGATCCGCGCTCGCGGGCGCGGCGGCGGCCGCAGTTGAAATGCCGTCCACAGTGCTCCGGTCAGCAGCAGAACCGCCACGCCCTGATGGGCAGCGGCCAGCGGAATGGGAACGAACAGGACGAGTGTCGATATGCCGAGGGTCACCTGCAGCGCGGCCAGACCCAGCAGGATGCCGGAGGCGCGGCGCGCCGGAGTGGACCCGGCGCCCCGGCGGAGGGTGAACCAGAACGCCAGCACCAGCACGAGGGTGGTCATGCCCAGAACCCGGTGGGTGAACTGCACCGTCGTCACATCCTCGAAAAAATTGATCCACAACGGCGACAGGGCGAACAGATGCTCGGGCACCCACTCCCCGTCCATGAGCGGGAAGGTGTTGTAGGCAAAGCCGGCGTCCAGCCCGGCGACGAAGCCCCCCGAAAGCATGGTCAGAACGATCATCGCGCACACCGCCACCGAAAACCGCCAACGGGGCGCGTCGGCCGGTTCGCGTCGCTCGGGAAACAATAGGCCCCAGGCGACCCACAGAATGTAGCCGTATATGAGCAGGGCCGCCCCGAGATGGGCGGTCAGGCGGTATTGGCTGACGTCCGGCCGATCGACGAGGCCGCTCTTGACCATGAACCAGCCCAAGACGCCCTGCAGGCCGCCGAGAACGAACATGGCCAGCAGTTTCATCGCCAACCGACGGTCGACCCACCGCAGCATCAGGAACGTCATGAACGGCACGAAAAAGGCGATCCCGATCAATCGGCCCCAAAGCCGGTGGATATACTCCAGCCAGAATATCCCCTTGAAGTCCGCCAGGGTCATGGACGAATTGACCTCCCGGAACTCGGGAGAAGTGCGGTACGCACCGAACACCTCCTCCCAACCCGCTTCGGTCAATGGCGGAAGCCACCCCGTCACCGGACGCCACTCCACAATGGACAGCCCCAGATTCCGTCAACCGCGTCACGCCGCCGATCACCACCATGATGAAGACCATGCCGGCGACCGTCAGAAGCCAGTAGGCGATAACGCACGCGCGCCGCCGCTCCTCCTGGGGGGAACATTCAATCATGGAGTTTTCCCTCTCGACGCGTGGCAATCCGGGAGTGTGTGCATGCCTGTCAGAAATAATCGGGAGCGCGGCAAAAACCAAGTATCATCGGCCCATCGGGGTTACGCGAAAGTCTTGCGGCGGGACGGCTCGTCGCCTAGTTAGACACTGTCGCGCGGCCCGGAACGCCATGTGGGCCGCGAGGTGAAAGCCGGCGCGATACAGAAATTTGGGAGGATCCGTTCGTGGCCAAGGCCGTGAACCCCGTTTACATCGTCGGCGCCGGTCCCGGAGACCCGGAGCTGCTGACCGTCAAGGCCCACCGGCTGCTGAGCGAAGCCGAGGTCATCGTCTACGATCGCCTCGTTTCCGACGATATCCTGGCCCTGATCCCCTCGGGCACCAGCCGCATCTTCGCCGGCAAGATCGCCCGCGATCATCACATGCCGCAGTCCGAGATCAACGCGTTGCTGGTGAGGCTGGCGCGGTCCGGGCGGATGGTCGTGCGGCTCAAGGGCGGCGATCCGTTCGTGTTCGGGCGCGGCGGCGAGGAAGCGGAGCAACTGGCCCGGCACGGCATCCCGTTCGAGATCGTTCCCGGCGTCACGTCGGCATCGGGGTGCAGCTCGTACGCCGGCATTCCGTTGACTCATCGGGGGCTCTCTCACGGCCTGAGGTTCGTCACCGGCCACACCCAGGAGGGCGGCGCGCCCGATCTGAATTGGGCGAGCCTGGCGGATCCGGACACGACCCTGGTGGTCTACATGGGCCGGACCAACGCCCGCATGGTCAGCGCACAGCTCATCGCGCATGGATTGCCGGCGGACACCCCGGCGGCGGCCATCGTCAACGGCACCCGCCACGACCAGCAGACCATCGTCACCACCCTCGACCGGCTTCCCGACCACGTGGATACATTGGCCAGGGTCGCGCCGACGCTGCTGGTGATCGGCCGGGTCGTCTCGCTGGCGGAGACGCTGTCCTGGTTTGAGCGCAACGCCACGCGCGACCAGCCGAATTCGAAGACGGTTTGGTAATCGGCGGCCGGCCCCGCCTCCCGGCGGCCACCGTCGGATCGCCCTCAGTACATGTGCTGGCCGCCGGTGACCCAGAGCTCGGTGCCGGTGACGTAACCGGCTTCGTCGGAACACAGGTAGTGGATGGCGTTGGCCACATCGACCGGCGATCCCATGCGCTCCATGGGAATGCGTGAAACCAGGATCTCGTATTCAGGCTGGATCATGTCCGTCTGGATCTCGCCCGGCGCCACCGCGTTGACCCGCACGTCCAGCGCCGCGAACTCATGGGCCAGTTCACGCGTCAACGCCGACAGCGCCGCCTTGGAGACGGAATAGGCCGAGCCCGCGAAGGGATGCACCGAGTGGCCGGCGATGGAGGTGACGTTGACGATGGACCCCTTGCCCTTGTGAAGCGCCGACGCGAACCCCCGCGCCAACTGCAGCCCGGCAAAGAAATTGATTTCGAACACCTGGCGCCACGCGTCCAGATCGCCGTTCAGGCACCCGAGCCGTTCCTTGTACGGGGTCTTCGGCGACATCCCGGCATTGTTGACCAACGCATGCAGGGGTGCGCCGTCCAATGCTTCGTTGGCCCCACGGATGAAAGCGGCGAGACTCCCCGCATCGGCCAGGTCCGTTGGAATATGGCAGGTCCAGTTCGGGTCGCGCTTGCATTCCGCCGGCGTATCCTCGCGCGAGCAGGTGATGATCTGCCATCCCTTCTCCAGGAAGATCCGAGCCGTGGAATGACCGATGCCGCGGCTGGCGCCGGTGATCACGACGGTCTTGCGGGTGGAGTCTCGGGTCTCGCTCATGGTTCCACGGACGTTCAGTGGGCCATCAGCAACGGCAACGCCGATCGTTCCAGGACATGGCGGGTGACGCCGCCGAGAATCAGTTCCCTCCAACGGCTGTGCGTGTATGCGCCCATGACCAGCAGGTCCGCGTCCGCGCATGCCGCGACGATGGTCGCTCCGACCGAGCCCTCGTCCCTTGAAATCGCGCGGCGTTCGGCCCGGATACCGTGCCACGCCAGATACTCCGCGAGGCCGTCCGTGTCGGCTTCCTCCGCGTTGTCCGTGTCGACGCTGAGGATGCTGACAGCGTCGGCGCGAGACATGAGCGGCAGCGCGGCGCTGACCGCGCGGGCCGCCTCGGCGCTGCCGTTCCAGGAGATCGCCACCCGCTTGCCGAGCGATCGCGGCGGCTCCACCGGCGCCACCAGAACCGGACGGCCGCTCTCGAACACGGCGGTGTTGAAGGTGACGGCCGCGGGCGCCTCCACCTGGGACGTGGGACGCGCGACCACGACCAGATCGGCCAACCGCCCCCTCCGAACCAGGATTTCTTCCTCGGCCCCGACCATTTCAAGCCAGCGGGTCGTCGTCCCGTCGCCGGATGGCGTGTCGGACTCGGCCACTCCGCCCAATTCGCGGGCGTCGTCGAAGATCGCCCTGGCGCGCACCGCCCGAGCCGCGGTTTCCTTTTCGGTCAGCTCGATCAGTTCCTCGATCATTGCCCCGGACATCCCCTCCCCGATCAGCGGCACCGCAAGTCTCGGGTCGGGCCGGGCATGGAGGACTTCGACATGGGCGCCCATGTCGGAGCCCAATCGAAAAGCGGTGTCCAACGGCAATCGCATGGCGTCGGTGCCGTCGACGGGAACAACGATCTTTCGAATGGCCATCGGAGTCACCTCGTACAAGGGGAGATCATCATCGCTCGCTTGCGGCCAAATGAAAAGCCCCCACATTAATCATGTTTTTTCCAAGTTCAGCAGTTCGAGGCATCGGGCCAGCGACTGTTCCTTGGAACCCGACGTGTTCAGTCTTTGCCAGTCGATGGGGCCCAGTTCGTACTCGAGCTGCATCCGGACGATGGCGGCATTGGCATCGGAAACGTTGCGCCGGCGGTTGGTCACCCTCTCGAACATGACCTCCGATTGGGCCTCGAGCCAAATCCCATGGAACGGGACCCCGGCGTCGGCGGCGACCTGGGCGATGGCGGCGCGCTGCTCCGGCTGGGCGAAGACGGCGTCGGCGATGACCGAATGCCGGGCCGCCAGCACCGATCTCGCCTCCTCGTAGACGGCCTCGAAGGTCCGGTTGGTCATGTCGGGCGTATAGCCCGCCGGCCCCAGGCGGGATCCCAGGGGAACGCCGGCAATCCGCTTGCGGGTGCAGTCGGTTCGCACGACCCGCGCCCCCGGCGCCGGCGACAAATGGGCGGCGAGGTCCCGCGCGAGCCTGGATTTTCCGGAGCCCGACAGGCCCCCGACGGCGATCAGGACCGGCGCGGCCGGGACCAGATAGGCCTCCGCTTTCTCAAGGTAGTGCCGCGCGCGTTCGCGCAAGCTTCCGGCTTCCTCGGGATCGGACTGGTCGGCGCAGGCGGCCGCGTCCACATGGCTTCGGATCGCCGCGCGCACCGACAGAAACAGCGGGCAGCGCCGCCAGCCCGCCGGCATCCCCGGTGACGTCCAGGTAGCGGTTGAGGAGGATGCTCGCCAGCCCCCGGAACCCCCGGCAATCGAGGTCCATGATCAGAAAGGCGAGGTCGTAGAGCACATCGATATTGGCGAACGCCTCGTTGAACTCGATGGCGTCGAACAGGGTGGCCCGTCCCTGGTTGAGAAAAATGTTGCGGAGATGGAGATCGCCGTGACAGTGGCGGACGAAGCCGCCCTCGCGGCGCCGATCAAGCAACGCGCCGCACCCATCAAGGGCGCGACGCGACGCGGCGGTCACGCGCTCGACCCCGGCGGGGTCGAGAAGTCCCGGAGCGCACTCCGCGAAACTCTGTTCGTTGTTGCCGATGATGAAGGCGATGGCGTCGCGCCCGCCCGCGTCGGGACGCCGCTCGGCGGCGGTGTGGAACCGCGCGATGCTGTCGGCGAGATCCTCCATGGCGAACCGGTCGAGAACACCCTGGTCGGCCAGCCGGTCGAACAGCGTGGCCTCGTCGAAGCGCCGCATTTCCACCAGCCAGTCCACCGGCTCGCCGTCGCCGCCGAGGGCAAGGCCGCCGTCCCCGGTTCGGGTCACCGCCACCACCCCGAGGTAGATGTCCGGCGCGGTGCGGCTGTTGAACCGCACCTCCGCCTCGCAGAACCGCCGGCGGCGATCCGGTGTCGAAAAATCGAGATAGGGAAACACCACCGCGCGCTTCAGCTTGAAGCACCGGTCTCCCACCAGAAAAACCACCGACGCATGGGTTTCCACCCGGTCGACCGTGGATCCGCCGGTGGCGAATGTCTCCGGCCTGGACAGGAAGGCGATGACTTCGCTTTGATCTTCCACATGCATGGCACTCGCTCCCCACGTGCGGCCAAGCGCCTGGCCGCTATTCGAACACCGCCCTTCTCTCCTCGACGCCATAGGGGTCTTCGTGGATCAGGACTTCCGCGTCCGGAAAGGCGCGCTCCACTTCTCCCATCACCGTTTCGGCGATGATGTGGGCGTCGATCAGCGTCAGGTTGCCGTCCATCTCGAGGTGAAACTGGATGAAGGTCTTGGTGCCGGAGGAACGGGTCCTGATATCGTGCACGCTCATGACGCCCGGATGGCTGTTGGCGATGGCGCGGATGCGCTCCCGGTCGCTCTCGGGCAGTTCCGTGTCCATCAGCAGCTTGAGGCTGCTCCTGAAGATGCCCCAGGCGCCATGGACGATGAACAGCGCGATGACGATGGCGAAAATCGGATCGGCGGCGCTCCAACCCAGCTTGACGCTCAACAGAAGCGCCACGATGACGCTGGCGTTAACCAGCAGGTCGGCGCTGTAGTGCAGCGAGTCGGCGCTGATCGCCACCGATCCCGTGCGTTTCACCACGAACCGCTGGAACAGCACCAGCCCGAGCGTCAGCACGATGGAAAAGACCATCACGGCGATGCCGACGGTGGAATTCTTGACGGCAACGGGATTCGCCAGGCGCTGCACCGCCTCGAACAGCAGAAAGGCCGCGGATCCGCCGACGAACGCGGCCTGCGCCAATCCGGCGAGCGGCTCGGCCTTGCCGTGCCCGAAGCGATGTTCCCGGTCGGCCGGCTGCATCGCCTGACGGACGGCGATGAAATTGACCACGGACGCGGCAAGGTCCAGCAGCGAGTCGATCAGGGTCGACAGGAGGCTCACCGATCCGGTCATGATCCAGGCCCCCGTCTTGGCGGCGATCAGCACCGCCGCGACGGTCACCGACGCCGACGCCGCCAGCCGCTTCAGCCGGTTGGCGCGGTCCGTCGACAGCCTCGCCGCGGGCTCGTCTCCCGGGCGAGTGTGTCTGACGGCCTCGGTTCCGCTATCTTTCACGGATACAGTTCCTCGTTGTCCCACCCGCTTTCGGTCCGGGAATAGACCGACCGCATGTGCAGGCGGAACGGCCGGTCTTCCCAGAACTCGATTCGTTCCGGAGACAGACAAAACCCGGACCAGAAGGGCGGCCGGGGCACGGCGCCGATATTGAACCGCGCCGTATACTTGGCGACGCGGGCTTCCAGTTCGAACCGGCCCCGGAGCGGCCGCGACTGCTTGGACGCCCAGGCGCCCAATTGACTGACGCGCGCGCGGGTGGCGAAATAGGCGTCCGCCTCGGCATCGCTCACCGGCGCCACCGGTCCCGTGACCCGGACCTGCCGGCGCAGCGATTTCCAGTGAAAGCACAACGCCGCGCGCGGGTTGGCGGCAAGCTCATCGGCCTTGGCGCTTCCCAGGTTCGTGTAAAAGGCGAATCCCCGCCCGTCCACGCCCTTGAGCAGAACCATGCGGGCCGACGGGACGCCATCGGGCGTGGACGTGGCCAATGTCATGGCATTCGGATCGTTGGGCTCGCTCTTCTCGGCGTCGGCCATCCAGGCCTTGAACTGCTCGATCGGATCGAGTCCGTGTGTAAACGTCATGGCGCTCCTCGATGGATGTGTCCGCGAAGGCCCGCCTCGCCGCGCGGGTCCGGGCATTTTACCGACTGTTCAGGTTTTTCCCATATAACGATAGGCCGATCCACCGCGCCATGCACGCGCCGGCTCGATTTTTGCCGCTGATCACTGTCCACCGCCATGCGCGATCCATACGCAATTCTCGGCGTTCGCCGCGACGCGCCGATCGACGAGATCAAACGCGCCTTCCGCGCCCGCGCCCGCCAACTCCATCCGGACAGCGACCGCGGCAACCCCGAGGCCGAGGAACGCTTCAAGACCCTCGTCGCCGCCTACGAGCGGGTTTGCGAGTCGTGGAAGCGGAAACGCCACCACCCCGGTGACGACAACGAGGACAATCCGGCCGACGGATCAACGGATTCGGCAACCGCGGGCTTCAAGGTGAAGGGCGCCGATGTCACCTACACGTTGTCCGTCACCTTCGAGGAGGCGGCGCGGGGAGTCACCCATCGCATCGACACGGTGAGCGGCAAAAAACTGGCCATCAAGGTACCTCCGGCTACGCTCGACGGACATATCCTGCGGCTGCGGGGCGAGGGGATGCCCGGCATGGGTGGCCGCGCCGCTGGCGACGCGCTGGTGGAGTTGCGGGTCGCTCCCCATCCGGTCTTCAGCCAACGGGGGCATGACATCCACATGGAGGTCCCCGTCACTCTACCCGAGGCGGTTCTCGGCGGCCGCGTGGACGTTCCGACGGTGGACGGCTCGGTGACGGTGACCGTTCCGCCGGGCTCGAATACGGGCTCGATCCTGCGTCTGCGCGCCAAGGGACTGCCGCGCGGAAACGACGCTTGTGGCGATCAGTATATAACGCTTAGAGTCGTGCTACCATCCTCCATCGACGAGGAATTCATCCAGTTTGTGAAACGGTGGCACGCCGAGCATCCGTACACGGTTCGCAAACCACAACGCCAACGACAGGGTTGAATGCGCGACCCCTATGAAGTTCTGGGCGTCCCCAAGGGGACGGACACGAAAACCATCAAAAAGGCCTACCGCAAGCTGGCGCGCGACCATCACCCGGATCTGCGCCCGGGCGATTCCCGCTCGGAAAACCGGTTCAAGGAAGTGGCGGCGGCCTACGATTTCCTGTCGAACGCCGACAAGAAGGCGCGCTACGACGCCGGCCAGATCGACGCCGACGGGGCGCCGCGGATGAACCGGACCTTCTACCGGAACCAGGCACGGGGCGCCGCCGGGCCGGGCGCCGGCGATCCCAGCGAATATCTGAAGAACACGGAAGGCATGGACATCTTCGCCGACCTGTTTCCGTGGCATGCGCCGCACCGGCGGCTGGCGGAAGGTCGCGCCGGCCCGGGGCCAGGACACCCGCCACGAACTGTCCATCGACTTCCTCGACGCGATCAAGGGCGGCGCGCGGACGATCACGCTGCCGGGCGGGAAGCAGATCAAGGTGACGATCCCTCCGGGGTCCCAGGACGGCCAGGTGCTCCGCCTCAAGGCTCAGGGAGCACCCGGCACCGGGGGCGGCCCGGCCGGAGACGTGCACATCGAGCTGCGCGTCGAGCCACATCCCGGCTTCACCCGCGCCGGCAACGACATTCATTCCGAACTCCCCGTCACCCTCGCGGAAGCCATGCTCGGCGGCAAGGCCGGTGTCCGAACCATCGACGGCACCGTGACCCTGACCATTCCCAAGGGCTCCAACAGCGGCACGAAGCTCCGTCTCAAGGGCAGGGGTGCTCCCGCGTCCGGCGGCGCGAGGGGCGATCACATCGTCGTCTTGAAGGTCATGCTGCCGGACACCCGCGACCCCGACCTCCTCCGGCTGGTGGAAGAGTGGGCGCGCCGCCATCCCTACCGGGTCCGCGACACGGACTGAACGAGACGATCCTCGGCTTGAACTCACCAGCCAGCTTTACCTTATTCAATTTTGTGGGCTTTTTTTTTGCTTTGCGTGGGGTTTCGGTTAGGATGCGCGCCCACGCCTGTTGGCGTCCGTATCCTCAAGACACAGTCGATATTCAGGAAATGACAGAGGGAATGCCGAAATGACCGCGTCCATACCACTGATGGCCGGAAAGAAAGGCCTGATCATGGGCGTGGCCAACGACCGCTCCATCGCGTGGGGAATCGCCAAGGCCGTGTGCGGCCACGGCGCGGAAATCGCCATGACCTACCAGGGCGACGCCCTGCTCAAGCGGGTCACGCCGCTCGCCGCGTCGCTGGGCTGCGAACTCGTCCTGCCGTGCGACGTCACCGACGAAGCCAGCCTCGACGCGGTTTTCGATCGGCTGGGCGAGGCCTGGGGCGCCCTGGATTTCGTGGTCCACGCGATCGCGTACTCCGACAAGGACCAGCTCAAGGGGCGCTACGTCGACACCACGGCCGAGAATTTCGCCGCGACCATGTTCGTGTCGTGCTATTCGTTCACCGCCGTCTGCCAACGCGCCCACCGCCTGATGCCCAACGGCGGCAGCCTGCTCACCCTCACCTACATCGGCTCCGAGCGGGTCATGCCGCATTACAACGTCATGGGGGTCGCCAAGGCGGGTCTGGAAGCGAGCGTCCGCTACCTCGCCGAGGATCTCGGCCGCGAGAACATCCGGGTCAACTCGCTGTCGGCCGGACCGATGAAAACCCTGGCGGCGTCGGGGATCGGGGATTTCCGCTATATCCTCAAGTGGAACCAGCACAATTCGCCGCTTCGCCGCAACATCACCCTGGAAGACGTGGGCGGGGCCGGCGCGTATCTGTTGAGCGACCTCTCGTCCGGCGTTACCGGCATCAATCATCACGTGGACGGCGGCTATCACGCGGTCGGGATGCTGGCGGTGGACGCCGTTCCCCAGATCCGCGAGATGCTGGAGAATTTCGTTCCGCAGAAGTAGCATAACGGCATGGCAGGCAACACCTTCGGCGAGCTCTTCCGCGTCACCACCTTCGGCGAGAGCCACGGCCCCGCCATCGGCGGCGTGATCGACGGGACGCCGCCCGGCATCGAACTCGACGAGAGCGATATCCAGAGCCATCTCGATCGCCGCCGTCCGGGCCAGAGCCGGCATACCACCCAGCGCCGCGAGCCGGACAAGGTCGAGATCCTCTCCGGCGTGTTCGAGGGCCGCACCACCGGCACCCCCATCGGCCTGCTCATCGTCAACGCGGACGCGCGGTCCAAGGACTATTCCGCGATCAAGGACCTGTTCCGTCCCGGCCACGCCGACTACACCTATCACGCCAAATACGGAAACCGCGACTATCGCGGCGGCGGCCGTTCCAGCGCCCGGGAGACCGCCATCCGCGTGGCCGCCGGCGCCGTCGCCCGCAAGATCCTCGGCCCCGGCGTCACCGTTCGCGGGGCGCTGGTGCAGATGGGCCCGCACCGGATCGACCGCGACCGTTGGGATTGGGACGAGGTGGCGCGCAATCCGTTCTGGTGCCCCGACGCGGTAACGGCCGCGACATGGGAGACGTTCCTCGACGGGGTGCGAAAATCCGGTCTGTCGGCGGGCGCCGTGATCGAAGTGGTGGCATCGGGGGTGCCGGTCGGTCTCGGCGAGCCCACCTTCGACCGGCTCGACGCCGACATCGCCAAGGCGCTGGTCAGCATTCCCGCCGCCAAGGGCGTGGAGATCGGGGCCGGCTTCGACGCCGTCGCCATGACCGGGCTCGAGCACAACGACGAAATGCGCATGGTCGACGGCAAGATCGCGTTTCTGTCCAACAACGCCGGCGGCGTGCTCGGCGGCATTTCGTCGGGGCAGGACATCGTCGCCCGGCTGGCCATCAAACCCACCAGCTCCATTTCCGTGCCGCAACGCACCGTCACCGCCCATGGCGAGGACGCCGAGATCGTCACCAAGGGCCGCCACGACCCCTGCGTCGGCATCCGCGGCGTGCCGGTGGCCGAGGCGATGCTCGCCTGCGTGCTCGCCGACCACCTGCTCCGCCACCGGGCGCAAGGCGGGCAAACCTGAACGAACGGAGGCTTCCGCCATGCCGCAACCCGATCACGTCGTCCGGATTTCGCTTCCCGAAGACGACGCCCTGGACGAGAACATCCGCAAATACTTCGCCAAGTGCGAGGAAAAGCTCGGCCTGATCCCCAACGTGCTTCGGGCCTACACCAAGAACCCGGCCAAGTTCCAGACCTTCGCCGCCTTCTACAACCAGCTGATGCTGGACGAGGACACCTGCGCGCTCAGCAAGCTGGAGCGCGAGATGATCGCGGTCACGGTGTCGTCGGCCAACCGCTGCTACTATTGCCTGGTGGCGCACGGCCAGGCCGTCCGCCAGCTCTCCGACGACCCGCAACTGGGCGAGATGATGGTGATGAATTACCGGGTGGCGGAACTCGATCCCCGCCAGCGGGCCATGCTCGATTTCGCCTGGAAGCTCACCGTGACCCCGAACGACATCGGCACCGCCGACCGCCAGCGCCTCCGCGACGTGGGCTTCACCGACCACGACATCTTCGACATCTGCGACGTCGCCGCGTTCTTCAACTACACCAACCGCATGGCCCACGGCCTCGACATGATGCCCAACCCCGAATACCACGCCATGGATCGGTAGCGTCGCGAGCAGAGGGGGGGGGGGGTGAAAACGAAAAAATGAAAAACAACCCCATGCACAGTAGAATCGCGGTGTCGAGCGGGAGCCCAAATCGCCGCGCTCGCGGATCTGGGGCGCACCGAGGAGGCCAAGGCGATGGCCGCGGAGCAGCTTGAAATAAAGCCAGACTTCACCGTTTCGTCTTACCTAAAAGCGAACCCCTTCAAGGACCCCGCCCATAAGGAAATGCTGCGCGAGCTGCTGCTCAAGGCGGGGTTGCCGGAATGACGGGCTTCGGTTAAGAGGCGGCCGGTCGCCGACTACTCATGCCGGCACGCTTGCAATCAACGGAGACGCACCATGAAAACCATCGCGACGGTGACCCTGAACTCCAGTGTGGATGTCCAGTGGGAAATCGAGCACATGCTGCCCGTGCAGAAGCTTCGGGCCTCCCAGCCGCTCCGGTTTCCGGGCGGTGGCGGGATCAATGTCTCGCGGGTGATCAAGACGCTGGGCGGCCACAGCATTCCGGTATTCACGGCCGGCTCGCTGACCGGACAGCTGTTCCGCCAGATGGTGGACGAACAGGGACTGATCACGCGGGTGGTGCCGATCGCCGGCGAGACGCGGGTCAGCTCCACCATCTTCGAGCGGTCCAGCGGTCAGGAATACCGCATCACCCCCGTGGGACCGGAGTTGAGCGAGGCCGAGTGGACCGCGTGTCTCGACGCCATCGCCGACCTCCAGGTGGACTACATCGTCGCCACCGGCAGCCTGCCCCAGGGCGTACCCCACGACTTCTACGCGCGGGTCGCGCGCACGGCCAAGGAACGCGGTGCCCGGGTCATTCTCGACACCTCGGGCATGGCCCTGTTCGAGGCCCTGAAGGAAGGCGTCTACGCGGTCAAGCCGAACCAGCGGGAAATCGAACACCTGACCGGCAGGAAGGCGTCGACACCGGCGGAGCAGGACGCGCTGTGCAAGCAGATCGTCGACGAAGGAAAGGCGGAAGTGGTCGCGCTCACCCTTGGCGGCGAGGGTGCCGTTCTGGCCTGGAGCGGGGGCACGAGACGCCTGGAGAGCCCCAAGGTGGAGGTCAAGAGCGCGGTCGGCGCCGGCGACAGCTTTGTCGCGGGCATGACGTTCGGCCTGGCACAGGAACGGCCGCTCGAGGACGCGTTCGCGCTCGGGGTCGCCACCGGCGCGGCGACGGTGCTGACGGCCGGCACCGAGCTTTGCCATCGCGAGGACGTGGAACGGCTTTACGCCGAGATCACCGGCCGGACGCTGTTGCTCTGAGCGCGATGGATCAGGTTTCGCCAGGCTCCTTGCGGGCGGCGACGAGGAATTCGACGTTGCCCTCGGGACCGGTGATCGGGCTCTCCTCGACGCCGAGGACATGCCAGCCGGGTCGCGCCCCCAGCCACTCCACGATGCGCTCGCACACCCGCCGGCGCTCGGCCGGGTCGCGCACCACCCCGCCCTTGCCGACGGCCTGTTTCCCGGCCTCGAACTGCGGCTTGATCAGGGCCACCAGCATGGCGCCGGGCGCGGCGAGCGCGAGCGGCGCCGGCAGGGCCTTTTCGAGACTGATGAAACTCACGTCGGAGACGATCAGATCGACCGGCTCGGGGACAAGCTCCGCCGTCAGGTCGCGGGCGTTTGTCCGCTCAAGGACCACGACCCGGTCATCCTGGCGCAGCTTCCAGGCCAGTTGCCCGCGCCCCACGTCGACGGCGTAGACCCGCGCCGCGCCGCCCGTCAGCAACACATCGGTGAAGCCGCCGGTGGAGGCGCCGACGTCGAGGCAGATCTTGCCGCCCGGATCGATGCCGAAGTGCTCGAGGCCGTGGGCGAGCTTGACGCCGCCGCGCGAAACCCATGGGTGTTCCCGCCCCTTCACGGAAAGCGGCGTATCGTCGGGCAGTTGCTGTCCGGCCTTGTCGAGCCGGCGGGTGTCACTGTAGACCAGCCCCGCCAGGATGAGGGCCTGGGCGCGGGTTCGTGTCTCCGCCAGTCCCCGCTCCACGAGAAGCTGATCGAGGCGGCGTCCGCCGCGCCCGTGGCCCACCCGTTCAGGCCGTGGCGGCTCCCGCCGCTTCCGCTTCCTTGCCGCGTCCCAGCGCCCGGAGCGCCGTGGCCACGATGTTCGAGGCGGTCAGCCCGGCGCGCTCGTACTGCACTTCCGGCTTGTCGTGATCGAGATAGACATCCGGCAGCACCAGCGGCCGGAATTTGAGGCCGTTGTCGAGCAGCCCCTCGGTCGCCATGAACTGCATGACGTGGGCGGCGAACCCGCCGGCCGAACCTTCCTCGATGGTGATCATCACCTCGTGCTCCAGGGCCAGGCGGCGGATCAGGTCGAGGTCCAGCGGCTTGGCGAACCGGGCGTCGGCGAGGGTTGTCGAGAGACCGCGCGCCGCCAGTTCCTCCGCCGCCTTCTGGGCCTCGCCGAACCGGCTTCCCAGGCTCAGCAGCGCGACGGTGGTTCCTTCGCGAAGGACCCGGCCCTTGCCGATTTCCAACGGCACGCCGCGTTCAGGCATTTCCACGCCGAGACCGTCGCCGCGCGGATAGCGGAAGGCGCTGGGCCGATCATTGATCGCCGCGGCGGTCGCCACCATGTGCATCAGCTCGGCTTCGTCGGCCGCCGCCATGACCACCATGTTCGGCAGGCAGCACAGATAGGCCAGATCGAAGGCGCCGGCGTGGGTCGCTCCGTCGGCGCCCACCAGTCCGGCGCGGTCGATGGCGAAGCGCACGGGCAGGCTCTGCAGGGCGACATCGTGCATGACCTGGTCGTAGGCCCGCTGCAGGAAGGTGGAGTAGATGGCCGCGAACGGCTTGTATCCCTCCGCCGCGAGGCCGGCCGCGAAGGTGACGCCATGCTGCTCGGCGATGCCGACATCGAAGCACCGGTCGGGAAAGCGCTCGGCGAACTTGTCGATTCCCGTGCCGGCGGGCATGGCGGCGGTGATGCCGACGATCTTGCTGTCCTCCTCGGCCTCCCGGACCAGCGCGCGCGCGAACACGCTGGTGTACGACGGCGCGTTCGATTTGGCCTTCACCTGTTCGCCGGTGACGATATTGAACCGGCCGACGCCGTGGTACTTGTCCGCGGACTGCTCGGCGGGCGCATACCCGTGGCCCTTGCGCGTCACCACGTGCAACAGGATCGGCCCCGGCTCGCGATCCTCGCGGAGGTTCCTCAGGACGGGCAGAAGGTGGTCGAGATTGTGGCCATCCACCGGCCCCACGTAGAAAAAGCCCAGTTCCTCGAACAGCGTGCCGCCGGTCACCAGACCGCGCGCGTACTCCTCGGCCTTGCGTGCGGCCACGCTGAGGCTGCGGGGGAACTTCTTGGCGACCTCTCCCGCGAAGTGACGGATGGACCGGTACGGGCCCGACGAAATCAGCCGCGACAGATAGGCGCTCATGGCCCCCACCGGCGGCGCGATGGACATGTCGTTGTCGTTGAGGATCACGATCAGCCGGGAATCCATGGACCCGGCGTTGTTCATGGCCTCGTACGCCATGCCGGCGCTCATGGCGCCGTCGCCGATCACGGCGATGACGTTGTGGTTCGCGCCGTCGAGATCCCGCGCCACCGCCATTCCCAGCCCGGCCGAGATGGAAGTGGACGTGTGGGCGGCGCCGAAGGGATCGTACTCGCTCTCGGAGCGCTTGGTGAACCCGGACAGGCCCCCGCCCTGGCGCAGCGACAGCATGCGATCACGGCGGCCGGTCAAAATCTTGTGCGGATACGCCTGATGACCCACGTCCCAGATCAGCCGGTCGCGCGGCGTATCAAAGATATAATGAAGCGCGAGTGTCAATTCGACGACACCGAGGCTGGCGCCGAGATGGCCACCGGTAATGGAGACCGTGCGGACGACCTCGTCGCGCAATTCCTTGGCCAAACCAGCCAACTGGTCCTCCGGCAACCTCCGGAGATCCTCTGGATCGTGAATGAGATCGAGAAGCGGCGTTGTCCCGTGCTCTGTCAATTCTTCGCTCCTAACTCCGACGCCCTGGCGGCGCCCCGACCTAACAAATACTATGGCTAACTTCGCCTGTTGACCACGAACCGCGCCAATGACCGGAGAGGGTCTGCGGTTTCGGCAAAGATTTCAAGATGATTCGCCGCCTGCTCCGCAAGCATCTCCGCCTGGGCGCGTGCTTGCTCTATTCCGAGCAATGATACAAACGTCGCCTTACCGGCGTCTTTATCCTTACCGGTTTTTTTCCCGACTTCCGCCGCGTCGCCTTCCACGTCCAGCAGGTCATCGACGATCTGGAACGCCAGACCGAGATCGTGCGCGTAGTGGCGCAAGGCATGGCGGGCCGAGTCGGACGCCTTGCCGAGGATCGCCCCCGCCTCGCAGGAAAACGCGATCAGGGCTCCGGTCTTCATGCGCTGCAGGCGAGTCACCTCGGGCATTTTCAGTTCATGCTGCTCTGCGAGAAGGTCGAGCATCTGGCCGCCCACCATTCCCTCCCGCCCGGCCGCGCGCGCCAGTTCGCAGACCAGATCGCTGCGGACCTTCGCGTCGCCATGCGTTGCCGGGTCGGACAGCACGCCGAACGCGCGGGTCAACAGCGCGTCGCCCGCGAGTATGGCGGTCGCCTCGTCGAACTTGACGTGGCAGGTGGGCATCCCGCGGCGCATGTCGTCGTTGTCCATGGCCGGCAGGTCGTCGTGAATCAGCGAATAGCAGTGCACCATTTCGACGGCCGCGGCGGCCCGCAACGCGCTGCCTTCGTCCACCCCGAAAAGAGCGGAGCTGGTGGTCACCAGAAAGGGCCGAATGCGCTTGCCCCCCGAGAGGCACGAATAACGCACGGCCTCCATGAGCCGCGATTCGAGATCGTCGTGGATCGGCAGCAACGAGTCCAACATCCGATCCACGTTGCGCGCGTTTTCCGCTAAGGCCGCCTTAATCTCTATCAACTGCGCCTCGGTCCAAATCCGATAGTTCCGCCGTAATGTCTCCTTCCGGGCCGATAACGATCGTCTCGACCCTGGACTGAGCTTCCTGAAGCAGTTTTTCACAGCGCTGCTTCAGCGCCGTACCTCGCTCGTAGCCGCGTATGGACTCGTCCAGGGTGATTTTCCCTTCTTCCAAGCGGCGAACGAGTGCCTCCAGCTCCGAAAGCGCTTCTTCGAAGCTGAGATGCTCGATATCGCGTTCTGGCACGTCCCTGTCCATCGCCCCCTCATTGTTACCGCAAGGGAGAGGGCGTTTCCCGCCCTTGGCAAGAATTAGCGGCCTGAAATACGACCATTACGGTCCGATGAACGCTGGTTTAAGCGCGATGAGGCGCGCCATGCAAGCATAATCCCCCCGCTAAACCCGCAATGAATTCGGGGCTTTTCGGCGAAACCATTCGGAAACCGCGAGAACACCGCGATTCAGTCCCGCGCGGTCTTAACTCCTCCGCTGTTGCCGAGAAACAACGCTCCTTCCCCTTTTTTACCCTCCGGCCGCGTCCATCATGGCCCGCACGTGAACGCCGACGCTGGTGGAGAGCGCGGTAAGGTCGTAGCCCCCCTCCAGCGTGGACACGACGCGCCCTTCGCAGCACCCGTCCGCGATCTCCAGGAGCTCGCGGGTGACCCACGCGTAGTCCTCGGTTTCGAGCCGCAACTGGAGCAACGGGTCGCGGGCATGACCGTCGAAACCGGCCGAAATCAGAAGCAGTTCCGGAGCGAAGTTGCGCAGGGCCGGAAACACGCGTTCGATGTAACCCTTCCTGAATTCCTCCGAACCGCTGCCCGGGCGGAGCTGAACGTTGCAGATGTTGTTGAACACTCCCGTTTCATGCTCCATCCCGGTTCCCGGATACGCGGGCCACTGGTGGCTGGACCCGTAGAACAGGTCCCGGTACCGGAAGAAATAGTTCTGGCTGCCGTTGCCATGGTGACCATCGAAATCGATGACCGCAACCCGCTCCAGTCCATGGACCTGACGCGCGTGCTCGGCCGCGATGGCGATGTTGTTGAACAGGCAAAACCCCATGGCCGCGGCGACTTCGGCGTGGTGGCCCGGGGGCCGCACGGCGCAGAAGGCGTTCTTGGCGTCGCCCTTCAGCACCGAATCGACGGCGTCGCAAAGCGCCCCGACGGATCGCAGGGCGGCCTCGCCGGAGGCCGGACACATGGCCGTGTCGGCGTCCAGATGAACATGGCCCGACTTGGGAACGTTCTCGAAGATGGATTCGGCGTAGTACGCGGCATGCACCCGCTCGATGTCCGCGATGGACCCGCGCGGCGCCTCGCGGCGCTCCAGCGACGCGAATTCTTCCTTGCCGAGTTTCTCGAGAATGGCCTTCAGGCGCGCCGGAGCCTCGGGATGCCACGAACCCATTTCGTGCTCCAGGCAGGTGGGGTGGGTAAACAGCAGTGTCCCCAAGGTTTCCTCCGTTCTTTTGTTGTTTGTTTACCTTTGTCTTTGGGGCATTTCCCCCTCCCCTGAGAGGGTAAGACCCCCCATTGTGGGCGAATCCGTCCGGTGTTGCCAAGAAGAAATGGCGGGGACGAACACGCGAGCCGGGCGCAAGGCCGGCCGGCGTTTCAGTCCGGAGCGTATGCCGACAGAAACGCCCGCACCGCGCTGTCCACAATCCGGTCGAGCTCGCCCCCGCGCGGAGGCCCGCCGAGGCCCAGAAGCTGGCGCAGAAACAGGTCTCCGCGGACCATGCCGAAAAAATGGATCGAAGCGCTCGGCGGATCCTCGACACGCAGGATACCCTGGCGGTGAAGCTCCGCGAGATATCCCGACAGCCGCGCGCCCACGCGCTCCGGACCGGATCGATAGAACGCCTCCGCCAATTCCGGAAATCGCCCGCTCTCGGCGACGATCACGCGAAATCGCGCCACCGTTTCCGGAGACAGGATCAACTCCAGGAAACGATGCGCGATGGCGCGAAGGGCCATTTCCGGACTATCGAGGGAATCGGTCTCCGTGGGAACCGGCTCCAGCAGCCGGTCGCTCCGCTCCAGGACGGTCGCCTCGAAAAGCGCCGCCTTGCCGCCGAAATAGGCGTAAATGGTCTGCTTGGAGACACCCGCGGCGCGGGCGATCGCATCCATGCTGGCGGCGCCGTATCCCTGGTCCAGAAACACCCGCGTGCCGGCGGCGAGGATCGTCGCGCGCTTCGAGGGGACGGGCTCCGCCATCGCGACCACGGTCCGTGCCACCGATTGTTGCATGAAGACCACTCGAACAATTGATTCGACACCCTACCTTAGGTTAGATTGGACTGGACAGTCTAGTCCAATCTTGCGGAATTGGAGTGGATAGATCCGATGCGGGAGGCTATGTCTTCTACCATGAGGACAACCATGGTCATTCGTTCAACGCTCGCGGGAACCCCCGTCCTGCTTGCCGGGCTTCTTCTGCTTGCCGGGCTCGCGGGACTTGCCGCCCCGGCCACGGCGCAACAGCCCGCGCTGGTCGGCGTCGACGCGGTTCGCGAGGAGCCGTTCACGCGCACGGTCGAGGTCATCGGCCGGCTGGTGTCCCGCCGCGCCGGTGTGGTCGCCGCGCGGACCCGGGGCCCGGTCAGCGAGATGCGCGTCGACGTGGGCGACCGGGTGGAACAGGGCGACGTCATTGCCGTGCTGGTGACCGACCGACCGGCGTCGGAGAGGGATCTGCGCGCGGCCGAGGTCGCCGCCGCCGAGGCGTCGCTGGCCACGGCGCGCGCCGAGCTTGGCCTTCGGCAACAAGAACTGTCGCGGCTTGAGGGCTTGAGGAAATCGCCGGCCTTCAGCAAGGGCAGCTTCGAGGACAAGCGCCAGGAGGTGGTGATGACCGAGAGCGAGGCGGTGGTCGCGCGAGCGGAGTTGGCCAGCGCCCGGGCCCGGCTTCGGCTCGCCGAGATCGACCTCGGCGACTCGGAAATCCGCGCGCCTTACTCCGGCGTGGTCACCCAGCGGCACACCGAGGTCGGCGCCCACGTGGACGTGGGCGACTCGGTGGTCAGCCTGATCGACGACCGGGACCTCGAAGTGGAAGCGGACGTGCCGTTCGACAGGATCGGAGGATTGACCCCCGGCGCTCCGGTGACCATCGAATTCGCCGGAGGACGCATGGACGGCAAGGTTCGCGCCGTGGTTCCGGAAGAAAACGCCCTGACGCGAACCCGCACCGTTCGTTTCGCGCCAGAGCTCGAAGGGGCCGCCGGCCTCGCCGCCAACCAGAGCGTGACCGTACGCCTGCCCGCGGGCGGCTCGCGCAACGTGGTGACCGTCCACAAGGACGCGATCCTCAACCGCAAGGAGGGCACCATGGCGGTCGTCGTTGCCGGCGATGCCGCCGAGATCCGCCCCGTGCGCCTGGGCGACGCCGTTGGCAACCGGTTCGAGGTGATCGAGGGACTGAAACCGGGCGACGCCGTTGTCGTGCGCGGCAACGAGCGGCTTCGGCCCGGTCAAAAGATCCAGCCGCGGCACGGTGCCCAGGCCGATGGAGGCGTCAGCGGATGAACCTCATCCGGCTCGCCATCGAGCGGCCGACCGCCGTCGTGGCGGCGGTTCTGATGATCGTCATGTTCGGTCTGGTGGCGCTGCGGACCATCCCCATCCAGCTCACGCCCGATATCAGCAAGCCGGTGATCTCCGTTTCCACGGCATGGCCGGGTGCGGCCCCCGCGGAAGTGGAACGCGAGATCGTCATCCGTCAGGAGGAAAAGCTTCGCGGGCTGGAGGGGCTGGAGGAAATGACCAGCGAGTCCCAGGACGGCAAGGCCAGCGTGACGCTGGAATTCGGGCTCGGTCAGGACATGGAGAAAGCCCTGCTTCTTGTCGCCAACCGGCTGGATCAGGTCACCGGCTACCCGGAGGAAGCGGACGAACCGACGCTCGATACGTCGGGCTCGGACGACCAGCCGATCGCGTGGTTCATCCTCCGCCGCGCGCCGGAAAACGAACGGCCGATTCACACCTACCGCGACTTCGCCCGCGATATCCTCCGCGACCGCCTCGAACGGGTCCCCGGGGTCAGCCGGGTCAACGTTTTCGGCGGTAACACCCGCGAGCTGCGGATCATTGTCGACCCCATCAAGATGGCGCAGTACGGCCTCACCGTCCCGGCCATCGTCGGCGCGCTGCGCGAAGCCAATTCCTCGGTATCGGCGGGGGACCTGGAAGAGGGCAAGCGGCGCTACGTGGTGCGCACGGAAGGCGACCTCACGACCCCGGAGCAGGTGCGCGCGGTGCTCCTGCGCAGCATCTCCGATCCGTCCACCGGCAGGGTGGCGCGGGTCACCGTCGGTGACATCGCCGACGTTCGCTTCGACTACAAGGAGCCCGATTCGGCCATCCGCATTCTCGGCGAACCGGCGCTCGCCCTCAACGCCGTGCGCGAGACCGGAGCCAACGTCATCGAGACCATGGACGGAATCCGCGAGGCGCTCGACGAATTGCGCGCCACCGTCCTTCCCCGCGAACAGCTGACCCTGCTCCAGGTTTACGACGAGACCGTCTACATCGATTCCGCCGTCGAACTCGTGCGCCAGAACATCTGGATCGGCGGCACCCTCGCCGCCCTGATCCTCCTGCTTTTCCTGCGCTCCGGTCCGGCCACCTTGATCATCACCCTGGCCATCCCCGTCTCGGTGATCGGATCGTTCGTCGCCATGGCCGCATTGGGGCGGTCCATCAATGTCATATCCCTCGCCGGAATCGCGTTTTCGGTGGGCATGGTGGTGGATGCCGCCATCGTCGTCCTCGAGAACATCTATCGCCTTCGGCAGCGCGGCGTGCCGCCCGCCAAGGCCGCCTACGAGGGCGCGCGGCAGGTCTGGGGCGCGATCCTGGTTTCGGCCCTGACGACGGTCATGGTGTTCATCCCCATCCTGATCCTGGAGGTGGAGGTGGGCCAGCTGTTCCGGGACATCGCCGTCGCCATTTCCGTGTCGGTGGTACTGTCGCTGATCGTCGCCATTACGGTCATTCCGGCCCTGGCCAACCGCCTGCTTCGCGCGCCGGTCCAAGAGACCATGGAGAAACGGCGCATTCCCGTTCTCGACCGCATGGCATCCGGCTTCGTCGAGACCATCGTGAACCTGACCCGCCGCTCGGCGGCCAGGAAATCGACGGCCTTCGGCACCGTCGCGGTGATCTGCGGCGCCGCCGCCGTCGCCACCTGGATGTTCCTGCCGAAGCTGGAGTACCTGCCCGAGGGTAATCGCAACCTGGTGTTCGGCGCCCTGCTGCCCCCGCCGGGATACAACCTGACGACCGCGGTCGAAATCGGCAAGAACGTGGAAACGGACATCGAGGACTTCTGGGCTTCCAAGACGGGTCCCGAGTCCGAGGCGGGGCAGCCGCCCAAGATGATGAATTTCTTTTATGTGGCCCGCCCGGCGGGGACATTCTTCGGCGCCAGCGCGGTGGAGGCCGACCGGGTCTCGGAACTCATCCCGGTGCTGCAGAAGCCCGCGTTCAAGGAACCCGGCACCTTCGGCGTCATTTCCCAGCCCTCCATTTTCGGGCGCGCCGTGGCCAGTTCCCGCTCCATCGACCTGAATGTCTCCGGACCGGAACTGGAGGATGTCCTCGAGGTGGCCCAGCGGGCCGTGGGCCTGCTCGGCGCCGTCCTGCCGCTCGACCAGGGCAATCAGCTCCGTCCTAAACCGGGCCTGGAACTGGGCGCGCCGGAGGTTCGGGTCTATCCCGACCCGGTGCGGCTCGCCGACAACGGCCTGAACGCCCGGGACCTCGGCGCGACCCTGGACGCGTTCAACGACGGCCTGCGCGTCGCCGAAATCACCGTGGACGGAAAACGGATCGACCTGACGCTCGCCGGCCCGCAGAGAAAAATCACGGAAACCCAGGGGATAGGGGATCTGCCGGTGGTGACGGAATCGGGGACGATCGTTCCGGTCAGCTCGCTCGCGGACGTGGTGGTGACCTCCGGCCCCACGGAAATCCGCCACCTGGAACGCGAACGCACGGTCACGCTGGAGATCCGGCCGGCGTCGAAAGTACCGCTGGAGACGGCGATGGAGATCGTCCAGGCGGAGGTGATCGACAAACTGCGGGCGGAGGGCCTGTCGCCGGACATCAAGCTGAAACTGGCCGGCACCGCGGACAAGCTGACGCAAACCTGGGACGCCATGGTCTGGCAACTCGCCCTCGCCGTCGCCATCGTCTATCTGATCATGGCGGTACTGTTCGAAAGCTTCGTGTTTCCGCTGATCATCATCCTGGCCGTGCCGCTGGCCACCGCTGGTGGCGTCGGGGGTTTGGCGTTGCTCAACCTGTTCGTCTATCAGCCGCTGGACATGCTGACCATTCTCGGGTTCGTCATTCTCGTGGGGATCGTCGTCAACAACGCGATCCTGCTGGTTCACCAGACGATCACGCACGTCAGGGACGAAAACATGACGGCCGACGACGCCATCGTCGCCGCAACCCGCGACCGGATGCGGCCGATCTTCATGTCCAGCCTGACCAGCGTCTTCGGCATGCTGCCGCTGGTGCTGTTTCCGGGCGCGGGCTCGGAACTCTACCGGGGTCTGGGATCGGTGGTGCTGGGCGGATTGATGCTGTCGGCGGTTCTCACCGTTCTGATCATACCGCCGCTCCTGTCCCTCGCGAGGCCGCTGCTGGAAAAACGCCGGGGCCCCGAGAGACCCACGGCCGTTCCCGAAGCTCGGGCGGCGGAATAGCCTGGGTCGGGCGGGGCCATGGTGGAGTACGATTTCCTGATCATCGGCGGCGGTATCGCCGGAGCATCCGCGGCCTTCGAACTCGGCCGGCGAGCGCCTAATGCCCGCGTCGCCCTCTTGGAGCGCGAGGACGCTCCCGGGTACCATGCCACCGGCCGGTCGGCGGCCCTGTTTCTCGAAACCTACGGCGGAGCCGTCGTCCGCGCCCTGGCCCGGTGCAGCCGCCCGTTTCTGGAAGCGCCGCCGGCCGGGTTCGCGGCCACGCCGCTTCTGGCGCCACGCGGTGTCCTTCATATTGCCCGCGAGGACCAGCGGGAAGCGGCCGAGCGCCTGTTCGCCGAATGCCGGCGACACACCCGGGACCTGCGGCTTATCGACGGCCGCGCGGTGGCGGCCCTGCAACCGGTCCTGCGTCCCGGATACGCGGTCTGCGGCGTTCACGAACCCGGCGCCATGGACATGGACGTCGATGCTCTGCTCCAGGGTTTCCTCCGGGGCTTCAAGGCACGGGGAGGCACCCTTCTGAACGCCGCCGAGGCGCGAACCATCGAACGCCATGACGGAAACTGGCGGGTCGTCACCACCCAGGGCACCGTCCGCGCCGCGACCATCGTCAACGCGGCGGGCGCGTGGGCCGACCAGGTGGCCGAACGGGCGGGACTGGCGCCGCTTGGCCTGGTGGCGAAACGGCGCACGGCGATCACCGTCGATCCGCCTCCGGGAACCGACATGCGCGAATGGCCGATGACCGTCGACGCCGACGAGGCGTTCTATTTCAAGCCGGAGGCGGGACGCGTACTTGTCTCCCCTTGCGACGAGACGCCGATGCCGCCCTGCGACGCCCAGGCGGACGAATGGGACGTGGCGGTGGCGGCCGATCATCTGCAGACGGCCACGACCCTCACGGTCTCGCATATCGCTCACAGGTGGGCGGGACTGCGGTCTTTCCTGGCCGACAAGGCGCCGGCCGTCGGCCCGGATCCGGCCGCGCCGGATTTCCTCTGGCTCGCCGGACAGGGAGGCTTCGGCATCGAGACCGCGCCGGCCATGGGACGGCTGGCGGCGGCCGCGGCCTTGGGAGCGGACCTCCCGCCAGATCTCGCCGAGGAGGGGCTCGCGTGGGCCGTTTTCGATCCCAGCCGATTCAGGGGGGTGCGATGATGTCCGCCGCCCCATTACACTCCTGATCGAACAACCGGCCCGTCGACGCCATGTATCACGATACGCTGAAGCTCATCCTGACGCTGGACCGACGCCGCCCGGCGGACTCCATGCCGTCCACCCTGGACGAGCTGTTCCGGCGGCTGGCGGCCGATCCCGTGGCGCGAAACGCCTATGAAATCGAGGACAGGATCTGGGAGATATGGACGGATCACCCGGACCCGCTGCCGTCGAGCATGATGAACAACGCCATCGCCGCCGTCGCCGAGAGGCGTTATGAAACGGCGGAGCATATCTTCAGCGAACTTGTGATGTCCCGGCCGGATTGGGCGGAGGCCTGGAACAAGCGGGCGACCCTGTATTTTCTTCAAGGCCGCGACCAAGAAAGCGTCGACGACATCCATCGTACCCTCGAACTGGAGCCCCGGCACTTCGGGGCATTGTCGGGTTTCGCGCAGATCTGCCTGCGCGCCGGCGATCGCGGTTCCGCGCTGGTGGCGTTCGAGGCGGCCCTGCGCATCAACCCACACCTGAACATGGTCCAGGACGCCATCGTCGAACTCCAGCACACCTTCCCGCCCCGCGTGCACTGACCGTTTGCTCCGAAACGGGGGCGCGGGACCAGGCGAGACACCCGTCACCCGAACGTGATTCGTCGTGATGGCGCGAGACCGCTATTCTCTATCGCATGCGGACCGTTGCCTTCCCCACCCTGGTCATCGGCTGGATCGTCGCGTGTCTTCCCGGAGCCGTTTCGGCGGAAACCGGCGGCGACAAAACCGTCGTCGAACTGTTCACCTCGCAAAGCTGTTATTCGTGCCCGCCGGCGGAAGCCTACCTGGGCGAGCTGGCCGGACGCGGCGACGTGATCGCCCTGGAGTTCCACGTGGATTATTGGGACGACCTGGTTTACGGCGCCGCCGGACGCTGGAAGGACGTGTTCTCCAACCCCGCCAACACAGAGCGCCAGCGCGTCTACAATCGGAATATCCGTGAAACCGCCCAGGTGTACACGCCTCAGATGGTCATCGACGGCCGCGCCGAGGCGGCGGGAACCCGGAGGGGCGCCGTGGAGGACGCCATCGCCGCCCGATCGCGCGACCAACGGCCGCGCCTTGACGTCGCCATCGCCAACGCCCCCGCCGGCGGATTGACAGTCGCCATCGACGGACCGGTCAAGGTTCCGGCGGCGGTTTGGCTGGCGCGGTACAAGCGGGCTCATGTAACCCGCGTCCAGGCCGGCGAAAACAAGAACAAGACCCTGACCAACCATCATGTGGTCACCGGCATGGAGCGGATCGGCACATGGTCGGGGGTGGCCACGACCGCCACGGTCCAAGGCATTTCGCTCGCTCCGGACGAAGGCTGCGCGGTGCTCGTGCAGAACGAGGCCCAGGGCCCCATCCTCGGCGCCGCCGCGTGCCCCTCCTCCGACACGCACGGCCCTTCGGAACGCTGATCGACCAGCCTCGCTTGACACAGTCCGGACGGTTCGTATGGTTCGCCGGATCTCGGGTTTCGGTGGACTCCAGCAAGCCTGGTGACGGAGGATGGCCCATGGATGAACTGACCGTTGCCCGCGCGCTCCATGTGCTCGGCGTCGTCCTCTGGATCGGCGGCGTCGGCTTCGTCACCACCGTCCTGCTTCCCGCCGTCGAGCGGATGAAAACACCGGAGGAGCGGGTCGCCTTCTTCGAAGCCATCGAAGGCCGCTTCGCCTGGCAGGCGCGCGGCACGACTCTTCTGGTCGGCGCCACCGGTTTTTACATCACCGCCGCCTGGGATCTCTGGGACCGCTTTCGCGACATGGCGTTCTGGTGGATGCATGCCATGGTTTTCGTTTGGGTGGTGTTTTCGCTCATGCTGTTCGTGGCCGAGCCGCTGTTCCTGCACCGTTGGTTTCATCAACAGGCGGAACGGAACCCCGAGCGCACGTTCCGGCTCATCCGGTATCTTCATTGGGTGTTGCTCACCATAAGCCTCGTCACGGTTCTGGGCGCCGTCGCCGGAAGCCATGGAGCGGCGTTCTGACGTGACTCGTGCCAGGACCGCCGACCGCGATGGTCACTTTCATCGGAGTATTCTCGAAGCCGCCCTTGGAAACCGTCTGTCCCACGGGGTGACCTTCGGGGCATAAACCGCTCTGCTTGGCGCCCCCGTCCCGGGACGATTCGGCCAAATCGTCGCGCCCGCCGACACCAGGCCGCCCGCCGACGCCCGAGACAGGGGCCAGTCACCACGGGACGACCCTTCGGCGCACTCGCGCCACGCCGCGCACCGATCCGTGAACGTATTGATTTATTGGAAAGTTATTCCACCTCCGTTTAAGATCGACACGGTTTCCGCCGATCGATGAGACCGGGGTTCAAACATTGAAAGAGAGCTTGACCGGCTCTCCTTATTTTTGCCTCATTGTGGGTCTCCGATGATGGTGAGGGAATTTGGTTGATGTGTGACCGGAAGGACGAGGGTGGCCCATGGGCTTAACCGCCACGCGGAAGCAGTTCCCACCGTCGCGCCACGCGGCGGCCTTCGATGCTCGGACCTGGCGTGAGCGCGTGGCCAGCCAGTCATGGTCCGCGAGAGCTCTGAAAGCACTTCGGGGCGCGGGAGATCGCGCGGCGGCTTCTTTCCGGTCATGGCTCCCCGTGCTCAAGGATTGTGATCGCGCCGTCAGGGACCGCCTCGCGGCGGTCCGCGGCCGATGCGCTCCGAGCGTCGCCGATGCACTCGACGGTTGCGCCGCGGCGGTGGAACGCATCGCCCTTGGCGCCCGAGAACTCTCCTATCGAACGAAATCGAGCCGGGAGTTGACGCGTGTCGGCATCGTCGTGGCGCTGCCGGCGGTGTTCTTCCTATGCTTCGCCCTGGCGCGGTGGTTCGCCGGCGAGGACCCGTCGGCCGCCGCGCGCTCGGCGGACACCGGCGTCGCGCATCAATCGCGAGGGTCGCACATGGGAATATCGAGCACACTGGTGGAACCTCCGGCATTGGGTGGCCCCGGCCAAACCGCCGCGACGGTTCCGTCAACGGAGGCCGCGATCCACGGGCCCTGGGCGGCACGCGGCGCGGCTGCCCCCGACACCATGGCAACCCGGAATACGGCCGCGAATACGGCCCGGAATACGATTACGACGCCCCGGGTTCCCGCGATCGCGCACGTTCCCGCCAAGCGGGAAGCGCCATCGGCCAACGTCGGCGCGGACGCCCCCTCCGCCACCCACTTTCCCTTCGCGCCGAAGCCGAGACCACGCCGCGACAGCTAGTGATCCGCGCCAAGTGGCGCCACTCCGTTCATCGTCTCCGGGCGGGCTCGCTCGACCCCCGCGCCCCGGCCGAGCCCGCGACAGGTGTTTTGCCCGGTCCGTCGGCGATCGCCAGGTCCAGCGGAGGGGCGGCGTTTACTTCGCGGCCAGGCGGCGTTTCCGGCTCCGGGGATGTCGGGCGCTCGACCACGATACCGAGTCCGTCGAGCGCGTCCTTCACCGGCATGAAAAAACTCCCGGCCTGGGAACCGTCTTCCGTTTTCGGCGCGGCCTCGGGCATGGCGGCTCCGATGCCGACGACGTTGCCGTCGGGATCCAGCAACGGCGATCCGCCGTTCCGGGACACCCCGGCGATGGAACTGTGAATCAATGTGAGGCCGCGGTCGCGGCGAATGGCGGTGATCACGCCGACGGCCGGTTCGCCATTCGCCGATCGGGGCGCGACGACACCGGGAGCGAATACCGGCATGCCTACGTCGGGGATGCCGATCATCATCGGCAGGCCCTCCACGTCCACCGGCTCGGTCGCGACCAGCGCCACGTTGCGGCGGCCGTTCGCCAGGATCACCGTTCCCGTCACCTCCTCGCCGCCGGCGAGAAGCACCGTCACCTGGGGCATGCGGCCCACGGCCGTTGCGGTTGTCAGCACATGGCGGCCCTGGTCTATGTAGAACCCGCCGCCGCCGTTATTGCCGGCGATGATCGTGACCACGTTGGCCGCCACCTCCGCCAGACGCTCGGCGACGGGCTGTCGGGAAACCGGAGGGCCGGAGATCGCGATGATATCCGCCGGTGGGCGCTCTGGGGCTCTTTGAACCGGCTGGCCCCGGGACGCCGGTTCGGCGTCGATGACCCCGGCATCCACGAATTGACCGCCGCCGCCCGGCAGGGCACATCCAGCCAGAGTCAAGACCGACAGCAACACGCCGGTCAGCGGGCCACCCCATATCCTGGCGGAACCGATGGAACGATGTGATCGAAGCATGGGCGAACGCCTTCCAATCCGAGAAATAGCCCCCGTGGGGAAAAAGCCGGCCAACAGTACCTCGGCCCCGCTTGCGCAAACGTAAACGGACGGTTGATTTCGCCAAAAAGATGCTCGGCCCCCCTGGCGCGACACTCGCATTCGTGGTAATTATTAATAAAATTGCTACTAAATGGAGGATTGGATCGTGGGCACAGTTCGCATGGGGGGCTGTTTTTTTGCTTTGGGGCTGGCGGTCTCGCTGTCGGCTTGTTCATCCAACTGGGCGCCCTACGATACCAACTTGGCCAATCGGGGATACCCGACGGCGCAGATGGATCTGGCTTCGTTGTACCTGCGGGGCGAGGATGTGAAAAAGGATCCGATCGCCGCCGCCCACTGGACATACCGCGCCGCGAGGCAGGGACTGCCGGAGGCGCAGAACAACATGGGCGTGCTGTACGCGCGAGGAGTGGGCGTGGAGCAGGACTTCGTGGAAGCGGCCCGCTGGTATCGACTCGCCGCCGACCAGGGTTACGCGTTGGCCCAGGTCAACCTGGGTCTGGCCTATGACCTTGGGCTCGGCGTTCCGAGCGACGGCGCGGCGGCCGCGGGATGGTGGCGGAAAGCGGCGGCCCAGGGCGATCCGGGAGCGATCCAGAATCTCGGGCACCTGCGTGAAACCGCGTGGAGCATCCCTGGCTGCAACAATACCGGCATTCCGCGCGCGTGGAGGTGCCCGAACCAGTTCGGCAACCGCTGACAGGCATTCGGGGCGCCTGGCCGGACCGCAAACACCCGACCTCTGGAGCCGGTCAATCCGGCCGCGCGAATCCGCGCGCGATCGGAGCGGGCGCTCGTGGTTCGTGTCCGATATATGGTAGCGATACGTCAGACACGCACCACTAATCCCGTCCCCCGTTCCGGTCCAACGGCGACAGTGTCAGTTCGACGGCCAGGTTGCGGATCACCCCGCCGCTGATCCGCAGTTCGTTCGCGAGTTGCGGCGCGTTCATCCGCCCTGGCGGGTCGGTCAGCAACCGCTCCACCAGATCCGCCTCTTCCTTGATCGCCTTGACGGCGCCCAGCCACCTTTCCTTTTCTCTCTTCAGCATCGTTCCACTCCTCGTCGACCGAACGCCGGGCACCCAATCCCCCCGAACCGGAAAGATCCTCGCGTCCCGTCGACCATCAAACATAAGAACATATGTAATAATTAAGCATGTATATAATATAATTCTTCGACACCGGCGGTCAATATATTTCGATCTGCATGTGAAACGACAAATTTAATAAAATTGTTTGAAAATTTTACTATTTTTTACTTTTTTATTTTCATGAATATACTTTATATATGTATCGCCCGTTCCTTTTACGTCGTCCTTGTCGGGCGGCATGCGCGGGTCCGTGTTCGTGACCCCTCATCCCGCGCGCGACATCGACCTCGGTTCCGTGATAGACTCGTGTCCGTGCCGGCGCGACACCCGAACGGGGATTTGGCTGCCTTTTTAGAGAGTTAGCACCAGCCATCCCTGCGGGGGCGCCTCCCGTCGCCGGCGCGGTGCTGTTCCGAGGGAGAACTCCATGGGCCCCGGGAGCCAAGGATCGAGGAAACCGGAACCGAGGAAACAAGAAGCCGGCAAGGTCGCGCGAGCCGGCCCGACCGAGGCGTCGGACTGCCGCGCCCTGGCACGGGCGGCGGCCGCCCTCGACCTTTCGGAGTACGATTTTTTCCGTCTCGCCTACCGCCGCTGGTTCGGGCGCCTGCCCCGCGAGGCGGAACTGGAGACGGCGTTCTCCCGCTACATGTTCGCGCAACAGCCGCCGTCCTGGGCTCGCCACCTGAGCCGCGAAGTGCTCGATCGGCGGCGGCGGGGCGTGCTCGATCCGGACGCGTTCGGCGCCGGCCGGTTCCGCGACCGGCCCGGCCCGCATCCCCATGGCCGGTTCTACGTGGGCGCCGTGGCGGTTCTTTGGGTGGTGCTGTTCGGGGTCATTCTCAACACCCGCTACGACCCCGGGA
Organism: uncultured Alphaproteobacteria bacterium; assembly: GCA_963701445.1. Classification (GTDB taxonomy): domain Bacteria; phylum Pseudomonadota; class Alphaproteobacteria; order Rhodospirillales; family Defluviicoccaceae; genus CAKZLS01. Next base: position 45,783 of record CAVPAM010000019.1, read on the forward strand.
CCTCGGGCCCGGTTTCCGTCTGCGTCACCGAGACCGGATCCTATTTCTACGAATCCTGGAGCCGCCTGATCGCCGGCAAGC
>CAVPAM010000020.1:0-34301 GCA_963701445.1 uncultured Alphaproteobacteria bacterium
TTGGCTTTCCGGGCCCGCGCCGGCGGGATCGCTCACGTCGAAGATGAAGCTGTCGGACGCCGATTCACTGCCGTCATGGACGTAGACCACCCGGCCGGCGGCAAGGTCCTCCTGGGTGAACCCGGCGATGGCCTGCCCGAGGTTCGTGGTCAGTTCCAGTTGGCCGTGTTGCGGACCGGTGGTCACCGTGTAGACGATCTCGGCGACGGTGTTGTCGGGATCCGACGCGCTCAGTTCGACAACGCTCAACAGCTTCGCGGCGCCCTCGTCCACCGTCGTACCGGCATTCACATCGAGGGTCGGGGCGTCGTTGACACCGGTGACGGTCACCGTCACCGTGCCGATGTTGGAGACCCCGCCGTTGCTGTCCCGGGCGGTGTAGCCGAAGGTCACGTCCCGCGTCTCGCCGTCGGCCAGATCCTGGAAGTCGTCGCCCGGATCGAACGTGAACACGTTGTCGTCGATGTCGACCACGACACCCTCGGTCGGCAGCGATACGATGGAGTAGGTCAGCGCCACGCCGTCGTCGTCGGCATCCACGTCGTCACCGAGGAACAATCCGGTCACCTGCGGGCCGTCCTCGACCGCGGAGGCGCTCACGTCCTGAACAACCGGGGCGTCGTTGACGCCGGTCACGGTAATCGTCGCTTGGGCCGCCGAGCCGACGCCCTCGTCGTCGGACATGGTGTAGTCCACGACCACGGTCGCGGTATCGCCGGCGTCCAGTTCGTCGAAGTCGGTGCCCGGATCGAACCGCAGCTGGTTGCCTTCGATGGACACGCTCCCCGTGCCTCCGCCAACAAGCCCGGTGACCGAGGCGATGGAGACGCTGTCCAGGGAGAACGTCGCGGGATCGTCGCCGGCGTCCACGTCGGTGTCGTTGGCGAGCACGTCTACGTCGATGGCGGCGTTTTCGGTGGTGACGGCCTCGTCGTCCACCGCGCCCGGCGCCTCGTTGACGTCGGTCACGGTGACGGTGAACGACCGTTCGGCGCTCAGACCGCCCTCGTCGGTGGCGGTGACGGTGAGCACAACGCCCGGTTCAGCCTCGTGGTCGAGGCTGACACCGTCCTTCAGCTTGAGCTGGCCGCCAACCACTTCGAAGCGAAGGTCCGAGACCACGTAGTCATGGGTATCGCCGACATCCTGATCCTCGGTGGTCAGGACCCCGATGGCCGCGCCATCGGCATTCTCGGCGACCGTGGCGTTATCCAGATCGATGCCGCTGGGCGCCTCGTTGACGTCGCGAACGAATACGGTGAGGGTTTCGACCTCGGCCGGCGTCGCGCCGTCGAGATAGGTCGTCGTCACCTCGATGTCATGCTCGGTGGCGGTTTCGTAGTCGATCCGGGTTCCGTCCTCGACGGTGACGAGCCCCGTTTGCGCGTCGATATCGAACCGACCGTCCGCGTCATTGCTCAGGGAATACGCGACGGCGCGGCGCGATACGCCGCCGGCGATGACGACGAAGGTGCCGGTCGGGGCATTTTCCAAAACGATCGGGAAGAACGCGGCCGTCGTCGCGAAACTCAGCTCGGGGACGCCGCCCGCCGCTCCGGCCGCGCTGAAAACGGAACCGCCGGCGGCGCTGACGTCCGACAACACGGCCCCGCGTTCCAACACCAGCGTTCCCATGGCCGGCGCGTCCTCGTTGACACCGACATCGCCGACATCTTCGACCCCCTCGGCGGGTTCGCCGTTTTCGGGGAAAGATCCGGTCGGTCACGGTGACGGTGAACGACCGTTCGGCGCTCAGACCGCCCTCGTCGGTGGCGGTGACGGTGAGCGTAACATTCGGTTCAGCCTCGTGGTCGAGGCTGACACCGTCCTTCAGCTTGAGCTGGCCACCAACCACTTCGAAGCGAAGGTCCGAGACCACGTAGCCATGGGTATCGCCGACATCCTGATCCTCGGTGGTCAGCACCCCGACGGCCGCCCCACTGGCGTTCTCCACAACCGTGGCGTTATCCAGATCGATGCCGCTGGGCGCCTCGTTGACGTCGCGAACGAATACGGTGAGGGTTTCGACCTCGGCCGGCGTCGTGGCGTCGAGATAGGTCGTCGTGACCTCGATGTCATGCTCGGTGGCGGTTTCGTAGTCGATCCGGGTTCCGTCCTCGACGGTGACGAGCCCGGTTTGCGCGTCGATATCGAACCGGCCGTCCGCGTCATTGCTCAGCGAATACTGGACGGCGCGGCGCGATACGCCGCCGGCGACGACGACGAAGGTGCCGGTCGGGGCATTTTCCAAAACGATCGGGAAGAACGCGGCCGTCGTCACGAAACTCAGCTCCGGGCCGCTGCCCGCCGCGCCGAACGCGCTGACAGCGGAACCGCCGTCGACGCTGACGTCCGACAACACAGCCCCGCGTTCCAACACCAGCGTTCCCATGGCCGGCGCGTTCTCGTTGCCACCGACATCGCCGCCATCTTCGCTCCCCGGCGGGTTCGCCGTCTTCGGGGAAAGATACGAGCATCAAATCAAAGCCGGAACTTGAAAGACCCGCCGAGGAACCGTCCGCGGACGGCGGGGACACGGCGGAGAAATCGTCGCCGCCCAGGAGTTCTGGCGAAAACCCCGTGACCGAACCCGGCGAGGCCGTTGCCCTGGTCGCCAAGGTTGCCCCCGTCGGACGAACCGGCTCCGAGGCCGAACATCTTGCCGCGAGCGCCCGAACCGCCGGAGTCCAGCGCCCTGTCGAGGGGAGACGGTCGATCCTCGCCGATCCAATCCCCTTCGTCGTCGCGGTGTCGCGACATGAAGGCATGCAGCGCCGGGGTAACCACCTCGAACAGGTGATCGGCCAGGTAGTCATCGATGGTCCAAGACCCCAGTTCAAAACGGGGCGCCGTATGGATGGGACCGAGGACTACATCAGCGGAATCTCCAAGAAAGTCTTCTGACTTGAACGTGTTTTTCGGAATCGTAAGGTTCGCTTTTTTGTCGAGAGCAGTCATCGGTCTTTTCTCCCAGGGGGAATTGCCAACGATTTCGCGACCACGCGAGCGGCCGCAATTGCTCTCTCCATCTCCACCAAATTGATTATTTTGACGATTATTCGGCCGCGCGAGTCAGCCGTTGATCCCCGGTATGTACCCCATTTGGGTTAATGCAGGCAACCGAAAAAGCACTCTCTTTTTGCGGGCTTTCCTGAAAACACGCAACCGCGACGCAAGCCGGTTTCTTGACCCACCGTCCGTGCCGCCGGGCTTGGGGCCAGTGGATTCCGGTTTTCTGGTTTGGGGTCGGGATGGATGCGGTGTGGACGGCAGGAAAACTGGGGCGAGAGATGGGATTTGAACCCACGACCCCCTGGACCACAACCAGGTGCTCTAACCAACTGAGCTACTCCCGCCGCCGTGCCCCTGATGTAAACCGAGGCTCGGGACCCGTCAAGCGCGGCCGAAGTGACGCTTCAGCCGGTCCACGGCCTCGTCCAGCACCGCGTCGCGCTTGCAAAAGCAGAACCGCGCGAAGTGGTTGACGTCCGAGTCCTGATAGAAGGCGCTGACCGGGACCGCGGCGACACCCGCCTCGACGGTGATGTGGCGGCAGAACTCCTCGTCGGTGCCGTTGAAACCGGCGGACCGGATATCGACGGTGAGGAAATACGTTCCCTGGCTTTCCAGAACGTCGAAACCGGCGGCCTTGAGCCCGGCGCCCAGGCGGTCGCGCTTGGCCTGCTGCGACGATGCCAGCGCCTCGAAATAGTCATCGGGCTTGCGCAATCCGTACGCCGCCGCCGCCTGCAGATTGGGCGGCGTGGTGAAAGTCACGAACTGATGCGCCTTGGCGGCGGCGCTCAGCAGCGCCGGCGCTCCGGTTACGTATCCCACTTTCCACCCCGTGGCGGAAAAGGTCTTGCCGGCCGACCCGATCCGAAGGCAACGCTCGCGCATGCCGGGAAGGGTCATCAACGGCACGTGGTCGAGACCGTCGAACACCAGGTGCTCGTAAACCTCGTCGCACAGCGCGTAGGCATCGTACGCCTCGACCAGTTCGGCGAGGAACACCAGTTCCTCGCGATCGAAGACCTTGCCCGACGGGTTGTGAGGGGAATTGACGACAATCAGCTTCGTCTTGTTCGAAAACGCGGCTTCCAGTTCGGCGCGCGGCAGCGCCCAGTCCGGCGGCTCCATGCGCACCAGTTTGGGCACGCCGCCGGCGCGCCGCACCATGGGCAGATAGGAATCGTACAACGGCTCGATCAGAATGACTTCGTCGCCAGGCTCGATCAGGCCCAGAAACCCATCGGCCAGGGCCTCGGTGGCACCCGACGTGACCATCACCTCGGTCGGCCAATCCACGTCCAGCCCGTAAAAGCGGCGATTGTGGACGGCGACGGCCTCGCGCAGATCCGCGGTCCCCAGCATGGGCGGATACTGGTTGGGCCCCTCCATCAGGGCGTCGGCGGCCACCCGGCGAATATCCTCCGGCCCCTCCTCGTCCGGAAATCCCTGTCCCAGATTGATGGCGCGATGCTCGACGGCAAGCGCGCTCATCACCGTGAAGATGGTGGTGCCGTAACCGGCGAAAACCGCGTTCGAGGGTTTCATCGTTCCGTGTTCCTGATGACCGGGCTCGCCGCAGACCACTAACCGAAACCGCGCGCGCGGCAAAGCGCGAAGATGCCGGTCGGCATCGACGGACACGCGGCGAGCAAGTTTGCCCAAGAACTAGGCAACCGCCGCTTTTTTGCTCGGGTTGGTTTGGTTTTTCTGCGTCCAATTCGCGCACTCGCGCTTGCAATCATCAAGAAACGGCGCATAGTCGGCAGCGTCATTCGATTGGCACGGGATGTGCTTGTTGACTGACCAGAGTGTGCCGACCTGTCGCTGTCAACATGATGGTGAACGACTGGCCCCAATATGGATCAGCCAAACGAAGAGGCTTTCGTTCATGAAAAAAATCGAAGCAATCATCAAGCCTTTCAAGCTTGATGACGTCAAAGAAGCCCTGCACGAACTCGGTTTGCAGGGTATCACGGTCCTTGAGGCCAAGGGTTTCGGCCGGCAGAAAGGTCATACGGAACTGTATCGGGGCGCCGAGTACGTCGTCGATTTCCTGCCCAAGGTCAAGATTGAGCTGATTGTCGACGACGACCTTGTGGAACAGGCCATCGACTCCATTCTGCAGGCCGCGCGGACCGGCCGCATCGGCGACGGAAAGATTTTCGTGTCCACCGTGGAAGAAGCCATCCGCGTGCGGACCGGGGAACGTGGCACCGAGGCCATCTAGAGTATTCGCGCCATCAACAGGGCCTTTTCGTGGAGGCCTTCAATAACGGCCACGCGTTCCAGCGTGCCCACAGTCAATCGAGGATCAAAGGGATTCCGAACTATGTCTCTGAATTGTAAGACCCCCGCCGATGTGCTGAAGGTGGTGAAGGAAAACGAGATCAATTACATCGATCTCCGCTTCACCGACCCGCGCGGCAAGTGGCAGCACTTGACCATGACTTCCGAATTCGTGGACGAGGACGCCTTCGCCGACGGCATCATGTTCGACGGATCGTCCATCGCCGGCTGGAAGGCCATTAACGAATTGGACATGGCATTGATCCCGGATGCCACCACGGCGGTGATGGATCCGTTTTCGGCGCAATCGGAGATGATCCTGTTCTGCGACGTGGTCGAGCCGTCCACCGGCCAACCCTATCTGCGCGACCCCCGGTCCGTGGCCAAGAAGGCCGAGGCGTATCTCGGGTCGACGGCATCGGCGATACCGCCTATCTCGGCGCCGAGCCGGAGTTTTTCGTGTTCGACGACGTGCGCTATGCCGTCGAGATGAACAACTGCTTTTACGAGTTCTCATCCGACGAGGGTCCCTACGTCACCGGGCGTATTCTTCCCGAAGGCAACGCCGGCCACCGGCCTCCGGTCAAGGGCGGCTACTTCCCGGTGCCGCCGGTCGACTCGTGCCAGGACCTGCGGGCCGAAATGGTCTCGGTCATGCGGGACATGGGCCTGACCATGGACAAGCATCACCACGAGGTCGCCCCCAGCCAGCATGAGCTGGGCATGACCTTCGATACCCTGGTGCGGACGGCGGACAACGTACAGATCTACAAGTACTGCACCCAGATGGTGGCCCACACGTACGGAAAGTCGGCGACCTTCATGCCGAAGCCGGTGGCCGGGGACAACGGTTCGGGCATGCACACCCACCAGTCCATCTGGAAGGACGGAAGTCCATTGTTCGCCGGATCCGGCTACGCGGACCTCTCGGACATGGCGCTCTACTACATCGGCGGGATCATCAAGCACGCCAAGGCGATCAACGCGTTCACCAATCCCTCCACCAACAGCTACAAACGGTTGATCCCGGGCTTCGAGGCGCCGGTGCTGCTGGCCTACTCGGCGCGCAACCGGTCGGCGTCCTGCCGTATCCCCTTCTCCTCCAACCCCAAGGGCAAGCGGGTGGAAGTGCGTTTCCCGGATGCCACCGCCAACCCATACCTGGGATTCGCGGCCATGCTGATGGCCGGCATCGACGGCATTCAGAACAAGATCCACCCCGGCGACGCCATGGACAAGAACCTGTACGACCTGCCGCCCGAGGAACTTGCCGGCGTGCCGACGGTTTGCGGTTCGCTCCGCGAGGCCCTCGACAGCCTCAGCGCGGATCGGGAGTTCCTGAAGAAGGGCGACGTCTTCACCGACGACCTGATCGACGGCTATATCACGCTGAAATGGGAAGAGGTCTACAACATCGAGCACACACCGCACCCGGTGGAGTTCCAGATGTACTACTCCTCGTAACCATTTATTTAAAAAACAAAAAAGGGCCTCGCCAGGCGGCGGGGCCCTTTCCTGTTCCGGTCTCCGTGACACCGCCGGGGCGTCAGTCGATGCCCATCACCTTCCAGTTCGCGCGCGGCAGGTGAATACCGCATTCGCTCTTCGATTTTCCGCGCCAGCGTCCGGCCCGGGCGTGCTCGCCGGGCGCCACCCGATCGGTGCACGGCATGCAGCCGATGGACAGAAACCCGTCCGCTTCCAAGGGATGCCGCGGCAGGTCGTGATCCGCGAAATAGGCGTCCAGCGCCTCCTTTTCCCAGCCGGCCAGCGGGTTGACCTTGATCCGGCCGTCATCTCCCGCCTCGACGACCGGCAGGCCCTCGCGCTCCCCGCCCTGAAACCCCTTGCGTCCGGTGATCCAGGCATCGAACCCCTCGAGCGCCCGCCGCAGCGGCTCCACCTTGCGGATATAGCAGCACATGTTGGGGTTGCCGTACCAGAGCACGCCGTCGGGATCCACCTGCTCGACCCGTTCGGGTTCGGGGCTCACCGTTCGGACATCCGTCAGGCCGAGCCGCTCAACCAGGAGATCGCGATACCGCAGCGTCTCGCCGAACAGCTTGCCCGAATTGACGAACACCACCGGCGTGGCGGGGTCGATCTCCGAGACCATGTGAAGCAACACCGCCGCCTCGGCGCCGAACGAAGACACCAGGGCGATGCGTCCCGGAAACTCCTCGCCGATCATCGCCGCCAGCAGCCGCCGCGTGTCGGCGCCCCGATGGCGCTCGGCGAGCAGTCGCGCCGTGATTTCAACCTCGGCAGCGACGGTATCTTGGTTCTCCGTCGCCGCCGCCGCCGAGCCCATGGTGCTCATTCCGCCGCCCTCCGGACATGGCGGAGCACCGTCGCCGGGACGCGGTCGTCGCTCGCCGGCTGATACCAGACCGAAATCTCCTCCATCGCCTTGCGCCAGGCCTCCACGGCGTTCTCCGACGCGATTTCGAAGGCGTCGAACCCGCATCGGTGCATGAACAGAAGCTGATCCCGCAGCACGTTGCCGACGGCGCGAAGCTCGCCCTTGAAGCCGTGGCGTTCGCGCAGCAGCCGGGCCGTCGAATAGGCGCGACCGTCGCGAAACGTGGGAAATTCAAGCGCCACGAGGGCGATTCGATCCAGATCCGGGGCGATATCGGCGGCCGCCTCGTGGCTCGCCAGCCGAACCCCGACGGGCTCGTCCCGGGCCGACAGGGCCTCGCGCTCCGCCCGCCACCGGGTCAACGACACGATCACCGGGCCGCTTGGCGGCACGCCGGCGTCGTCGGCGACGGCGATCCAGGGGTCGTCGACACGCTGACCGTCCTTAATGAGCGCCATAGAGCTTCTCCTTGAAAGGTCCGAGGCCGAGACGCGCATAGGTCTCAAGAAACCGCTCTCCGTCCTCGCGCAACTCCACATAGGTGTTGACGATGGTCTCCACCGCGTCGACCACCTCGTCGTAGGAGAACGCGGGTCCGACGATCTTGCCGACCGCGGCGTTTTCGGACGCGTCGCCGCCAAGGGTGATCTGATAGAATTCCTCGCCCTTCTTGTCGACGCCGAGGATCCCGATGTGGCCCACGTGATGGTGGCCGCAGGCATTGATACACCCGGAAATCTTGATTTTCAGTTCACCCACGTCGTGCACCCGGGCGATGTCGCCGAACCGCTCGGTAATCCGCTGGGCGACGGGAATGGATCGCGTATTGGCCAGGCTGCAATAATCCAGTCCCGGACAGGCAATGATGTCGGTCAGGAGACCCACATTGGGAGTCGCGACGCCGAGGGCCTCGAGCGCGCGCCACAGGTCGTACAGATCCGACTGCCTGACGTGCGGCAGGACCAGGTTCTGCTCGTGAGTCACGCGGATTTCGCCCTGGCTGTAGCGATCGGCGAGATCGGCGATCGCCTCCATCTGTTCGGACGTGGCGTCCCCCGGCACCCCGCCCTCCGGTTTCAGGGACAGATTGACGATGGCGTGGCCCGGCGTCTTGTGGGGAAACAGGTTGGCCTTGGACCAGCGGGCGAAGGCCGCGTCCTCGCGCTTGCGGTCCTCGAAGTCCGGCGTGTACGCCGGGAGCACCTCGAGCAACGGCGGCGCGAAGTGCGCCCGGATGCGATGCAACTCCTCGTCCGGCAGGTCCACGGACGTGCCCTTCATCTGGGCCCATTCCTCCTCGACCCGGGCCGAAAATTCTTCCGCGCCGATCTCGTGCACGAGGATCTTGATCCGCGCCTTGTACATGTTGTCCCGCCGGCCGAACATATTGTAGACGCGAAGAATGGCCTCCAGATAGGAGAGCAGATGCTCCTTGGGCAGGAACGGCCGGATGGTCTTGGCGATCATCGGGGTGCGCCCCTGTCCGCCGCCGGCCATCACCTCGAAGCCGGGCTCGCCGGCGTCGTTCCGCAGCATTCGGAGGCCGATGTCGTGCACCTTGACGGCGGCGCGGTCGTTGGGCGAGCCGGTGATGGCGATCTTGAACTTGCGCGGCAGGAACGAGAATTCCGGATGCAGGGTGGACCATTGGCGGATGATTTCGCCGTAAATCCGGGGATCCTCGATCTCGTCGGCGGCGGCGCCGGCGAACTGATCGGCCGTCACGTTGCGGATGCAGTTGCCGCTGGTCTGGAAACCATGCATCTGCACCTCGGCGAGTTCCATGAGGATGTCCGGAACGTCCTTCAGGGCCGGCCAGTTGTATTGGATGTTCTGGCGGGTGGTGAAGTGCCCGTATCCCTTGTCGTAGCGCCGCGCGATATGGCCGAGCCGGCGCAACTGGTCCGAGGACAGCGTTCCGTATGGAATGGCCACCCGCAGCATGTACGCGTGCAATTGCAGGTACAGGCCGTTCATCAGCCTGAGCGGCTTGAACTCGTCCTCGCTGAGTTCTCCGCTCAGGCGGCGGGCCACCTGATCGCGGAACTGGCTCACCCGCTGGTCGACGATGGTCTGGTCAAACTGGTCGTAGCAATACATCTGCGATTATCCCCGTGCCGCCTGCTTTCCGAGATCGGTGCGTATGGTGGGACCGCTGGCGCGGATTTGCTCGCGGTAGCGGCTCGCCCGGATGGTTCCGTCCTCGACGGCGACGTCGATGGCGTACGGCGCCACCACGACTTGCGCGGCAACGGCCTTCTCGGCGGTTTCCATCAGCGCGTCCGCCTGTTGCCCGTCGTCGGCGAGGCAACCGTCGCCGAGCCATTCGGACCAGCGGCCGTCGCCGGTCAGATACACGACATCGCCGTCAACGAGACGGTTGGCGGTTATGACCTGTGGCATGTCTCGAACTCCTCCAAATTCACCCGATGGCGGCGCGCCGCCCCTCCGCCGCCGCCGGGGCCACGGTATGACGCACCATCTCGGCGCGGATCCCATGGCGTTGCAAATACTCGAACTCCCCGTCGCCGCGCCCGAACGCCGGGGGATCCCCCGCGCGCAGGCGCACCACGCGATTGCCGGCACGCGCCAGCCCGGCCAGCAGTTCGTCGATCCGGCCGCCGGCCGCGCCATCGGCGGCGATCCCGTGCCCCGCGTCGATGCGCTCGGCGTCGCGGCGCGCATGGTCGAGCACGCCGGGACCGATCGACGGGTCATGAACGATGACGTCCGCCCCCTCCAACAGCCGCAGCGTTCGCAGCGTCAACAGCTCCGGGTCGCCCGATCCGGCGTGGACGAGGTACACGATCCCGTCCTCGCGGGCCGCCGCCGGAGCCCGGTTCACCTCGGTCAGCATGCGTTCGCGCGCCCCGCGATCGTCCCCCTTCAACACCATCTCGGCCATGGCGCCGTCGAAAAACCGCTCCCAGAAACGGCGCCGCGCCAACGGTTCGGGGTGGGTGGCCTTGACCGCGCCACGGAAACTCTCCGCGAACCGGGCCAGCCGTCCAATCCCGGGCGGCAGCATCCGTTCGATCCTCAGCCGCACCGACCGCGCCAGGATGGGCGCCGTCCCGCCGCTGGAAATGGCCACGGTGATGGCGTCGCGTTCCACGATGGCCGGCATGATGAAGCTGCAGAGCGCCGGTGTGTCCACCACGTTGACGAGGACACCGGCCGCCTGGGCGGCACGGGATACGGCGGCGTCCTCGCGCCGGGTGCCGATGGCCGAAATGACGATCGCCCGGCCGATCACGTCGCCATCGTCGAAGTCGCGGACCTCCAGGGTCACCTCGCCGGCCCGCGTCATGGACAGCAGATCCGAGCACGGGCTTGCGGCAACGACGGTGACCTCCGCGCCGGCCTTGGCCAGAAGTCGCGCCTTGCGCCCCGCCGCGTCGCCGCCGCCGACGACGAGGGCGCGGCGTCCCTTGATATCCAGAAAGACCGGCAGATGGTCCATGCGACACCTTTTGCTTCACAGCCGGTCCGAACCCTCGGTCCAAGAGCCCGGTTCGGAGCCCACTCAATAAAACAGTAATTCTGGGTAAATTTAATATTTTATATCATAGCAGAATGTACAATGAAGATATACTACAAGATTATTTTGATAAATCCCGCGGCCGCGCCGTCGGCCGAACCCATCAGAACAAAACAGGCGATGGAGCGCGTGTCGCGAATTGAGACGCTACCGCCGCGCCCCGGGTTTGATGACATAACTCCGGAGTTGGGCGAAATCCAACGCGGCGCCTTCGTAGAGGGTTTCAAGGGCGTTGCGCTGTTCCACAAATCCCCTGAGCTTTCCGTTCTCCACCACCGGCAGGTGGCGAATGCCCAGATTTTCCATGGTGTTGAGCGCGCTCTCGATATCATCGCCGGGCGCGCAGACCGCGGGATTCTTGGTCATGATGGTCTCGACGGGTTGGCCAAGCGCCTCGGCCGCCTTCGCGCCCACCGCGTGAACGATGTCGCCCAGCGACACCACGCCGATCACGTCCTTGTCGGCGTTGCAGACGATGGCGATGCCGCTTTTCTTCTCTCCGAATAGCCGGGCCACCTCCACGACGGTATCATGGGGGCTTACGGTCACCACATTGGTACCGCGCGTATTGAGCACTGCTTCAACGTTCACTTGCTTATCCTCCAGCCCGGCACCCGAGAGCCCGCCGCACCATATTTCCAGGGGTTGGGCGCTGTTTATGCTGTTTTGCCGGAATCCTCAACGCCAATCTCTCGTTTTTGCCGCAGCGCAACAAAACTTTGACGTGGTCCCCCGTATTCGGCGCCGGCTCGATTGACAAGTTGACTGGCCGATGAAACGAACGGCTTCTATATTCGGCTCACGACAGAACCTCTCGCCCTCGCCGTCCGCGTCGAGAACGGGCCAAGCGCACACTACATCTTGGCGTGTTCCATATTTGTGATACAGTATCATGCGTCACTAACCCGGCTTGGATGAACCATGGACGATCTGTTTTCCCGCATCGCGACGGCTTCGGAAAAGGCACGGGCGCAAAAGCGGCCCGGGAACAAGCCGAAGGCCAAGCCCGCGCCCACGGCCGCCCGGCCGGAGCGGGACCAGGCCCCGGCCCTGGCGCCGGACAGGGCGCCCGACGTCGACGGCGCCTACACGGCCAAGGACATCGAGGTCCTCGAGGGCCTGGAGCCGGTCCGCCGCCGCCCCGCGATGTACATCGGGGGCACCGACGACCGCGCGCTGCATCATCTGGTCGCCGAGCTTCTGGACAACGCCATGGACGAGGCGGTCGCCGGCCACGCGACCCGGATCGAACTGGAGCTTGCGGCGGACAACACCGTGACGGTGCGCGACAACGGCCGCGGCATTCCCGTCGATCCGCATCCCAAGTTCAGGAACAAGTCGGCGTTGGAGGTGATCCTCACCACCCTGCATTCCGGCGGCAAGTTCAGCAACAAGGTCTATCACACCTCGGGAGGCCTCCACGGCGTCGGTATTTCGGTGGTCAACGCGCTGTCGGACAGCCTGACCATCGAAGTGGCTCGCGACCGCGTCCTGTGGACCCAGTCCTATGTCCGGGGAACGCCGGCCGGTCCGCTGGAGAACCGGGGACCGGTGCAGAACCGGCGCGGCACCACCGTCAGCTTTCATCCCGATCCGGCCATTTTCGGCGAGACCGCGTCCTTTCGCCCCGCGTCGCTCTATCGAATGGCGCGCTCCAAGGCGTATCTGTTCCGCAACGTGGAGATCCGCTGGAGTTGCGATCCGGCCCTTATCGGCGACACCGACACGACGCCGGCCACGGCATCGCTGCGATTTCCGGGCGGTCTTCGCGACTTTCTCCTCTCCACCATGGACAACCGCCCCGCCCTCACCCCGACACCCTTCGCCGGACAGACGGAGACCGCCGACGGCGTCGGCAAGGTCGAATGGGCGGTGGCCTGGCCGGAAGACGAAGAGGCGTTTTTCAGATCCTATTGCAACACGGTCCCGACGCCGGAGGGTGGAACCCACGAGGCCGGGTTGCGCGCGGCCCTGACCAAGGGCCTCAAGGGCTACGCCGAGCTCGTCAACAACAAGGCCGGCGCCAAGATCACGCCCGAGGACGCGGTCGGCGGCGCCTGCGTCATGCTGTCGCTGTTCATTCCCGAGCCGCAGTTTCAGGGCCAGACCAAGGAAAAGCTCACCAACACCGACGCGGCCCGGATCGTCGAGAGCAGCGTCCGCGACCACTTCGACCACTGGCTCTCCGGCGCCCCGGAGATGGCCAGCGCGCTGCTGAACGCCATCGTCGAGCGCACCGATCTGAGGCTACGGCGGCGCCAGGACAAGCAGACCAGCCGCAAATCCGCCACCCGCAAGCTGCGCCTGCCCGGCAAGCTGACCGATTGCAGCCATACGACCGCCGCCGGAACCGAGCTGTTCATCGTCGAGGGCGATTCCGCCGGCGGATCGGCCAAGCAGGCCCGCGACCGCGCGACCCAGGCCATCCTGCCGCTCCGGGGCAAGATCCTCAACGTCGCCAGCGCCTCGGCCGACAAGCAGCGCGCCAATCAGGAACTCGGCAACCTGGCCGAGGCCCTGGGCTGCGGGGTCGGCACGGCTTTCGATCTTTCGGCGCTCCGTTACGAAAAGATCATCATCATGACCGACGCCGACGTCGACGGCGCGCACATCGCCTCGTTGTTGATGACGTTCTTCTACAAAAAGATGCCGAAACTCATTGAAAACGGACATCTTTTTCTCGCGGCGCCGCCGCTCTACCGGCTCTCGCGCGGAACCACCACCGTTTATGCCCGGGACGACGCCCACAAGGACGAGTTGCTGGCCAGCGAGTTCAAGGGCAATGGAAAGGTGGACATCAGCCGCTTCAAGGGTCTGGGCGAGATGCCGCCCCACCAGCTTCGCGCCACCGCCATGGACCCGAAGACGCGCACGCTTCTCCGGGTGGTCCTCGCCGAGGGCAACCGGCCGCCGGAGCCGGCCGAGGCCGAGGCTGTCGCGGACCTGGTGGAGACCCTGATGGGCCGCAAACCGGAGTTGCGCTTTCAGTACATCCAGACCCACGCGAAATTCGTCGATGAAATCGACGTCTAGCGGCGCTCACCGTTCTGAAATGACGAAAGCGATTCTGATCACCGGCGCGAGCCGCGGCATCGGGCGGGCGACCGCCAAACTGGCGGGCGCCAGGGGCTGGTCCGTCGGGGTCAACTTTCTCGCCGATGCCGGCGCCGCAGACCGGACCGTGGCCGAGATCGAGGCCGCCGGCGGCCGCGCCGTCGCCATCCAGGGCGACATTTCGGTGGAAGCCGACGTTCTCGCCCTGTTCCGAACCGCCGAAAATGCCTTCGGCGCGCTCGACGGGTTCGTCAATAACGCCGGTATCGTCGCGCCGTCCTTGCCGCTCGCCGAGATGACCGCGGCGCGGCTCAAGCGCGTTTTCGACGTCAATGTCTACGGCGCGTATCTATGCGCCCGCGAGGCGGCCCGCTACCTGTCGAAAAGCCATAACGGCAAGGGCGGCGCCATCGTCAACGTGTCCTCGGCGGCCGCCCGGCTGGGCTCGCCGTTCGAATACGTGGACTACGCCGGATCCAAGGGCGCCATGGACACCCTGACGGTGGGACTGGCCAAGGAACTGGGGCCCCAGGGCGTGCGCGTCAACGCGGTCCGGCCCGGCCTGATCGACACCGAGATCCACGCCAGCGGTGGACAGCCGGGCCGCGCGGCCCGGCTTGGCGCCGGAACGGCCCTCGGGCGCGAAGGAACCGCCGAAGAGGTGGCGGAAGCCATTCTGTGGCTTCTCGGCGACGCCGCCTCCTACGTGACCGGGGCCCTGCTCGACGTTTCCGCGGGGCGATAGGGGATTCGGTCGCGAGCGGATCACCCGCCGTCCGCGCTCTCCTTGGCCGCCATCAACGGCTCGAGGTGGGCGAGACACCCGTCGAGGCTCGACATTTTCGGATAATCGGCTTCGGGGATGCGAATGCCGAGGCGCTTCTCCAGCGACAGCATGAAGTTCAGGTAATCGATGGAGTCGATTTCCATCTGGTCGTGAAAACTCAAGGCCGGATCCAAGGTGCCCAGGTCGGCTTCCGGCGCGATTTCCGCCAGTGTCTCCAGGACCCGCGCTCGAAGGCTTTCGGCATCCATGATCATCCCCTCTCCGTCCGCGCCGTACACCGTGAAGGCGGCGGCACTATCCTACACCGTCGGTGCCGATTTCAAGCGTAGACGTATCGCCCTCGGGAAGGCCGAGTTCGCGGGCCTTGAGCAGGCGGCGCATGATCTTGCCGCTGCGGGTCTTGGGAAGATCCTTCTGGTAGGAGATTTCGCGCGGCGCCACCGCCGGCCCCAGACGTTTGCGCGCGAAGCCGAGGATCTCGCGCCGAAGCCGATCGTCCGCGACAACACCATCCTTCAGCGATACGAACGCCTTGATGGTTTCCCCCACGACCGGGTCCGGCTTGCCGATCACCGCCGCCTCGGCGACGGCGGGATGTTCGCGGAGCGCGCTCTCCACCTCGAAGGGACCGATAAGGTGCCCGGCGCTCTTGATCATGTCGTCCCGCCGCCCGACGAACCAGAAACGGCCGTCCGCGTCCCGCCGGACCAGATCGCCGGTGAGATAGTACCCGCCCGCGAAACACCTGCGATACCGTTCGTCGTCGCCGAGGTAGCCGCGAAACATCGAGGGCCACCCCGGCTTCAACGCGAGTTCGCCCTCGACGCCCGCGGCATCGACGATTTCTATCGAGTTCGGGCCCGGTCTGTCGCACCACGGCCGCCTCCACGCCGGGCACCGGACGGCCCATGGAACCGGGCGCGATCTCGGCGCCGGGCAGGTTGGCCACCATGATGGCGCCGGTCTCGGTCTGCCACCAGGTATCGTGAAACGGCTCGCCGAAGGCTTCCCGGCCCCAGACGACGTCATCGGGATTGAGCGGCTCGCCGGCGCTGGCGAGAAGCCGGAGCGCGCGGAAATCGTACTTCCCGACGACCTCGATCCCGACCTTCCTCAGCATCCTGATCGCGGTCGGCGCGGTGTACCAGACGGCGACCCGCTGGTCCCGCAGGACGCGGCACCAGCGTTCCGCGTCGAACTCGCCCTCGTCCACGATGCTGGTGGCGCCGAGGACGAGCGGCGCGACGATCCCGTAGGAGACGCCGGTGACCCATCCCGGATCGGCCGAGCACCAGTACACGTCGCCCGGTCGGAGGCCGAGGACGAGTTTACCGGTGGCGTGATGGGCGACGACCGCTTCGTGGACGTGCACGGCCCCCTTGGGCGCGCCAGTGGTGCCGCTGGTGAAGTGCAGCAGCGCCGGATCCTCGGGATCGGTGGGAGCGATCGCGTACTCGTCGCCGGCGGCGTCCATCAGCCGCTCGAACGACAGGGCGCCCGGGGCCTCGCCATCGGCGACCACCACGTGCCTGAGCGCGGGAAGCGACGGGACCAGGTCGGCGACCCGGCTTCGGAACAGTGCCTCCGTGGTGACGAGAACCCTGGCGGATCCCTTTTCCAGCCGGATCCGGATCGGTTCGGGCCCGAAAGAGGAGAACAGGGGACAGAACACGGCGCCGGCCTTCAGGGCGCCCAGGGCCGTGATGTACAGTTCCGGTATGCGGCCGGACAACGTGCATACCGTGTCGCCCCTGCCGACGCCCAGGCTCTCGAGGACGTTGGCGAAGCGGTTGCTCAGGAGGGCCATTTCGGCATAGCCGACCTCGCGCGCGCCGCCCTTGCGATCGAGAAAACGGAACGCGACACGATCGCCGTCACCGCGGGTCACATGCCGGTCCAGGGCCTCGTACGCGATATTGAGGCCGCGTCCGCCGGGAAGGCCATCCAGTTCCCGCCTCGACGCCCGCCAAATATCCATACTCTCCCCCTGGCGATTGTTTTCCGCTAAAAACCGGGGATCGATCGCGGCGCCCCGGACAAGGATCCCGATGCCATGAGTATTCGCAATCTCGACCACCTGTTCAAGCCCAAGTCCGTGACGCTGATCGGCGCGAGCAAACAGGCCGGGTCGGTGGGCGCGGTGCTGGCCCACAATCTGTTCAGTTCCGGTTTCGACGGCGTCATCATGCCGGTCAATCCCAGACACAAGGCGATCGAGGGGGTGCTCACCTATCCCGATGTGGAGACCCTGCCCGAGGCGCCCGACCTGGCGGTCATCGCGACCCCGCCCGACACCGTTCCGGGTCTGATTTCGGCTCTCGGCAAGCGCGGCACGAAGGCCGCCGTGGTGATCACCGCCGGTTTCGGAGAGTCCGGCGACGAGGCCGGGACGCAGTTGCGCCAGGCGATGTTGGACGCGTCCCGGCCGCACACGATGCGGATCATCGGACCCAACTGCCTGGGCGTGATGGTTCCCGGGGCCGGTCTGAACGCCAGCTTCGCCCACATCCATCCGGAACGGGGTCACCTGGCGTTCGTGGCCCAGTCCGGAGCCATCGTGACTTCCGTGCTGGACTGGGCCGCGGCGCGCGGTATCGGCTTCTCCCATTTCGTCTCGCTCGGAGACATGAGCGACGTGGATTTCGGCGACATGCTCGACTACCTGGCGAACGAGGTCGAGGTTCGGGGCGTGCTGCTCTACATCGAGGCGGTCACCCACGCGCGGAAGTTCATGTCCGCGGCCCGCGCCGCCTCCCGCCTCAAGCCGGTGATCGTGGTCAAGGGCGGCCGAAGCGCCGCGGGCGCCGTCGCGGCGGCGTCGCACACCGGCGCCCTCGCCGGCCTCGACGCCGTCTACGATGCCGCGTTCCGCCGCGCCGGAATGCTTCGGGTTCACCAGACCAGCGAGCTATTCGACGCGGTCGAGACCTTGGGCATGGGGCGGCCGCCGAAAGGCGACCGGCTGGCGATCCTGACGAACGGCGGGGGTATCGGCGTGATGGCGACCGACGCGCTGATGGAGCGCGGCGGACGCCTCGCGGAGCTCTCCAAGGAAACCATCGCCGCCCTCGATGCCGTGCTGCCGCGAACCTGGTCGCGGGGCAATCCCGTGGACATCATTGGCGACGCCCCCGGCGCGCGTTACGCCAAGGCCCTCGAGATCCTGCTCCAGGACCCGGGCGCCGACGCGATCCTGGTTCTGAACTGCCCGACCGCCGTCGCCTCCGGGACGGACGCGGCGCAAGCCGTGATCGACACGATGGCCAAGCGCAAGAGCTGCGTGCTGACCAGCTGGCTCGGCGACAAGACCGCCCGCGAGGGTCGCCGGGTTTTTTCCGCGCATGGCATTCCCACCTACGACACGCCGGATCGAGCCGTTCGCGCGTTCATGCACATGGTCGACTACCGACGCAACCAGGATGCGCTCACCCAGACGCCGCCGTCTGTTCCGGAGGAGTTCGAACCGGATACCGCGGCGGTCCGCGGGGCCATCGAGACCGCCCTGGACGACGGCCGCGAATGGTTGACCGAGCCGGAAGCCAAGGGACTGCTGGCGGCCTACGATATCCCGACCGTGCCGACGCACATCGCCGGGAACCCGGGCGAGGCCGCCGCGCTCGCGGCCAAGCTGGCCTGCCCCGTCGCCCTCAAGATCCTGTCGCGCGACGTGACCCACAAATCCGATGTGGGCGGGGTGGCCCTGGATCTCCGGGCTCCGGGATCCGTTCGCGATGCCGCCCAGGCCATGCTCGCGCGCGTGCGGGACAAGATCCCGGACGCGCGCGTCCAGGGCTTCACCGTGCAGCCGATGGTGGAACGGCCTGGAGCCATCGAACTGATCGCCGGTACCATCGAGGACCGGCAGTTCGGGCCGGTGATCCTGTTCGGTCAGGGGGGCACCGCCGTCGAGGTGGTCGGCGACACGACGCTTGCCTTGCCGCCGCTGAACATGCACCTGGCGCGCGAGGCGATGGCGCGGACGCGGGTCCACGACCTGCTCCGGGGCGTTCGCGGCGGCCCGCCGGCGGCGTTGGACGACATCGCGCTGACCCTCGTCAAGATCTCGCAGCTGGTGATCGATTTCGCCGAGATCGTGGAACTCGACATCAATCCTCTGCTCGCCGACGAATACGGCGTGATGGCGCTCGACGCGCGGGTCCGGGTCCGGCGCGCCGACGAACCGCCGGCGAAGCGATTGGCCATTCGCCCCTATCCCAAGGAGCTCGAGGAAATGATCTCCCTGCCGGGCGGCCGCACGCTGCTGCTCCGTCCGGTCATGCCCGAGGACGAGCCGGGATTCCAGGGGCTTTTTTCCCATATGTCGCCGGAAGACATCCGGATGCGGTTCTTCGCGCCGAAGCAGGCGCTCTCTCACCCCTTCGCCGCCCGCATGACCCAGATCGACTACGATCGCGACATGGTGCTGGTGTTGGCGGATCCCGGGATCGCCGGCAAGAGCGACATCTACGGCGCGGTCAACATCGCCGCCGATCCCGATGGCGAAAAGGCCGAGTACGCGATCATGGTCCGGAGCGACATGGTGGGCTTGGGGCTGGGGCCGCTGCTCATGCGCCGGATCATCGACTACAGCCGCGACCGCGGCATCAAGGAGCTGTTCGGCGAGGTGCTGCGCGAGAACAGGCCCATGCTGAGAATCAGCGATCTGTTCCACTTTTCGCGGTCACCCCATCCGGACGATCCGGGCGTCGTCGAGGTCCGTTTGGCGTTGTAGGCGACCGGCCTCCCGGTCATCACCGGACCACTAGGGGAACAGCGGCTGTTGGCCCAGACCTGTGGTTTCCTCGAAGCCGCGGACCACGTTCATGTTCTGGACCGCCTGCCCCGACGCGCCCTTGACCAGGTTATCGATGACCGACAGCACGATGGCCCGTCCGGGCACCCGGTCGGCGAACACCCCGATCAGGCAATTGTTGGAGCCCCGGACATGGCGGGTGGCGGGGGCCAGGCCCTTTTCCAGCACGTGGACGAACGGCTCCGCGTCGTACCGCCGGACCAGCGCCGCCCGCGCGTCGTCCGCCGTGACGCCGTCGGCCAGCCGCACGTAGATGCTCGACAGGATGCCGCGGTTCATGGGCATGAGGTGCGGCGTGAAGTTGGCGGTCACCGCCTGGCCGGCCGCCAGCGACAGCGCCTGCTCGATTTCGGGCGCGTGGCGGTGCTGGGCCACGCCGTACGCGTGCACGCCCTCGGACACTTCCGCGAACAGGCTCCCCTCCTTGGCGGCGCGGCCGGCGCCGCTGACGCCCGACTTGGCGTCGATGATGATGTCGCCGGCCTCGATGGCGCGCGACTCGAGCAGCGGCACGAGCGGCAACAGGCACGAGGTGGGATAGCACCCCGGGCACGCGACAAGGCGCGCCTTGGCGATACGGTCGCGCGCCAGTTCGGTCAGGCCGTAAACCGCCTCTTTCTGCAGGTCGGGCGCCTTGTGGGAACCACCGTACCATTCGGCGTAGACGTCGACGTCGCGGAGCCGGAAATCCGCCGACAGGTCGATGACCGTCACGTTCGGAGGAATGGACGCGACGACTTCCTGGGTGGTTCCGTGCGGCAGCCCGCAAAACGCCACGTCGATGCCCGCCCAGTCGAGGTCGTCGACGGAGGTCAGTCCCGGCAGCCCGGCGTCGCGTTCCACGGCCGCCAGGTGCGGAAACACCGTCCCCAGCGCCTGTCCGGCCTTCCGGTCGGCGGTCATGGCGACGATTTCCACCAGCGGATGGCGCACCAGGAGGCGCACCAGCTCGGCGCCCGTGTAACCGCTCGCGCCGATGATCGCCGCGCGCACCTTGGGTGTTGTTTTCGAAGTCATGGCGTCAGTTCCCGAATACCGGATCAGCACACACGCGGCTCCGCGATCGCTCGCGGAGCCCGTGATGGAACGTCGGCGCTAAAATCGGTAAGATTAGCGCTTGGAGAACTGGAAGCTTCGTCGGGCCTTCGGCTTGCCGTACTTCTTGCGCTCGACCGTGCGGGAGTCGCGGGTCAGGAACCCACACTTCTTGAGGACGCCGCGCAGGGACGGTTCGTAGAATGTCAGCGCCCAGCTGATGCCGTGACGCAGCGCGCCGGCCTGTCCGGACAGTCCGCCGCCCTTGACCGTGCACACCACGTCGTACTGGCTGGTACGCTCGGCCATCTTGAACGGCTGGTTGATGATCATCCTGAGGGTCGGACGGGCGAAAAACGTTTCCACGTCGCGCCCGTTGACGGTGATCTTGCCATGTCCGCGTTTCAGCCAGACACGCGCGACCGCGTCCTTGCGCTTGCCGGTGGCGTAGGTGCGCCCGTAGGCGTCGATCCGGGGCTCGGTGTACTGGCTTTCCTCGGCGCCGGGCGCGGAGACCATGCCGGCGACGTCCTTGAGGTCTTCCAAGGTCTTGATTTCTTCAGCCATCGGTCAATCTGTTTCTATCGTTTGTTCTTGGGATTCATGGCGGCCACGTCGAGCGGCTCGGGCGACTGCGCCTGATGCGGATGCTCGGGACCGGAATAGACGTGCAGCTTGCGCATTTGCTGACGGCCGAGGGGCGAGCGCGGAACCATCCGTTCCACGGCCTTGAGAACCGCGCGCTCCGGGTGCTTGCCGTCGAGGGTCTGGGCCATGGTCCGTTTCTTGATCCCGCCCGGATATCCCGTATGCCAGTAAAACACCTTGTCCTCGCGCTTGCGGCCCGTCAGCCGCACCTTCTCCGCGTTGATCACGATGATGTTGTCGCCACAATCGATGTGCGGTGTGTAGAGAGGGCGATGTTTGCCGCGCAGCCGCGTGGCCACGATGCTTGCAAGCCGGCCGAGGACGACGCCGTCGGCGTCGATCACATGCCATTTTCTCACCACGTCCGCCGGTTTTGCAGAATACGTTCGCATCTGGCGTCCTAAATAGTGCGTAATTCTTGGTTAAGCGAATCGGTCGACGAACGCCGCACGGCGCTCGCGAAGAGCGGCGGAGTATGCCATACAATCCACACAAGTCAACGACCTGGGATCGGGTATCCGTCAGGCATTCCGCTGGGTGCCCAAACCCGCCGGTTCGGGGTCGGCGCGCGGAACCGGCGATTTCATGATCCGCGCGGTTGTTTCTTGCGTACTTTCATGGTTTTCTGTTCGTGGTTACCGAGCCTTTTGACGCGGCGTCGGTCACCATCGTCGGCGGATCAACCTAGCTAATTGCGTGGAAAACAGACAAATGCCCATGATCAACTGGACGGAAGAACTCAGTGTCGGCACCGACACCATCGACGCCGACCACAAGGTCCTGATCGATATGATCAACAGGTTGGACGAGGCGATCAAGACCAAGGAACCGCATGGCACGGTAAACCGCGTTCTCGGCGAATTGCTCGACTACACGGGGTATCATTTCGACCGCGAGGAAGCGTTGATGAAGGCGGCCAACTACCCGGACGTGGACGCCCACATCCGCACGCACGGAACCCTCAAGGCGCAAGTGGCCGACATCCGGAATCGATACGAACGCAATCCCAATTCCATCCATGAGCGGGAGGTCCTCGCGTTCCTGAAGAACTGGCTGACCTCCCATATTCTCGGCCGCGACAAGCTGTACGCGCCGTTCATGGATAGCCGGCGCGAGGACGTGGACAAAGCCAACGAGGCGTTCAAGAGGAATACCAAGGAAGCGCCCGTTTCCGCCGGCGGTTGAACCCGGTCGCCGGTTACACCGGCGTTACACCGGCGGAATTGAGTACGTACCTGTCGCGTGAGCCACCGGGCGGTCGTGCCCCTCGCTGTGAATCGTCACCTCGCAAACCACCAGACGCTTTCCCGACTTCAGGATCCGTCCCTCCGCGAGCAGGTCGCCGGGGCTCGCCCGGTGCAGGAAATTGATATTGAAGCTGGTGGTCACCGCCAGCTTGACCTCGCCGATCAGAGACAGCGCCACGGCGAACATGCAGGCATCCGCCAGGGCCATCATCATCGGGCCGGCGATGACCCCGCCCGGCCGCAGCATGCTCTCGCGATACGGCAGGCGCAGCATCGCCGTGCCTTCTCCGATCACGTCGGCGTGCATGCCCATGTCATAGGCCCACGTCAGATCGGCGCGAATGATCTCGTTGAATTCCGCGACGGAAATCGCCGGCACGACCGACCTCCTCCCCTTCGTTGGTTGATCCCGAGGGTATTTAACGTTTACGTCAACGTCAACGTTCCATAAACTCGCCGCGTGGCGGGCCGGAAAGTTACCAAATTGGTTGCGCCGGCCGCCGGGAACATCGAACATGGCACGTTCAAAATCGGGATCGAACGTCAATCCGCATAGTGAAGGCCGTCCCACATGACCGCATCCTCCGCCGCGACCGAGGCCCCCGTCCTCCTCCGCAACGACCGGAACGGAATAGCCACCCTCACCCTCAACAGGCCGGACAAGTTCAACGCCCTTTCGGTGGCGCTGCTGAGCGCCCTTGAGCGGGAATTCGATGCCCTTTCGGCCGACGCGTCGGTACGTGTTGTCGTCCTGGAGGGCAACGGCAAGGCATTCTGCGCCGGCCACGACCTTCAGGAAATGCGCGCCAGTCCGGGCCGGCAATCGTACAAGGCGCTGTTCGAGCAGTGCGGCCGGGTGATGCTGGCGATCACCCGCGTTCCTCAGCCGGTCATCGCCCGGGTTCACGGCGTGGCGACCGCCGCCGGCTGCCAACTGGTCGCCACCTGCGATCTCGCCGTCGCCGCGGAACAGGCGCGTTTCGCGGTTTCCGGCGTCAATCTCGGTCTGTTCTGTTCCACCCCCATGGTCGCGCTGACCCGCAACATGCCGCGCAAACAGGCGATGGAAATGCTGCTCACCGGCGATTTCATCGACGCCGAGACCGCGCTGCGCCATGGGCTGATCAACAAGGTGGTCGGCCCCGACCGGCTGGACGAGGCCGTGGCCGAATTGGCCGAAAAGATCGCCGGCAAATCTTCCGCCGCGATCGCGCTCGGAAAACAACTCTTTTACAAGCAGTTGGAGGCTGGAATGCAGGCGGCGTATGAGCTCGCCAGCGAGACCATGACCTGCAACATGTTGACCGAGGACGCCGAGGCCGGGATCGATTCGTTCATCGACAAACAGCCGTTGCCGTCCTGGAAAGGCCGATGACCGCGGGCATGGACGACCTGCGCTACGCCAACGCCGATCTCCGGCGCATTCTCCGCGATTGCCGGACCATCGCCATGGTCGGCGCGTCGCCCAACTGGGTCCGCCCCTCCAACTTCGCCATGAAATATCTTCAGGGCAAGGGTTACCGGGTGATTCCGGTCAATCCGGTGGAGGCCGGCAAAACCATTCTCGGAGAACCCGTCTTCGCCCGTCTCGCCGACGTCCCCGGCCCCGTCCACATGGTGGACATCTTTCGAAAGAGCGAGGCCGCCGGCGCCAGCGTCGACGAAGCCATCGCGCTCGCGGACACGCTGGGCATCAAGGTCGTCTGGATGCAGTTGGGCGTCCGCGACGACACCGCCGCCGGGCGCGCCCGGGCCGCGGGTCTGGAGGTGGTCATGGATCGCTGCATCAAGATCGAATACGGCCGCCTGTTCGGCGAACTCGGCTGGTCGGGCGTCAATTCCCGCATCATTTCGGCCAGAAGACCGGTCCTCCATCCATGACGGACGACACGCCCGGCGACGCGCCGAACGCGCCGAACGCCGAGGAGGACTTCGGCTTCGAGACCCGCGCCATCCACGCCGGCGCCCGCCCCGACCCGCTGACCGGCGCCCGCAACACCCCGATCTACCAGACCGCCAGTTACGTGTTCGAGAACGTGGAGCACGCCGCCGACCTGTTCAACCTGCAGACCTTCGGGTTCATCTATTCCCGTCTCACCAATCCCACCGTCGCGGTGCTGGAGGAACGGATCGCCAACCTGGAGGACGGCCGGGCGGCGGTGTGCGCGGCTTCGGGTCACGCGGCCCAGTTCCTCACGTTTTTCACGCTGCTGGAACCGGGCGACGAGTTCCTCGCGTCGCGCAATCTCTACGGCGGATCCATCACCCAGTTCGGGCTGAGCTTCAAGCGCCTGGGCTGGACCTGCCATTTCGTCGACCCAACGGACCCGGAAAACTTCCGCGCCGCGCTGACGCCCCGCTGCAAGGCCATCTTTCTCGAGCAGCTCGCCAACCCCAGCGGCATCGTCGTCGACGTGGAACCGATCGCCGACATCGCCCGCGAAGCCGGAATTCCCCTGATCGTCGACAACACCGTTCCGACACCCTATCTGTTCCGGCCGTTCGAATGGGGCGCCGATATCGTCGTCCATTCCACCACCAAGTTCCTCGGCGGGCACGGCTTGGCGCTTGGGGGCGCGGTGGTGGAGTCCGGCCGGTTCGACTGGGGGCGAAACGACAAATTCCCGGGAATGGTGAAACCCGAACCGGCCTATCACGGCCTCAGCTTCCACGAAACCTTCGGCGACTTCGGTTTCACCACCAAGGCCCGGGCGGTGGCGCTGCGCGATTTCGGTCCGGCGCTGTCGCCCGCCAACGCGCTTTACACCATCACCGGTATCGAGACCCTTCCGCTGCGCATGGAGCGTCATGTCGAGAACGCCCAGGCCGTCGCCGAGTTTCTCGACGCCCACCCGGCGGTGGCGCGGGTGTCCTACGCCGGTCTCAAATCCAGCCCCTATCGCGCGCTGGCCCGGAAGTACCTGCCGAAGGGGGCCGGCGCCGTCTTCACCTTCGGCCTCAAGGGGGGTTACGAGGCCGGGATCAAGCTGGTGGAGGCGGTAAACCTGTTCTCCCATCTCGCCAACATCGGCGACACCCGGTCGCTGATTCTCCACCCGGCGTCCACCACGCATCGCCAGCTCACCACCGAACAGCAGCTCGCGTCGGGCGCCGGACCGGACGTGATCCGGCTGTCCGTGGGGCTGGAGAGCGTCGACGACCTCATCCGCGACCTGGAAAAGGGCCTCGCCGCCTGCCGGTCGTAGCGAGCGACCCGCATCCCCCGGACGATCGAATTCTACTGTGCAAGGGGTTGTTTTTCACTTTTTGCTTTTACCCCCCCCTCCCCCCGGGGACAATGGCTCCGATCATGCCGCTGTGTCCTTTCACATGCTCTTGTCTTTATCCGGAATGAGTGTCAAAAGCATTCATTCGAATCAGCGAGGCTTATACAACCCAGTCGCGGCGGGGGCCCTTCTAGACCCGAAAAGGGGGCTGCCCGGCCGTAACGCTTTGACCAATAGACAGATACACGGCGCAACTCGCGAGTTGTTTTGCAAAAATAGCCGGTATACGTTATGTGAAGTGAATGATTGGCGCCATGACGTGAAGCGTGCGTCACCATAAACATTACAACTGAGCATAATCATCGCAATATGAGAAATCCTCTTAAAGATGAAGGTCCGGATCCCATCGACAGGTACGTGGGTAAGCGGATTCGCGGCAAGCGCACGGGGCTGAGGATCAGTCAGGGAAACCTTGGCAAGGCGATCGGGGTCACCTTCCAACAGATTCAGAAGTACGAAAGCGGCGCCAACCGGGTCGGCTCCAGCAACCTTTATAAGATCGCCAAGGCCCTCGGGGTGGACGTATCGTTCTTTTTCGAGGGTGTCGAAGCCGAATTGCACGTCGCC
Source organism: uncultured Alphaproteobacteria bacterium (assembly GCA_963701445.1). Classification (GTDB taxonomy): domain Bacteria; phylum Pseudomonadota; class Alphaproteobacteria; order Rhodospirillales; family Defluviicoccaceae; genus CAKZLS01. The sequence continues at coordinate 26,640 of CAVPAM010000020.1, forward strand.
GAGACGGCCGCCGCCATGGGCATGTCGGACCAGCCCATGGTCCGGCTCGAGATGGAGCCCATGAACTCGCGCCATGCCTCGGAGCTGGCTCACAACTACTTCCGTATCGCCGACCCGCAGGTCCGCAAGCGGCTGTTCTATCTGGTTAGAGCTCTGGTCGGGGACGAGTCGACCAACGTCGATGCCGACGCCGATATCGACGCGGACGCCGACGGTCCTCTCGACGACGACGACACGGTGATCAAGAACCCCTTCGATCCAAACACGTCTGGCGACTAGTTCCCGGCGCGCGCCAGCCTCACGCACCGCGGCTGCATGTCCACCAGACCCCAGCCGAATACGGTGTCGCGGCCGGGCATTCCGAGGTCCACCACCCTGCGCCGCAAGGTTTGCCGAACGGCTTCGGGATCCCTCGGATGGCCGCGGGACACCGCAAGCCCGGTCAGGACGCTCACGTAGGGACTGGCGAAGGACGTTCCGCTTTGATACTGCCCGCCGCCGGGAATGGCCGTCCAGACGCGAACGCCCGGGGCGGCGAAATCGATGTATTCTCCGTGGGACGCGAACTCGTAGATGCGCCGGTCGGCATCGACGGCGGTTACGGCGATGACGTCGTCGTAGGCCGCCGGATAGGCGGGCCGGTCGGACGGTCCCCAGTTTCCGGCCGCGGCGACGAGCACCAGGCCCTTCCGTCCCGCGATCTCCACCACCTGGCGGACCACATTGTTGTTGGATCCGGCGATGCTCATGTTGACCACGTCCACGCCCTGCTCGGCCATCCAGTCTATGGCCTCGATCAGTCCGCGCGCGGTGGCCGTGACCTCCCTGTTGGCGCCGAACTGAAAAATGTTGGCGGCGGTCAGGTGCGCGCCAGGCAGCAAACCGCCCCAGCCGTTTCCGAGCCGAGCTTTCCCGACCATCATGGCGGCCACCGCCGTCCCGTGATTTGCCGGCCCCGGCTGGCGGCCGGCCTGGTGGAAGGAGCGATAGCGAATATCCGTGCCCACCAGCGCCGGGTGATCGGGTTGGATGGCGGCGTCGATCATCCCGAGGTGAACGCCGGCGCCGCAGTCTTGCGGAACACCGGGCCAGCCGATCAACATCCGGGCGTAGCTCTCGGGAAACCCCTCGCCCCGGCTCAATTCATACAGCGTGTTGGCGTCGGTGGAGGCCTGGGGAAACTGCCGGCGCAATGACCGGACGGCGTTGGGGACCGAAACATCGGGCGGCGTGCGCAGCCTCAGCACCTTCAAGTCGAGCGAACGGAGCCGCGCCACGTCGGCGATCCGATATCCCTGCGAAACGACGATACTCTCGAGGTTCGGCGGCGGGTTGGCGACAAGCACTTCTCCGGGCTCGTAGCGCGCGGCTCCGGCCGCGTCGTCGGCGGCTTCCGGGGATTCGCCGGCCGAGCGCGCATGACCGCCCGCGCCGCCCCCCGGCGGCACGGATTGCCCGGCCCGTTCGGATCCATGGCCGCCGCCATTGTCCGTCCGCGCCGCCGCGTTCGCCCTGCCGCCGAATACGGTCGCTTTTTCGGCGCGGGCGCCCTGTTCCGACGCCGGTTCCATGGACACTGTTTCCGGCTCGCCCCAGGCCATGTAAACGCCACCGCCAGCGGCGGCGGAAATGGCCAGAAGGCCGACAGCGATCATCGCAGCACGCATATCGCAAACCCTTTATCCGCTTCGACGCGAAAAAAGGTACACGAATGGGGTGAAAACAATTTTAATGAGGCGAGAAGGATTTTAATGAACGCCCGGGATCGAGACCGTCCGACCGACAGGCTTGCTCCCGATGGCGGCGCTGCTATCCTCCGCTCGACCCCGACCTCCCTCGCCACCGGCCCGAAACCGTGAACGGAATTTTCTTCGCCATCGTCCTGATCGCCTTCCTCGTCGCGGGCTACCGGCAGATCGCCGGTCCGGCGGTGGGGGCCGATCAGGTCGAGCCCATGCAGAGCCTCGCCACGGCGGTGGTGGACAGCGCCGCCAGTTCGGTGACCCTCGCCATCGGCCTGATCGGCGTCATGACCCTGTTTCTCGGACTGATGAAGGTCGCCGAGGCCGGCGGGCTGCTGGTCATCATCGCCCGATTGGTTCGGCCGTTGATGCAGCGGATGTTTCCCGATGTCCCCGCCGATCACCCGGCCATGGGCGCCATGATCCTCAATATTTCCGCCAACGTGCTCGGACTGGGCAACGCGGCGACGCCGTTCGGCATCCGCGCCATGCAGGAACTGGACAAGCTGAACCCCGTCAAGGGAACGGCAACCAACGCCATGGTCCTGTTTCTCGCCATCAACACCTCCAGCGTGACCCTGCTTCCCACCGGGGTGATCGCGCTCCGCGCCGCCGCCGGATCCGCCGATCCGGCCGGCATCATGCCGACGACGCTGTTCGCCACCATCTGTTCCACCACCGTCGCCATCGTCATGGCCAAGCTGTGCCAGCGGTTCTGGACGGTGTCGGCGCCGTCCCCCTCGGCGCCTTCCCCCGATGACTCCGAGACCGGCCGGACCGCCGCCGATGAAGTCGACACCCCGGATCCCGCAACGACAACGGAAGACGACGGCACCCGGATCGAGGCCGGCGAAGGCTATCCGGCCTGGGTTTCCGCCTTGGCGCTGGCGGGGATCGCCGCGCTGGTGCCCCTGACCCTGGTCTACGGCAAGGTGATCGCGCCTTGGATCATCCCGGGACTGGTGGTCGGCCTGCTGGGATTTGGGGTGGCGCGCCGGGTGCGGGTTTACGAGGTTTTCGTCGACGGAGCGCGTGACGGTTTCCAGGTGGCGATCCGCATCATTCCCTACCTGGTGGCCATCCTGGTGGCGGTGGGCATGTTCCGCGCCAGCGGCGCGCTGGCCCTTCTGATCACTCCCCTGGGGGCGGTGACGGAGCTCTTCGGATTGCCGCCGGAAGCGCTGCCGATGGCCCTGCTGCGGCCGCTGTCGGGCTCCGGCGCCTATGGCATTCTGGCATCCATCATCAACGACCCGGCGATCGGGCCGGACAGCTATACCGGCTATCTCGTGAGCACCTTTCAGGGATCCACGGAAACCACGTTCTACGTGCTGGCGGTCTATTTCGGCGCGGTCGGCATCCGCCGGATCCGCCACGCCCTGGTGGCGGCGCTGACCGCCGACGTCGCCGGCATCGCCGCCGCGGTTTTCATTTGTTCCCTGCTTTACGGAGGATAGAGGCGCGCCGAGGCGCGGCCTGAGCGGGCGGCACGCTTCCCCATCCGGGCCACATTAGCCCCGTATGGGGTATTTTTGCTGCGCTGCTCCCAAAAAATGTGTATAAGTGCGTAATGGTACGTAGCCGATAAAAAAACAGCCGCCATGAATTTTCCTTTCCCGCGTTCCGATCGCATGCCCGACGATGCCTGGAATCCCCCACGGTTCCTGGTTCTGTCCTCCGCGCCGCGCGAGCTCTCCATGGAGCTCGCCTGCAAGTTCGTGTTTGGCGCCGAAAGCGGCTTCGACGGAATCATGGTCCTCGACGGCCAGGGTGTCGAGAACGTCAGGACGGTTATCCGCCAGTCGAACAACTACCTGGCGCCGGTGGCGAACCTGTCGGGCACGCCTCTTCCATTCGCCGACTTCGAGGCGGCCGCGCGGACCCCGGAAACCATGGCCAGGGCCATCGAAGAGCTCTCGCGGATCGCCGGGCTCATCCGAACGATCCCCGAGGAGGTGCGGATGAGCGACTCCCCGGAGACGATCCTTCTCGCCCGGGCCTACTCGCGCAAGCGGGTCATCGAACCGGTTTACGATCCCAGCGTCCGAGATTGCGTGATCTACCCGGTGGGCGGCCTGATCGAGGATACCGGCCGTTGCGCGGAGCGAATGACCAATGCCGGGTACTTCACCCGCATGTTCTTCGATCGACTGCACGCCTGTCCCGATTGCGGTTCCTCCCGGCTGAATGCCCGGGAGGAATGCGTGGCCTGCCGGTCGGCGGATCTGGCCAACGAACCGCTGGTTCATCACCTGCGATGCGGACACCGGGGCCTCGAGGCCGAATTCCGCCAGAACAATCTCCTGATCTGCCCGAAATGTCATCACGAACTGCGCGTCGAGGGCGGTGATTACGAAAAACCGGGGCGCGCAAACGCTTGCGGATGTTGCGGCCATATCAACAGCCAGTCGTCGGTTGGTTTCGTCTGCATCGACTGCATGGCCCGGCACGACACCGACGCCATCGCGACGCGGGATTTCTACAAGTACGAGCTGACTCGGAAGGGCGAGCGCGCGCTGCTCACCAATCAACAATGGCAGGAGCGCGACGCGCCGAGAATCGGACCAAGCCCCCAGGAGGCCGTGGTCCGCCAGGCGTTGCGTCTGCATACCCGCTATGGTCGGCCGCTCGCCATTTTGAAGATCACCTTCGGCGAGGATACGGTGTCGCGGGAAACCGATACCCCGTGTTCGTTGACGGCGGCGTCGGTGCGGGTGGCGGAGGTCCTGCGCGAGGAAACACGCGAAACCGACGTGGTGATCGAAACCGAGAACGGCTTTCTCGTCTACATGCCGGAAACGCCCAGCGACGGCGTGGATTCTCCCAGCACCCGCCTGCGGAACAGGATCGGCTCCAGTGTGCCGGCGGACCTCGACGTGAAGGTCACGGCGCTTCGCCCCGACGACCTGAAGCCGTTGATGCTCAAATCCTTCTGACCGGTCCCCGCTTGCGCCGGGGCGCGACGGCCGGCCATCAAGAAAGTCCGGCGATTACCACCAAAACGGGTGCCGCTTAATTCTTTGGAAAGCGCTTGCCATTAGGCTTTCGACCTTCAGGCCAATCACCGAGGGTCAGCCCATGAGCACGTCACCGGATCCAGAGCGTTCCCTATTCAATGACTTGACGCATATTTTCATGGAAATGAAGGACGCTCGCCACATCGACGTGGAGGCCGCCGTCGAACGGCGCTTGCGCGAGCATATGAGGTCGTCCGCTGGAAACGACACCCGTGGGTTGCAAATCACCTTGACGTGGGCCCTGCCCGATGGACCCGGCGACTGGGCGCTGCAGGCCACCAGCTACAAGACCCTGTCTCGACAGAGTATCGCCGCGGTCTTTCCCGGTACCGGCGCGCGCAAGAGCACCCCGGCCAGCCGCGACCGGCTCAGGGCCCTGCTCGACAAGATCAGCGGCCGGCAGGAACCCTTGGAGCGCCCGGGCATCTGGCATCAGATCCCCCACAACCCGGCCGCGCTGGACTCCGCGCCGCCCCCTCAAGGCGGTGGACCCGAGGGGGGTGGAGAGGTCGTCCCCTTCCCCGGCCCGCTGGCCAGGAAGGCCGAAGGCTGAAATTGAAAGACTCTCGGAATGCCGTTTGGCCGCTTTCCGGGTATAAAAAAGGGCTGGTTAAAAACCAGCCCGAAGTTGAGGAGGGGAGGGGAGAGAGGGTCTTCAGAGATTTGCCGAGAGCGAGAGAGAGGGGATGGCTCTTCGGCTTTTTTTAGGGTCGCCGGGGAAGCGACCTTAGGCTCTGTGCCTCTTTAAGGGACTGAGTAAAAGTCAGGTTGAGAAAATTTACTCCTCTGCCAGTAGAACAGTTGCATGATGCGGCTTGCCCAAACGTTCCTTCATGTTTTGCTGTCCGGCTTCGTCGGTTTCGTGTCCCGCCGAGGCCTTCATGAACATTCAAAGCACCAAGGACGTTGATGAATTGTTAACTTTTCCGGGGAGAGTCATCTACCTACCTAATCTGGTAGGTATGGACGGCGCGCTTCAGCCCGCGACCGCGGTGAACACGAACCAAGCGATTCCGATGGACGCGATGATCAGGATTTCGGTCCACTTCCGCGAGAACAACGCCCGCATCGTAATTGCCTCCAATACATTGAGATCAGGGGTGCCTTGATAACGGGGCGAGGCCGGCGCTTTAACCCACCGGGATCGGGAGGTGGATTTCCCGCGCGGTGTTCGTCACCGTCGCGAGGAAGAAACGGTCGCCGGCCGGGGCTCGCCAAAGTGCAACGCAAGCCAGACGGTCGGTTGATCGGGATCGGTCCATTCGACGCGGTGACGGACATGGGCCGGGATCAGGACATAATCGCCGGGATTCAGAATTCGCGCCTCCCCCTCCCCTTCGATCAGCAATCCCGCGCGTCCCCGGATCACCGCCACCCATTCCGCTTCGTCCTGATCGTACCATTCGCCTTCCGGCGTCGCCTGTCCGGTGGACACGATTCGAACCAGCCGGAAACCGGCGGCGTCCACGAGAGTGGTCAACGCCTCTGCCTCTCCCGCGGTCCCGTCCGCGGGTAGTCCGTCGAAAAGGTTTTCGGTCTTCATTTCCGAGAGTTCCCTCGCCGCCTTGTCGCCCGCCGATGGGGACGCGAATACGGTCATCGTGGACCCATGGTCATCGAAAGGTCTATTCTTCGGGCGCCTTGAGGGCAACGGGCACATTCCGTCGTATGCTTTTCCGGTTCACATGCATGGGGGGACAATCGATGCACGGGAAGATCGCGGCAAGCATGTCACTGGCGCTGGGTCTGATCCTCGCGGCCCTGCCCCCGGGCACGGTGTGGGCCGCCGAGCGTCTCGGATCCTACGCCATCGACCCGGGCGCGATCTCCATCTCCGGCATCTCGTCCGGCGGCTTCATGGCCAACCAGTTCCACGTGGCCCATTCGGCAACGATCATGGGCGCCGGAATCGTCGCCGGCGGCCCCTATGCGTGCGCCCGCGTCAATGCCGGCTTCGGTGACTACCTGGGAAACTACAAGGAGCTGTGGAACGCGGTCTATGTCTGCTCCCACCAGGCCGGCGCCATCCCCGTGTTCGGCGTCATCCAGCCGTTTCTCGGACCGCCGGACCCCGATCGATCCGTGGCGGCCACCCGCGCCAACGCCGAAAGCGGCGCCATCGACGCGGTGGACAACATGCGCGACGATCGCGTCTGGCTGTTCTCCGGCGCCAAGGACACCCTGGTACCCCCGTCGGTAATGGATGCGCTCCACGCCTACTACACCGAGATCTTCGGCACGTTCATGGACATGCCGGAAAAGAGCATCCTGTACGTGAACCGCGTGGACGCGCACCACGCCATGATCGTCGCGAGGCCCGGCGACAACAACTGCCTGGACTTCGAACTGCCCTACATCAACGACTGCGACTACGACGCCGCAGGAACCATGCTGAGATTTTTCTACAGGCGGCCGGAGGCGACCCTCAATCCGCCGATGGATTGGAATCGGCAATCGCTGATCGCCTTCGATCAGACGGAGTTCTTTCCCGAAGGCACGGGTCGCGGCGACGGCGGCGACGGCAGCATCAGCATGAACGACATCGGCCACGTCTATGTTCCCGAGAGCTGCCGCGCCGGCGCCACCTGCCGCCTCCACGTGGCCCTGCACGGCTGCGAGCAATACCAGGAGAGGATAGAGCAGGAATGCGGCCGGGAGGGCAGATGCCCGCCCCACCTGTTCTTCGAGAGCGCCGGCTACAACGAGTGGGCCGAGGCCAACGACATCATCGTTCTCTATCCGCAGACCATCGCCTGGGACGGCCCCTCGCTCGACCGCACCAACCCCAAGGGATGCTGGGACTGGTGGGGCTTCACCGGCGACGGCTATGCCACCAAGAACGGCAAACAGATCCGCGCCATCAAAGGCATGATCGATCGTCTGCTCGGTGGCTCGACCACGGT